>NZ_BPQG01000053.1 GCF_022179125.1 Methylobacterium cerastii
GTCCAGACACCGCTTACGATCTTCCTGACGGAGCTACAGGAGAAGCTGGCGGAGCGCGGCCTGCGGGTCGGGGTGAGCAGCCTGTCGCGCTTCTTCAAGAGTCATGGCATCACGCGAAAAAAAACACCGGCCACGCGACCGAGCAGGCTCGGGAAGACGTGAAAGCCGCCCGCGAGGCATGGTTCGAGGGGCAACTCGACCTCGACCCAGACGCCCTCGTGTTCCTGGACGAAACCGCGGCCAACACCAGCATGGCCCGCCGCTACGGACGCGCCCCGCGCGGCGAGCGTTGCCGGGTCGCGGCGCCGATCGGACATTGGAAGACCACCACCGTCACGGCCGCCGGTGCCCGACCGCTCTACCTTCCGCCCTACAGCCCCGATCTCAACCCGATCGAGATGGCCTTCGCCAAGCTCAAGGCCACGCTCTGATCGGCTGCAAAGTGCACCGTTACCGACTTCTGGGACGCCATCCGAAACGCCTTCGCGGCCTTCAAACCAGACGAATGCCGGAGATGCATCGCCGCCGCGGGATACGACGCCTATGATCCAACCTGATCGGATGCCGCTCTAGCAATGAAGCCCGGTGACGGGCGGGCCATCCATAAAAGGGGGCGGCGACCGGTCCGAACCCGACCGACCGACCGGGGCAAGCCGGGTACAAAGCGCCACCTCGTCGTCGATGCCCGCGGCACGCCGCTCGGCGTTGTCCTGACCGGGGCCAACACTCACGACATCACCCAACTCGTTGCGACGCTCGACGCGATCCCGCCGGTGCGCTCGGGTCGCCATGGACGCCTACGTCACAGACCGGGCAAGCTGCACGGCGAAAAAGCCTCCGATCACCGCCGTTGCCGCTGGGAGGTCGGGCCTGTGGAATCGTGCCCCGCATTGCGCGCCGGGGCGTCGAAAGCAGTCGATGCCTGGGCCGCCACCGCTAGGTCGTCAAGCGTACGCTGGCGTGGCTAGCGTGATCCCGACGCTTTGCCATCCGCTACGAGCGCCGTGCGGTCACCCATCTCGCTTTCACGCCCCTCGCCTGCGCCCTCGTCACACTCAACCAATGCAGACGGTTTCGTTAGAAACTCTTAGCTTCCCATATGCCGATAAATAGCTATGAACCTAAATTGCAATGTTTTAATTCGCGCAATCAACTCTTGACTGCTAAAGCTGCCGACATAGATCGAACGTCTCTCGCACCCGCGATTAGTATCCGACCCCCAATAAAATGTGATTTGATGCTAAGAGGCTCGAGGCCGAGCGTTGCTGCCGAGTTGATGCAAAAGACGCCTGGAAATCGATCCCGGCCGAGGCAACGCGGATTGGACGGGCCGGTCCGAGACCTATCCTTACAATCCTCGAGTCACTCAAAAACGCCGTAACGTCAGAATAACAGCGGTATGCCCTATTAAACTGCCGAATAGCCTCTAGAGGCTGACAGGCATTCTTCATATGTTGGCGCGCCGTTTCGAGCCGGATTTCTTTCGAAGAAACGCTGACCTGCGCGGACGCCGATTCAGCACCTAGCGCAAATGCGGAAACGATAATCACCATCGCAGTCGCGGTACGGAACATTCCGATCCTCCTCCGAATTCCAAGATCTATGATAACCCAGGACTGCCCTTGAATCAATCCGGGGCTAATGCCACCCACCTGAACCCATCCGAATTATGAATTTCAAAGACTTTCTTTAATATTTGGCTGCAGATAAACAGAAGCCTGACCCATCGGACACAGAACATTGAAGACTGGAAGTACCTGTTTACAGGTATGATGCGATTGATTCCAAACCCATAGCCCGCGCTCGTACGCGGATCTGTGCCTTCTGGTCCTCACGCATCAATCCCAGCAACGGCTTGGCAGCAAAGTAAATTCGCATGGACGTCTGAGAACCAAACGCATCGGCTGTGTTCTGTCCGGAACGAGCCAGTATCATCTGCTGGGCACCGATATCAGCAAGAACTGCCTCAACCGGCGGCCAATGTTGTTCCTGCTCAGGCGTCAGTCTTAAGGAACGCTTGAGCCTGAGAATTTCTGAGGGTGTCAATACGTTTGCGGGCTGTGGGCGGATTGGGCGCATTGGAGGGGTCGTATGGACGTTTGGCGCACGCGATAGGCTCGGCAGGGTTGTGGGTGACGCGGGTGCTGCAGACATGCGCTGGGATCGGCGCGGTTCGAGAATTTGAGAAGAGCGGTCCTCTGCCATCTCGGAAGCGGCTAGGCCTTGTGTTGCGTCCTGACTGTCGCCGGCCTGCTTTGCCGCGATCTCAGCGCCCCCTCTTCGAACCGGTGGCAAAATAGGTGGCAGAATGGTCGATCCCTCGTTTGCGTTCGTTGGCGCAAGGGTGGATGCGATGCTCTGAGAGGGATCCTGGAGGAAGGACCCCTTTGGAGGTGGCGTGTAATCTACGTTGGGCGTTAGGCTGACGATTGCGTAAGCCCCAACGCCTACAATAGTAGCGAAGAGCCCAGTGATCGAAGCGAAGGTCTTGATCCTTCCGCTATCCATTTGAAGCCCTTCACCTGTACCGTGTGTGTGCCCGCCTCTGCGTCGCACAGACGACTCGCCACATCATACGCCAAGTGGCTGCGATTTGTGCAGCGAGAAATGGTGCTTGCCGATCGGCACTCGTAATCGAGTCAGGCGGATTGAGCGAACTCAGTTAGCAGCATCCGATTTCCTGGCAACTCTTCACCCAAGCATCGGACCAAATGCTGCGGCCAAGCTTCGCGCGACAGGATTCTTCGGTCCTCGTACCGCACAGCAACTACAACACCACCAATAGGAACGCCGACTTGTGGAACAACGACTTGCTGCCAACACAATAGCCGATGGCTACGCCAATTATGATCGCTTCCACTCCTTTGCCATCGAGGCCCTTGTCCCGATGCTGATACGCAGCGAAATTATCGTTCTCGACAACCTGAACATCGACAATGCAGCCGACGCGCGCGAAGCCAGCGGAGTCGACGCAGACTCCGAGGCAGCCGACTTGGGCGATCGGATACAATCACGTTCCGTCGCGGATGGTGCGTGTTGATGCTTGCGATCCCATCAACCTCGTCAAGCGCCTATTGCCGGCTAAGCATAGAGCGGGAGCGGCAGAGAGGACGGCTCGGTGACGCATCGACCGAGAAGCCGCGATGTCGAAAGGGACTTCAAGTCGGCTCTTTAGCAAGCGCGTCGAGGGCCTGGGCGAGGCCGTGGAACGAGAGCGGGATGGCGACATCCTGGCTGGCGGCGTTCTTGAAGGTGATCCGACCTGGTTCGGCGGCCCCGCGCCACCGGCGCAGGACCTCTTCACGCACTCCAGCCTCGGCCACACAGCCGCCGGGCAGGCAGCGCCGCCAAGCCAACTCGAAGCCTGCCGTATCCTTCTGATCCGTCAGCACCCTCACACTGCTTGGCAGGGCGACGTTGGGCGGCAGGATCGCGGTCACCTGCAACGGCTCGCCCGAGCTAACACGACCAATAGCGATTTGGGCGATCGGCTGTGCCTGCCCTTGCACCTGCATGGTCTGGGCAGCCTCGCAGATCCGCACCGGCTTGTCGCCGCCGCCGCGCTGGCAGCGCAGAATCCAATCGCCGAAGCTTGCTGTGGTACTGCCGGGTTCGATCGGCACCGCGACAGGCTTTGGCGCCTGCGCTGCAGGAGCCACTTTCGCCGGCTGCGCCAGTGCCCGAACGCCATCCAGAGCTATCACCGTGGCCATAATCGCAACGGAGAAGCCGAGCGCGACCAGGGTTCGGGATACCCGGCTCCCCGGCGTGGACGACACAATCTTGGGCATCGGAAAACATCTTTTTCGGGACACGGTGCGGGAAGAATATTTAAAGCTCCCGTGGTTAGAGCACGCCCCCTCCGGTCGAGGCCGAAGGAGGCGTGGCATCAGAACGGGTAGCGCACGCCACCGTTGATCGAATAGCCGTCGATGCGATCGCCGAAGCGCAGATCACCCCGGACGTAGCCCAGCAGATCCGTGCCCAGGATCTGGCCGGTGATGCCGAGGCCGACCTGACCGAAGGTTCCGACTCGGTTGGTCAGGATCGGCACGAAGTTGCTCGCGTCGGTGGCGATCGATGCGGCCGTGAAGCGGGACGCCGCGTTACCGGCGAACTCGTTCCACACGCTGAGCGTCACGAACGGCTGCACCGCCAGCGTCTCGCCCGCCACGAAGGTCGTGCCGGCCCGGACGCCGAAGCGCCCCAGGATACTGTCGATCGGCTGGAACGACAGTGCGCCGCCGGTCACCCCGAGCACGCCGATCCGCGTCTGGGTGTAGCTCATGGAGCCCGAGGGCTCGAGGAAATATGCTCGATCGCCACCGAACAGACCCGGTAGGTCGATGCGATAGCCGGCCGAACCCGCCACCGTGTCGGAGCCTATGGACAGACGCTGTTGCATGACGCCCGAGGCGGTGTCGTTGATCCGGGCGTTGTAGAAGTCGTGACGGTAAGCGATGTCGGAAGTGAATGCCCCGCTGGTCACCGCCGCGTAGGCGCCTACGAAAGGTACGCTGAAAGCGCCGGTCGCCTGCGAGGAAAGCAGCTCGCGCCCGTTAGCGTAGATCTCACCGCCGGTGACGCCCATGTGCAGGTTGAATCCGGTGTCGCGGATGTTGAACACCGCGAAGTCCCCACCAAACTGCATACCAGCAAAGCCGATACGGGTGCGATTGTCGCCCTGCAACGTCGTTCCGCCGATGGTTGCCGTGCTGGTGGAGCGGATGGTGGTCTCGCCGCCGGAGCCGCGTGCCCACAGCCCGAGGCCGTAAGTGTCGGGCAGGATGCCGGACACATTAGCGTCGGCTGCAACTGGTGCGGCTGCCGCCTGCTGGTTGAGCTGCGCCCAGCTCTTGCCCGTCGAAGTCACACCAACGCTGGAGGTCGAATTCGGCTGTTCGCAGAGCTTGGCGTTACCTAACTCCTCCGTACAGATCTTGTGCTCAGCCGGGCCGCTGATAAACGCGCTGATTGATTGGAAAAAACCAACATTGAGTGAAGTAATCAGGCCTGTGATGCCTGCTACGGAGGTGGCTGCCTGATCAGGTCTGATCTGCGAAACGATCTGATAGTCGCCGCCGCTCTGCTGAAGCTTGTACGTGATGAAGCCGTTGCCCTGAATGGTTCCAGGCTGGCTAGCGGCCGGATCCAGGACACTAAGATCTATCTTGCCGCCGGCCGTGGACACGACATTGATCGGATTTGAGAAGAACACTCCGCTTCGCGCATCCGGATTAGTGCGAGTCAGAACGAGCGTCGTAGTGCCGCCGCCCGAACCTTTTACGAGAAGCTGGTCAGCGCGCGTGCCTACAACGCTCGTCAAATCGACATCGACGAGGATGCGCGAGCCAGGAGTGCCCTGGTAATTGCCGGTCAACGTCAGGGAGTCGGTGGTCACCGGCTTACCTGCCGGATCGACGTTGCCAGCCAGATTGATTCGGCCGGTGGAGCCGTTGTTAAAGCTTGCCGCCCCGATCGTGCTTTGGAAAGGGCCGCCGCTCGTGATGCCAATTGTACCTGAGTTATCGAAAGTGCCGATTCCCGAGAGCGTTTTGCTCGCTGCAAGGTTGAAGCTACCAGCATTATTAAAATTTGCTACCGAGCCGTCGACATCGCCGAGCAAATTAAATTGACCATTGTTTTGGAAAGTGCCGCTTAATATAGCCCCCCCCTGGGCGTTGAAGACGCTGTTTGTTCCGTTGACTCCGTCGCTTGTATTGGCGAACGTCGTCGCAGATAGAGTGCCGGCTGTCAGATTTACACTAGCATTGTTAGTGAAGAGCGCGGTGTTGACGAGCCCGGCCGTCGAGAACGTGCCGTTGTTCGTCACGGTCGGCGTCGTCACCTGTCCGCCCGCGGCGATGGTGAAGTTGGCATTGTTCAGGACTTGGCTCGACCTGCTGATGATACCAGCTCCGGACACCGCCAGCGTGCCAGTCTGGATCGTGGTGATCCCGACATAGGTGTTGTTGCCCGACAGTGTGAAGGTGCCCTCACCCTGCTTGGTCAGGGCTGTCGCGAGTCCGACGATCCCGCCGGCATACTCCGAACTCGTCCCGTCGATCCCGGTGGTGAGGATGCCGCCGTTGGCGATCGTGGCGCCGGGGGTGGACCCTGCCAGCGAGCCGATCGTCAGGTTCCTGCCGCCGAGGTCGAACGTGCCGTCGTTGGTCAGACGGCCGATGCCCATCGCGCCCCCGTTTCCGTAGTCGGTCAGCGCGCCGGTGAGCGTGAAGGTGGAGCCGGCCCTGTTGGTGACGTCGCCATTGATGGTACCCTGCGCGTTGACGACGGCGACGTTGACGACGCCCCCGTTGATCCTCCCGCTGGTCGTAAGTACGCCGCCGTTGACGGTAGCACCCTCGTTGATCGTGCCGGCGTTGGTCGAGGTCCCGGCGGTGTTGAGCAGCCCGGCGTTGACGAGACCGGACGCGCTGTTGGTGAAGGTTCTGGTGTTGGTGACGCCGCCGCTGATCCTGCCGTTGTTGGTTGCGATGCCGCTGTTGCCGACGCCACCGGCGCTTCCGTTATTGGTGAAGCTGCCGCTGTTGCCGACGCCACCGGCGCTTCCGTTATTGGTGAAGCTGCCGCCGTTGCCGACGTCGCCGATGGTGCCGTTATTGGTCGATATTCCAGCGTTGGTGTGGTTCGCCAACACCGTGCGGTTGTTGACGAAGATTGCGCCCACGTTGTTCGTCACCTCAGAGAAGAGAATGCCGTTGTTGGTCGCGGTCCCGGCGCTGTTCAACAATTTACCGCTGACGACACCGCTGACAGAGTTAGTGAAGGTCCCGGTATTGGTGACGGTACCGCCGATCGCGCCGTTGTTGGTCGATGTTCCAGCGTTGGTGTGGTTCGCCGCCAAAGTGCCGTTGTTGACAAAGATTGCATTCGCGTAGTTCGTCACCTGAGAGACGAGGCTACCGTTGTTGATCAGCGTGCCCTGCGCGTTAGTCGTGCCGCCCGTGTAGATGTTGGCCGCGGTCAACGTGAAGGTGCCAGTGCCCGTCTTGGTGAGCGTACCCGCGCCGGTGCCATCGGCGACAACACCGGTAAACGTCGTCGCAACGCCTGCATCCGTCTGCACCGTGCCAGAGTTGTTGATGGCGACCGCCCGTGCAGTAGTGATGTTGGCAGTCGTCTCCAACGTGCCGCCGTTGAACGTCAGCTTACCACTGTTTGCACCGAGATTAGCATCGGCGCCGATGCTAAGGATACCGGAGGTGAGCGTTGTACCGCCCGTATAAGTGTTAACGCCGGTCAGCGTCAGCGTGTTGGCGCTGTTCTGGATTAATCCACCCGCTCCGGTGATGACGTTGGCGAGCGTCGAGCCGCCTGCGGCTGCATTGATCTGCAGCGTGCTGCCTTGAGCAACTACCGCGAGGTTGCCAGTGAGCGTGGCCCCCGTGGCCGTTGCACCGAGGCTAAGTACGTTGGTGCCTGCGAGGAAGGTTACCGCGTTGCCGTTCGTCGACCCAGCGCCACCTGCGAGCGCACCACCCGCCGTCATATCGATCGTCAGGTTCGACCCGACCACACCAGCGCCGCCCGATCCCTGGTTTCCAGCCGAACCGCCTGCTCCAGCGCCCCCACCAGCCCCGCCATTACCGCCAGTGGACCTCGCACCGGCATTCAGAATCAGTCTGCCGCCATCGCCGAATACGACGCCAGTTCCGCCGTCGCCACCATTGCCGCCGTAGGAGCCTGCGCCGCCCCCGGCAGCGCCACCTATCCCACCAATTCCACCCCTTATGAGCTGTATCTGCCCAGCCGGTTGAGTGAATGTGCTTCCGGGACCAAGAACAACAAGCGATCCACCTGCGCCACCTCCGCCGCCGCTTCCAGTCCCATTGCCGGCGCCACCGCGACCACCTGCCGCGGCGCTGAGGCTAAAATCACCCGGGTTACCTGCATAATTTCCACCAGGCACGAAAAAGAATGAGGATGCACCGCTTCCGCCCCCCCCTCCACCATTCGATCCTAGCGTTGCGTTGGAGCCAGCGTTCGAACCTGCATTTAATGCCTGGTAGACTCTTTGGCCGCCACCGGCAGCTCCACCGAAGCCCGTTCCACCGGCACCACCGCTGACACCGGCACCGCCGCCGCCGCCGCCGGCACCAGCTACCAAGCCGTTCCCACCTGCTCCGCCTACGGCATCGATTGTCCCGACGAAAGAATCCTGTCCACTTGCGCCGCCACTGCCAGCGACGCCGGTGCCACCGGTGCCACCGCCGGCTCCTCCTGCTGCAGTCGCTGGGGCCGACACGAGCGGTCCGAGCGCCATCAGAGCCGCAGCACTCGCTAGCGCGACCCCACGCCGCCGCAGCCGCGCAATCGACCTGAGCCGTCGAACCTGTTTGGTAAACCGACGGTTAATCCGGCTCAGGAGCGAAGCGATCGGCTCGATGGCTAGCGCAAGACACCGCATCCAGTGCGCGCGCAGCATCGCCGGGGATTCTGCGAGATGCAGGACGCTCGGGCGCTGCTGGGCCCGAAGCGAGATCCCGACGAGCGCCGTAGAGGCGACGTAGGCCCGATACAAGGTCCGCCCGTTCGCTGTCTGCTGTGTCATTCGTCTTCACCCATCCCCTCGGCCAGACCGCCGCCTCCCGGGGGCACGTCTGCTCAATTCAACTTAACCATGCAGGAACGCGGGATTGTATTGAAGAGCATTCTGCGTCTTCGGTGCCGCAAAGTTAACGAAGTGACTTTTTTAGCACATCTAGTAATCGATAGTTGATATGTAGTCCGCACTTATTGAAAAGGTTATTTTTTTATTAAATCAGGAGAAAGAAATGGTCGGCGTAAATTTTTGCCGTCGCGAGCTTAGGTGGAAGCGCTTCGAAGCTCACTATGGTGCTTAACACCACCCGTGCCCGCGGTCCGTTTTCAAGCGGGTGACGCGCGGTGATGTAGATCCCGCTGGTCGCATTAGTGCGAATCTTGTCCGCGATCCTCGAAGCAGGTCTCAGATACGATGACCGAGGGCCCTGCGATGCCGACCTCGAACCCATCGTGACTACCGATCCCGGGCGATGTTCGCGTCAGGCGTCGAGGCGAGACGCCCCCGGTCCGCCGATCACCATCTTCCCATCCCCGCCACCTGTTCGGATTTCAGACGTTTCGCGACGCTGGTACCCGGTCCAGACTAGCGGCCACACGCGGATCTGACGACGCGTTCGTTTCGTCGCGGCTCCATCCTTCTAAGAAGGAAAACTGCCGGGCAAAGTGGCAACATTCCCGTTCGTGACACGACCGGTCAGCTACCGAGTTTGACATATTTCACGGTAAGCACGGCCTCCGACGGGAGTAGCTTTACGAATCGCTCGGCGGTCATCGTTCCGGATTTTGCTTCCGCGAGCAGGGCGGTGAGCGGCTTCGGACTCGCCAGGGCGACGACGAGCTGAGGCGTCGGATCACCGCCCCGGCCGTCGTCGACGAGCTTGAGCGTCGCGGTGAGGGTATCGCCCGAACGCTTGGTGTAGCCGGTGAGGCTGTGCACCAAGCCATCGTTGGAGATGAGCAGGAGGTCCACGTGCTTGTCGGCCCGCACGTCGGTGCTCGCGACGAGATCGTCGCCGCCGCGCAGCGTATCTGATTTGAGGGTCAGCATCGGACGATTGGCGACGCGCTGGTTTGCTCGGCTACCAAGATACTCGACCAACGGGCATTGCGCCGCCGTGACCTGGCGCAGATTAATCTCCGGCTCGAAGCCGAGAATGCGCTGGAAAGCCTCGTCGAAGGCCATGAAGGGCGTCGGCGTAGCGCCGTAGGCCTCGATGGTCGCCTCGCGGGCGGCCACCGTCACAGGGGTGATGTGGAAGCACTTCCCTCCTCCGTAACCTCGCAAGAACTCACGAACCTGCTCCACGGAAACACCAGGTCGCGGGGAGAAAGGTGTGGCCGGCGCCTCGGGCGGTGGCGAGAGTGCCGGGGACTCTAAAGCAGCGACGGGCCCCGGCGATTGCAGCGGAGCACGCTCCTGACGTGCTTCTTGGCGCAGTTCCGATTGCGCCTCCAGCCGAGGCTCGGGGCGCACGTCTTGGCGAGTCTCTTGCTGCGTCTCCTGACGCGATTCTTGGCGCGTCTCCTGGCGTAGTTTCGGTTCGGACAGAGGTCGCTGCGGTGGCGGAGGTAGCGGATCGGGCTCAGCCAGCCGTGAGGGTGTGGCGGCTTCCCGCACGCCGCCAGGCGAGAGGCCGGCAAAGTCGAGGCCGCCGGCATAGAAGGCGGCCGCCCCGAGCCCTACGAGTAGAACGACACCAGTAGCCGCAGCCGCGACACGGCGCCCGCGGCCCGAGCCTGGACGGGGTTCTGCACGCGGCATCCAGGTCTCGACGTCGCCCATGCTCTGAGGCCGATCTTTAGGATTGGGCTGGAGCATCCGCGTCAGCACAGCCCGGATTGCCGGATCGATTCCGGCGAGGTCAGGAACACGGCGGCGGCGATCGATCACCTCCACGTGGCTATGGCCCATGTCGAGGTGTCGACCGCGGGCGGCCTCGGCAATTACGAGGCCCAGGCTATAGATGTCGGAGGGTGGCCCGACTTCGCCGCCGAACAGGCCGAGCTGCTCCGGCGAGACGTAGTTCATCTTGCCCGCGAAACCGCTGCCTATCACCGTACCTTCGCCGAGCGTCGAGCGAGCGATGCCGAAATCGATGATCTTGGCATTGGTCACGTCCCCGCCTGGCACGAGGATGTTGTCGGGCGAGAGGTCGCGGTGGATGATGCCGAGGCGATGCGCCGCCTGGAGTCCACTCGCGAGGCGGTGGGTCAAAGTCCGCAGTTGCTGCGTCGAGAGCGGGCCGCGCGCCGCCAGCTCTGAGAGCGACTCCCCCTCGACGAACTCCATCGCCAAATAGGTCAGGCTGAGTCCTGGATCGGTCGAGAACACGAAGTAGCGGACGATCGCCTCGTGGTAGAGGTTGTGCAGCGCCGAAGCTTCTTTGCGGAACAGCTGCATCGCGGTGCTAACACCCGCCAGATCCGGCCGGATCGTCTTGATGGCTACGGTGTCGCCGGTTTCGATTGCTCGACCCCGGTAGATCTCGCCCATACCGCCGGCGGTAATGAACCGTTCGATCTCGTAGATGCCGTTCAGGCGCGTGCCGGGGCCGAGGCGGAATTGCGGGCCGGGCGATATCCGGGTCTCCTCGGTCATGCCCCGATCTCCCGCTCGGTCGCAGCGTCCGACGCCGCATCGAAGCGCACGGCCACCACCGTCACGTTGTCGCTGCCGCCTCGCTCCAGTGCGAGGCCCACCAAGGCCTCACAGGCCGCCTGGGGCTCGGCGCCGTAGGCGCAATCGCGGATCGCTGCGTCCTCGACATGGGTCGTCAGTCCGTCGGAGCAGATCACGAAGGTGTCGCCGGGCTCTAGCACGCAATGGACCAGTTCGAGCTCCGGTTCTGGCCGCACCCCGACTGCGCGAGTTATGACGTTGCGCCGCGGCCAGTCGCGCGCTTCCTGTGGCGTAAGCGCGCCGCTGTCTACGAGGATCTGCACTTCAGTGTGGTCGTGGGTGAGTTGTGCGATCGCTCCATCACGGATCCGGTAAATCCGGCTGTCGCCCGCCCAGAGGCAGGCGAAGTCGCTGCCGAAAACGATCAAGATCGCCACCGTAGTGCCGACGAGCTGCCCGCGCGCCTCGGCGACCGCGCGTATCGCCGCGTTGGCCTGGAGCATCCGGTCCTCGAGCCGGGCGAGCAGGTCTTTGGCGGTTACGGCAGGGCCGATGGAAGCGAGCGCTTGAACCACGGCCGTGCTCGCGATATCCCCAGCTGCGTGCCCCCCCATTCCGTCTGCGACCGCGTAGACGCCGAGTTCGGGCGCGACGAAGCATCGGTCCTCGTTGAGCGTGCGAACCGCGCCGACATGGGTGAGGCTCCCGTGCCGCACCACGAACCGAGGTGCGACAGGAAGGCCGGGCAGAGAAGGAACGTCCGTCATTGCCGTGCTTCCTGGTCTCGTGCCGCTGAGTGCAGGAAACTCATGGCGCGTGCGAGGCGGTGGTGGAGCTGCCGCCGTCGGACAGATCGCCGGTGAGCATGGCGGCGTAGAGGGCCGGATCCGGCATCAGTGAACTCATAAGGATGCAGGGCGCGAAGCCGTCGCCCCCCTGCGTCCACCAGAAGCTCAATCCGGCGCAGGCCCGCTCCCGGTCAGCCAGCCGGAGTTTCGCAGCCGCCGGAGCGATGCCGTCCGCTGGGAGCGCCATCGACCACGCGCCCTGCGCCACCCGATCAATGCCCTCGGGGGGCGTAGCGGCGGGGCGCGGGACGGGGCCGCCGAGAGATTCGAGGTTTGCCAAGACGCCTTCGACGGCGGCATCGGGGCTGAGTGCCGACAGCAGGACGTCCTCCAGCTGCTCCATCCAGCCATCCTGCGGGTCTATCTCGGGGGGCGGCAGGCTCTCATTCGCCTCGGCGCGAACGAATAGGGTCAGCGGGAAGTAGCGCCCGACCCCGTCCACCGACGGCATCAGCGCCCCCGTCGTCGCGGCACCGGACACATCGCGCCCGAGCCAGAACCGCCAGATCGGCGCCTTGAGAAACGCCCCCTGCCATGCGGGGCCGAGGCTTATGCGGCTGGCTGAGATCCCGCCCTGCAGCCACGGCTCCCACGCTGCTAGGAACTCGCGCGGAGTGCCAAGCGCGACGTAGTCGCGCTTGGCAGGAAGCTTTCCGTACAGCCCGCAGCGCATCGGCGTCAGATCCCAGTCGGGCAGCGGAATTCCCGCAGCGCCGGGAGCGCCAGGGGGTTGAGCAGCGAGGAGACGTTGATTTGGTAGGAGAGCTGGCGTCCGCCAATCACGAAGGTCGCGACGATGCCGTCGCCCTGCTTCAGCACGGAGCCGGTGTCGAGCATGCGGTACAACGACCACGTGCCCTGCTTCTCGACCACGACCGGCTGCGTACCGAAGCCGAAATCCAGGGTGATCGCAGCCTTTCCGAGGCCCGAAGGGCCGGGCCACTGCATTGTCACCGGGGTATTGACCCCTTGCTGCGTCTCGAGCTGGCTGCCGTTAACGTCAAGCTTTGCCTTCGACACATCGGCGCTCAAGGTCAGCGGCGTCACCGCGAAGGCGAAGGCCGGCATGTTGCCGCCAGTGGGGAAGAACGCATCGCGGATCTCGGCGGCACGCTGGAACTCGCGGAGCGTCGCGGGCGAGAGCGCGCGCGAGACTTGGTCGTCCTGGCGCCAGACCCATTGTGGCCGCGAACGGTCGGCCCGCTGCGCTAGGTTCTGCGTGAAGAACTTGTCGAAGATCCCTCCCGGGGCGAAGAGGCGCGCAAAATCGGCGAGCGGCGTCTCGCGGTCGCTAGCGCGGGTGAATGGATAGCGGTTGGCGACGATCTGCTGGCAGTCGCGAATTACCTGCTCGCCGAGCGCCTGGGAAATCTGGGACACCGCGGCGCCGGCGGCGCTGCCCTCAAACTCGGTGGCGACTCCGCGGATCATCGGCTCGAAGGGTGGCGGGAAGCGGGCGGCGAGCGCGCGGAGCGAGCGCGCCTGCGTGACCAGGGTACTGTTGGCGGCGGAAGCCTCCGCCGGATTGAGGGCCGCGAGCGCCGCGTTCTTGATTTCGTTGAGATTGGCGATCAGCACGTCGACCGCGCGCCGGCCCGGCTCACCGTCGAGCAGCACGTGGAACTGGCGGAACGACGCCTCGACGTTGCCGCCCGGCGCCTCGTTGGTCGGAATCGCGAAGCGGTCGCCCGCCCGCCCGCCCGCTCCGCCTCGCCCTTCCAAGCCGATGCGACCGAGCGCCGTCGCGGTGGATGCGAGCCCCGACGGCAGTATGGCGGAGGTCGCCCGCTCGGCGGCGCCGCCTGCGGCTTGGCCGATCACCGCCTTGACCTTGCCAGTACGCGGATCGATCTCCGAGCCTTTGCCCGCCGGCCGCTCGCGGGTAAGCCGGGTCTCGTCGCGCAGCGATTCGAGCACCTGCTTCAGCGGCGAGGTCGGGGCGGCGACCGCCTGCAACGCAAGGTAGCGCGGCTTGTCGCTCGACATCGAGCGCATCTTCAGCTTGGCCAGCGCCCCGTTCCATGCGGGGACGAAGTCGCGGGCGTAGAGCTTGAGCAGGTCGGCGAATAGCGAGCCGTACTGGGCGGTGTAGGCCTGCTGCTCGCCCGCTGGCCCGAGCACCCAGCGATCGCGCTCGGCGGCATCCGCCACGTCGCCGAAGCGATCGATGAACGCCTCGAAGAATCCGTCATAGGTGAAGAAGAACGGCACCCGCACTCGGTCGAGGTCGCCGCCGACGGCTTCGAACACCAGCGACGCGTCGGGGCCGCCGGCCCGCGCGACCGTCCAGTCGCGCTGGCTTCCGGCGCGGGCGTCGGACTTTAGCAGCTCGTAGGCGCGTTCGGCGACGCTGAGGCGTGCCAGCGTCCGCTGGCAGTCGTCGACCAGCGACTGGTTGATCGAGACGAGGAGGGGCGAACCGTCCTCTAGGTCGAGCATCGCCTGCAGGTGCTCCCCAAGCAGCTCGCGGCCCTTGGCGTAGCCGGCGCCGGGAAACAGGTTCTCCGACCAGTCGCGCCGCATCCAGGCGAGCACAAGGTCGCGGTCCGGCGGCGCCTCGGGGCGCCCGCCGATCATCAGGTAGACCTTCAGCGCCTCGTAGAGGAAGCTCGGATTGTTGCGGTTGGCCTCCAGTTGCTCTTCTAGCCGGAAGATCAGGCGGGGGCGCAGAAGCCGTTCCAGGCCGGTGTGGTAGGCCGTCAGCGCCGCCGAATTCAGGCGCCCGCGCTGGCTCAGGCCGAAGCCGGCCATAAGCGGGGTCGACTCGTCGCGGAAGGCGTAGCCTGCCGGCATGTAACGCAGGGTGTTCAGGAGCGGCACGATCCGCGCGAGGTTGCGGTCGGCCACCACCGGCTCGCGCAGAATCTCGGTGGCTTCGCCGCGATACTTCGAGAGCAAGGTGTTGCTCTGTTGTACGAGCTGCCCGTTGCGCAGGTAGCTCGTCCACCACAGGCCGACGAGGACGGCGCACAGGACGGCGAGGCCGCCATAGGCCGACAGGCGCAGCAGGTTCGCGCGGCGCACGGCAGAGCGGTCGGTGGAGACCCAGCCGGCCTCGCCGATGATCACCGTCCTGATCAGGTCCGTGAGGAAGAAGCTGCGCCCGCGCCCCGAGAGGGCGCCGGCTCCGACATCCTCCGAGCCGAAGCTGCGCGACATCGAGCCGATAAGCTGGTCGATTGGCGTGCCGTGCTGGGTGCCCGATGTGAGGTAGAACCCACGCAGGGTTGCGTTGACTTGGTAGCGCGAGGGCTCGAACACCCGGTTCAGGAACTCGACCACATGGCGCTTGGTTGAGGCGAGCTGGCTGGGGAAGCCGAACAGCACGACGCGCGCCGTCGGCGTCGGCTCGTCCTGGAGCCGGTCGGGGAGCCAAGCGTTGGCGCGCTCAACCAGCGCGTCGAACTCGGGCCCGACCTCGCCGATCATGTTTCGGGTCTTGTCGTCGGTCTGGAAAGTGTGCCCCCAAACCATGCGCCGGCCGGTTTCCGTGAGATGTCCGAAGAACTCGGTGAAACCGGCGATGAGGTCGGCTTTCGTGAAGAGCGCGTAGACCGGGAAGTCGACGCCGAGGCGCTCGTTGAGTTCGAGCAGGCGCTTGCGCACCGCATTGGCGTGGGCGGTCAGCTCCTCCTCGGTGCCGGTGAGAAGGTCTTCGAGGCTGATCGCCAAGATCACACCGTTGATCGGCTGGCGCGGCCGGTGCTTCTTCAGGATGTCGAGGAACGCCATCCAGCTCTGGCGGTCGGTGCGAGGATCGGATTCCTGGGTGGTGTAGCGGCCCGCCGTGTCGATCAGCACCGCCTCTTCCGTAAACCACCAGTCGCAGTAGCGGGTCCCGCTGATGCCGGCGACCGCCTCGGGCGTCGCTCCGCGGGCCAGCGGAAACTTGAGGCCGGAATTGACCAGCGCCGTGGTCTTGCCGGAGCCCGGCGGACCAATGAGGACGTACCAGGGCAGGTCGTAGAGGGCGTCGCCGCGCGCGCCGCGCACCGTGCGCAAGGTCGCCAGGGCGTCGCGCATACCGGCCTCAAGGACGCCGCCGTCGTGCTCGGGCGCGTCCGTCGCGGACAACTCTTTCTCCAGCGCGACCACCGCGCGGCGGCGCTTCCAGAACCCGTAGCCGACGAACCCAGCGACGGCGAGGAAGACTACGGCGCAGAACGTCACGCGGACCCAGAGCGGATCGAACGGGCGCACGTCGCCGACCGCCACGAGCGGCCCAGCCCACCACGCCAGAGCACAGAGCGCAAACGCGCCAAGGACGGTGGTGCCGAGACGCAGCCAGGCGGCGAGGCTCATGACGGCAGGCTCACGGAACAGGTCATTCGCAGCGGGTCACTTGCTCGGCGGATCATGTGCAGCGGAAGGGTACGCGGGCAACGGGGTTTCAGCCGCCTCGAGGGATCAGGATCTCGACGCGGCGGTTGCGCGCCCGACCCTCGACAGTGTCATTCCCGGCGATCGGGACGTCGGCGCCCTTGCCCTCGACCTCGACCCGATCGGGCTTCGACAGGGTAGCCCGCATCAGCTGTCCCACCGCCCTGGCCCGCTCCAGCGAGAGGTGGAAGTTCGAGGGGAAGCGCACGTTCTTGATCGGCGCGCTGTCGGTGTGGCCGACGACCTTGATCCCGCCGGCCTGGGCCTCCAACAGCTTGCCGAGCCGCTCGACCAATGCCTTGAACTCCGGCTTCACCGTGGCGTCGCCCGGCGAGAACATCGTCGAGGCCAAACGCAGAACGATCTGGTTGCTGATCTCGCTCACCGAGATGCGCTGGCCCGCAATGTCGTCCTGCAGGGCCGCTCGGAACTTGCCGGCCGGGCTCGTCGGCGGCGGCGGCGGTGGAGGCGGCGGAGGAGTATAGATCCGGCGCTGGATGCCGATAGGCGTCGACGGGTGGACGCTGACTAGGGCCTCGGCCGCAGCCTCCGTGCCGCCTCCGAGGAGGAAGCGCAGCATCAGGAAGAACCCGAGCAGCAGCACGCCGACGACCGAGGCCATCGCCCAGAGCGGGATTTGCGCCTGCGCGGCCACGGTAGCGAGGCTGCGCCCTTGCCATCGGGGCGAAATTTCGCGCTCCGCGGCCCGCGTGCGCCGCAGGAGCTCGTAGAGATTGCGTTGAATCTGCTGAAGCGTGGCCGCTCCGCCCGCCGAGGTGCGGTGGATGCCCTGGAAGCCCATAGCGAGGCAGGCGTGCTGCAGTTCGAGCAGGTCGTAGCTGCCGTACGGATCAACCTTAGCGCGCTCCAGCTCCTCGAAGAACCGGACGCCGCCGGTTCGTTCGCCGAAAAACCGGCTTAGCATGCTGTATTGGGTCCATACGTGGCGCTCGTCGGTGGGGATATTCTGCACCACGTCGTCGGCGGTAGCGCAGACGAGATACTTCGCAATCCGTGCCTGTTCGGGCGGCGCGCCGCCCGACCGGCAATCCTTCTCGAAATCTTCAATCGCCGCGGCAACCTGCTCCATCAGGTTGGAAAAGGAAGCGCGCGAAAGCTGCACTCGCAAGCGCCCAAACAACAGCAGAAGCGGGCCGGCCGCCTTCAGGTACGGGTTCCGGTTGGGCGCGACAACAATGTCGCGCCGGAGCACGAGGGCACGCTCCCGTCCGCCGCCCTCTCCGGGCGGGGCGGCGGCGGACGGGCGCTGCATCGCCCACGAATCATCCCCCCCCGGCGCGGCGCCGTGATGGACGGGACGCGCGGGTTCGATGGGCGCAGGGAACGGCTGATAGGCAGGCGCGGGTGGAGCCGCCGCCTGGGACGGCGCCGGAGCGTTCGACCGCCGCCCGGACGGATTTGGGACAATGATAGTTCGGTCGCCGCGGCCGAACGGATCGAACCCGCCACTCACCGCGGTTGCCCCCCCAGAGCGCGGCGTGCGCGACCGGCAGCCTCATGGGCGGTCATCGCCGCCCCTCGAGCACCGCCCAGAGCTCGAGTTCCAGCCCCGGCCAATCGCCGGAGAAGTGCAGCCCGATGGCGCTGGCGGTGCTGAACTCGGCCCAGAGCGGCGAGTTGCGGTCGAGCATGAAATAGACGTGGTCGGTGATCGCACGGATCTGCGGCGGCGGCGTCGGCAGATGGACCAGGGGCACACCGGGCAGATGGGCGTGCACGATCTCGCCCATCTTCGTGTTCGGCCCAACCTTGAACAGGTGCGGGAACTGCACCTGGATCTCGGTGAGCGGCCGGCGGGCGGCGACCTCGATGATCAGGCTGGCATTGCGGAACAGGGTACGGTCACGGATCTGCGAGGTGAAGGCGTTCTGCGCCCGCTCCACGAGTTCCAGACGGATCGCGCGCCGCCCGACATGGGCCGAGAGGAAGTCCTGAATGTCGCGCAGGAGCGGCCCGAACACCTCCTCCAGCGCGTTGTGGTCGTAATCCGCGTACGTGCGCGCCCGGCGCTCGGCAGTGGAGAAGGTGGCGAGTTCGCCGGCCAGTTGCAGGAATTGCTCGTAAAGCCGCTCCGGATGGACGTAGCGCGACCCGCGCAGGTGCCGCAGCACCGGGATGTGCCGGTTGAGCAGTTGCAGCATGAAATAGTCAAGGTTCTGCAATCCGCCGCCCGCCGTCGGGTCGGCGGCGTAGCGGGCAAGTTCCTCGAGCTTGTTCTCGACCCAGCCGATCACCCGGTCGAGCCAGCCGTTGGCCACCGGGTGGGCGGCGCAGACCAGCACCGGCGGCGCGAAACGCTCGTCGAACACCACGGCCCGGTCCCGGACCTCGACCACGCGGGCGATGGGCAGGCCGACGAAGCCGGGCTTCGCCGTGCGGCGCAGCTCGAACGACAGCCGGGGATGAGCCACATCGATCTCCTCCTCGACGCGCAGCGCCGAGGTCGAATCGATCAGGGTCTCGCGCCCCGGATAGAACCGGCTCGCGCTCTCCGCCTCCGCTGCCTCGACCTCGCGGGTGTTGGAGGCGGCCACCGGCATGGTCAGCCACAGCACGAGGCCGGCCGCATCCTCGGGCACGTCGATCGGCGCCGGCAGCGGCGACTGGCCCGGCACGTCGAAGGGCGTGCCGTCGGGCATGATCCCCGTGCCGCGGCGCAGGCCGAACTTGCTCTGCTGCGCGAGGTCGCGGTCGACCTCCACCTGCGCGAAGCCCCAGGGGTAGGGCGTCGCGTAGCGCACCCGGTTCTCCACCAGGGTTTCGAGGTACCGATCGTTCTGTTGAAGATGTTGCGGGCGCAGGAACAGCCCTTCCGCCCAGACCACCTTGCTGTTCCAGGACATGGTCCGCCACCTTTTCCGAGCCGGAGCTATAGCCGGACGATCCGATCCTGTCAGCCGGAGCCTGGGGATTTTCGCACTCTTCACGCCACTGTCGTTGACGTGCATCACCTCGGCTGTGATGGTATTCTCCACGCCCTTCCTCTTCCATCCGAGGCGAGGTGCAAATTTCCGCCGACCTCTTCACTCTGCGCACGCTGCCGGAAACAGTCCTGATCGGCCCGCGCGCCGCGTTCGGCCGCGGGCACCGGCACGCGCTCCAGAGCGATGACGCCCTGCACCGGTGCCTGTCGTGCCTGTGCCACGACCCCGGCGCGATGCAGCGCCTTCGCCGCGCGTTCGAGCGCTGGGGCGGTGGAACGGGCTTCACCCACGCAAGCGACGGGGCGCTGTTCGAACGTGTCATCGCAGATACGCGGCGCGGGCGCTTGGCGGCGTGGGTGGTGCCGAACGGGGAGATCCGTGATCTGCGCCAGCCGGATGTCGAGCGGTCTACCACCTGGATTTCCCAAGGCACGCCGCTTTCGCCGGGAGAAGCTCCCGGCTTCCGGGCAACGCGGGACCAAGGGGCCGCCCGCATCGCGGCCCATACCGTGCGGATGCCACCTCGACCGGTCGACGTCGGTCCGAGACCCGGCACGTCACCCGTCCGCCTCGACGTGGCGGGGATGACGATCGAGGTGCGGCTCACCGAGATCCTGCGCCGGGCAATCCGCTCCGACCGGCTCACCGCTGAGATGGCTGCGCAGCTCCAGGCGATGATCGCACCGGCGGAGATCGCCAAGACGGTCGCGGTTCTGGCAGTCTGGGCCGGATCGCACGCCGTCGGCATCGGTTTCTTCGTCGACCTGCTGCTGGGCAGCAGCTTGTTCTTCCTGGGATGGGGAGTGCTTGAGGCCCCGCGCAAGCTCAAGAAGTTCGTGGAGATCGCTGCCGCAGCCAAGACCGAGGCCGAACTCGACCTCGCCGCCGACTTTCTGGCCGCGGTGATCGTCACGGTCGGCATCAGGGTGATCCAGGCCGCGATCCGGCGGGGCAGCGTGCGGCTGACGAGTGGGCGACAGGGGCGGTCGGAGGGGGGTCGATAGGAAGGAGAACCGCGCACGAGCCGCGGCGAAAGTATCGGTACCCGTCGAGGGGCGACGCCCGCACATGGCGGAGGCGGAGCGGCCAGCTCCCAATCCGATGCCGCGCATCCGGGTGGACCGCAGAAGCCCCCCCCCCCCCGAAAGAGCTCGTGCGATAGCCGGCCATCCACAATCGAAGCTTTGGGGGCCGCACGGGAAGGGTCCCCTTGGGGGATCCGAACGACTCAAACATGCCAGCTTCGACATTCAGAAGCGGATCTTACACCGAGCGCGTCTTGACTGAGGACACCAAGTTTTACAGGGCACATGGGGGCGGGGCCGAGGAGGTGGACCAATACTGGACGACCGTTCCCCCGAAGGACCCATTGCAGGCACAGATGGACTCGGCTCTCAAGCCAGACTGGGGTAACACCGCATCGCAGATGCATGAGCAAGTCATCCCGGCAGGCACGAAAATTTTCGAAGGAGCAGTTGCTCCTCAAGTCATCAACAACGGCACTGGCAGCCTCTATGGAGGAGGACCACAGATTTTTATTCCTTGGTCGACGCTTAATAAAATAGTAATACCGAAATGAATTTTCAATATATGCTGATACGATCAACCTGCGGATGAAAGAAATCGAGAAAGAATATGTGCTGATTATCTTCACTGACGGCTGGGCTGGGAAGCCATTCGACAAACTGTATCGAATTGATTCTATCGAGGCTCGGGGCACAGGCATCTCGATCGTGTTCGACGGCGATTCTTCGATAGAGGTCGAGGAGTTATCCCTCCTCGACACCAGCATCGACGGGCTGTTCACAGTCGAATCTCATAAGTCTATCGTGGTTATCATGAAGGACCGGAAGATTTATCCACGTGGTCGAGTCAGCATCATCTACGGCAACGGGCTCGACGTTCCTAATTAGATCGAGCTAGCTGAGCTTCACTTCGGTCCTGACGGAGTGCGCCGTAATGACTGCGGGCCTCTTCCACCGGATGCATTACCCCTTCCCGCCGCGATCGTAGCACTCCGCGAAAAACACCATGAACGCGTCGACCATCCCCTCTTCGTGCGCGCTCGTTAGCGCGTCCCAGCGCGTCGCGTAGACGTCCCAGAGCCGCGCCTTGCGCGAGCCGAGGAAGCCGGAGAGGCCGCGGTCGTCGCCGAGCGCGGCCTCGACCACCTCCGGGTCGAGGTCCTGCAGCAGCAGGCGGAGCGCGTGCTGCATCGCCGAGTAGACCTTGACCTGATGCTCCTTGAGATCGCGAAATCCCTCTTCCAGCGCGCGGCGGGCGGGCAGGTAGCCGCTGCTCGGGCGGCCGAACATGATCTGCAGCGCATCCTCCACGGTAGGAGTGAACTTCAGCGGATTGTTGTCGAGTGCCTGGATCATCGTCTGGCTCGATGCGCGGGTGACGCGCTTGGCCTCGGCCCGGCCGGCGAGCAGTTGCTTCAGGTTCTCCGCCGTGAGCCGGGTCAGGGCCCCGAGTTCCTCGGCGAGGTCGCCGGGATCGCGCCACGAAAACATCTCCGCCGGCACTCCGGCGCCCTTGGCAAAGCGGGCTACGAAGGCGTCAGCGCCGCCCGCGTGCGGCTGGGGCGGCGGGACCGGGTCTGCGGGCGCCTCAGTACGGCGTGGCGTGGTGACGGCGATCGAGGGACGGCCCCATGGATTGCCGTCCTCCGGAGGCGAACCACGGTCGGGCGGCAAGGCGTGATCGGGCGGCGGTCCACGGTGTGGTGCGGGACCGGGGTCGGGCGGCAGCGGGGCGGGCGGTTCGGCCCAGGGGCTTGCAGCGGCGCGCCGGCGCGGCTCGGGAATAGGCGGGAGCGGTTCTGGGGCGGGGCGGTACGCGGGCGTCCCGTGTGCCCAGTCCATCGCTGCCTCCGGGAACGCGGGCGGCGCGTAGGAGCCGACGTGCGCGTGCGGCACGGGGGGAAGGGCCGCGATCTCCGGCAGATCCATTCGCCAGTCCTGGAAGTCGCCGTGGACCGGGCGGCTCTCGGCAGGCGGACGTAGGTCGCGGCGCGGGATCGGAGGTGCCGCCGCTTCGCCGATGCCCCAGGGGTCGGCGGGATCAGACGCCTGCGCGGCAGGTGCCACCGCATGCGCGGCGATGGCACCCTCGCCATCGATCCGGGCCTGGATGACGTAGTGGCCGACGAAGATGCGGTCGCCGCTGCGCAGGCGATAGGGCTCCTGCAGCCGCTGAGCTGTTTGATTGACGAAGGTTCCGTTGCGCGAGACGTCGGTGAGCCAGTATTCCCCATCGCGGAACCGCACCTCGCAATGCTTGCCCGACACCGCGAGGCTCGGGTCCGGCAGCGTCCAGTCGAGATAGGGATTGCGCCCAATATCGAAGCCCCGTGCCCCAGTCAGCGTATAGCTGAGCGGGCCGCCATCTGGCAGGCTGGTCTCGTTCTCGATGATCAGGTGAAGCGGCATCGCGCCGTCGGTGCTCCGTTATGGCGGCCGGATCGCGCGGTCGGCCGGAATGCCAGGATACAACGGTGCCGACTTCCGCGTCAGCCCCGGTCCGCGACGTTCCCAGGAAACGCGCGGGCGCCGTACTCCTTCGCGGCGGCCGCGCCCTCAATCCACATTCCGCATCAGGTGCAGGCCGGCATCCAGGCAACGGGCGAGTTGGGCGCGCCTGTCGTGGGCCGTCACCCGCGCAAGGCCGCTGAGGATGGCGACGCGGGCCGCACGAGCGGTATAATGCGGCTCGGGATGTGTGATGCCCATGCCCGCGGGTGCGATGTTGCCGCCCGACCAGCCGGCGGCGAGCGCCAGCCAAGTCGTCGGCGCGCGCCGATCGCTGGCCATCCCGAGGCGCAAGGCGGCAAGGCGCTGCGCCTCGCGGGGCTCGTGTACCCAGGCGTCGGCCGCCTCGATCGCCGCATCGGCGGCGAACGGCATCGGGGGCAACCGCCGGACGCACTGGCTCGCCCACCACACCGACTCGCGACGATCGAGCGCATAGGCGCAGAACGCGACCCCGTCCTCTGGAGTGACGCTCGTCCCAAGCGCGCGCAGGAACACCGGCGGGGACTCGGCCGTCGGCGCCGATTGCAGGTCGTCACGCAGGCTTGGAAAGGCTTCGAAGACTTCCAAGGCGGTGCTGAAGCGCAACTTCGTCATCGCGGCCTCAGTTTATTTTGATGAGCGGCGCGGTCTGGATAATATCGGCAGCACCTTCCAGCTTGATCTCGCCCGACTCGATCTTGATCGTCGCCGGCGTCATGGTAATCTTGCTCGCGCCGACCTCGAACACGATCTGGACGCCGGCCTTGAAGTGGATCTTCTGCGCGATGTCCGCGTCCCAGTTGCCGCTGGCGACCTTAAGTTTCTCGTCCCCGTTCTTCAGCGTGGTCGAGCGCGAGGCAGAGCCGGCCGGCGTCTCGAAGGTCTCGCCGATAACCCGCGTCTCGGCGTGGCGGATCACCGAATCATGGTCCTTTTCCGCGCGGAGCTTGATGTTCTCCTCGCTCTTCTTGTCCTCGAACAGGAACTCGTTGTAGCCGCCGTGCCCCTTGGTCGAATCGGTCTTCACCCCGGAGATGGTTTTGTTGTCCGGCAGCGGATACGGAAACTTGTAGTCCTTGTTGTACACCGTGCCGACCACGAGCGGCTGATCGGGGTCACCCTCGAGGAACTCGACCACAACCTCCTGACCGACCCGCGGGATGAACTGCCAGCCCCAGGACTTTCCCGACCACATCTGGGCTACGCGCACCGGCCGTGAAATCAGGGACTTGTCACGGTTCCAGTGGAACTGAACGAAGATGCGACCTTCCTCATCCACGTCAATCTCCTCGCCCTTGGACTTGTCGCGAGTAACGACAATCCCGGTTTGGGGCCCACGAATCAGCGGTTTCGGGGTCACGATAGGGGCGCGGTAAGGGACCTCGCTCTTCAGCAACTCGTAATGGCCGTGGTAAATCTCGTCGGCCTGAGCTCCGGCGCCGGATGCGTAGTCCTCGGCGACGAAGCTGTGCGTGGCGCGCACCACGAGGTATTCCGCATCGTCGGTCGGGTGACGCGACAGCTGAAATAGCCCGCCCGGAAACAGGCTCACCGCATCGCCTGCCGCGTGCTTGCGATGGTCGAGTGCCTGCTCGGCCTGAAGCCTGATTTTGGCGAACTTCTCCCCGTGACCCTTCTCGATGTAGCGGCCCGGGTAGTCGTAGCTCTCGAACGACGCCTTCTCGTAACTTTCCGAGCCGCGAGCATCGGACTTCAGGTCCGCGGTCGGCTTGAGGTAGTCGTAGTCGTTGAGCGCGAACTTCCCCGTCCGAAATCGCCGTTCGGTGACCCAGTGGTACACGTGCTCGGCGGTGCGACGGTTCTTCTCCGCATGCGGGACAAACGAGAGCTTGGCGGCCGGGCCGGAAACCTTCTCATGGCATGACTTCGCGTTCGCCAAAACGAGCTCGTGCTTGTCCTTGGTATGGACGTGGTAAGTGTAGAGTCCAAACTCTTCCATCAATCGCGAGACGAATACCAGGTCGGTCTCTCGGTACTGGACACAATACTCGATCTCGGGAAAGTCCGACTCGCTGGCCTTGACCCTGTAGTCGCTGAAGCCGGCCTTATCGAAGACCTCTTTGATGATCTTGATGACATTCTTATTCTTGAAGATGCGACAGTCGCTCCGTCGGCCAAGCAACCAGAGCCACGGCCTGAGGACAAGGCGGTAGGCGTAGAGAGCTCCCTGCACGCCGACCCATTGCGCCTCCACGAGGACGCCGTTGAAGTGCCGTTCCGCGCCAAGGTAGCTCTGGACCGATACGGTGCAGGGACGTCCGACCGAACGCGAGAAGTCGATGTTTTCTTGCGTGCTCAGTGCATCAATCCGATACTCGAACAGCTCGCTCAGGCCTTCATCGGCATCGAAACGGGACAAAACCAGCTTATCGCCCTCGACGGGAGTCTTAAGCCTCGCGATCCGGGTAGATTGACCGAGTTCCGACGGCATGCCTTCCAACGTCCTGTAGGCGCTCGCACCCCTGCGCGCAGCTTGACAGTAACGGGGTTGACCAGCATAGTCGAGCGGCGATCAGGGGATTGGACATGGAACGGGCGTTTTCGAAGTTGGCAGTGGGTCTCGGCGGCTTGCTGGCGCTCGCCGGGGCGGCCGTCGCGGAGGACAAGCCATCCTACCACGCCGCCGACATCGAGCGGCATTTTCTCCCGGATCTCGGCCCCTCTCGCGCCCTGTGCATCGGCGCTGAGAGCGAGTGCGCCAAGGGCGTGCCGAATCGCCCTAAGGTCAGCAGCGGCTTCGATCTGATCGTCACCTTCGACTACAACTCGGACGTGCTCACCTCGAGTGCCCGCGCCAACCTCGACGAGTTCGCCAAGGCCCTGCGCGGGGCGCAGCTCGGCAGCACGGCCTTCATGGTCGAGGGTCACACCGACTCCAAGGGCGGTGACGCGTTCAACCTCGATCTTTCGGCGCGCCGCGCCCGCTCGGTTGTCAGTTATCTGTCCGAGCACGGGGTCGAGGCCGACCGTTTGGAAGCGAAAGCCTTCGGCAAGGCCCGTCCCCGCACCGGTAACCCGGACGATCCGGCGAATCGGCGCGTCGAGGCACGCCTGCGCGGAGAGTAGCGCGCGTCTCGAAGCCAACGCGTCGATCCGATTGCATCGTCATGGCCGCGCCGGATTATGCTGCGTTCCTCAAACCGGTCACTGAGGCTGAGCCCTCCGGGCCGGACCTCGACTTCGAAGGCGATCCCGACTTCCTGCAGTTTATGGCTCGGGTCGAGTCGCTGCTGCCCGCCTCGTTCTTCACCTACGACGGCGGGCGATCGGTCCCCTTCGAGCGATCGGCGGAGTTCAAGGCCGAATACGCGAAACTCTCTTCGCTGGTCGTGCCACTGTTGGAAGCAACGCGGGATATGCGGCTGCTCTCCATTTGCTGCCGCCTGCACGCGCTGGACCGTGACCTCACGGCCTGTGCGAACTGCCTCGAGGCGATCGCATCGCTCTTGAGCAAACAATGGGACGCCGTCCATCCGCGCGGCGAGGACGGTGAATTCGGCTACCGCATCGCCGTACTCCAGGCGCTGGACGACGCGCCGACCATGATTATGCCGCTCCAGCATCTGCCGCTGTTCTCGAACCGACGGTTCGGGTCGATCACCCTGCGCACGGTCGCGGTGGCGAGTGGCAATGCGCAGGCGCGGACCGGCGAGACGACGCTCGATTCCAGTGAGCTCGACCGGGCGCTGCACGATGCCGACCCCGCAACCATCGAAGCCGTGAATGCCGACGCGCGGCGGCTGCACGCGGCCGCACTCTCGATCGGCGAGACGTCGGCGCAAGCGACGGGTGGCCAGAACGCGGTCAGGCTCGATCGACTCGTCGCGGTCGCCGACGGCATCATCGCCTTCCTCGGCGGCGGGGAAGCTGCAGCACCGGCTCCGCCCGGCGAGTCGAGTTCCTCCGGCATCGACCCGCCGCTCGTGCCTACCGCGTCGGCGCCGGGCACTGTGTCCGGCTTCGTCGAAGCCGCTGCGGCGCTCTCGGCCGTCAGTGCGTATTTCGATGCGTTCGAGCGCTCGAGCCCAGCCGCCCTGCTCGTGCGGCAGGCGGCGCGCCTGATCGGCCTGCCGTTTCACGAGATGATCCGTACTCTGCTGCCAGATCATGCCGAGGAGGCGACAATCCATATCGGTCCCACCCCGGAGAAATCATTCTTGCTTCGCGTCGACCGCATGATGGAGAACGGCGACAAGGCGGTGCGATCGGAGGATGAGGGGTCGGTTGCCTCCGTGGGTGCGCCGGATGTTGCGGTCCCTTACTTCGTAGCGACGAGCCGCCCGGAAGCGATCGCGTTGCTTCGGAAGGTCGGCAACTTCTACCGGTCTCGCGAGCCGTCCAGCCCGATCCCGCTTTTTACGGATCGCGCCTGCGCGATGGCGGACAAGGACTTCCTGACGATCCTCTCTGATGTGCTGCCGGGCGTGCGGCTCGCACGTGAGAGCGATTAACGCTGCTTCGGCTCAATCGGATCCTTGACTTTGCAGCGCCTCTATATTGAATGTCGGTCCGGTGGATAGCCGAGCTTAAGGTGCACCGCACCCTGAATCTCGTTTTTTCAATACCTAGCGAGATGGAACCCACGCGGCGGGTGCCGGCCGGACGACTGTTGAGGGAAGCGGATGTCAGATTCCGGGCAGAAATTCATCAAAAGGAACAGACCTCCGCGGGTGCACATCACCTATGAAGATCCTTATGATGCCGAGAAGAATATCGAGCTTCCGTTCGTCATGGGCGTGATGGCCGATCTCTCGGGCAACGCCCCCGGCGTCGAGAAGGAGAAGGTCGGTGACCGCAAGTTCGTCGAGTTCGACATGGACAACTTCGATCGCCGCATGGGGGCGATCAAGCCGGGCTCGAGCTTTCGGGTCCGCAACAAGTTGTCCGAGAATGAGGACGACAAGCTTTCGGTGAACCTCCAGTTCAACAGCATGGCCGACTTTAGTCCAGCCGCCGTGGCGCGGCAGGTGGAGCCTCTGGCGAAGCTTCTAGAGACGCGCGAACAGCTCGCGAACCTTCTGCGCTACATGGACGGCAAGTCCGCCGCTAACGACCAAATCCGGGACCTGTTAAAGGATCCTGAGAAGATGGCCGCCCTGCGCCAGCAGATCGTGGGTCGTCAGCCTGCTTCCGACGAGCCGGAGGCTTGAGCGGCGCGGACACGCGTCGGCGGGCGACGGCTCGGCAGTGGGCCGAAGCGCGAGCGTGACGGACGAAGGCTCGCGGCGATGCTCGATCGGAAACGAATCGGGCATCGCCGCGAGGGCAGGCGCGGAACGGGACTTCCAAGAGGCAACCATGTCGGCAGGAATGACGGACTATGAGCATCAGCGGGACGACGCCGCGGCTGCGACGACCGAGCAAGACGATTTCTCGGCCCTCCTGAAATCGAGCTTCAAGCCGCGGAACGACCGGGCGAAGACTGAGGTCGAGAACGCCGTCGTCGCCCTGGTGAACCAAGCGCTGGCCAATGCGGACGTGATCAAGGACGATGTCCTCGATACCGTCGAGGAGATGATCGCGCAGCTGGATCGGCGCCTGACCGCGCAGGTCAACGAGATCCTGCACGCCGAGGAGTTCCAGCGGATCGAGTCGGCTTGGCGCGGTCTCAACTACCTCGTGATGAATTCCGAGACGGACGCGACGCTGAAGATCCGCGTCCTCAACGCGTCGAAGACCGAGTTGTACCGAGAGCTTCGGCAGTATCCAGGCGCGCGGTGGGACCAGAGTCCGCTGTTTAAGCAGGTCTACGAATCGGAGTTCGGCCAGCTCGGCGGCGAGCCGTTCGGCTGCCTGATCGGCGACTATTATTTCAGTCACCAGCCGACCGACGTGTCGCTGATGCGCGATCTGAGCAAGATCGCCGGCGCCGCCCATGCGCCGTTCTTCGCAGCCGCGGACCCGACTTTGCTCGGCATGGACAGCTTTACCGAACTGAGCAATCCCCGCGACATCGGCAAGGTTTTCGACACCCCCGACTACGCCGCCTGGAAGTCGCTCCGCGACGCGCCGGACTCGCGATACATGGGTCTGTGCCTGCCGCGCGTACTCTCTCGCGTCCCCTACGGCGCCAAGACCGAGCCGGTGGAGGAATTCGCTTTCGAGGAGCAGAGCGACGGCCATGCCGGCGAGAACTACGCCTGGATGAACGCGGCCTACGCGATGGCCGTGAACATCAACCGCGCTTACAAGGAATGCGGATGGACCGTCCGCATCCGCGGCGTGCAATCGGGCGGCGAGGTGGTAAATCTGCCGAGCCACACCTTCCCGACGGACGATGGCGGCGTTGACCTGAAATGCCCCACCGAGATCGCAATCAGCGACCGGCGCGAGGCGGAACTCGCCAAGGCCGGCCTAATCCCCCTGATCCACCGCAAGAACTCGGACAAGGCCGCATTCATCGGCGCCCAATCCCTTTACAAGCCGAAGACGTTCTTTGGCGAGAAAGGCGTCGAGGCGACCGCATCGGACAACCTCTCGTCACGCCTGCCGTACATGTTCGCGGTCTCGCGTTTTGCGCACTACCTGAAGTGCATGGTTCGCGACAAGGTCGGCTCCACCAAGGAGAAGGAGCAGCTCACCAAGTGGCTGCAGGAATGGATCAACCAATACGTCGACGGTGATCCGATCAACTCATCCGAGCAAACCAAGGCCCGCAAGCCCCTGCGGGACGCGCGCGTCGACGTCTTCGAAAACGAAGAGAATCCCGGCTACTACTCGGCGCGCTTCTTTCTGAGGCCGCACTACCAACTGGAAGGCATGGATATCGGCATGAGCCTAGTCTCCCGCCTCCCCGCACCGGTCGCCTAGACCACCGTCTTCCTCCCGCGGCAGAACCTCGTCGGCCGACGCGGCGCGGTCCGCGGCGGACCGGCCGTTCCCCTCTTCACCCTGCGAATCAGACCAGGAGCGTCATCATGGCATTGGACATCTTCCTCGACCTCGAGGGCATCAAGGGCGAGGCCCAAGACAAGACGCACAAAGACAAGATTGACATTCTCGCGTGGAGCTGGGGCGCGAGTCAGTCTGGAACCACGCATATGGGTTCGGGCTCTGGTTCGGGAAAGGTGCACATCCAGGACCTTAGCGTCACGAAGTACATCGACAAGGCTTCGGCGACGCTGATGCTGCATTGCTGTAACGGAAAGCATATCTCCAAGGGCACGCTGATCGTTCGCAAGGCTGGCGAGAACCCGGTCGAGTACATCAAGATCGAGTTGAAGGACATCATCGTCACGCACGTTTCACTTGGCGGTTCGGGCGGCGAGGATCGGCTGACCGAGAACATCACGCTCAACTTCCGTGAGTTCAAGTACGTCTACACGACGCAGGACAAGTCCGGCGGCAAGGGCGCGGCTCCCGAAGCGGCCTGGAACGTCGCTCAGAACGCCGCGGCCTGAGCGGCCACACCGTCGTCCCGGGCGTGCGCGTCCCGGGACGATCTCCGTTCCGGATAGTCCGGGCCGGTTCGCTCCCGCTCCCTCCTACGCCATGGCCGGACAGCGAAGATGACGACCCGCGTCCGAATTCCCGTGGCCCAGGCCTTCCGCAGGGCGTTCGAGGAGCGTGACCGGGGCATGTCGGCCAAGGCACCCGACCCGGGGACTGAGGGCGTCGTTTCTGGGCGTCTCAGCCTCGGCCGCGCCTCTATATCGGAGCGCGACCTCCACGGCGTCGTCGCGACCGAACTTTCCGGACTGATGAACACCGTCAACTTCGCCGCCGGGACTGACCTGTCCGAATACCCTGAGGTGCGGGCGTCGATCCTTAATTTCGGCTTTCCTGACATGGTCCATCGCACGATCGGTGAGGGCGGCGTCGATGATATTGGCGATGAACTCGCTTGGGTGCTGGCGACGTTCGAACCGCGGCTCGTCCGGGAGTCGATCCGCGTCACCCGCGACCGGCGCGTCGATCCCGACAGCCTGAAATTGCGTTTCGTCGTTGCCGCAGACCTCGATTCTGAGCCACTGAAGCTGCAGGTACAATTTCTTGCCGACCTCGAGCGGGATACCGGCAAGATCGTGATCCAGCGGCGATGAACCAGGAGTTCCTTCACCTCTACAACCGCGAGCTCAGCGTCCTGCGCGAGCAGGCGGTGGAGTTCGCCGACGCCTATCCCGGTATCGCTGAGCGCCTTGGCGGCTTGCTCGACGAACGCGCCGACCCGATGTTGCTCGGGATGCTAGAGGGGGCGGCTTTCCTCGCGGCGCGCGTGCAGCTCAAGCTCAAACACGAGTTCCCCGAATTCACGGCGAACCTGCTGGAGCAGTTGGTCCCCAATTACCTAGCGCCGACCCCATCGGCGCTCATGGCGCGGGTCTCGCCGATATTCGGCGACGCGGCGCTTCGCGCCGGATACCGCATTCCGCGCGGGGCCTACATCGATTCGACCTACCGCGAAGAGCTACGGCAGGTAACCTGCCGTTTCCGCACCACGTCCGACCTGACAATCTGGCCCTACGAGATCACCCGGGCCGATTACCACACGACGCCGAGTGCGCTGCAGGCGCTCGGCGTCCCTGCGGGGCGCGAGACCGTGGCCGGCCTGCGCATCGTCTTGGCGCACCGCATGGCCAAGGAGCCGGCGGGCGAGATGCCGGATCACGAGGCGGCCAAGACCCCGGCGGCGTGGTTCGCGAACGGTCCGATCCGCTCGCTGCCGATCCACCTCGTCGGCCCAGAGGCAGAGGCCGTGGCGCTTCTGGAGCAGATCTTCGCCAACCGGACGGCGGCGTATTTCCGCTACCTCGACGCCAATGGCGACCCGGTGACGCTTCGACTGCCCGACGACGCGCTGGAGCCACTTGGATTCGAGCCGGAGGACGCCCTGATCCCGAACGACTTGCGGGTGTTCGAGGGCTTCGACGTGCTGCGCGACTACTTCCTGTTCCCGCGCAAGTTCCTCGGCTTCGCGATCACCGGGCTCGACGCCTTCAAGGAGCGGCTGAAGGCGCGCACCGTCGAGCTGATCGTGACGTTCGACGAAAGCAACCCGCGCCTGCCTGCGGCAGTGCAGGCCGACGCCTTCGCGTTGCACGCGGTGCCGGCCACGAACCTGTTCCGGATGTCGCTCGACCGGGTGGCCGTCAGCACTCGTCAGCACGAATACCACCTCGTCCCCGATCGCAGCCGTGCGCTGGACTACGAGGTCCACCAGATCCTGGAGGTCGGTGCGCATTATAGCGGCCGGGCGGACAAGGTGCCGGTGCCGCCGCTCTACGCCCCGGGGAGCCAGCCCGGCAGCCCGGTCCGGGCGCGGGCGCCATTGGCCTACACCGTGCGCCGCCGCCCGCGCTTGCGCACCGGCACCGAGCGCGCCTACGGCGTGGTGTCCGACTACACAGGGACGGACATGTTCCTCTCGCTCTCCGAGCCGACGCGGATCAGTGAGGACGGGGGGGTCTCGGAGATCAGCGTCCGGGCGCTGTGCACGAACCGTCACCTACCGGAGCAACTGCCGACGAGCGTCGGCGCGTTCGATCTGCACTTCCTCGACGATGCCGCGCTGCCGGTGGGCTGCGTAGTCGGGCCGACGCGGCCGCGAGAGGCCGTGGTCGGTGCGCTCCAGAGTCGGACGGAGATGGCGCATACCGGCACGGTGGCGTGGCGGCTCCTTAACATCCTCAGCCTCAACCACCTCGGCCTCGTTGCCCGTGGCGCTGGACGCGACGCCGAGGCGCTGCGCGAGGTCCTGATGCTGTTCGCCGACCTGAGCCAGGGCACCGTGGAACGGCGCATCCGCGGCCTGCGCTCCGTCGACAGCCGCCCGGTGGTCCGGCGCCTGCGGCAACGCACGGGGACCGGCACGGCGCGGGGTACCGAGATCACGGTGTTGGCCGAGGATAAGGCCTTCGAGGGAACGGGGGTGTTCCTGCTCGGCGCCGTGCTCGACCGCTTCTTCTCCGAATATTCCGGGCTCAACCACTTCACCCAGACAGTTCTACGCACGGTGGAGCGTGGCGAGATCATGCGCTGGCCGCCGCGGCTCGGCGCGCGGAGGCCGTTGTGAAACCACGTCTGCGTCGCGCCGACAGACGGAGGCAATGAAATGGCGCGCAAGCCCGATTGGCGGTCCGATATCAACGAGATGAAAGGCCGCGCGCTTTGGTCGCTTCGTGGTCCGTTTTCGCTCATCAAGGTCAAGCCCATCGCTGATGCCGTCGTCACGATGGTTGGCGGTTGCTTTACCACAGAGAGTTCTATCAGCGGTCTTGACGTCCCGGCGATGGAGGGTCGCCTCGGCTTCGAACCCGGTCATTTCAAAAACGGCGTGCTCATCTACACCTTCGCACGGCTGCCGGCCCGCTCCGAATACACCTATGAACTCACCACGAAATTTCCGGACGGTCTCGCCTACGTCGCGTGGTCGAGCGATCAGCATTATCCGCCCGGTGTAGGGCATGCGCACCAATGGTGCGTCCGCCCTGGCGTCGGCATCCCCGTGTTGCCCGTCCACGTCGCTATGGCCGACCGGTCGGAACGCTATCGGGCGCCGACATGAGCATCGCCGACGACCTCCGTGCCCGCCCCTACGACTTCGACCTGCTCGGGACCCTGCGCCTGATCGAGCGCAGCTTTCCCGACAAGCCGCGCATCGGCGACAGCGCGACACGCTCGGACGACTTCGTCTGCCTCGGAGAAGATCCCTACCTCGCGTTTCCAGCCGCCAACATTCATCGCGTCGACAATGATGAAGCAGGCCGGATCAGACTGTTCGTGCGCTTCCTCGGCCTCCTCGGGCCGCAGGGTGCGCTTCCACTCCAGACCACGGACGAGGCGCTCACCTGGGATCACGCCGGACACGATGCCTTCGCGCGCTTTCTCGATCTTCTGAACCATCGCTTCCTGCAACTGTTCTTCCGCGCCTGGGCGGATGCGAGGCCGATCGCGCAGGCGGACCGGCCGGGCGAGGACCGCTTCGTCGCCTATGTTGGTTCCAGCGTCGGCCTCGGCTCACCGATCTTCAACGCACTTGACTCCGTCTCGGATATCGGGCGGCTCGCCTTCGCCGGTCTGCTCGGCGCGAAGGCGAAATCCGCCTCGCGGCTGCGGCAGGCCGTCGAAGGCCTGTTCGGCGTGCGCTGCGAGGTCGAGGAGTTCGTCGGCGCGTTCCTGCCGTTCGAGCGTGCCGACCAGACGCAGCTCGGGGCCGCCCATGCGCGGCTGGGGCTCGATTGCCTCGTCGGGGCGAGCGTGTTCAGCATCGAGGACAAGATCTGCTTAAGGCTCTACGCCGAGGATCTTCCGACCTACGAGCGCTTCCTGCCGAACGGCCCGCTGTGCACGCCGCTGGCGGACCTGCTGTTCTTCTATCTCGGCTCGGAACTCGACTGCGAGGTTGAACTTGCCCTGCCCGAGCGCGCCGTGCGGCCGCTCTGCCTCGTCCGTGAGGGCGGCGGCCAGCTCGGCTATACAAGCTGGATGGGGCGCAACCCAGATCCCGGCCAAGCCGACGCGTATCGCCGCGATGCCCGCATGAATCCGGCTGAACGCGCACGCCGGACCTCAGACGCTGGCGCGGCCCCACAACACGACGCAAGGGGATGACAATGGCCGACATCAGCCTGGAAACCGTGACGGGCAAGCTCAATCGGATCGGCTACGAGGGATTCATCCAGGGGCTGCGCAGTGCCAAGGGCGCGGGCAACCGGAACGTCGAACTGGCCCACTGGCTGCTCCACGTGCTTCAGCGCGACGCGACCGATCTCGGGCTCACGGCGGATGCCTACAAGCTCGACCGGGCGCGCCTGCTCTCCGACATCAACGCGGCGGTGGCGGGCTTGCGCAAGAACGAGACAGGGATGCCGGGGGTGTCGAACACCCTGGTCGACCTGCTCGACCGCGGTTGGCACTACTCGACCTTATTCTTCGGCGAGACGCAGATTCGCACAGGCCACGTCCTCGTCGCCGGTCTGAAGTCGCCCGAGTTGAACCGGGCCTTCATCGCCCTGTCGAAGGAGTTCGCTCGGATCCCTGTGGAGGCGCTCACCACCGAGCACCGCGGGATCTGGTCACGCTCGGAGGAGGAGAACCTGCGGCCGATGGACGGCTCGGGCGCCGTTGCCGCCGGCACGCCAGGCGCCGACGCAGCGAGCGCCAAGGGCCAGACAGCCCTCGACCGGTTCTCGCAAGACCTTACGGCTAAGGCGGCATCGGGCGAGATGGACCCAATCCGCGGGCGCGACGATGAGATCCGCCAACTGATCGACGTGCTAATGCGGCGTCGGCAGAACAACCCGATCCTCACCGGAGAGGCCGGCGTCGGTAAGACTGCGGTGGTCGAGGGCTTCGCTCAACGGATCGCGGCCGGCGACGTCCCGCCCGCGCTGAAGGGCGTGCGGCTCTGCGCCCTCGACATCGGCCTGATGCAGGCCGGCGCCTCAATGAAGGGCGAGTTCGAGCAGCGCCTGCGCTCGGTGATCGACGAGGTGCAATCCTCGCCAACCCCGGTGATCCTGTTCATCGACGAGGCCCACACCCTGATCGGCGCCGGCGGTGCTGCCGGCACAGGAGACGCCGCCAACCTCCTGAAGCCGGCGCTCGCCCGCGGCACATTGAAGACCATCGCCGCGACCACGTGGGCAGAGTACCGCCAGTATTTCGAGAAGGACCCGGCGTTGACCCGGCGTTTTCAGTCGATCCAGATCGGCGAGCCCGACGTGGCGCGCTGCTGCGACATGCTGCGCGGGCTGCTCGGCCCCATGCAGAAGCATCACGGCGTGCGCATCTCGGATGCGGCGGTGGTCGCCGCGGTCGAGTTCTCGCACCGCTACATTCCGGCCCGCCAATTGCCCGACAAAGCGGTGAGCCTGCTCGACACGGCCTGCGCCCGTGTCGCCATCAGCCAGAGCGCGACCCCGGCGGCGATCGAAGACATTCGGGTTGCCATCGCGGCCCGCGAATCGGAGCGCGCGGCCCTCGTTGAGGACCGCGATCTCGGCGCACCGAACGAGACGCGCGTCACCGAGATCGACGCGGAATGCGAAGGTCTCGCCGAGACACTGGCCCGACTGGAGGCGGAGTTGGCCTCCGAGCGCGCACTGGTCGACGAGATCCTCGCCTTGCGCACCGGCCTCGGCAAGCCGGCGAGGGCCGAGACCGAGCTGCCGGATCCGGAGACGGCGCGCACCACCCTCAAGGAACGCTCGGCCGCCCTCGACGCGATCGATCCGGAGGGGCGCATGATCTACGCCCATGTCGACGAGCAGGCCGTCGCCTCCGTGGTCTCCGACTGGACCGGCATTCCGGTCGGCCGGATGGTCCGCGACGAGATCGAGACGGTGCTGCGCCTGCCGGAGACCCTGAACAAGCGGGTCGTCGGCCAGTCGCACGGGCTCGCGATGATCGCCAAACGCATCGAGACCAACAGGGCTAAGCTCGAGAACCCAAACAAGCCAATCGGCGTGTTCATGCTCTGCGGCCCCTCCGGTGTCGGCAAGACCGAGACGGCGCTGGCGCTGGCCGAAGCCCTTTACGGGGGCGAGCAGAACATGATCACCATCAACATGAGCGAGTTCCAGGAGGCGCACACCGTCTCGACCCTCAAGGGTGCGCCCCCCGGCTACGTAGGCTACGGCGAGGGCGGCCGGCTCACGGAGGCGGTGCGGCGCCGGCCCTACAGCGTGATCCTGCTGGACGAGGTCGAGAAGGCGCACGGCGACGTGCACGAGATCTTCTTCCAGGTGTTCGACAAGGGCGTGATGGAGGACGGCACCGGCCGCCGCATCGACTTCAAGAACACGCTGATCATCCTGACCTCAAACGTCGGCACCGACGTGATCATGCAACTCTCGCAGGATCCGTCCTATGCCAGCGACCCGGAAGCGCTAGCGGTGGCTTTGCGCCCGCAGCTGCTCAAGGTGTTCCCGGCTGCGCTCCTCGGGCGTATCGTGACGATCCCCTACTTCCCGCTCTCGCCGGACATGCTCGGTGGGATCGTCCGTCTTCAGCTCGACCGAATCGGCCGCCGCATTCGCGACAATCACGACGCGGCGTTCTCCTATGACGACGCGGTGGTCGCGCATATCGTCTCGCTCTGCAACGACCCGGATTCAGGCGGCCGGATGATCGACAACGTGATCACCAACACGCTGCTGCCGGAGCTGTCGCGGGAGTTCCTGAAGCGGGCGCTCGCGAAGGAGTCCGTCGCCGGCATCCGGGTCACGACGGAGGCGGACCAGTTCGCCTACACCTGGGATGGCGCGGCCGGATAGGCCGGGATCGCGGAGGGAGCGGACGCTGACGGATTAAGGAGGGGTGAATGCCGAAAACGATACCCCCTTCGGTCGGACTAAACGAATTGAACCGGTCCGGCGACGTGAAGGTGGTCCAACACCTTCTCAATGGAACCGCAGCCTCGGGCACTCCACGGCTCAAGGACCACGGAGCTACCGGATTGCTGCCGCTGAAGGCGATCGAAGCCTTCCAATCGACGGTCGTCGCTGGTCCCGACGTACCGTCGACGGCACGGTCGAGCCCAGCCAGACGACGTGGAAGGCGCTCAATGGCAACGTCGTGCAGATCGCCCGGATCATGCCGCAGCCTTCGCCGCTATCGGCCTGGCAGGATTTGCCCCGGCCGCCGGCAAGCCCGTCACCGCGCCGAAGTGGGCCGCCCCCGCCTCCGGCCCTTACACGCCCTGCCGCCAGGGCTCGTACAAGGAGGCGCAGGGCAACGGCAACGGGGAGAAGAACCAGTCCATCGCGCGTTACGACTGTGCGTTGTGCGGCTTGACCATGGCGGCGACCTTCTTCGGCACGCGAAGCGAATATTGGCCTGTGGATCTCACGCCGAAGGATTTCGACCCGCATCGGGCCAACACGATTTGCCGCAAGGCCGGAGCGTTCAGCGGGTTCCATCTCGCCATGGGAAAGGCTGCGGCTGCGCTCGGCATGCCCTACGACGGGTACGGTTTCGCCGCGAGCCTGAACGAGGGCGACATCGACCTCGTGGATGCCAACTTGAAGCGCGGCAAGCCGGTGGCGGCCAACGTCGACTACAAGAAAGGCAGCTGCGACGACCACTGGATTCTCCTTACCGGAGCAGCCGGAGCTATCTACTCGGCCATCGATCCGGCCACGGGCAAGCGGGTGAAGTAGACGAGCAACCGCGAAGGCGCATCCGCCAACGCCCGCTACGAGACGACGCGCAAGGACCGGTCGGGCGTTCTCTTCGATTTCCAGCGTGGCGCAGGCAAGAAAGACCACAGGGATGCTTACGTCGTCATCTGTTTCGCTTGCCTCGACCAAGCCTGAGGTCGACGCACGATGCTGCAACGCTCTCCATCGAACAGTCGCGCCCGCCTCGCGGTCCGAACCGGCGCGCGAGCCGCCGTGTTCGCGGTCGCCGTACTTGTGGCAGCACTCGCCTCGGCGGCCGGCCGGCCCGCCCCCCAGCCTCGCCTGCCTCAACAGCCTGCACCTCGACGGGCTGGAACCGATCCGGGCCGCGGGCGGGAAGCCGCTCCGTATCGTCGACGAGCTTCCGATCCGGGAGCTGACGAGCGACAATCTCGTGGCGGGCCTGCGCGTCGTCGAGATCATGGTGACCCAGGTGTCCGGCCCGCCGGTCGCGATCGGGTACGCGGAAAGCGCGCGGTCGCCGGCGACGATGCCGTCCGTCGATGTGCCGACCCCCGTGGTCTTCGGGATCGGCATGCGCAATGCAACCGGTGCACGCAGCGGCCGGCTCACGGTGATGGTCCGACTTGGACAGTAAGCGGTATGGCGCCGGATGCGGCGCCGATATCCCATGGAGGCGAGGTATGACGATGAGCAACAGCTTCGAGCAGGTGGACGAGCCGCCTTCCGACGCCATGACACTGGCGCTCCGGCGCGACGGCGACACGCAGTCGGCCCAGATCACCTGTCCCGCCTCGGCTGCCGGCGGACGGCTCCCGAAGGGCTTCCGCGGGGCCGAACTTCCCTTGAAGGACGCCTTCCGCGCGGCGATTAAATTCGCCAACGACTTTAAGGTGCCGATGGTGGTGCACGACCCGGATGGGCTGTGGCAGGCCGAGTGGGGAACGCTCTACCGGGAGGACGACGACATGGAGGCGTAGGTGTCCGTATAGCCCGTCCGGGGCGCCGGCTCCGCTATCGCTCAGAACTGCGCTAGGATGTCAGGCTACGCGACCGGAGCCTTAATGTCTGCCTCAACGCAGTTCATACACATGCAAGGAAGCCGTCGATGTCATCGGACGTGAAGCGCACCGCCTTCGAAGGTCAGAAAGTCCAAGCATCCCGCAATATAGAAAATATCAAGTCACATCAGAATATATCGATCGATAAATCTAGCATGCTGCAGAAGCCCGAAAATATCAAAATCATGGCCGGCACAAGTGGATACATTAAAGAAATTAACCGATCCACAAGGCGAATGCTGATCAAATTCAATCCAGACACAGTCAATATGGTCGCGCTATGGATCGATTTTTCCGCGGTCGTGACAAATATTCGATACATGGATGACCACTATGGAGGATAGCGCGTAGCGCCTAACCCCCAATTAGCACCGTCGGAAGCCCAGTCACGATCACCCCGCCATGGGCGGTCGTGTCGCCGATGCGGGCGGCCGGCTTGCCGCCGATGAGAACGCTGGTCGAGGCCTTCACGATCACGTCGGTGGGGCCAACGCAGAGTGCCATGTCGCCGATGCGGGCGGCCGGTAGGTTGCCAATCAGCACCGTGGGGCAGCAGGGCGACAGGATCGGGCCGCCGACATGGGGCACCAGCACCGTCACCATCGGACAGGTGTGCTGGTCGGTGATGCGTGCGGCTGGCTGACCCATCGTCCGTCCCCGCCCCGCGGCCCAGGCCGCATCGCGACGGTACACAGTTACCGGCACGATGTGAACGGGAATCCTCGCGTGCTGTCGAGCGAACGCCTTGTTTCGGCCTCAGGGCCGAGATCAATGTCCACGAAACGTTTTCTGCGAATGCGGGGCGTCGTCGGCATTGACGGGCTCGATCTTCTTGTCGATCGGCGTGATGCCGGCGCCCGATGGACGAGACAAGTCCATCGCATCGCACGCCGCCGCCGCCACAGGTCAGCAGCCGACCTGTGGTGGCGGCGCTATAGCCGACGGGAAACGGGGATCGGGCGGTCCACATCACGCGCGACTTGGGCTACTCTCGAGCGGTTGCAGCCCGAGAGAGGCCCCGCAAGCGAGCTGGGAAGAAGGCGTCTTTGAACCGGACCCGCACCAAAATCGGTCGGAGCGTCCCGGCCGGGCCGCGCCCCACGGCGCGCCGCCCGCGACGGCAGGTGGCCGCCTATCTACTCGCTCCGGCCCTGGCCTGGGGTGCAGCAGCGTCCTGGTACGCCTGGCGCGGCGCAGCGGAGGCGGAGCAGGCGCTGGCCGACGGGGCGACGCAGAAGGCGGCCTACGAGGACAAGGTGCGGGCGCTAACACGCCGCCTCGTCGGCGTCGCAAGCCATCAGATGCTGGAGCAAGGCGGCCTGGCCGACCGGATGGCCGACATCGTGACCCGGCAGGTCGAGTTGGAGACACGTGCGGCGACGCTCGCGGGCTACGCCGAGCGCATCGCCGACCCGTCGCGGGGCGCTTCCGCCATGGAGGCCGCGCCCGCGCGGGCGCAAGCCGACGAGGGCCCCCGCGAGACGACGCGGGACGCGTCCACCCGCCTGGATGCGCGCGGAGCCCCCCCGCCCCCCAACGTTCTGCGCATCGGTGGGCCGGCGCCGGGACAGCCCGCGCCGCCACCGGGACCGCGCTCTGCACTCGACGGCGTCGGCCCAGTGCGGTCCGACCGGATCCGGGAACTACTCGCCCTGCCGACGCGGGACCAGTTTGATGCCCTCGATGCCTCCCAGGCCCGCGTCGCGGCGACCCAGAACGGAGCACTCGCCGCACTCGCACAAGGCGCCCGCAACGGCGGCGTCCGCATCCGCACCGTGCTCGCCGAGATCGGGGTCGTTCCGGTCATGCCGGCTCTTTTACCGCCGCCGCGGCTAGCTGCGCCGCGCGACGCATTCGCGGAGGGCACGCGGCACATCGATGCGGGGCTCGCCGAGACGCACCGTTGGCGGGTGGCGGCCGATTCGGCGCCGCTGCGCCGCCCGATCGATGCCGCGGAACGCAACCTCACCAGTAACTTCGGAACGCGCAAGGACCCGTTCACCGGCGTGGCGACGATGCATGCGGGTATGGATTTCCGCGCGCCGGTGGGCACCAGCGTCGTCGCCACAGCGGCGGGCCGGGTCATCACAGCCTCAGTGACCGGCGGCTACGGCAATCTCGTCGAGCTCGACCATGGCAACGGCGTCATTACGCGCTACGGCCACCTGTCGGCGTTCCAGGTCTCCGTCGGGCAGAGCGTTCAGCCGAATACGGTGATCGGCCTTGTCGGCTCTACGGGACGCTCCACCGGCCCGCATCTCCACTACGAGACCCGTCTTGTCGGGGTCGCCGTCGACCCGATGCGCTTCCTCAAGGCGGGGGTCCAACTCTACGAGCACGCCCCGTCCGCCGAGGCGCGGGTGTCGCAAGCCGCGATCGACGAGACGTCGGAGGATTAATGTCGATCCTTCGCGCGCCCGGTCGCGTCCGAACCCCGACGCAAAGTCGTCGCAGCCCCACCCCCGCGCAGGGGGCCGCATGCGCGCTAGTCCTGCTTCTGTGCCTGTGCCTGATGTTCGCCGCAGACCCGGTGCTCGCCGCACCGCGAGAGCGGCGCGTCGCGCTGGTGATCGGCAATTCCGCCTACGCGCGCTTCCCGTCGCTGCCTAACCCCCGCAACGACGCCGAGGACGTGACTGCCGCCCTGAAACGCGCCGGCTTCGAAGTGATGGGCGGAACCGACCTGTCGCGCGAGGCCATCCGTGACCAGTTGCGCCTGTTCGCCCGCGCAGCGCAGGGGGCGGACGCCGCACTGGCCTACTACGCCGGCCACGGACTGCAGTATAAAGGGCGGAACTACATTGTCCCGGTCGACGCGAAGCTTCAGGACGAATTCGACCTCGAATACGAGACCGTTCGGGTGGACGATGTCGTCGGCGAACTCAACCGTGCCGAGGGCGCTCGCATCCTCGTCCTCGACGCCTGCCGCAACCTGCCGCTGAAGGAAAAGAGCGCGCGCAATCCGTTCGCCGATACGGGCCTTGCCAAGATCAGCGGCCGTGGGCTCGTGGTAGCCTACGCGACGCAGGCCAACGCGCTTGCCTATGACGGGACCGGGCGCAACAGCATCTTCAGCAGCGCCTTCCTTCGGGTCATCGACGAGCCCGGCCTCGACCTGCCGCAATTTTTTCAGCGCGTCAGCATCGCCGTAGACAAGCAGAGCGGGGGGCGCCAAACGCCAGAACTGTCGCTCTCCTATCCCGGACAGTTTTTCATCAACCGCAGCGAGACCGATCGCGACGTGTGGCGCCGTATCCGTGAGGCGACCGATCCGGCCTTATTCCGCGACTTCCTTAAACAATATCCCGGCAGCGACCTCGCCGACGCCGCCGCTTCGAGGTTGGCGCGTCTGGACGACGCCTTCGCGACGCGTCAGCGGCAGCCGGACGAGTGGGCGGCCCTGAAGCTGGAGCAGGCTCGACGCGTCGAGGCTGCGCGTGCGCGGCGCGAGGAAGAGGCGGAGGCGGTTCGGCGCGGGCTCGCTGAGGAGAAGGCCGCCGAGGACCGGCGCGTCGCCGAGCAGGCGCGGGTGGCCGAAGAGTTACGCGAAAAGCGGCTCGCCGAAGACAGGGCGGCGGAAGCGCGCCGCCTAGCCGAAACGGCCCGCATCTCGGAAGCGGCACGCCGGAAATCCCTTGCCGAGGAGCGGGCCGCCGAGGCGAGGCGCGTCGCGGAACACGCCCGTGCCGCCGAGGAGACGCGCAGGCGCGCCCTCGCCGAGGAGAAGGCCGCCGAGGATCAACGGATGGCGGAACAGGCGCGCGCGGCGGAGGAAACCCGTCTCGCCCACGTGGCAGAAGAGCGGGCCGCCGAGTCACGCCGCGTGGCCGACAGGATGCGCGCGGCGGAGGAGGCCCGCCAAGCTCGTATCGCCGAGGAGAAGGCCGCCGAGGACCGACGGATGACGGAACAGGCGCGCGCGGCGGAGGAGGCCCGTCTCGCCCACGTGGCAGAGGAGCGGGCCGCCGAGGCGCGCCGCGTGGCCGACAGGATGCGTGTAGAGGAGGAGGCCCGCCAAGCTCGTATCACTCAGGAGAAAGCCGCGGAGGGTCAGCGTCTTGCGGAGAAGGCCCGGGCCGCCGAGGAGCGGGCGGCAGAAACGCGACGTCTCGCCGAGCAGACCCGAGCCGTCGAACTGGCTCGCGCTGCCGAGGAAACTCGTCGCAAGGTGCTCGCCGAGGAAAAGGCAGCGGAGGACAGGCGCGTTGCCGAGCAGGCGCACGTCGCCGAAGAGCGGGCTGTGGAGACGCGGCGCCTCGTGGAACAGGAACGCGCCGCCGAGGCGGCTCGGATCGATCTGGCTCGGGCCGCTCCCGAGGCGCCTGCGCCGCTCGGCCGCTTCGCGGCGCTCGACGCGAAGGCCCCGGTGTCCGGCAACGAGCCTGAGCCGCGGGCGGTTGCCGTCGGCAACAGCCGGATGGCCTACAACGAGCCGCGGGCGCCGCTGCCCGATGCCAAGCCCCCCGTCAGCGCCTTCCCGGCGGAAACCCTCGATAAGGATAGGCTGCATCGCGAAGCAGAGGCCGAACTCGGTCGCATCGGGTGTTTCGAGGAGAGCGCCGACGCGACCTGGAACGTGAAGTCTCGGAGCGCTCTGGCGAACTACGCCCTGCACGCGAAGCTGACCCCCGTCCCGACCGAGCCGACGCCGGACCTGCTTCGAGATCTCAAGCTCAAGCCTGCCCATTTTTGCCCGCTCGCCTGTGGCCCCGGCACGAAGGCGCATGGCGATGCCTGCATCGCGGTGGAAAAGCCGCAGCCGGTCGCGCGCAAGCCTAAGCCTAAGCCGGAACCGGATGTCGTCGAGAAGGCTCGGCCGAAGCCGCAGCGCGAGGCGGTCCGGCCGCGGCCGCAGCGCGAGGCGGTCCGGCCGCGGCCGGAGCCGGCGCAGGAGCGTCCGAAGCCCCGCCGCGAGGCGGTGCAGCCGAGGCCGCGCCCGGCCCCGGTCGCAGTTGCTCCGCGGCCCGCCGCCGCCCCGCCCCAGGCACCGGTCTCGACCGCTGCGCGGCCGATGCAGCGCCCGATGATGGGTGTGGGATTCTAGGTGGATGGTTTCGTAACGAGGCGGTGGGGCTACCCGTGTGGCACGATATGACATGCTGCCCACCGGTTTCTTGATTTGGACTGGATAGGCAGGTGAAGCAGGGGGCCGAAGTACAAGCGATCTCGGAGGAGCAGTGCCTCGCGGAAACGATGCGCCTGCGCCACCTGGAGGCGGCGTGCGCGGCCTGCGGGCGCAGGGCCGGGTTCGCAGCCACCGGAACGCATCGGGCGTTCGCCTGCAACGCCTGCGGCTACAAGATCTATCCGTGCCAAGGGACACCGTTCTCCAAGCCGCAGCCACAGTTGGTGCACTGGTTTCACACGCTCCACGCCCACCGTACTGGCACGCTAGGGTCGTCGCGAGATCTCGCTCGCGCGCTCGGCACCTCGAAAATCCTGGCCGAGCACCTCCATGCCCGCGCCGTGGAATTGGAGCTTGCCGGACCGCAGGGAACGCCACCGGTCGACTGGTACGCTGCCGCCAGCGACTTCGTATCGGAGCGCCGCGCCGAGGCGCGAACCGTACAGGAACCAACGCGCCCCGCGCAGCGCGGCGAGACCGCGTGGGCGACGCTGCGCTCCCTGGTCCGCCTGCCGGACACGGAGCGGCTGCCCTATCTCGGTGCCGGGCTGATCCTCGTTCTCGTCGCGGCGGCCCTTGCCTTCGGCACCCTCCTGGCGCCGAGCGCACCTGAAGAGGACCAGGATCTCGTCCAGGCCACCGCCATCCTGCAGCTCGCCCCGGATTCGGCGGTGCTGCTCGTTTCCGAGGACGTAGCCGCGCAACTCTACGACGTGTCGGACCTCGACGCGTCGGCCGCTTCGCCGCTGATACCGGTGATCAAGCTGGTGCCCAGCGGAGTCGCGCTCAAGCGCATTCCCCTGGCCGAAGCGCAACCCCTCTCGCGGCCCGCCGTAAAGCTCGCGACCTCGGTGGGCAGTGCGATCCTCAGCGGCGACCTGTCGGCCGCGCGAAAGGGGGCCTCAGCCCGCCCGGAACTGGCGGCCTACGAATCGCTTGCGATCGCGCTCGAGTCCAGCGGACCGAGCAACCCTGACGAAGTGCTGATCTTCGGCCCGATGAAGATCCGTCGCCACCTCGTTGAGAAGATCGTCCGTGCTGCCCGGATTACCAAGACCGACCCGGTGTTGTTAATGGCGATTGCCGACAAAGAGTCAAGTTTCGCCACCGAAGTACAAGCTCAAACTTCTTCCGCAACCGGTCTGTTCCAGTTCATCGAGCGCACGTGGCTGGGAGTAATTAAAGATTTTGGGTCGAGCTATGGCCTCGAGCGCGAGGCACGCGTCGTCGCGGGCGACCTTTCGTCTGCGGAGCGGACGCGCATCCTCACGATGCGGAACGATGCGTACCTATCGGCTGTGTTTGCCGCTGAAATGCTTAAGCGGGACAGCGAGCGGATCGGTCGCCGGCTCGGGCGGCCGCTAACTGGCGGCGAGACGTACCTCATTCACTTCCTCGGTCCGGATGGGGCCGAGCGCCTACTCGCGCGGGCAATGACGGCGCCCGATGCCGTCGCTGCCGATCTGCTGCCGAAACCGGCGGAAGCGAACCGCCCGATATTCTACTCTGCCGGTGCCGGCGGCGAACGGCGTGCCGTATCCGTGAGCGCATTGCGCGACAAGTTCGAGACGATGATTGGGGTGAGATTGAATCGCTATCGCAATGTCCATACGATTGCTGCGCCTGGACCGGCAGTGGAGCCACTCACCGCTGAGACGAGACCAGCCCGTTGATCAGCCGGAATGGCGTTGCGGCAGCTTCGAAGAAGGACAGTGCGCGATGTGGGTGATTCGACCAATAGGTTATGCCAGCAGAGGCGCGGCGCTCATTGTATTCGCCCTTACGGGCAGTTCGGCCATCGCGGACCCGGTGGCCTCAGTCGAGCAGCCCGTTGCGATCTCGCCTGCGGCACCTGCCCCGGCAGCAGCACCTGCTCCAACGGCAGCCCCCAGAACGGTTGTCACTGCCGTGCGAACCCGGTCTGCCGTGCGCGTGATAAAGGAGCGGCGCATGACGTTGCGGGCTCGTATCGCTGCGGAGCGCGCCATCTCACAGTCGGCGCGGGAGATCGCTGCCGTGCGCGCCGCGCGATAAGGCGATGCGCCGTGATTTAGCATGGTCCACCTGGCAGAACCATGTTACAAAACCTGTCTGTTCCACTGTTACAATATAAGAATAAAACCTATAGTATTTGTTGATTTTGTTGATAAATTCGGCGTTTTGTAGAATTCGATCCTCTCCACCGGCACCAGCTTGGCGCTCTGCGCAGCATCATCGTCCGCGACAAGACCGCGGTCGCCGCGAGCCCGCATCACCGCGCCGACCGACCGCGGTCATCACGCGATATCCCACCGCGTACCGGCGCGCATAAGCTGACAAAGCGGCAGGCGCGGCGGCCCGCAACTCATGCCGCGCGCACCGTCGCGAGGAAGCGGGTCACCTCCGCGCCGAGGTGGTCGGACTGGCGCGACAGCGCGGAGGCCGACGCGAACACCTGGGACGCCGCGGCCCCCTTCTCCTCGGCGGCGCCCGCCACGCCGGCGATGGTGCTCGTGACCTCGCTCGTCCCCACCGAGGCCTGGGTGACGTTGCGCACGATCTCCTGGGTCGCCGCGCCCTGCTCCTCGACCGCCGCGGCGATCGTGGTCGCCATGGCGCTCATGTCGCGGATGCGCACCGCGATCCCGTCGATCGCCGTGACCCGTGGCCGACTGGATCTGCGCGATCTGCCCGGCGATCTCGTGGGTCGCCCGCGCCGTCTGGCTCGCCAGCTCCTTGACCTCGGCGGCCACCACGGCGAAGCCGCGGCCGGCTTCCCCGGCCCGCGCCGCCTCGATCGTGGCGTTCAGCGCCGGGAGGTTGGTCTGCCCGGCGATGCCGGAGATCGGCCCGACCCCGTCGTCGATCTTGGCCGCGGCCCGGGTCAGGGCCTGGACGAGCTGCGCCGTCTCGTCGGCCTCGCCCATGGCCGCCTGCGCCAAGCTCGCCGAGCCCTGCACCTGTCGGCCGATCTCCTGGACGGAGGCGCCGAGCTCTTCCGCGGCCATCGCGCCGACTTCGTCTCGGCGGCCCGCACCGGGCACCGTCAGGCCGACGTCGCCCTAGGCCAGGCGGCCCATCATGGCGGTCACGCCCGTGATCGGGCGGGCGATGCCGGCATGCGGCGGCGGCAGGGCGCCGGCCGCCGAGGACCGCAGACAGGCTCTCAGGACCGTCCCGGCGTCAGCTCTGATCGGACTCGACCGAGAACCGCTTCATCATCTCGGCGCGGACGTGTTCGCGGAAGACCCGCACCCGTGCCGGCAACTCCCGCCCCGCGAGGCTCACCGCGCGCAACGCGCCCCCCGCGGTCGCCCAGGGCGCGAGCACCCGCACGAGCGTTCCGCTCTCGAGGGCGCGCGCCGCCACGGCGCTCGGCAGGTGGCCGATGCCCGCCCCCTCCTGCGTCAGCCGGAAGACCGCGGCGAAGTCGCTCGCCCGGATGGCGGGGTCGAGCGAGACCTGCTCGATCCGGCCGTTCCCGTCGTTGAGCAGGAAGCCCGTCGCGCCCGGCCGCTCCCGGGACAGGATCAGGTCGTGCTCCGCGAGCGCCGCGAGGTCCGCCGGCGCTGGATGCCGTGCGAGGTAGTCCGGGGACGCGTAGAGCCCGATCCAGAGGTTGACGATCAGCGCGGCCCGGTATCCGCTCTCCTCCGCGTCGCCGAAGCGCAGGGCGAGGTCGATCCGGTTGGCTGCGAGGTCGAGGCGCGCGTCGGTGTTGATCAGGTCGATGGTGATCTGCGGGTAGGCCCTGCGAAAACTGGTGAGGATTCCCGGCATGAGCTCGATGCCGAAGTCGACTGCGGTCGTCACGCGCAGGTGTCCGGCCGGGACGGTGCGGGCGTCGCGCGCGGTCTCGGCCGCGTCGTCGAGGAGCGCAAGGCTCTCCTGCGCCTTGGCGTAGAACGCGACGCCCTCGGCCGTCGGCGTCACGGCGCGAGGGTGCCGGGCCATCAGGGTGGCGCCGAGCGCCGCCTCCAGCCGCGAGATGCGCCGGCTGACGCTTCCCTTGGTCTCGCTCCGGCTGGCCGCCGCCGCCGTCACCGTGCCGAGGTCGATGACCGCGCAGAAGGCGCGCAGGTCGTCGAGGCGACCGCCGAAGGTTTCCGTTCTCGCAACCATGTAGTGCCGGATAGCAGGCTCAACCCCGGCCGCCAACGGGGCTAGGTGCAGGGTCAGTCGCGGGGGCGCTCGGCCCGGCCGTCGTGGTGGCGAGCCCCCGTCCACACCAAGGAGAAGTCCCTTGAAGTCCTTCCTCGGCTCCGGTCTCGCCTCCGGCCTCGCCCTCGCCCTGCTCGCGGGCACGCCGGCCCTGGCCCAGGCGACCCGCGACCCCGCCCAGATCCAGTCCGGCACCTACGCGGTCGATCCCGGCCACACCCAGGTCGGCTGGCGGGTGTCGCACATGGGCTTCTCGAACTACGCCGGCGGCTTCTCGGACGTCTCCGGCAGCCTCACGCTCGACCCGAAGAACCCGGCCGCCTCGAAGCTCTCGATCAAGGTCCCGGTCGCCTCGGTGACGACGACCAGCGCCAAGCTCACCGGCGAGCTCAAGGGCGACCAGTGGCTCGACGCCGGCAAGTACCCCGACATGACCTTCGTCTCCACCAAGGTCGCGCCGGCCGGCAAGGACCACGCGAAGGTGACGGGCGACCTGACGCTCCACGGCGTGACCAAGCCGGTGACCCTCGACGTGACCTTGGTCGGCGCCGGCGCCAACCCGCTCAGCAAGAAATACACGGTCGGCTTCGAGGCGACGGGGACGCTCAAGCGCTCCGAGTTCGGCGTGAAGACCTACGTGCCGCTGATCGGCGACGAGCTCCACCTGACCATCGCCGGCGCCTTCGAGCGTCAGGACTGACCGGTTCACAGGAGGATGGCCATGGCCCCCGTCGAGACGGCGCGACGCTACACGCTCGTGGCCATCCTTCTGCACTGGACGAGCGCCCTCTGCGTGCTCGTCCTGATCGGCCTGGGCCTGACCATGACCCATGCGGCGCTGGCGCCGATGCGCCAGTTCCAGCTCTATCAATGGCACAAGTCGGTCGGCGTCACGGTGCTGGCGCTGACGGTGCTGCGCGTCCTCTGGCGCCTGTCGCACCGGCCGCCGGCGCACCCGGCCGCCATGCCGCCGCGGGAGCGTCGCGCGGCCTCGGCCGCCCACGGCCTGCTCTACCTCCTGCTGGTCGGGCTGCCCCTGACCGGCTGGGCCGTGGTCTCGCTCTCCCCGTTCAACATCCCGACCGTGCTGTACGGCCTCGTGCCGTGGCCGCACCTGCCGCTGGAGGCGCTGGTCCCGGACCAGGCCGCGGCGGAAGGCGCCCTGAAGCAGGTGCACGCCTACGGGGCGTGGCTGCTGACGGCGCTCCTAGTCCTGCATGTGGCGGCGGCGCTGCGTCACCACCTCGTCCTGCGCGACGACGTCCTGCGCCGCATGCTGCCGGCCCGCACGCCGCCGGCCCCGTCCGAAACCCTGGGATCGCCCCGATGACCCTGCGTCACCTCCTCCTCGTCGCAGCCCTGCTGGGCGGCACGGTTCCGGCTGTCGCCGCCGAGTGGGCCGTCGATCCCGCCAAGAGCACCATCACGTTCGCGGGCGTGCAGGTCGGCGCCCCGTTCACCGGCCGCTTCGAGCGCTTCGACGCCAAGATCGCTTTCGACCCCGCCCAGCCGGAGGCCGGACATGCGGTGGTGCTGGTCGACCTCGCCAGCGCGCGGACCGGCGACGTCCAGCGCGACGCGGCCCTGCCGCAGAAGGACTGGTTCGACGTGAAGAGCGCGACCCAGGCCCGCTTCGAGGCGACCCGGTTCGTCGACAAGGGCCACGGCGACTACGAGGCGGTCGGCACGCTGACGATCCGGGACAAGAGCCGGCCGCTGACGCTGCCCTTCCACCTGACGCTCGACGACCGGCAGGCGCACGCCACCGGCCATGTCGGCCTCGTTCGCACCGAGTTCGGCGTCGGCCAGGGCGCGTGGGCCTCGGGCCAATGGGTCGCGCTGGAGGTCGGCGTCGATGTGGACCTCGTCGCCGCGACCAAGCCGGGCCCCTGAACCACGGCCCCCGCGGGACGCCTGCGACGACCGAGGGCCGGCGCACCGCGACGCGTCCTCTCGCCGAGACCGCAGCGGAATCCGGCGCTGAAAGGATACGGACATGGCAAACATCGTCGGCCCGACGCGGCCACCCGCCGAGGGGACCGGCTCGCTGCTCGACACGGCGCCCTATTGCATCGGAAGCGTCGCCCTGGTCGTCCGCGACCTCGACGTCCTCGCCGGCTTCTACCGCGAGGTCGTCGGCCTGACGACCGTCTCGCAGGAGGCCGACGTCGTGCGCCTCGGCGTCGGCGCGACGGTGCTGCTCGAACTCCGGCGCGACGCGGCGGCCCGCCCCTGGAGCCCCGGGGAGGCCGGCCTCTACCACACGGCCTTCCTGCTGCCGAGCCGGGGGCACCTCGGCGCGTGGCTCGCGCATGCGAGGGAGCGCGGCGTCCGCCTGTCGGGGGCGTCCGACCATGTCGTCAGCGAAGCCGTCTACCTCGACGACCCGGAGGGCAACGGCATCGAGGTCTACGCCGACCGCCCGAGTTCGGCCTGGCCGAAGGAGCCGGACGGCACGATCGTCCTGCGGAGGGACCGGCTCGATGTCGCCGCGCTCACCCAGGCCGCGTCGGGACCCTGGGCCGGCATGCCGCCGGGCGGGCGGGTCGGGCACGTCCACCTGCAGGTGGGCGAGATCGAGCCGGCGGACCGCTTCTACGCCGGGCTGCTCGGGTTCGACGTGATGATCCGCTACCCGGGCGCGACCTTCCTCGGCGCCGGCGGCTACCACCACCAGCTCGCGACGAACGTCTGGCAAAGCCGGGGCGCGCGCGAACGGCCCGCCGCCATGGCCGGCCTCGCCGAGGTGGTCCTGCTGGCCGACGCCCCGACGCTGGCGGCGGTCCGCGACCGCTGCCGGGACGCCGGCCTGACGCCGGACGCGGCCGACGGCGCGCTCGTGCTTCAGGACCCTTGGGGGACCCGATTCCGCCTGGTGCCGCAGGCGGGCGTTTTTCGCGACAGCGAGCCGACGCGCATCCCGGCATCCTAGGCGCGACGCGGGAGCGACCCAGCTGCACGGACGGATGTCGGATCGCCACTCACGTGCGATCCTTGCGGATTGTAGCCTTCACGACGGCCGGTCCGCCGGGTTGGTCGGAAGTCCGAACGCTCGCTCGAAAGCCCTGTCCTCACCACTCCGACGCCATCGCGGGGATGGTTTCGGCGAGGAACGCGACCCAGGCTCGGGTCTTGGCGGCCGGGCGGCGGGTGGGGTGGGTCAAGGCCTGCACCCAGCCGAGATCCATAGTCGGCACGTCGAGGTCGATCTCGACCAGCGCGCCCCGCGACAGCTCGGCCGCGGCGACGAAGCGCGGCCCGTAGACGAGGCCCTGGCCGGCCGCCGCGGCGCGGACCAGCGCCTCCCCGTTGTTGGCGTGCATGCTGCCGCGCACCGGGACGACGACCTCCCCGCCGCGCCCGAAGCTCCAGGTCGAGGTGCCGGCCTGCGAGACGATGGTGTAGCCCAGGCAATCGTGGGCGGTGAGGTCCGCGAGGATCCGGGGCGTCCCCCGTTCGCGCAGGTAGCCGGGGGCGCCGCACAGCGCGATCCGCATCGGCGCGAGCTTGCGCGCGACCAGGCTGCTGTCGACGAGCCGGCCGATGCGCACCGCCACGTCCCACTTCTCCTCGAGCAGGTCGACGTAGCGGTCGGTGAAGCCGAACTCGACCGTCACCCGCGGATGGCGCGCATGGAAGGCGGGTAGCAGCGGCGCGAGGTGGAGGACGCCGAAGGTCGCGGGCGCGCTCACCCGCAGCAGCCCCTCGACCTCCAGGGCGCGCGAAGCCGCCTCGCCCTCCGCTTCGCCGATCTCGGCCAGGATGCGCTCGGTGCGTTCCAGGTAGGCGGCGCCGGCCTCGGTCGGCGAGACCCGCCGCGTCGTGCGATGGACCAGCGCGGTGCCCAGCCGCGCCTCCAGCGCATCGATGTGCTTCGTCGCCATGGCCGCGGACATGCGCAGCGCGCGCGCGGCGGCCGAGATGCCGCCGAGGCGGACCACGCGGACGAACACCTCCATGCCGGTCAGACGATCTGCCACGACCTCGTACTCCTGGTGTGAGCAGATCGTCATACATTGTCGATTATCGCATCGGACGGCAAGGTCCATATCCCGGCTTGCGACAGGCGGCGCCCCCGAACCGGGCCTCCTCCAGGAGGACCTCCGCCGACGCCGGACCCGCGTCCGATCCAACTGATCCAAGACGGAGAACACCCATGACCATCGCCGTGACCGGTGCCACCGGCCAGCTCGGGCGCCTCGTGATCGAGCCCTGAAGGCCGAGGTTCCCGCCGACGCCGTCGTCGCGCTCGTCCGCTCGCCCGGCAAGGCGGCCGGCCTCGGCGTCGCCGCCCGCGCCTTCGACTACGCCAAGCCCGACACGATGGCCGCCGCCCTGGAGGGCGTGGAGACGCTGCTGCTGATCTCGTCGAGCGAGGTCGGCCAGCGCGCCGTGCAGCACCGCAACGTCATTGAGGCCGCCAAGCGTGCCGGCGTCGGGCGCATCGTCTACACCAGCATCCTGCACGCGGACCGCTCGCCGATCAGCCTGGCCGAGGAGCATCGCGCGACCGAGGCGGATCTGGCCGCGTCCGGCATCCCCGCCACGATCCTGCGCAACGGCTGGTACGTCGAGAACTACACCGCCTCGATCCCGCCGGCGCTCGCCAACGGCGCCTTCGTCGGCAGCGCCGGCGACGGCAAGCTGTCCCTGGCGTCACGCGCCGACTACGCCGACGCCGCGGTCGCGGTGTTGACCGGCCAGGGTCATGAAGGCCGCACCTACGAGCTCGCCGGCGACGACGCCGTGACGCTTTCCGATCTCGCCGCCGAGCTGTCGAAGGCGGCCGGGCGCGCGATCCCCTACCAGAACCTGCCGCAGGACACCTATGCCGGCATCCTCAAGGGCGCCGGCATCCCCGACGCCTTCGCCGAAGGGCTCGCCGCCTGGGACGTCGACGCCTCGCAGGGCGCGTTGTTCGACGACGGCCGCCAGCTCTCCCGGCTGATCGGCCGCCCGACCACCCCGCTGGCGCAAGCGGTCCGCGACGCCCTGCCGGCCGCCTGAAGAAGGAAAACGTTTCGATGAAGACCATCACCTGTGGCGGCGCGCTCGGCCTCGACGGGCTCTCGATCGTCGACGGCCTCGATCCCGGTGCGCCCGGGGCCGGCGAGGTGCGCGTGCGCATCCATGCCAGCTCGCTCAACTTCCACGACCTCGCCGTCGTCACCGGGCGCATGAAGACCGCCCCCGGGCGCGTGCCGATGTCCGACGGCGCCGGGATCGTCGAGGCCGTGGGCGCGGGCGTCGCCGACCTGTCGGTGGGAGACCGCGTCGTCTCGACGTTCTTCCCGCACTGGATCGACGGCGAGCCCACGGTCGCCGACTTCTCGACCACGCCGGGCGACGGCGTGGACGGCTACGCCCGCGAGGTCGTGGTCGCGCCGGCCAGCGGCTTCACCCGCGCGCCGGCCGGCTACAGCCACGCGGAGGCGGCGACGTTGACCACCGCCGGGCTGACGGCCTGGCGGGCGCTGGTGGCGAATGGCGGTCTCAAGGAGGGCGACAGCGTGCTGGTGCTCGGCACCGGCGGCGTGTCGATCTTCGCGCTCCAGATCGCCAAGGCGATGGGGGCGACCGTCATCGCCACCTCGTCCTCCGACGCGAAGCTGGAACGCGCCCGCGGGCTTGGGGCGGACCACCTCGTCAACTATCGCACCCGGCCCGACTGGGGCATGGCGGTGCGCGACCTGACCGGCGGGCGCGGCGTCGACCACGTGGTCGAGGTCGGCGGTGCCGGCACGCTCGCCGAGTCGATCGTGGCGGCACGGGTCGGCGGCCACATCGCGCTGATCGGCGTGCTCACCGGGCCGGCCGGCCCGGTGCCGACCGCGGCGCTGATGGCACGCCAGCAGAGGCTTCAGGGCCTGATCGTCGGCAGCCGCCGCCTCCAGCAGCAGATGATCCGCGGCCTGGAGGCGACGGGCCTGCGTCCGGTGATCGACCGCAGCTTCCCGCTGGACGACATCGCCGAGGCCTTCCGCCTGCAGCAGGCCGGCGATCACTTCGGCAAGATCGCCCTCGAATATTGATCGCGCGGAAGAGGCGGCCTCCGCTTCGATCGCGCGGAGGCCGTGTCACACCTCCGGCACCGGATACCGGCTCAGGTCCGGCTCCTTGGCGCGGCCGGCGGTGAAGCGCGCAGCCAGGCGGCGGGCGGGCTTGGTGCTCGCGATGCGCAGGGCGCCGTGGAGCAGGCGGATGCCGAGGCGGGTGTTCGGGTTCATCAGCTTCGGCGCGATCTTGGGCACGCCCTGCCCGTCCTCGACCATCGGGCGCATCGCGCGCTCGTAGGCGGCGAAGGCCGCGGCGACGTCGTCGGCGGCGGCCAGCTCCGCGGCGAGGACGTAGGCGCCTGTGACGGCCAGCGTCGTGCCGATGCCGGCGAGCGGCGTGGCGCACCAGGCCGCGTCTCCGGTGACCGCCACGCGGCCGCCGGACCACCGCGGCATCCGCACCTGGCGCAGCACGTCGAAGTAGAAGTCCGCGGTGGCGTCGAGGCCGGACAGGACGCGCGCGGCCTGCCAGCCGGCGTCGGCGAAGCGTTCGCGCAGGTAGGCCTTCTGCCGGGCGGCGTCCCAATCCTGCTCGCCGCCCGGGGGCTGGCGCAGGGTCAGCATCGCGCGCGTGGTGCCGTGCTGGTCGGGACGCAGCGAGATGCCGCGCCCGCCCGGCGCGTTGAACCAGCGCCACATCCGGTCGTCGCCCGCGATGCGCGGGATGGTGAAGTAGGCGATGGTCAGGTCCATCCAGCGCGGGTCGGCCTCGCCGGGGAAGACCAGTTCGCGCGTGCTCGAGCCGACGCCCTCGGCGATCAGGACCGCGTCGTAGCGCGCGCTCGCCCCGCTCGCGAAGCCCACCGTCACGGCGTCGGCCGCGTCGTCGATGCGGGTCACGCGGTCGCCGAAGCGGTAGGTCGCGCGCTGCCGGGCGGGCTCGTAGAGCAGCCGCGCGAGGTCGCCGCGCAGGATCTCCATCTCCGCCGTCGGGCCGTCGCCGAGGCTCGGATCCATCCGGAAGGCCGCGACCGCCCGGCCCTGCCCGTCGACCCAGGCGGTGCCCTCCTCGCCGGTGCCCTGCGCGAGGGCGATCTGCTCCAGGCCCATGCGGCGCAGGACCGCGCGCCCGACCCCGCGGACGTCGACGTTCTGGCCGCCGTCCCGGAAGTCCGGCGCCCGCTCGACGACGGTGACGTCGAAGCCGGAGCGCCCCAGCCACCACGCCGCGGTGTTGCCGGCGACGCTGGCGCCGGTGATCAGGATGCGGCGGGGCATGCGGGGCTCATGGTGGACGGATCAGGGCCCCGCCGCGCCGGCGCGGTTGACCGCCCGCCGCAGGGTGCGGGACAGGTCCTCCACCGAGTAGGGCTTCTTCAGGAGCGGGAAGCCGTGGGTGCCCTGCTCGGCGATGACGTGGCTGTAGCCGGAGGCGAGCACGACCGGCAGGCCGGCTTGGCGGTGGCGGATCTCCCGCGCCATGTCGATGCCGTTCATCCCCGGCATCACCACGTCGGAGAACACCACGTCGAAGCGCGGGGACGCGGAGAGCACCGTCAGGGCCTCCTCCGCGCTCATCGCCCACACGGTCTCGTAGCCGAGCTCGCGCAAGGCCTGGGTGGCGAAGGAGCCGACCTCCTGGTTGTCCTCGACCACGAGGACGCGGGTGCCGTGCCCGTCGGCCAGGGGCTCGGGCTCGCCGTCGTCCTCGGCCGCCACCGAGCGCCCGACCTCGCGGGGCAGGTACAGGGTGAAGGTCGTGCCCTCGCCCAGCGTGCTCTCGACCACGACCTCGCCGCCCGACTGCTTGGCGAAGCCGAACACCTGCGACAGGCCGAGCCCGGTGCCCTGGCCCACGCCCTTGGTGGTGTAGAAGGGCTCGAAGATCCGGTCGAGGTCGGCGGTCGCGATGCCGGTGCCGGTGTCGCGGACCGAGACGGCGACGAAGTCGCCGGCGACGCGGGGATGGGCGCGCACCGCCGGGATGGCGGAGGCGCGGCGGACGTTGATGTCGAGGCGGCCCTCCCCGTCCATCGCGTCCCGGGCGTTGATGGCCATGTTGACCAGCGCGGTGTCGAACTGGCTCGGGTCGGCGTCGATCAGGTAGGGCACCTCGTTGCCGCGCCCGTCGCGGTTGGCGGCGACGTCGGTGACCACGCGGATGCGGGCGCCGGTGAGCGTGCCGACCATGTCGGCGACCGAGGCGACGCTGCGGCCGACGTCGAACACCTCCGGGGTCAGGGACTGGCGCCGGGCGAAGGCGAGCAGCTGCCCGGTGAGCTTGGCGGCGCGGGTGACCGTGTCGGAGATCGCGCCGATGTAGCGCTGGCGGCGCTCCTCCGGCAGGTCGGGGCGCTTGAGCAGGTCGGTCGAGGACCGGATCACCGTCAGCAGGTTGTTGAAGTCGTGCGCGACGCCGCCGGTGAGCTGGCCGACCGCCTCGAGCTTCTGCGACTGGCGCAGCTGCTCCTCCAGGGCGCGGCGCTCGGTGACGTCGCGGCCGGCGCCGTAGAAGTGGTCCTCCTGCGGGATCGCGTTCCACGACACCCAGCGGTAGCCGCCGTCGGCGGTGAGCATGCGCACGTCGAGGCTGTCCAGCACCTGGCCGGCGCGCAGCTGCTCGAAGGCGGCGGAGGCGGCCGCCTTGTCCTCGGGGTGGACGTAGTCGCTGAACGAGGTGCGCACGAGCTCGAAGGCGGACCAGCCCAGCATCCCGTTCCAGGCCGGGTTGACCGAGCGGTAGAGGCCGTCGAAGCCGCAGACCACGAGGAGGTCGCGGCTGGCCCGCCAGACCAGGTCGCGCTCCGTGGTCCGGTCGCGGGCGGTGTCGCGCAGGACGCTCTCGGCCTTCTGCCGGTCGGTCACGTCGTTGAACAGCAGGGCGACGCGGTGCTGCACGGGATCGCCGATGCGCAGGGCCTGGACCTCGAACCAGCGGCCGAGCGCGACGACCCCGCTCTCGAAGCGGACGGCCCGGCCGGTCAGGGCGACCTTTCCGTAGGTGTCGAGCCAGCTCCGCTCGAGGTCGGGCACCACCTCGCTCACCCACTTGCCGACCACGTCGTCGAGGCCGGTGTGGCGCGAGAAGGCGGGGTTGGCCTCGACGAAGCGGTAGTCGACCGCGCGGCCGTCGGCGTCGAACCGCAGCTCGATCACGCAGAAGCCGGCGTCGAGCGCGTTGAACAGGGTGCGGTAGCGCGCCTCGCTCTCGGCGAGCATGCCCTCCTCGGTGCGGAACCGGGTGACGTCGAGCTGGCTCGCGAAGAAGTAGCGCAGGTGGCCCTCGGGGGTGAAGACCGGGCTGACGTAGAGCTCGTTGCGGAAGGTCGAGCCGTCGCGGCGGTAGTTCAGGATCTCGACGACCACGTCGCGCCGCGCGGCGATGGCGTCGCGCACCTTGGCGATGTCGGACGGGTCGGTGTCCGGCCCCTGCAGGAAGCGGCAGTTGCGGCCGATCAGCTCCTCGGCCGAGTAGCCGCACAGGACCTGGAACGCCCGGTTGGCGAACACGATCGGGTTGTCCGGCAGGTTCGGGTCGGTGACGATCTGCGGCATGCGGGTCTTCTCCGCCGCCGTGAACAGCAGGTCGACGTCCGCCCCGGAGGTGCGCTGGCCCTCCTGCGGCAGGCGCACATGCGCGGCGTTGCGCTCGCGCAGGCGCGCGACTTCGGCCTCGAGTCTCCGGTTCTCGCTGCGCAGGCGCTCGATCTCGTCGTCCATGCCGTCCATTTCCAGGGACATGTTCCGGGAGGCTCGCCGCCCCGGAACACCCGTTCGCGAACGGTCCGCGGCGACGGCGGAGCGCCCGTCCGGACGCCCGTGATGCCGCCGGCCTTCATGCGTCAGGCGATCGCCTCCGGTCAACGCGGGGGGCGCAGGGGGCATCGCGGACGGTCGCCGCAGGCCGATCCCGAGCGGTCGGAAACCGATGCCCGGCCTCCACGCCGGACCATCCGAGAAGGAGCAGGAACTCCTGGCACCCGGCGTCGGATTTCCATCGCCGGACGCTGCGACGCAGCGAACGATCATCCCCTGTTGGAACGCGATCGGGCCGAAGGTGTTTTAGGTCCCATACGCATCACGACAGGAGAACTCGAATGCGCAAGCTCGCACTCGCTTCCACCGCGCTGCTCGGCCTCGGCCTGCTGGCGTCGGCGCCCGCCGAGGCCCGCGGCTGGGGTTACGGCGGCGGCTACGGTCACGGCGGCTACGGCTATCGCGGCGTCGGCTTCCGCGGCGGCTACGGCGGATACCGTGGCTACGGCGGATACGGACGCGGCTACGGCTACCGCCGCGGCATCGGCCCGGGCGCGGCCATCGGCCTCGGCATCGCCGGCCTCGCAGCCGGCGCGATCGTCGCGAATTCCTACGGCGGCTATGGTGGTTACGGCGGCTATGGTGGTTACGGCGGATACGGCTACGGCCGCCCGGTCGGCTATTACGGCGGCTACGGCTACGCGCCGGCCTACGGTTACGCCCCGGCCTACGGCTACGGCTACCCGGCCTACGGCTACTGACGAACGGACGCGCGGGCGGGCATCGCCCGTCCGCACAGGTTCATCGTTCGAGGGCGCCCGACGCGAGTCGGGCGCCCTCCTTCGTGTTCGGTCGCGAGGTGAGCGCGGCGCGGCCGCCGGCCCGTCACCGGGCCGGGACCACCATCCGGAAATGCAGCCCGGCGGCGTCGATGGTGCGCTCGAAGCGGCCGGCGAGGCTCCGCTCGATCGTCTGCTTGAGAAGGCGCGAGCCGAACCCGGTGCCGTCGGCCTTGGTGATCCCGGACGCCGCGCCGGCCTCGGTCCAGTCCAGCGTCAGCACGTCGTCGGCGACCCGCGCCACGAGGTCGAGGGTGCCGCCGCCCGCCAGCGCGCCGTACTTGGCGGAGTTGGTGGCGAGCTCGTGGAAGATCATCGCGTAGTCGTTGACCTTGTCGCGCGGCGCCACGACCGCGTCCGCCACGTCCACGGTGATGTCGGCGCCGCGCAGGTACGGCGCCAGGATGCGCTCGGCGAGGTCGCGCAGGCGCACGTCGCCCTGGTCGGCCCCACTGGCGCGCATCGCCAGGGCGGTCGCCTCGTGCAGCACGCCGAAGCGCTGCGACAGGTCCTCGGCGAAGTTCGGCGTCGAGGTCGCCTCCCTTGCGACGATGGCGGTGAGCGCGCGGGCGACCGTGAACATGTTCGAGACGCGGTGGGCGAGCTCGGCGGTCAGCAGCCGCTCGGCCTCCTCGGCCCGCTTGCGGTCGGTGATGTCGAGGAAGATGGCCTGGACCCATTCGCCGACCCGGCCGGCCTCGCCGCCGACGCCGCGCGCCGAGATCCAGCGCGCGTCGGCGCCCTCGCCGATGCGGAAGTCGAAGCTGTAGGCGTGCGGGTCGACGGCGCTCGCCGCCCAGTCCCGCATCATCGCGGGGCGGTCCTCGGCGTTCACCCGCGCGAAGAGGGCGTCGATGCCGACCACCGGCTCCGTCGTCTCCCAGAACGCGCGGCAGAGTTCGTCGAGCTGGGCGAGGCGCCGCTCCGGCGACCACGCCCAGAGGCCGACGCCGCCCCGATGGATCGCCGCGGTGAAGCTCGCGAGCGTCCACGCTTCGCCGGTGAGATCCGTGCCCTGCGCCATGCGTCCTTCCGAATCGAGCTGTTCGCATCCTGCCGGAATTCGGCCCGGATGCAGGCGCGGCGCCGTCTCGACGGAAGGGAACTCGGATCTGGCGCCTTTGCTCCGGTCGCGATGTCGCGATGCGGCACCCGCACGAGACCGTCACGCGCGAGGGATGCAGTCGGGCGTCAGCCTTCGGCCCGCTCCACGAAGCGCCGGCATCCGAACACCTCGCTGTCGCGCGATCGCTGGAGGATTCCTTCGCGCGCAGCTACGCGCCCCCTGATCCCGAGGGGCTTGTGGCCGGACACCCAGTCCCTGTCGGACGCCCGACCTCAGTGGTGCCCGGCCATGTGGCGGCCGATCGTGGCCACCTCGGCGGTGGCGGCCGGCGTCTCGTAGACGAGGCGGCCCTCCGACATCACCACGATGCGGTCGGACAGCTCCAGGATCTCGTCGAGGTCTTCGCTGATCAGCAGCACCGCGGCGCCGGCGTTGCGCGCGGCCACGATCCGGTTGCGGATCTCCGAGACGGCGGAGAAATCGAGGCCGAAGCACGGGTTGACCACGATCAGCAGGTCGACCGGGTCGGTCAGCTCGCGGGCGAGCACCGCCCGCTGCACGTTGCCGCCGGACAGGGTGGCGATCGGCGCCTCCGAGGAGGCGGTCTTCACCTTGAACCGCTCGATCAGGTCGCGTCCGCGCCGGGCCATCGCCCCCCGGTCGAGCCAGAAGGTCGGCTTGGCCGTGGGGTCGTCGCCGCGCCGGTCGAAGGCGCGAAAGCCCAGGTTCTCGACCACCGACATCCGCGGCGCGCAGGCGTTGCGCAGCGGCTCCTCCGGGATGAACCGGACTTTTCGCGCGCGGCTCTCGGCGCGGGTGCCGGCATAGGGCGCGCCGGCCACCACCACCCGGCCGCCGGTGGCGCGGACCTGCCCGCCGAGCACGTCGGCCAGCTCCTTCTGGCCGTTGCCCGAGACGCCGGCGATGCCGACGACCTCGCGGGCGCGAACACTGAGCGCGTCGATCGCGATGTGGCGCAGGCCCGAGGCGTCGGTGGCGGTGACGCCCGCGATGCGCAGGACCTCGCGGGCTTCGTCGGGCGCGCCGACGCGGGCGGCCGGCACGCGCACCTTGCGCTCGCCCATCATCATCGCCGCCATGTCGTCGCGGGAGAGTTCGCCGACCGCGCCGCCGCCCACGAGCTTCCCGCGCCGGAGCACGCTCAGGCTCCGGGCGAAGGTCTCGACCTCGCGGAACTTGTGGCTGATCATCAGCACGGTGAGGTCGCCGCGATCGGTCATCGCGCGGAGCAGCCCCAGCACCTCCTCGGCCTCGGCCGGCGTCAAGACCGAGGTCGGCTCGTCGAGGATCAGGAAGCGGGCTTCGAGATAGAGCTGCTTGACGATCTCGAGCTTCTGCTTCTCGCCCGCCGCCAGCTCCGCCACCGGCCGGTCGAGGTTCAGCCGGAACGGCATGCCGGCCATGAAGGCGGAGAGCCGCGCGCGCTCGCGGCCCCAGGCGATCACGGAGGGCGCGTCGGCGCGGCTGATGACGAGGTTCTCGGCTCCCGTGAGCGAGGGCACCAGCGTGAAGTGCTGGTAGACCATGCCGAGTCCGCGCCCCTGCGCGCCCTTCGGGTTGGTGATCTCGGCCTCGCGGCCGTCGACCAGCACCGTGCCGGCACTCGGGGCGTAGAAGCCCATCACGCACTTCACCAAGGTCGACTTGCCGGCGCCGTTCTCGCCGAGCAGCGCGTGGAAGCCGCCGGCCGCGATCTTCATCGACACGTCGTCGAGGGCGGCGAAGGCGCCGAAGCGCTTCGTCATGCCGACGGTCTCGACGCCGATGGCGCGCGGCGGGACGGGCATCGGGACCGGGGCTGGCGACGTCATGGGCGGCCTCTCACGGCGCGTGGGCGATGATCGCGACGGGGCCGCCGCCATCCGGTCCCTGATGCTCGGCGCCGCCCGAGACGTAGAGTTCGGCGTGGCCGACGAGGCCGGCGAGCACCCCGCCGACGAAGCCGCGGGCGTGGCGGGTCGCGGCGAGGTCGGAATCGGTGAGCATGGTGGTGCGACGCCCGCGCAGGCGCCCGTCCGACGGGGCCTCGGCCTTGGCCAGCAGCGCCACGAGCCGTTCGCGCTGCGCCGGCGCCAGCTGTCCGGCCGCGCCGAGGCCGAGCCGGGCCAGCGCGGCCCGCACCGGCTCGACGTCGAGGGCGTCCGCCATGGTGGCGTGGTCGATCCGCAGCGGGCCGGACCAGCCGGCGCCGCGCCCGAGCACGACGATCTCGTGGCCCATCAGCTCGACGCCGGCCGACGCCGAGGCGCGCGAGGAAGCGAGCGCAAAATCCCGGCCGATCGCGCCCTCCTCCAGCGCGCCGACCTCGCCCAACGCCGTGGCGATGCCCAGCGAGGCGGCGGCGCGCGACAGGCCCATGGATTTCAGCGTGTCGGCGGTGGCGCAATCCGCGCCCCGGCCGCGCGCTGCGGCGATCCGCTCCGAGGTGAGGAGCGGGCACTTCACCTGGACGAACTGCACGTCGGCCGGGTCGGCGATGCCGGCGTCGCGCATCGCCGCGCGCACGCCCTCGGCCACCGACTCGACCTGGGCCAGGCGCCCGACCTCTTCGGGCGCCAGGTCGGCGGTGTGGGCGTGGCCGATGGCGAGGGCGCCGGGCTCGGCGGGTTCGTCCGCCTCGCGCACCTCGAAGACCGTCAGGTGCGGGGACAGACCGCCCTCGGTGCCGCCGGACATCACCAAGCAGACCCGCTCGGCGGCCGCCTCGCCGGCATGCCGTCGGAGCAGGTCGCGGAGCGCGCGGGCGGCGAGCCCACGGGTCCAGTCGTTGACCAGGCCGTTGCCCTCGGTCTTGCCGAAGATGGCGACGACGGCGCCCGGCACGATCCGGCCCTCCGCGATCGCGCGTTCCAGGCCGGAGACGTCGTCGGGGGCGGCGACGGCGATGCGGTGGACGACGGCGCGGCGCGTGCTCATGCGGCCGCCTGCGCGGTCACGGCCGCGATCACGGCGTCGGTGTCGGAGACCGCGCCGAACACGCCGCCCTGCATCGTCACCATGCGGAGCGCCGCCATGTGGTTCTGCGGATCGGTGGCGCCGCAGGCGTCGCCCAGCACCACGCATTCGAAGCCGCGGTCGTTGGCCTCCCGCATGGTGGTGGAGACGCAGACGTCGGTGGTGATGCCGGTGAGCACGAGGTTGCGGATGCCGCGGGTGCGCAGGACCAGCTCGAGGTCGGTGGCGCAGAACGCGCCCTTGCCGGGCTTGTCGATCACCACCTCGCCGGACAGCGGCGCGAGTTCGGGGATGATCTCCCACCCGGGTTCGCCGCGCACCAGGATCTTGCCGCAGGGCCCGGGGTCGCCGATGCCGGCGCCGATCCGGCGCGAGCGCCAGCGCTTGTTCTCCGGCAGGTCGGAGAGGTCGGGCCGATGGCCCTCGCGGGTGTGGACGACCAGGTAGTCGCGGCTGCGCATCGCGGCGAGCAGGCGGGCGATCGGCGCGATCGGCGCCCGGGTCAGCGACAGGTCGTAGCCCATCGCGTCGACGTAGCCGCCCGCCCCGCAGAAATCCGTCTGCATGTCGATGATGACCAGCGCCGTATTCGACGGCCGCAGGTCGCCGTCGTAGGGCCAGGGGTAGGGCTCGGCGGGGATGGTGGTGCCGGGCCGTGCGTCGGCGGAAGGAGGACGATCGAAGCTCATGACGATGCCTCAGGGCACTGGCTTGCCGAACCGCTTTGTCGTGACAATTTCGACGTGACGACGCGCTTCGAATGGGATCCCGACAAGGCCGCGTCCAAGCTGCGCAGGCATGGGGTGCGGTTCGAGACGGCAGCGCGCGTCTTCACGGACCCGTTCGCGATCACCTCGGCGGATCGGATCGAAGATCGGGAGCTGCGGTGGCGGATCGTCGGGATGGCGGACGCGATCCGGGTGCTCGTCGTCGTCCACACGATCCGTGAGGCGACCGAAGCCGGCGAGGAGATCGAGGTCGTCCGCATCATCTCCGCCCGCAAGGCCGATCGTTCGGAAAGGCGAAGCTATGAAGACGAAGCTTGTTAGCTACGAGATCGACCTCGCCAACCCGCCGCCCCTCACCGAGACGCAGAAGACGGAGCTTAAGGCACGCGCGGCGATGCCGGACGAGGCGATCGACGACGGCGACATCCCGCCCCTGACCGAGGCGTTCTGGGCGAACGCCGTGCGCAACCCGTTCTACCGGCCGGTGAAGACCTCCACGACGGTGCGGATCGATGCCGACGTGCTGGCGTGGCTGCGCGCGCCCGGGCGGGGCTACCAGACGCGCATCAACGCGATCCTGCGCCGCGAGATGATGGCGGCGCTGAAGAAGGGCTGAGGCCCTCACTCGGCCGCCTCCCGCGCGGCGGATGCGTTCGGGCTCGTCTGCCCGGCGCCGTAGGAGCGGGTCGGCGCGGGGAAGCCGCAGGCGGTGCCGTCCACGGTCCGGACCTGGTCCTCCCAGGGCACCCTGTACCGGCCGGCCGCGAGGTCGTGCATGTAGGTGTAGGGGCAATCCTGCGCGCCGCCCTTCACCGCCGTGTAGCCGCGGTGGCCGAGCTGGTAGATGTTGTTCTCGACGCCCCAGTGGATGCGGGCCTCGCGCACGAGGTCGGGCCGGACCTCCGCGGTGATGATCTCGTCGACGCGGCCGGTGGTGCCGTGGGCGAGGATCGCCCCGTCGAAGTTGCAGACCATGCCCTCGCCCATCGAGTCGAAGGTGCCGTCCGAGCCGCACAGGCAGACGTTGGCGGTGACCATCAGGTTGCAGAAGGCGTTCGACTGGTTGGTGAAGCGCCAGGATTCGCGGATCGGCGCGGTGTAGCCGGCCGTGCGGATCATGATCTCGGCGCCCTTGTAGGCGCATTCGCGCGCCATCTCCGGGAACATGCCGTCGTGGCAGATGATCAGCGCGAGCTTGGCGCCCTTCGGACCGTCGATCACCGGGATGCCGAGGTCGCCCGGCTCCCACGGCTCCACCGGCACCCAGGGGTGCATCTTGCGGTAGTACAGCTTCACCGCGCCGGTATCGTCGACGACCAGGCCGGTGTTGTAGGGCGCGCCGTGCGGGTTGAACTCCATGATGGAGAAGCAACCCCAGATCCGGTTGTCGACGCAGGCCTTGCGGAAGGCTGCCACCTCCGGCCCGTCCATCCGGCACATCAGCTCGGGCCGCGTGTCCATCGAGAGGCCGTGGAGTGCGTATTCGGGGAACACCACGAGGTCCATCGTCGCGAGGTTCGCCCGCGCCTTGGCCACCATCGCGACGATCCGGTCGGTCTGCGCCGCCAGGTCGGCCGGCGTCTCGATCCGCGGCAGCTTGAGCTGCACCAGGCCGAGGACGACGCCGTTCGGGGATTTGTTCAGGCCGCCGAGACCATTCATGAGAAACCCTATTTCGAGAGGGAGAGCTCGCCCGGCGCGCCGGTCAGCGCCCGGTCGGGCGACGAGGTGGCGATCAGCAGGGCGAGCGTGAGGACGTAGGGGGCTGCGTAGTACAGGTAGTAGCCCTGCGTGACGCCGACCGATTGCAGCGCCGGGCCGAGCGCCCCGGCGCCGCCGAACAGCAGGGCGGCGGCGAAGCACGCGAGCGGGTTCCAGCGGGCGAAGATGACGAGCGCCACCGCCATCAGCCCCTGGCCCGACGAGATCCCCTCGTTCCACGAGCCCGGATAGTACAACGACAGGTAGGCGCCGCCGATCCCGGCGAGCACGCCGCCGGCGGCCGTCGCGTAGAGGCGCACGCGGTCGACGTCGTAGCCCATGGCGCGCGCCGCGTCGGCGCTGTCGCCGACGACGCGCACGATCAGCCCGGCCTTGGTGTTGCGGAACGCCCACCACAGGAACACGGAGAGCGCGGCGCCCGCCAGGAACAGCACGTTGACGCGCAACGCCGCCTGGATCTGCGGCACGTCCGACCAGAACCCGAACGGGATCGCCGGCAGCGGCGGGGCGGAGGGCTGGATGAAGGCCTTGCCGAAGAAGAAGGCCAGCCCGGTGCCGAACAGCATCAGCGCGATGCCGACCGCCACGTCGTTGACCCGCGGTAGGCGGCAGACGAACCCGTGCAGCAGCCCGAAGGCGCCGCCGGCCAGGCCGGCCACCGCGACGCCGGCCCAGGGCGAGCCGGTGAGCACGGCGGTGGCGTAGGCCGACATGGCGCCGAACACGAGGGTGCCTTCAAGCCCGAGGTTGATCCGCCCCGAGCGCTCGGTGATGGTCTCGCCGAGGCTGACGAACAGGAACGGCGTCGAGACGCGGATCGCGCCGCCGACCACCGCGATCAGGACGCTCCAGAGCCCGAGGTCGCCGTTCATCGCATGCTCCCCGCCGTGGTCATGCCGGCGCCCCCGCCGGCAGGGCGGCGACCGCGCGCTTGGTCGCCCACAGGTGCGGGCTGAACAGGTGCAGGCGCCCGTAGAGCGTCTCGCTGGCCAGCACCACGAGGAACAGCAGCCCTTCGAGCACCAGCACGGTGGCGTCGGGCAGCTGCATCCGGCGCTGGATCAGCCCGCTCGACGCCTCGATCCCACCGAGCAGGAACGCGACCGGCATGATCGCGATCGGGTTCTGGCGGGCGAGGAACGCGACGAGGATGCCGGTGTAGCCGTAGCCGGCCGCCAGCGTCCCGTTGGCGGTCCCCTGCACCGCGACCACCTCGAAGAACCCGGCCAACGCCGCGAAGGCGCCACCGAGCGCGGTGAAGCCGACGATCAGGCGCCCGACCGGCAGGCCCTGGATCTGGGCCGCGCGCACGTTCCCGCCGGCGATCCGCGCGGCGAAGCCCAGCGTCGTGCGGTCCATCAGCACGTAGGCGACGAGGCAGGACAGGACGCCGACCCCGAGGCCCCAATGCACCCCGATCCCCGGCATCGGCGCCAGCATGAAGGCGTCGCCGACGGGCAACGTCGAGGGCTTGTTGAGGCTCGCCGGATCGCGCAGCCAGCCTTCGATCAGGTGGTTGGACAGCGCGATGGCGATATAGGACAGGAGCAGGCTCGCGATGGTGGCGTTGACGCCGCGATAGGCCTGAAGGAAGCCGACGGCCCCGATCCAGACCGCGCCGACGAGGGCGGCGGCGAGCGCCATCAGCGGAATCGCGAGCGCGGGCGGCAACGCGGCCAGCGGCTGGGCCGCCGCCGCCGCGCCGAGGCCGCCGAGCACGATCGCCCCCTCCCCGCCGATCACCACGAGCCCGAGGCGGGCGGGCAGCGCGACGCAGAGCGCGGCGAACAGCAGGGGCGCGGCGCGCTGCAGGCTGTTGCCGAGGGCGAAGGGCGAGCCGAAGCCGCCGCGATAGACGATGTCGACGAACTGGAGCGGCGACTTGCCGAGCGCCGCCAGGAACAGGCCGAACAGCACGAAGCCGGCGAGCGCCGCGCCGACCGGGATCAGGAACGCCTCCGAGCGCCGCGCCAGCCAGGCGCGGACCTGGAGGCCCCGGGAAGGGCCCTCGATCACCTCGACCGGTGCCACAGCGGCGTCCGCGACCATCCCGCACCGTCCTTCGGTTCCACGATCCCGCAAACCCTGCGGCAGGAAGCGTGCCAGCTTCTCCGACCCCGTCGGATCGAAGGCCGTCCGCTTCCTCTCACGCAGGGGCTACCCACCTCGCCGATTTCGTCACGGCATCGGATCACGCGCGGGTCCCCCCCTCTCCCCGCGGGCGGGAAGAGGCCCGGCGGCACCCCGTCGTGCAGCCGGGGAGCGAAAGGCGAAGCCGAAGCGGAGGTGAGGGGGGTGCCGACGGAGGAGCCTCCTTCGGCTCGGCCCCCTCACCGTCGGCTGCCGCCTCGCTTTTCCGACGACGAGGTCGGCAAAGCCCTCTCCCCGCGCGGGAAAGGGGATGCGCGCAAAGCGAACCGCCAGACGCGGCGAGGTGTGAATCGTGTCGCCTCCGCGGGCGCGGGAAACGATCCCTCAGACCGAGCCCTTCACGCCCGCGACGAGGTAGTTCGTACTTTCCAGCTCGGGCGCCTTCTCGGGGTAGCCCTGGCCGGCGGCGAGGATCTCCTTGCCGGCATTGTCCTTGAGCGGGCCTTTGATGATCTGGTAGCCGCCCTTCATCATCTCGGCCTTGACCGCGTCCGCGTTCTTTCGCGCCGCATCGCTCACGCCGGGGCCGTAGGGGCTCATCTTGACGTAGCCGTCGGCGAGGCCGCCGCGGACGAAGTTCTCCGGCACCTTCCCGGCCTGCATCGCCTCGACGAAGCCCTTGTAGATCGGCAGCCAGTTCCACTCGGCCCCGGTGAGGTACTTCTGCGGCGCCAGCGGCGACTGGTCGACGTGGTAGCCGCAGACGAAGGCGCCCCGGCGCGCGGCGGTCTCCACCGTCACCTTCGGGCTGTCGACGTGGCAGGTGATGACGTCGGCGCCGCCGTCGATCAGCGCGTTGGTGGCCTCGGCCTCCTTGACCGCGAGCGACCACTCGCCGGTGAAGATCACCTGGCAGGTGATCGAAGGGTCGACGCTCTGCGCACCGAGCAGGAAGGCGTTGATGTTGTTCAGGACCTGCGGGATCGGCTTGGCGGCGACGAAGCCGACCTTCTTCGACTTGGTGGCGTGGCCGGCCACGATCCCGTTGAGATACTGCCCCTGCGCGATGTAGCCGAAGTAGGAGCCGGCGTTCTTCGGGTCCTTGTCGGTCCACAGCCCGCCGCAATGGCGGAACTGGATTTTGGGGTTCTTCTTCGCCTCGGCGACCATGTAGGGGCTGTAATAGCCGAACGAGGTCGGGAGCAGGAGGCTCGCCCCGTCGAGGGCGATCATGCTCTCCATGGTCTTCTCGACGGCGTTGGTCTCGGGGACGCGCTCCTCCTCCGTGACCTCGAGCCCGGGCATGCCCTTCAAGGCCTTGGCGGCGAGAGCGTGGGCCTGGTTGTAGCCGTAATCGTCCTTCGGCCCGACATAGATGAAGCCGGCGGTGAGCGTGCCGGCCGCGCGAGCCCGGGACAGCGGCGCCAGCGCGAGGGCGGCGGCGCCCCCGAGGAGATGCCTGCGCGAAAGCGAATGGTCTGCCGCGTGATCTGCCAAGGCCGCCTGCTCCGTCCCGATTGCGGGGCGAAGTCTAGGCTTGGCCGCAACACCGGCGAAGCCGAGATTTTCGGCATCGCCGCCGTCGCGGCGGCTGAGCGCGACCCGCGATCGGATCGGCCTCGTCGCTCAAAATCAGTCCTGCCGCTGCGACTCTTTTCGGCAAAGGTCGCGGCGGCGTTCGAGGCCGACCTTAGCGGCCGCGATAGGCCCGCGCGTCGCGGGCGTCGCGCAGCGATCCGGTGACGAGGCCGTCGTCGGCGCCGTAGACGTCGCGCCCGTAGCCGCGCGGGGCGTGGCCGGCGGCGTCGAGAGCGTTCGGGACGGCGGCACGGCCTTCGAGGCCGCCGGGCGCGAGGGCGGCCGGGATGCCGGCGGGGGCGGTGAAGCTCTGCGCGAAGGCGGTGGTGGAGAGGGCGAGGCCGAGGGCGGTGCCGAGGATCAGGCGTGCGGTCATGGGAGGCGTCCGAGGTTCGAGTCCGGTCGGCCGCCCACGGCGGCCGATCTTATCGATCCTAGATTTTCACCAGAGCTGCCTTTGGAAAGGGCTGCGAATGCTGAAGTTTTGGTCGTATTTTTCGCCAATACCGCGGGCGGGCGCCTCGCGGTGGGTCGGCGGCAACGAAGATAGCCGAAAAATCCGTTCCCAATCAGGGTCTTAACCGATGATGCAGTGCCGCATGCCCGCAGATTCGGCACTTGGCACGCCTCTTTCCCAGAGCGTGCGGTTCGGCACCCGACGCGCGGAATTCTACCCTCGGGCGATCGTCGCCACGATCTGTCCGTGCGGCTCGTCGGTGGGCAGGAACACCGCGTTGGCGTTCTCCAGGCCGAACGGCGCGAGGTTGATCGGGATGTAATGCTTGTTCGGCATCGCGAAGCCGATCTCGGCGATCTCCGGGATCGCGGCCAGGGCCGCCTCGCCCATCCGGTACATGCTGTCCTGCACGCCGAAGCTGTAGGTGGTGCCGAACACCGCGAGCAGCCGCGCGAGGATTTCGGCGTTGGCGGTGGCGTAGTCGGCCGGCGCCCGCGTCCAGGTCCAGGTCGCGTCCATGGCGGTGGCGGCGATGCGGTCGGTGGTGTCGGGCAGGGTGCGGTAGCCGTCGTCGACGAAGTCGGACCAGCCCGATTGCGTGGTCTTCATGAAGGTGAAGTCGCGCAGGCCCGATTGCAGCACCCTCGCACCGCGGCTCGCCACGAGCCGGACGAATCCGGTGCCGTTGCCGTCGAGCGTGAAGGTGTGGCCGTGCGGCTCGGGCCCGATGGCGTGCCGGAGCCAGCGCGTCTCCTGCCCCTCGATCGTGACCTCCTCGATCTGCGGGTAGGTCTCGAGGAACACGGCGGCGACCGCCTCGACGAAGCCCTCCTTGTCGAGGGACAGGTTCTTGGCCGCGGTGACGTTGACGATGTTCTTGACGCTGTCGGTGGCGACGCAGGCGCGGTTGTCGCCCGCCGTCCAGGCGGCGTCGAAGGCGCCCTTCATCAGCACGGTGAGGGTGAGCTCGCGCGGGGTGTGGTGGTCGCCCGCGCGGGTCAACCGCATGACCCGGACGCGGCCCTTGCCGTAGGTCGAGGCGGTGAGCGGCATGGTGGTCTCCGGTTCGGGTCTGGACGCGTCAGTGCTCGGCGGCGGCGGCCTGGCGCAGGGCGGCGTCGCGGGCGTCGGCGGTGCTGCCGAGCCCGTTGAAGAACAGGTTCAGCGCCACCGCGGCGATCGCGCAGAGCAGGATGCCGGATTCGAGCAGCGGGTGCAGCGCGTGCGGCATCTGCTTGAAGAAGTTCGGCGCCACCAGGGGGATCATCCCGAAGCCGACCGAGACGGCGACGATGAACAGGTTGTTGCGGTTGCGCGCGAAGTCGACCGCGCCGAGGATGCGCGCGCCGGTGGCGCCGACCATGCCGAACATCACGAGGCCGGCGCCGCCGAGCACGCATTGCGGCACCGCCTCGACCAGGGCCGCGAGCTTCGGGATCAACCCGAGCCCGAGCATGATGACGCCGCCGACCACCGCGACGTAGCGGGTGCGCACGCCGGTGACGCCGACGAGGCCGATGTTCTGCGAGAACGACGTGTAGGGGAAGGTGTTGAACACCCCGCCGATCATCGTGCCGAGCCCGTCGGCGCGCAGGCCCTTGGTCAGGCGCGCCTCGTCGACCGGGTCGGCGCAGATCTCGGCGAGCGCCAGGAACATGCCGGTCGACTCGATCATCACCACGACCATGACGATGCACAACGTCACCACCGAGACCGGATCGAAGGTCGGCCACCCGAAGGCGAAGGGCCGCACCACGTCGAACCAGCCGGCGGTCGCCACGTGCGAGAGGTCGACCAGCCCGAAGGCGCCCGCCACCAGCGTGCCGACGACGATGCCGACCAGTACCGACGCGGAGGCGACGAAGCCGGTGCCGTAGCGGGTGATCGCCAGGATCACGCACAGCACGAAGGCGCTGATGCCGAGGAAGACCGGCGCGCCGTAGTTCGGGTTGCCGACGCCGCCCGCCGCCCAGTTCACGCCCACCCGCATCAGCGAGATGCCGATGACGAGGATGATCGTGCCGGTGACCACCGGCGGGAACAGCGGCAGCAGCCGCCCGACGAGCGGCGCCACCAGGAACGCGAACAGCCCGGCGGCGATCACCGCGCCGTAGATGCCGGTGAGCCCGATCTCGGGGCTCGCGCCCATGGCGATCATCGGCGTCACGGCGGCGAAGGTGACGCCCATCATCACCGGCATGCGGATGCCGACACCGGGCAGGCCCCAGCTCTGCACCAGCGTGGCGAGGCCGCCCGCGAACAGGTCGGCGCTCACCAGCATCGCCACCTGCTCCGGCGCCAGCTTGAGGGCGCGCCCGACGATCAACGGCACGGCGACGGCGCCGGCATACATCACCAGCACGTGCTGGAGGCCCAGCAGCGCGAGCGCCAGGGCGCCGACCCGGGCGACCGGCGCGACGGCGGGCGCGAGCGGCACCGGTCCGCTCGCGGGCAGGACATCCGGGTGGGCGGTGCTCGACATCGGCGAACGCTCCGGGGGCCGCCGGATCGGTCCGGCCGCAGGACTTTTTCCCGCGCAAGCCATGTGCCAGGGCCGAGCCAGCGCCTCTGCGGCCGCCGATCGCACCGCGTGGCCCGTTGCCTGCTACCGTCGGCCCGGAAGACCCGATGCGCGCGAGGCCCGATGACGATCCCCCTGGCCGACCTGAACACGATGCAAGAGGCCGACTTCGTGGCGGCCCTCGGCGGGGTGTTCGAGCACGCATCCTGGGTGGCGCGAGAGGCGGCCGGCGCGCGGCCTTTCGCCAGCGTCGCGGCGTTGCATGCCGCCATGCGCGGCGCCGTGGAGACGGCCTCCGACACGACCCGCCTCGCGCTGCTGGCGGGCCATCCCGAGCTCGCCGGACGGGCCGCGCGGGACGGCACCATGGCCCCCGATTCGGTGGCCGAGCAGGCCGCGGCCGGCCTCGACCGGATGTCGGATGCGGAAGTCGCGCGCTTCGCGGCGCTCAACGCGGCCTACCAGGACAAATTCGGGCTGCCCTTCATCCTGTGCGTCAGGCGGCACGGTCGGGCCTCGCTGCTCTCCGCCTTCGCCGCGCGCCTCGAATCCGACGCCGCGACGGAGCGGCGGACGGCGGAAGCCGAAGTGTTCCGCATCGCCGCGATCCGCCTGAACGCGCTGGTCTCCGGCGACGGACCGCTCAGGACCACGGGCCGGATCTCGACGCACGTGCTCGACACCGTCAGCGGGCGGCCGGCGGAAGGCGTCGCGGTGAGCCTGCACGAGGTGGTGTCGGAGACCGAGACGGCCCTGGTGGCGCGGGCGGTGACGAACGCCGACGGACGCACCGACGCGCCGCTCGTGGCCGGGCGCCCGGTGCCGATCGCGGTCTACGAGCTGCGCTTCGCGCTCGGCGATCACCACCGGCGCCAGGGCCTCGCGCTCGCCGAGCCGCCCTTCCTCGACGTCGTGCCGCTGCGCTTCGGCGTCTCGGACCCGGAGGGGCACTATCACGTGCCGCTGGTGGCGACGCCGTGGAGCTACCAGACCTATCGCGGCAGCTGACGGGTCTACCAAATTCGTCCTCCCGGCTGCGCACCGGCGCGGCCCTCGCGCGTTGACGGCGCAGACAGACGAGGAATTCTCCCATGCTGCGTTCGACCCGCGTCCTGATCCTCTCGCTCTGCCTCGGCTGCGGGCTCGCGGGCGCCGCGTCCGCGCAGTCCGTCGGCGCCCCGGCCGGGCGCGAGGCCGCGACGGCGCCCGGCGGCGCGATCGGTCGGGCCGGGCCGGCCAACCGGATGGAGGCGATCCGCAGCGGCGACGCCTACGGCCGGCGCCGGATGCGCCGCCATCGCCATCGACGCTGAGCCGCCGTCCACTTCCCTTCGACCACGGAGACCCCCGACGATGCGCCGCGTCCTGCTCACCGCCCTGACCCTCGCCGCCTTCAGTGGACCCGCCTTCGCCCAATCGACGGGCGCCCCGGCGGGGAGCGACCCGGCGACGGCGCCGGGCGGCACCGAAGGACTCGCCGGCCCCCGCAACGAAATGAACGCCGTCCGCGACGGCGACGCGGTGCCCGTGCCGCCGCGCACGGGCGGGATCGAGGGCGACACGCCGTCGTCAGGCGAACGGATGCCGCCACCGCCGCGCTATTGAGGCGCGTAACGCCGCCGATGAGGACCGCCGGCCTCAAGGCATGACCCACATCTCCCCCCCCCCGGAGAGGGGGGAGGGAAGAGCCGCCGCCTATTGCGGCAGCTTGTCGTCGACGCCCTTCACGTACCAGTTCATGCCCAAAATCATCGTGTCGGGCGCGCTCTCGCCCGCCTTCACGGCCACCGTGCCGTCCTGCTTCGTCACCGGGCCGGCGAAGGGGTGGAGCTTGCCCGATGCGATGTCGGCCTTGGTCGCCTCGGCCATCGCCTTCACGCTGTCGGGCATGTTGGCGAAGGGCGCGAGCACGACCATGCCGTCCTTGATGCCGCCCCAGGTGTCGTGGCTCTTCCAGCTCCCGTCGAGCACCGCCTTGGCCTCGCTGATCACGTAGCCGTCCCAGTCGTCGGTGATGGCGGTCAGCTGCGCCTTCGGGGCGAAGCGGGCCTGGTCGGAGGATTGGCCGAAGGCGAGCTTGCCGGCCTTCTCGGCCTCCTGCAGCGGGGCCGCGGAATCGGTGTGCTGGGTCAGGATGTCGGCCCCTTGCGCCAGCAGGGCCTTGGCCGCCTCCGCCTCCTTGCCCGGATCGAACCAGGTGTTCACCCAGACGATCTTGAGCTTGATGTTCGGGTTCACCGATTGCGCGCCGAGCATGAAGGCGTTGATGCCGCTCACCACCTCGGGGATCGGGAACGAGGCGATGTAGCCGACGGTGCCGGACTTCGAGAGCGTTCCGGCGATCTTCCCGCAGACGTAGCGACCCTCGTAGAAGCGGGCCGAGTAGGTCGAGACGTTGGCGCTGCGCTTGTAGCCGGTGGCGTGCTCGAACTTCACGTTCGGGAACTTCTTGGCGACCTTCAGGGTCGGCTCCATGAAGCCGAACGAGGTGGTGAAGATCAGCTTGGCGCCCGAGCGCGCCAGCTTCTCGATCGAGCGCTCGCTGTCGGCCTCCGGCACGCTCTCGAGATAGGTGGTCTCGACCTTACCGGGCATCGCCGCCTCGAGCGCCTTGCGGCTGAGGTCGTGCTGGTAGGAATAGCCGTAATCGGCCACCGGGCCGACGTAGACGAAGCCGACCTTGAGCTTGTCGTCGGCCTGCGCGGCGGGTGCGAGCAGGAGGGCCGCAAGGATGGCGGCAGTGATCGTCCGCGTGATCGTCCGCATGGTCGTCGGTATCCCCAAGGTCGTTACCCCTACGATGGCCCCCGCCTTCAGCGGTGTGGCGTGAATTCGCGGCCCAGGGCGGCGGGCGCCAGCGAGCCGCCCTGGCGCCGCCCGAGGGACAGCAAGACCAGGGCCAGGATCGTCGCGAGGTAGGGCAGCGCCGACAGCGCCTGCCCCGGCAGGCCCAGGCCCGCGGCCTGGGCATGGAGCTGCAGCACCGTCGCGCCGCCGAACAGCAGCGCGCCGGCCGCCACGCGCAAGGGGCGCCACGAGGCGAAGACCACGAGCGCCAGCGCGATCCAGCCGCGCCCGGCGGTCATGCCCGGCGACCAGAACGGCGTGTAGGCCAGCGACAGGTAAGCCCCGGCGAGCCCGGCGCAGGCGCCGCCGAACAGCACGGCCAGCACCCGGACCCGGCGCACCGGCAGCCCGAGCGCGTGCGTCGCGGTGTGGTCGTCGCCGATGGCGCGCAGCACCAGCCCGGCGCGGGTCCGGCCGAGGAACCACCACACCCCGAGCACCAGCAGGATCGCGGCGTAGACGAAGGCGTCCTGCGAGAACAGCAGGTCGCCGACGACCGGCAGGTCGCTCAGGCCCGCCACGTGCAGATGCGGCGCCGGATCGCGCTTCATCCCGACATAGCCGGTGCCGACGAGGCCCGAGAGCCCGAGGCCGAGGATCGTCAGGGCGAGGCCCGACGCCACCTGGTTGGCCGCCAACCCGACCGTGAGCACCGCGAACAGCGCCGACAGCGCGAGCCCGGCGCCGGCCCCGCCGAGGGCGCCGAGAAGCGTCGAGTTCGTCTCGGTGGCCACCGCGAAGCCGGCGGCGGCGCCGAGCACCATCATCCCCTCGGTGCCGAGGTTGAGCACGCCGGAGCGCTCGGCCACCAGCTCGCCGACCGCGGCCAGGATCAGCGGCGTCGCCGCCGTCAGCACGGTGACGAGCACCATCTGGACGATGTCGAGACTCATCGCCGGACTCCTGTTGCCACCGTGCGGGGGTGCGACACGCGTCCCGCTCGGCGCGCCGCCCTCCCCCTGGAGCGGGGGAGGACGATGGCAGACGGCACCGCGCCGTCATTCCGGGGCGCCGCAGGCGAGCCCGGAATGCAGAGCCGCCGACGGTGCCAAGTCCGGCGCGACCTGCGGTTCTGGATCCCGGTCTCCGCTACGCGGCCCCGGGATGACGCGGTGCTGCCGGCGGGTTTCCGAAGGGCACATCGCCCTCTGCGATCGCCCAGCCCGCAGCGGGGGGACGGAAGGCGCAGTGCGGGCACGGGCTTCGAGAGACGGTCCATCACGCGGTCCGCCGCGGACCGCCCGGCACGAGCCGGATGCGGTAGCGGGCGAGCACGTCGGCCCCGAGCACGAAGGCGAGCAGCAGCCCCTGGAACGCGCGGGTGAGGTCGAGCGGCAGCTTCAGGTCGATCTGCGCCGCCTCGCCGCCGATCGTGGTCAGCGCGATCACCCCGGCGGCGACCAGTATGCCCGGCGGCGACAGCCGCCCGAGGAAGGCGACGATGATCGCGGTGAAGCCGTAGCCCGGCGAGATCGTCGGCTGGAGCTGGCCGATCCGGCCCGCGACCTCGACGATGCCGGCGAGCCCCGCCGCCGCGCCGGAGATCGCGAAGGCGGCGAGCGTCAGCCGCGCATCGCTGAAGCCGGCGAACCGCGCGGCCCGCGGCGCCGCGCCGACGACGCGGACCTCGAAGCCGAACAGGGTGCGGGCGAGCACCACGGTCGCGACGACCACGGCCAGCAGCGCGACTAGCACCCCGGCATGCAGCGTGTCGCCCTCCATCAGGTAGGGCAACCGTGCCGCCGGATCGAACGGCACGCTCTGCGGAAAGTTGAAGCCGGCCGGATCGCGCAGGGGGCCGCGGGCCATGTAGTCGAGCAGCAATTCGGCGACGTAGACCAGCATCAGGCTGGTCAGGATCTCCGAGACGCCGAGCCGGACCTTCAGGATCGCCGGGATCATCGCGTAGGCGAGGCCCGCGAGCGTGCCCGCCGCCAGCATCGCCGGCAGGATCCAAAGGGTGAACCCCTCCGCCCCTTGCGTCGCGACGCCGATCCAGCCCCCGGCCAGGCCGCCGACCACGAACTGGCCCTCGGCGCCGATGTTCCATAGGTTCGCCCGGAAGCAGAAGGCGAGCCCGGTGGCGATGAGCGCCAGCGGGGCGGCCTTCAGCGCCACCTCCTGCAGCGACCAGACCTCGCTTAAGGGAGTGACGAAATAGGTCATGAACGCGGCGCCCGGCGCGACGCCGAGCAGCGCCACCGCGACCCCGCCGACGAGCACGGCCCCCGCGAAGGCGATCACCGGCGACAGCGCCGACAGCACGGCCGAGCGCCGGGCGCGCGGGCTCAGATCGAGGCGCATGGCAGGCTCGGGGTGACCGGAAAGAGGCTGGGTCCAGACATCGCCGCCAGGGATTCGGAGTGCACGGTGCGACCCCCCTCGCCCCGCACGCGGGGAGAGGCCCGGCTGCACCGCGTCGTGCGGCCGGGAAGCGCAGGCGAAGCCGAAGCGGCGGTGAGGGGACGGTGCCGGTTGAGGCTCACCCGTCGAAGCCCCCTCACCGTCGGCTGCCGCCTCGCCGCGACGACGACGAGGTCGTCGCGGCCCTCTCCCCGCAGGCGGGGCAAGGGGATGCGCGGCGGCCGGCTCGCATCGACGAGCCAGGCGTCCGAGGATTCTTGCAGGAATTCGGAGTGGGCAGTGCGACCCCCCTCTCCCCGCGGGCGGGGAGAGGCCCGGCTGCACCTTGTCGTGCAGCCGGGAAGCGCAGGCGAAGCCGAAGCGGCGGTGAGGGGGTGGTGCCGGTTGAGGCTTCTCCGTCGAAGCCCCCTCACCGTCGGCTGCCGCCTCGCCGCGACGACGAGGGCGTCGCGGCCCTCTCCCCGCAGGCGGGGCGAGGGGATGCGCGGGTCCCCTCGCCCGTCCGAGAGAGGGCCAGGGTGAGGGGTGCGACCCATCCGGAAAGACCTGAACCCCTCACCCCGACCCTCTCCCGAACGGGAGTGGGGGCCGCGTCGCGCGTCGAACGACTTCGCGGCGACCGCGGATGAGCGAACGGATGCGGCGCTAGACATGCGCGGCCTCCGATCCGCCCATCAGCAGCCCCACCGCCTCGCGGGTGGTCTCGCCGACGGGCACCGGGGCCGAGAGCGTTCCGGCATGCAGCACCGCGACCCGGCTCGCGATCTCGAACAGCTCGTCGAGGTCCTGGCTGATCACCAGGAGCGCGGCGCCGCGGGCGGCGAGGTCGATCAGCGCCTGGCGGATGCGGGCGGCGGCCGAGGCGTCGACGCCCCAGGTCGGCTGGTTGACCACCAGCACGCCGGGCTCCGCCTGGATCTCCCGCCCGACGACGAACTTCTGCAGGTTGCCGCCCGAGAGCGTCCCGGCGGCGGGGTCGGGGCCAGCCTTGCGCACGTCGAAGGCGGCGATCACCGAGGCCGCCAGCGCGCGCGCCGCCCCGCGCCGGAGCAGGCCGAGGCGCGCGAGCGGCGCGGTGGCGTGGCGCGACAGCACCGCGTTCTCCGACAGGCTCATCTCGGGCGCCGCCGCGTGGCCGTTGCGTTCTTCCGGCACGAAGGCCGCGCCGCGGCGCCGCCTGGCGTTGATGCCGAGCCGCCCGACGGCGGCGCCGTCGACGACCACGGTTTCGGGTCGTGCGGCGGTCGTCTCCCCGGAGAGGGCGGCGAAGAACTCCGCCTGCCCGTTGCCGGCGATGCCGGCGACGCCCAGGATCTCGCCGCCGCGGACCGACAGGCGGATGTCGCGCAACGCCGTCCCGTGCAGACCCGGCGCCGGCAGGGACAACCCGTCGAGGACGAGGCGCTCGGGGCCCGGCGCCGTGCCGGCGCGGCCGGTGACCGCGCCGACCTGCGCCCCGACCATCAGGGCGGCGAGCGAGCGGGCGCTCTCGCCTTGCGGGTCGCAGGCGCCGACGACCTTCCCGTGGCGCAGGATGGTGGCGCGGGCGCAGAGCCGGCGCACCTCGTCGAGGCGGTGCGAGATGTAGAGCAGCGCCCGGCCCTCGTCGCGCAGCCGCTCCAGCACGGAGAACAGCAGCTCGGCCTCGCCCGGCGTCAGCACCGAGGTCGGTTCGTCGAGGATGACGAGGCGCGGGTCCTGCAGCAGGCAGCGCACGATCTCGATGCGCTGGCGCTCGCCGGCCGAGAGCGACCAGACCGGCCGGCCGGGATCGAGATGCAACCCGTAGGTGGCGCCGAGCGCCGCGATCCGCTCGGCCAGCGCCTTGCCCGACAGGCCCTTGGGCATCACCAGCGCGATGTTCTCGGCCACCGTCAGGTTCTCGCACAGCGAGAAGTGCTGGAACACCATGCCGATCCCGATGGCGCGGGCCGCCTCGGGGCTCGCCAGCCGCACGATGTCGCCCCGGTGGGTGACGACGCCCTCGGTCGGCTCCAGCAGCCCGTAGAGGATCTTCATCAGGGTCGACTTGCCGGCGCCGTTCTCGCCGAGCAGCGCGTGGATCTCGCCGGCCCGGATCTCGAGGTCGACGCCGTCGTTGGCGGTGAAGTCGCCGAAGCGCTTGACGACGCCGTAGGCCCCGTAGAGCGGCGCGGTGCCGATGCCTGTGTTGGTGCTGGTGGTTGTGCCGGTGTTTGTGGTTGTGCCGCTGTTTATGCTTGTGCTTGTGCCGATGCTGGTGGTCGTGCCGGTGTCGGTGCTCGTACCGATGCCGACGCCGGTCCCGGCGGCGTTCGACGGCACGCCCGCCATCAGGCGTCGCCGAGGAGGCTGAGGGCGAGCCGGCCGTGCTCCTCGCGGAGCTTCCTCGTGTCCATGCCGACGGGGTGGCCGTCGACCACCCGCCACGACCCCGCGACCATCACCCGGTCGGCGCGGTGCGCCCCGCAGAGGACCAGCGCGGCCAGGGGATCGTGCGCGCCGGAGAAGCGCAACTCGTCCAGGGTGAACAGCGCCAGGTCCGCCTCGCGGCCCGGCGCGATCCGGCCGATGTCGTCGCGCCCGAGGCAGCGGGCCGAGCCCTCGGTGGCCCAGCGCAGGGCGTCGAGATGCGTCACCCGCTCGGCGCCATAGGTGAGGCGGTTGATCATCAGGGCGTGGCGCACGCCCTCCATCAGGTTGGAGCTGTCGTTCGAGGCCGAGCCGTCGACGCCGAGGCCCACCGGCGAGCCCGCCGCCTCCAGCTCGCAGGTGCGGCACTGGCCAGACGCCAGGGTCATGTTCGAGGTCGGGCAGTGGCACACGCCGACGCCGGCCTTGCCGAGACGCCGGACCTCGTCGTCGTTGAAGTGGATGCCGTGCGCGAGCCAGGCCCGCGGGCTCATCCAGCCGACCTCCTCGAGGTAGTCGACCGGGCGCTGGCCGAACATCTCGAGGCAGTAGGCGTCCTCGTCCAGCGTCTCGCCGAGATGGGTGTGGAGCTGGCAATCGTAGCGGTCGGCGAGGCCCGCGCTCTCGCGCATCAGCCGCTTGGTGACGTTGAAGGGCGAGCACGGCGCCAGCCCGATCCGCACCATCGCGCCGGGCTTGGGGTCGTGGAACAGGTTCAGCACCCGCTCGCTGTCGGCGAGGATGGTGTCGTCGTCCTGCGTCAGGCACTCGGGCGGCAGGCCGCCGTCCTTCACCGACAGGCTCATCGAGCCGCGGGTGACGAAGGCGCGGATGCCCAGGGCCTGCGCCTCGTCGACCTGCACGTCGACGGAATCCTCCAGGCCCTTCGGGTAGAGGTAGTGGTGGTCCCCCGCCGTGGTGCAGCCGGAGAGCAGGAGCTCGGTGTAGGCGAGCCGCGTGGCGAGGCGGAACGCGTCGGGGGTGATCTTGTCCCAGACCGTGTAGAGCGCCTTCAGCCACGGAAACAGCGGCTTGTTGATCGCCAGCGGGTGGGCCCGCGTCAGCGTCTGGAAGAAATGGTGGTGGGTGTTGATCAACCCCGGGATCACCACATGCCGCGCCGCGTCGAAAGTCTCGTCCACCGGCGCGGCCGGCCTGGCGCCGGCCGCCACGCACTCGACGACGCGGGTGCCCTCGACCACGACGCCCCCGGCCGCCCCCTCCGCGAGGATCGCCAGCGGATCGCGGACCCACAGGCGCCGGAGCTTCGCGTCGGATCCCGTCATGCCGTCTCCCATTCCGTTGCGGTCGCTCGACCGACGATCCAGCCGCGATCAGAAGATGTGGAATGCGACGCCGGCGAGGAAGCTCTTCTCTTCCGTTCCCTTGAACGTCGCCGTCTCGACGTTGCCGAACTTGTTCAGCCAGTACTGGAAGCCGATGAAGGCATCGACCTTGTTGGGCTGGTCGTAGATGAGCTTGCCAACGTCGAGCACCAGGTTGGTGCGCGAGAGGAATTCGAGGCCGCGCTTCGGGTTGAAGGCGAAGTCGGCGGTGTTCTGAACGCCGCGGCCCTTGGGCAGAACGATGTTGTTGAAGCCGGTGAGGCTCAACGGCAGGTTGGTGAAGCCGAGGGGGAAATTGTAGACCAGCTCGAATTCCGGCACGACGTCGAAGCTCTGGTCGCGGTCGGGCTGCAGGTTGAAGCCGTTGCGGTTCCACTCCTTGTAGGCATGGACCGACAGGTTGAGGAAGCCGGCCGGCACGTCGAACGAGAAGTTGAGGCCGCCGACCACGTCGCGCTTCTTCGAGCCGAACGCGTCGTTCTGCGAGTTGGCGTCGAACCCGAAGGCGAGGGACACGTCCTTCACGATGCCGGGCAGCGTGAACGCCTTGGAGTTCGTGATCGCGTTGAGGCTCAGCGTGCCGCGATACAGGCCGTAGGCTTCGGTGTTGCCGTAGTCGGCGAAGAACGGCGCGCCGACGCTGCCGGGCGGGTTCGTGGTGCCGGCCGGGAACTGCGAGCCCGACTTCAGGATGTCGAGCGAGAAGAAGTTCGTGCCGTAGGCCCAGGCGTCGGCATGCGAGATGTTGTAGATCTGCTTGGGCGCCTCGCGGCTGCGGAAGCTCCCGTCGGCCTTCTGGATCTGCACGCCCGGCGACACGGTCGGGAACTGGTAGCGATAGCTGAACTGCGTGTCGGCGAAGAGGAAGAACGGCGCCTCCTTGGCGGGTGCCTCCACCGCGGCCTTCTTCGCGTCGAGGTCGGCCGCCGCGCCGGCCTGGACAAATCCGAGCGACAGGGCCGCTGCAACGAGGGTTCGAGCGATCATGGCTGCCGTCTCCGTGCCGAAAATCCGTCGAGCAGGCAGCAACCGATATGCCAGCGCGTGCCAACCGGGGCAGACGCGCCGGCCGAGTCATAATTCGGCAACAGATTCGCCGGCCTACCTGTGGCGCCCGCTCTCGCGGGTGTCGTGACGGCTTGGCCGGGAGCCAAGGCGGGACGGCCGCGACCGCGGCCCCGACGGGACCGCGCCCGCCACGTTCCGTGGTCGTCGCCCATCGCGGCGGCAGCGCCCGCACACTATTGAAGCAGCGCCGGACAATCTTTGTGGATGCGTTTCCCGCCGTCGGACGACATCGTCGGGGTCGCGCGCCGCCGAGTCGGCCGCACGACGGGAGACCCTTCGCCATGGTGACCGTGGACGCCGAGCCGGCACCGCTGGCGATCGACCTTGCGACGACGGCGCTGGTCATCATCGACATGCAGCGCGACTTCCTGGAGCCCGGCGGGTTCGGCGAAAGCCTCGGCAACGACGTCTCGCTGCTGGCCGTCGCCGTGCCGCCGGCACAGGCGCTGCTCGCGGCGGCACGGCAGGCCGGACTCCTCGTGGTCCACACCCGCGAGGGGCACCGTCCCGACCTGTCGGACGCGCCAGCTGCCAAGATCGAGCGCGGCGCGCCCTCGGCCCGCATCGGCGCGCCCGGGCCGATGGGCCGCATCCTGATCCGTGGCGAACCCGGACACGACATCGTCGCCGCCCTCGCTCCCCTGCCGGGCGAGCCCGTGATCGACAAGCCGGGCAAGGGCGCGTTCTACGCCACCGACCTCGCGGAGATCCTGACTGCGCGCGCCATCGCCACGCTGATCGTCTGCGGCGTCACCACCGAGGTCTGCGTCCACACCACGGTGCGCGAGGCCAACGACCGCGGCTACCGCTGCCTTGTGGTGTCGGATGCCTGCGGCTCGTATATTCCGGCCTTCCACGCGGCAGGCCTCGCGATGATCGTGGCGCAGGGCGGCATCTTCGGATGGGTCTCGGATTCGGGCCGCGTCGTCGCCGCGCTGGCCGCGGGCGCCCCCTGAACGATCGGCATCGACCCCCGGCCAAGCTTGGCCCGGTTATTGCCCCGCCGGCGCGATCGGCAATCAGGAGTTCGTCGCATGCGTACAGTCTTGGCAAGCAGCTTGGTTCTCGCACTGCTGACGACGGCAGGTCTCGCCCAATCCTACACCGCGCCTGCGCCGACGGACGTGCCGTCGAGCGGCACGAAGAGCCTGAACAAGGCGGACCGCAAGATCGCCTGCACCCAGGAAGCCGACCGCCGGAACCTGCGCGGCCTGCGCCGGCAGCAATATCGCGCCGCCTGCCGCAACCGCCCGATCCCGCGGGGCTGAGCAGCCACGCCTTGCCGAAGCGGCGGCCGGGTTTTATCCGCGGCGGGCCGCGACCCCGGTCACGCCCGCAGCGAGTGGCCCCGTGGACGCCCCGACCCGCTACGCGCTCTACGTGACGCCCGAACCCGGCTCAGCGCTGGCCGCCTTCGGCGACGCGATCCTGGGCGACACGCCCCCGCCGGACTGGGATCCGGCCGACCGCGCAGCGCTCGCCGCCGTCACCGCGGCGCCGCGGGTCTACGGCTTCCACGCGACGCTGAAGGCCCCGATGCGCCTCGCCCCCGGCCGAAGCGAGGACGACCTGGTCGCGGCCTGCACCGACCTGGTGCAGGCCCGTTCTCTCCTGCCGATCGGGCCGCTCGCGGTCGTCCTGCTGGGGGACTTCGTCGCCCTGGTGCCCACCGCGCCGCCGCCGGAACTTGGCCTGTTCGCAGCCGAATGCGTCGCCGCCCTCGACCCGTTCCGGGCGCCTCTGACCCCGACCGAGCGGGCGCGGCGCCGCCCCAAGGACCTCGACCCGCGCCGCCGTGCGCTCTTCGATCGCTGGGGCTATGCGCACGTCTTCGAGGCGTTCCGTTTCCACATGACCCTGACCGGCCGCCTCGCGGACGACGCCCGCGAGGCCTGGCGCGCCCGCTTGGCGGCAAGCTGCCCGCCGCTCTCCCTGACGATCGACGCGATCACGCTGCTGCGCCAGCACGGCGCGGCGCCGTTCCGCATCGTGCGGCGGTTTCCGTTCGAACTGTAGACGGGCGCCGAGACACGGCCACGCGCCTACGGACGCGTGAGGCAGGTCTCCCGGCGCGTCGCTTGCGGCGGGCGGGACGCATGCTCATCGTCGAGGATCTGATGCACCGCTACGGATTGCGGCTTCCGGCGAACCGCTTCGCGATGCCGTCGAACGTCGGCTCCCGCTGATCGGCAGGAAGGTGCGGAGCGGCCCGGTACGTTCTTCCCTCCCCCCTCTGCGCGGGAGGGAAACGCGTGTGCGGTGTACCGCCGCCTTACAGGAAGCGCCGGGGATCGAACGGCGCCAGCGGGATCTCCGGGGCCTCTCCGCCGACGAGCTGCGCGACGAGGCGCCCGGTGCGTGCCGAGCCGACGAGGCCGACATGCCCGTGGCCGAAGGCGTAGACCACGTCCGCGGTCCGCCGGGCGCGGCCGATACAGGGCCGCCCGTCCGGCATGCTCGGGCGATGGCCGAGCCACATCCGGATGCGCTTGGCCGGCACGGTCTCGGGCAGGTCCGGGAACATGCTGGTCAGGTGGTCGCGCAGGATCTCGGCGCGCTTCCAGTTCGGTGCCGCGTCGAGCCCGGCGAACTCGACCTGCCCCGCCGCGCGTAGGCCGCCCGCCATGGCGTTGACCACCATCTTGGCGTCCGAGGCCATCACCGGGGTGCGCGGCCCGGCCTCGGCGTCGGCGATCATCACGTGGTAGCCGCGCTCGCTCTCCAGCGGCAGCCGGTCGCCGAGGGATGCGGTTAGCGCGCCCGACCGGGCGCCAGCGGCGACCACCGCCCGGTCGCACGGGATCGCGCCGGCTTCGGTCTCAACGGCCACGAGCCGGCCCTCGTCGAGGCGGAACCCAGTGGCGCGGGTGCGGGCGTGGGTGGCGCCGCGGGCACGCGCGAGGTCGGCAAGCCCCGCGACGTAGCTGCCCGGATCGCGGCAATGGCCCGCCTCCTCGACCATGACTCCGAAGGTGTAGCGGCGGTGCAGGGTCGGCTCGCGCTGGCGCAGCTCGTCGGCCGAAAGCTCGAGCCACCGCACGCCGACCGCATGGCGGATCGCCCAGGCGGCCGCGTCGGCCGCAAAGGCGGCGCGGTCGGGGTAGACGTGGAGCAGGCCGCGCCGCTCGATCAGGTGGCCGAGGCCGGCCTCCTCGGCGAGGCCGGCATGGAGGCGCGGCGCGTCCACGAGCAGAGTGCGCAACGCCCGCGCCGTGTCCGCGATCTGGCGTCCGCTCCGCGCCGCCCAGATGTAGCGCACCAGCCAGGGCAGCACCCGCGGCAGGTAGCGCCAGCGGATCGCCAGCGGTCCGAGCGGGTCGGCGAGGTAGGACGGGACGCGCTTCCAGATGCCAGGCTCCGCCGGCGGGATCACCGAGTGCGACGAGAGCCAGCCGGCGTTGCCGTAGCTCGACGCCTGCTCCCCGCCGGGCTCGCCCGGATCGACCACCGTGACCCGGTGGCCGGCGCGCAGGCATTCGAGCGCGCTCACGCTCCCGACCGCGCCGGCACCGATGATCACCACGTGGCGGGCCGAGGGTGCCGTCATCCGTCCGGTCTCCTGTCTCAGGCGCTCGCAGCCCGCGCCGAGGGTCCGTAGCGAGCGCGGGGCGCCGCAGGCAATGCCGCCGGGCGACGGGATTCGTTCCCGGGACACGAAGACCGACGTCTATGCCATGTTCGAGCGAACGCTCGACAACGGCCACCCCCCCGACGATCAGGCGACGCCGCTCGCGGAGGGCTAGGTCCTGTTCTACCAAGTGCTGATCCCGGAGACATGCACAAGGCGGCGGCGACGCGGATCGTGGACGTAGCGGGTTTTCGCGCGGCGGTGAAATAAACAGGCGCGATATCAGCGGAGACGGCGGAGCGATGGCGGACCGAGTCGAAATCCTCGAAAACGCGCATCTTGTCCTGCCCGATCGGGTGGTCGCCGGCTGGCTCGCGATGGCCGGCGGACGCATCGCCGAGTTCGGCGAGGGCCGGGCACCCGGGCGCGGCGTCGATCTCTCCGGCGACCACCTCGTCCCCGGCCTGGTCGAGTTGCACACCGATCACCTGGAAAGCCACTACGCGCCGCGCCCCCGCGTGCGCTGGCACCAGCTGGGCGCCGTGCTCGCCTACGATGCGCAGATCGCGGCGTCCGGCATCACCACCGTGTTCGATTCGCTGCGCGCCGGCACCGACCCGGACGGCGGCGGCCTCGGCTCCGAGTTCGACACCCTGGCGCAGGCCATCGCCGACGCCCGCGCCGCCGGCCTGTTCCGGGCCGAGCACCTGACGCCCCTACGCTGCGAGATTCCTTCCGCCGATGTGATCGACACCGTGCGCGATTTCGTCGCCCGCCACCCCGTCGGCCTGATCTCGCTGATGGACCACACGCCGGGCCAGCGGCAGTTCCGCGACATGGCGAAGTACGACCAGTATGCCGGACGCGGCGGCCGGCCGATCGAGGCGATCCGGGCCGGCACCGCGGGCAAGATCCGCGACGGCGCCGCCCGGAACGCCCGGAACCGCCCGATCCTTCTGGCGCTGGCGCGCGCGCACGGCATTCCGCTGGCGAGCCACGACGACACGACGCTCGCCGACGTGGCGATGTCGAAGGCCGAGTCGGTGGCGCTCGCCGAGTTCCCGACCACCCGCGCGGCGGCCGAGGCCTCGCACGCGGCCGGCATCACTGTGATGATGGGGGCGCCCAACCTGATCCGCGGCGGCTCCCATTCCGGCAACGTGGCGGCGCAGGAACTGGCCGAGGCCGGCCTACTCGGCATCCTGTCCTCCGACTACGTGCCGGCGAGCCTGCTGATGGCGGCGTTCCAGCTGCCCGGGCGCGTGCCCGGCATCGACCTGGCCGCCGCCATCGCCACGGTGACGGCCAACCCGGCCCGCGCCACCGGCCTCGACGACCGCGGCCGGATCGCCCCGGGCCTGCGCGCCGACCTCGTCCGCATGCGGATGGCGCAAGGGGTGCCCGTCGTCCGCGAGGTCTGGCGCGCCGGCACACGGGTTATGTGATGGCAGAGCGTCCGATCGGCGGCTTCGTCCTCGTGGTCGGCCCGAGCGGGGCCGGCAAGGATACGGTGATCGCCGCCGCCCGCGCGCGGCTGGCCGGCGACCCGCCCTTCGTGTTCCCGCGCCGCCTCGTGACCCGGCCGCCCTCCGCCCACGAGGACAACGCCGAGATCGCCGAAGCAGATTTTTCGCGTGCCGCCGCGGCCGGCGCGTTCCCCCTGCATTGGCGCGTCCACGGCCTCGGCTACGCGATCCCGCCCGAAGCGCTGGAAGAAGCCGCGCGCGGGCGCATTGTGGTGTGCAACATCTCGCGCCGGGTGATCGAGGCGGCGCGCCGCATGCTCCCCGGCGTCCACGTCGTCGCGATCACGGCAGCCCCTGAGACCCTGGCCGCACGGCTCGCCGCCCGCGACCGCCCCGAGGACGGCGATCTCGGCGCGCGGCTGGCACGCGCGGTGCCGGCGGAGGCCGACGCCACCGTCGTCAACGACAGCGAGCGCAGCATCGCGACGGCCAACTTCGTCGCGATCCTTCTCGATCGCGCCGGACGGCGCTGACCGATGGCTGCGAACGCGCGCAGGCTTACGGCACGACCGCCGTGTACGTCTTTCCAGGCGGAGGCAACCAAGGCGGCGATCGGCCTGTTGTTCGGGCCACCGACCGAATTGGGCAGAAAGCCAAAGCCATGTCGAACCGTCTCCCGCTTACCGCCGGCCTGATCGCAGCGGGCCTCCTCGCAACCCCGCTCGGCCTGACGGCAGCCTTGGCCCAGGCGCCCGCCGCGAATGCCCAGTCCGAAATGAAGGAGTTCCAGATCGCTAAGACCAGCAAGGTCGGCCTCGCCCAGGCGCTGACTACGGCCGAGGCCCAAGGCGAGAAAGGCCGCGCGATCGACGCGGACTTCGAGAAGGCGGACGGCAAGAACCCGACCCATTACAGCATCAAGGTCGTCTACCCGGACGGCAAGCTCGTCGAGTACGGTATCGATGCCGAGACCGGCGCGCTCTACAAGACCGAGAACCAGCCGATCGAGCGGTACTTCACCCGGCTCAAGCCCGCCGACTTCCAGAACGCCACCACCTCGCTGAAGGACGCCCTCGCCATCGCCGAGCGCAAGGCCGGCGGCGGCAAGGCCTACGAGGCGGAGGTCGAGCGCGAGGGCAAGTCGGTGCAGTACGAGATCAAGGTGGCGCTGGCCGACCACGAGCAGACCGTGAAGGTCGGCCCGGACGGCAAGGTCGTCGGCGACTGATCGAACGGGTGTGCGACGCGGCATCGATCGGGTGCCGCGTCGCCCCGTCGATCGTGGTACGGGGTCCGCCGGAAACGGAGTCGGGACCCCGAAGTGCGAGCCCTGTTGCCATGAACCCGACTGCCGTCGCCGTCATGCTGGCCATCGCCACCGGCGCGATCTCGCTGTTCCTGTTCGCCCTCGTCGAGGGCTATCCGCTGCTGCTGGCGAGCATGGTCGCCGTCTTCGTCGCGATGTTCGTGCGCTGGGGCTGAAGCGCCCCGTCGACGCAGCGGACGACTCCGAAAGCCGTCGATCCACGCGGGCTGTGGGTGCGGCGCGGGCCGCGACAGGGCGGAGCTTCACAAGGCTGTCACGCTGCTATTAGACTAAGCCCCAATGGAGAGGGCCTTTTCGTCATTTCGCGAAGGGCTGGGATCGACCGGGTTGGCATCCGGACCCCGCCGCGAGCCGGATGTATCCGCCCCAGCCGGTCGCCGATCGCGCCCGGCAAGCCACGCGTTTTCCATGCGCCCGGCCGAGACGGCGCCGCCCGCCGGGCCCCGCCTTCGACGCAGCGGCACACGATCTCCCCATCACCCCCTCGACCTTGTCCTCGGGACGGCGCGCAAACCCGAACTCGCGCGTTGTCCCGTATGGCTTTCGTTCGAAGAGTCGCGCCGATGATGGATCTCCAGACCCTCGTCCTCAACGCGGATTACAGGCCGCTCTCCTACAACCCGCTGTCGTTGTGGAACTGGAAGGACGCCTTCACCGCCCTGTTCCTCGACCGCGTGACCCTGGTCGCGAGCTACGACGTCGAGGCGCGCAGCCCGAGCCGGGCGCTTCGGGTGCCGAGCGTGGTGGCCCTGAAGAATTACGTGACACTGGCCCGCAGCCCGGCCTTCACCCGCTACAACATCTACCTGCGCGACAGCTTCTCCTGCCAATATTGCGGCCTGCGCCTGCCTTCGGGCGGCCTGACCTTCGACCACGTCAACCCGCGCTCCCGCGGCGGGCTCTCCACCTGGGAGAACGTCGTCGCGGCCTGCAGCCCGTGCAACCTGCGCAAGGCCAACCGCACACCCTACGAGGCGGAGATGCCGCTGCTCACCGAGCCGCGCCGCCCGACCCGCTACGAGCTGCACCACCGACAACCCGAATTCGACCACCGCGACTACCACCACACCTGGCTCGACTACCTGTACTGGGACAGCGAGCTGGAGAGCTGAGCGGCCGCGAGTTGGCTTCCGATTTGGGAATTCCCCGTCTCGGGGTGTCGCCTTGATGACCGAGAGTTCGGGATCATCAATCCCGATGGTGGGCGGTGAGGGACTCGAACCCCCGACCCTCTCCGTGTAAAGGAGACGCTCTACCAACTGAGCTAACCGCCCGCGCCCGCGTGGTACGGCATGCTGCGGCTTCGAGGCAAGCGCAGGTTCTTTTAGCATGCGCCTATGGGCCGGCGAGCAGGCGTGCAAGAGCAGGGGATAGGCCGGTGGCGTCGGTCAGCGGGTGGCGGCTCGGCGTGGGTCTCGGTAGAGCTGCCGCCGCCAGCACCGCGCGGGTACCGGCCTCCACCGAGCACAGCACGGGAACGGGGACGTCCGGCTGGATCCGTTCGGCGAGGCCCGCGAGGCCGGCACCGCCGAGGATCACCGTCTGGGCGCCGTCCGCCTCCGCGCAGGCGCGGCAGGCGGCGACGAGGTCGGCGAGCGCCGCGTCCGGATCGTGGTGGATCTCGCCGCCGGTGGCGTTCGTCGCGCGGATGCCGGCGAGCCGGTCAGAGAGGCCGAGGAGCGTGACGAACTCGCTCAGCATCGGCCGCCACGCCGTCCCGCCGGTGACGATCGAGAAGCGCCCCGCGGCCGCCGCCTCGCGGCAGGCGGCTTCGGCCATGCCGACCACCGGCACGGGTGCGATCTCGCGGAGCGCCAGCAGACCGGGATCGCCGAAGCAGGCGAGGTAGACCGCGTCGCACTCCGCGCCGAACGCCGCATAGGCGTCGAGGGCGGCGTGAGCGGCGATCGCCGCCGAGGCCCGGCTGGCGATGTAGCGCGCGCCGAAGCGGCCGGTAGCCGGCACGATCGTCGCCGATGGAGCGATGCGGCGGACATGCTCGACGACCCGTTCGGTCACCGCTTCCGTCGTGTTGGGATTGATCACCAAGATGCGCATGGAGGCCCTTTCGACAAGCGGACCATGCAAGCGAAAGGCCCCGGAGCAGCGCTCCGGGGCCTCGTCGTCCTTGCTCGGGCTTTAGTGGGCGACGAAGGCGGCGCCGTCCTCGGTCGTCTTCTTGACCGGGATGACCTCTTCCCATTCGATCGCTACCGGCTGGCGCACGAGGGCGTGCTTCAGCACTTGGTCCATCATCGCGACGGGGATGATCTCCATCCCGTTCTTCACACTGTCGGGCACCTCGGCGATGTCCTTGGCGTTCTCCTCGGGGATCAACACCGTTTTGATGCCGCCGCGGAGTGCGGCGAGCAGCTTCTCCTTCAGACCGCCGATCGGCAGCACTCGACCGCGGAGCGTGACTTCGCCGGTCATGGCGATGTCGCGGCGCACCGGGATCCCGGTGAAGGTCGAGACGATGGCGGTCGCCATGGCGATGCCGGCCGACGGCCCGTCCTTCGGGGTCGCCCCCTCCGGAACGTGGACGTGGATGTCCCGGCGCTCGAACAGCGGCGGCTCGATGCCGAAATCGAGGGCCCGGGAGCGAACGTAGCTCGCCGCCGCCGAGATCGACTCCTTCATCACGTCCTTCAGGTTGCCCGTGACCGTCATCTTGCCCTTGCCCGGCATCATGACGCCCTCGATTGTCAGCAGCTCGCCGCCGACCTCGGTCCAGGCCAAGCCGGTGACGACGCCGACCTGATCGTCCGCATCGATCTCGCCGTAGCGGAACTTCGGCGGGCCGAGGAAGACCTGCAGGCGCTCCACGTCGACCTCGACGCTCTTTACCTTCGTGATCAGGATCTCCTTGACCGCCTTGCGGATCAGGTTCGACAGCTCGCGCTCGAGGTTGCGGACGCCCGCCTCCCGCGTGTAGCGGCGAACCAGCATCAGCAGGGCCTCATCGTCGATCGACCATTCCTTGCTGTCCAAGCCATGCTTCTTCAGCGCATTCTGGATCAGGTGCTTGCGTGCGATCTCGACCTTCTCCTCCTCGGTGTACCCGGCGATGCGGATCACTTCCATGCGGTCCATCAGCGGGCCGGGGATATTGAGGGTGTTGGCCGTGGTCACGAACATCACGTTCGACAGGTCGTAATCGACTTCGAGATAGTGGTCGTTGAAAGTCGAGTTCTGCTCGGGATCCAGCACCTCGAGGAGCGCCGCGGAGGGATCGCCGCGGAAGTCCATGCCCATCTTGTCGATCTCGTCGAGCAGGATGAGCGGGTTCGAGGTCTTGGCCTTACGCATCGACTGAACGATCTTGCCCGGCATCGAGCCGATATAGGTCCGGCGGTGACCGCGGATCTCGGCCTCGTCACGCACGCCACCGAGCGACATCCGCACGAACTCGCGGCCAGTCGCCTTGGCGATCGACTTGCCGAGCGAGGTCTTGCCGACGCCGGGAGGCCCGACGAGGCACAGGATCGGCCCGGTGAGCTTGTTCGCCCGCTGCTGCACGGCGAGGTACTCGACGATCCGCTCCTTGACCTTCTCCAGGCCGAAATGGTCGCCGTCGAGGAGGACCTGGGCGCCGAGGAGATCCTTCTTGATCTTCGAGCGCTTGTTCCACGGGATGCCGAGCATCCAATCGAGGTAATTGCGCACCACCGTCGCCTCGGCCGACATCGGCGACATCTGGCGCAGCTTCTTCAGCTCCGCCGAGGCCTTCTCGCGGGCTTCCTTGGTGAACTTGGTCTTCTCGATCTTGTCCTCGAGCTCGGCCAGCTCGTCGCGGCCATCCTCGTCGCCGAGCTCCTTCTGGATCGCCTTCATCTGCTCGTTGAGGTAGTACTCGCGCTGGGTCTTCTCCATCTGCCGCTTCACGCGGGTCCGGATGCGCTTCTCCACCTGCAGCACGGAGATCTCGCTCTCCATCAGCGACAGCACGCGCTCGAGGCGGGCGGCCACGGTCGGCGTCTCCAGAATCGCCTGCTTGTCGGCGATCTTGACGAGGAGGTGCGAGCCGATCGTGTCAGCGAGCTTCGAGGGCTCCTCGATCTGCGTGACCGCCGAGACGACTTCGGGCGAAATCTTCTTGTTGAGCTTGACGTAGTTCTCGAACTCCGAGAGCACCGAGCGGGCCAGCGCCTCGGCCTCGACTTTGTCGCCGAGCTCATCGACCAGGGCCTCAGCCTCGGCCTCATAATACTCGTCCGAGCGGGTGAAGCCGGTGATCTTGGCACGGCCACCGCCTTCGACCAGCACCTTCACGGTGCCGTCGGGCAGCTTCAGCAACTGCAGCACGGAGGCGAGCGTGCCGATCGTGTAGATCGCGTCGGTGGCCGGGTCGTCGTCGCCGGCGTTGATCTGTGTGGCGAGCAGGATGTGGCGGTCGGTCCGCACCGCTTCTTCGAGCGCGCGGATCGACTTCTCGCGCCCGACGAACAGCGGCACGATCATGTGCGGGAAGACGACGATGTCGCGCAACGGCAAGACGGCGTAGGCGCCGGTCGAGCCCGGGACGACCGGCTGGCGGGATTTCGATTGGGTCATCGTTGACTTCCTCATGAGGGACGCCCGACGGTCGCTCCTCCGAATTGGAGCAAGCTTCCTGCCAGGGGCCGACCGGGCCGCGAGGGTCGGAAAGGTCTCTGGAGACTTTGCGGCTGGTGGCGCGGCACCGCCCCTCGAAGGAGGCAGCGGCCACTGCGCTGAGCCTCAGATGGCTCCCCCCGCACCTCGTTTCAAGGTGACCACCCGTCGCGGGTCGACCGAGGATCGACCCGCGACATCAAGGACTTAGCGCGCGTGCGCCGGCGCACGTCAGGCGCTGACGCTGGCCGGCGCTTCCTTGTTACGGTCGCCGTGGATGAAGAGCGGGCGCGACTTGCCCTCGACCACCTCCGGCCCGATCACGACCTGCTCGACCGAGTCGAGACCCGGCAGGTCGTACATCGTGTCTAGCAGGATCGTCTCCAGGATGGAGCGCAGGCCGCGGGCGCCGGTCTTGCGCTCGATCGCCTTGCGGGCGACGAGCGACAGCGCCTCGTCCTGGAACGTCAGGTCGACGTTCTCCATCTCGAACAGCCGCTGGTACTGCTTCACTAGGGCGTTCTTCGGCTCCTGCAGGATCTTCTTGAGGGCGTCCTCGTCGAGATCCTCCAGCGTCGCCAGCACGGGCAGGCGGCCGACGAACTCGGGGATGAGGCCGAACTTCAGGAGGTCCTCAGGCTCGACCGAGCGGAACACCTCGCCGGTGCGCCGGTCGTCGGGAGCCTGCACGGTCGCGCCGAAGCCGATCGAGGTGCCCTTGCCGCGCGCCGAAATGATCCGCTCCAGCCCGGCGAAGGCGCCGCCGCAGATGAACAGGATGTTGGTCGTGTCGACCTGCAGGAACTCCTGCTGCGGGTGCTTGCGTCCGCCCTGCGGAGGCACGGAGGCGACGGTGCCTTCCATGATCTTCAGAAGCGCCTGCTGCACGCCCTCGCCCGAGACGTCGCGGGTGATGGACGGGTTGTCGGACTTGCGGGAGATCTTGTCGATCTCGTCGATGTAGACGATGCCGCGCTGCGCCCGCTCGACGTTGTAGTCGGAGGCCTGGAGCAGCTTGAGGATGATGTTCTCGACGTCCTCGCCGACGTAGCCGGCTTCCGTCAGGGTGGTCGCGTCCGCCATGGTGAACGGCACGTCGAGGATGCGGGCGAGCGTCTGCGCGAGCAGAGTCTTGCCCGAGCCCGTCGGCCCGATCAGCATGATGTTGGACTTGGCCAGCTCGACGTCGTTGTGCTTCGTCGCGTGGGCGAGGCGCTTGTAGTGGTTGTGCACCGCGACCGAGAGGACCTTCTTGGCGAAGTCCTGGCCGATGACGTAGTCGTCGAGGACGCGCCGGATCTCCTTCGGCGTGGGGACGCCGTCGCGGCTCTTCACCAGCGAGGACTTCGATTCCTCGCGAATGATGTCCATGCACAGCTCGACGCACTCGTCGCAGATGAACACCGTCGGGCCCGCGATCAGCTTGCGGACCTCGTGCTGGCTCTTACCGCAAAACGAGCAGTACAGCGTGCTCTTGGAGTCGGTGCCGCCAGTCTTGCTCATATCGGTCTCCGATTCGTGCGTGCGCTGCCAGCCGGGGCACACGCGCATCGTTCACAGTTAAGGGGATCCGCTTAAAGAAAAAGTCACCTGCGCGTCTTTGCCTTGGGGTCCGGCCCGAACCAGTCGTTGCGAACCCCGATGCAAACACGCGGCCGCGGCCGGATCAAGGCCGCGATCGCCACACCCCTCCCGCGGCGGCGCGGTGCCGCCGGGGACGGGTGCGGGGTTCCTCAGGCGGCGGCCGGCTCGGGCCGCTTCTGGATGACCTCGTCGATCAGGCCGAACTCGCGCGCCGCGTCGGCGGTCATGAAGTTGTCGCGCTCCAGCGCCTGGACGATGGAATCGTAGTCGCGCCCGGTATGCTTCACGTAGATCTCGTTGAGGCGCTTCTTGAGAGCCTCAATCTCGCGGGCGTGGATCAGGATGTCGGTGGCCTGGCCCTGGAACCCGCCGGACGGCTGGTGGACCATGATGCGGGCGTTCGGCAGGGCGAAGCGGTGGCCCGGCTCGCCGGCGGTGAGGAGCAGGGAGCCCATTGAGGCGGCCTGGCCGACGCAGAGCGTCGTCACCGGGCAACGGATGAACTGCATCGTGTCGTAGATCGACAGGCCCGAGGTCACCACGCCGCCGGGCGAGTTGATGTAGAAGGAAATTTCCTTCTTCGGGTTCTCGGCCTCGAGGAACAGGAGCTGCGCGACGATCAGCGACGCGCCGTAATCCTCCACCGGTCCGGTGAGGAAGATGATCCGCTCGCGCAGCAGCCGCGAGTAGATGTCGAACGCCCGCTCGCCGCGGCTCGACTGCTCGACCACCATCGGCACGAGCGCGCTGTTATAATAGTCGACCGGATCTCTCATCATGGCCTTTAGGGCTCCAAGGGGCCCGGCCCTCCGCGAATCACGGAGAGGCCGGGCGCGTCAGCGAACGACGGCATTCCTTAACGCCGCCTAACCATAAGCCCGCCGCCTCGAGACGAGCGCGGGCTCAGTCGGCCTTCGAGCCGGCCGACGCGGCCTCCGTGGACTCGGCGTCGGCCGATTTGGCGTCGGCCTTCTCGTTCCCGGCGTCGTCGGCTTCCTCGTCGGCGAAGAGCGTCTCCTTCGAGACGGGCTCCTCCACCAGCTTGACCTGACCGAGGACGTGGTCGACGACCTTTTCCTCGAACAGCGGCGCGCGAAGCTCGGCGAGCGCCTGTGCATTCTTCCGGTAGAAATCCCAGACCTGCTGCTCCTGGCCCGGGAACTGCCGGACCCGGGCGATGAGGGCCTGGTTCACCTCTTCGTCGGAGACCTTGATATCGGCGCTCTCGCCGACCTGCGCAAGCACCAAGCCGAGGCGCACGCGACGCTCGGCGATCTTGCGGTACTCGGCCTGCGCCTTCTCCTCGGTGGTGTCCTCGTCCTCGAAGGTCTTGCCGCGGGACTTCAGGTCCTGCTCGACCTGCGCCCAGACGCTGGCGAATTCCTGCGCCACGAGCGAGGGCGGCAGGTCGAAGGCGTAGCGGCCGTCGAGCGCATCGAGGAGGTCCTTCTTGAGCTTGCGGCGCGAGGCCGCCTCGAAGTCGGTGCCGATCGCCTTGGCCACGGCCTCCTTGAGCGCGTCGAGGGAGTCGAGGCCCATGCCCTTGGCGAATTCGTCGTCGATCTTGGCCTCGCCCGGGGCCTGGATCTTGGTGACGGTCACGTCGAACTCGGCGTCCTTGCCGGCGAGCTGCTCGGCGCCGTAGGCCTCCGGGAAGGTCGCCTTGACCAGGCGCTGCTCGCCAACTTTGGCGCCGACGAGAGCCTCCTCGAAGCCGGGGATGAAGGAATTCGAGCCGAGCTCCAGGTCGATGCCCTCGCCCTTGCCGCCCTCGAACTCTGTGCCGTCGATGCGGCCGACGAAGTCGATGGTGAGGCGGTCGCCGGTCTCGGCCGCCGCGCCTTCGTCACGCTCCGCGAACGGACGGCTCTGGCCGGCCATGCGCTCCAGCGCCTCGGTCACCTCCGTGTCCGAGGGTGTGGCGACCTGCTTGGTCAGGCTGACGTCGGAAAGGTCGGCGAGTTCGAAGCTCGGCAGGACCTCGAGGGCGACCTTGAACGAGAGGTCGGCCTTGGCGTCGAGCGCCTTCTCGACGATCGACTGGTCGGAGGGGAACTCGATCTGCGGCTCGAGGGCGAGCTTGAGGCCGTTGTCGGCGACGATCTTCTGGTTCGCCTCGTTGACGGCGTTCTGCACCACGTCGGCCATCACCGAGCGGCCGTAGACCTTGCGCAGGTGCGCCACTGGCACCTTGCCCGGACGGAAGCCCTTTAGCTGGACCTTGTCCTTCATGCCCGACAGCTCGGTGTTCAGGCGATCCTCGAGCTCGCTCGCGGCGAGGGACACCTGAAACGTGCGCTTCAGCCCCTCGGAGTGTGTCTCGGTCACCTGCATCGTCGTCGCTCTCAAAGTCCGTGTGATCGTGTGCGCGAGAATCCGGGCGCGGCCTCATCGGAGGCCTGACGGAGCCGCGGGTTTGGTACGGGGAAGCGGGACCCGCGCGCAAGGCGAACGGCATCCGCTGGAGGAGCCGGCCGACCGCGTCCGCGCAGGGATCGGCCGTTACCGTTTCCGAAGGCGGTGCTGGTGCGGGCGGAGGGGCTCGAACCCCCACGTCTTGCGACACTGGTACCTAAAACCAGCGCGTCTACCAGTTCCGCCACGCCCGCGAGCGCCGATGCCCGGCGCGTGTCCGGCCACCGGAGGGCGGGTCTATAGCATGCGGGGCACAGGCCGCAGCAAAAAACTTGCGGGCCCGAAACGGTGGCGCCGCGCGAGGGCGGCGGCTACAACCGGCGGCCCTGAATTCCCGCGTGGATGCCGCGCGATCGCCCCGTCGTCACGAGGTTCCATGCCGCCAGCCCGATCCGCGCCGCCGACCGAATTGCGATCCGGCGCGTCGCGTCGAGCGCTCTTTCTGGGAAGTGCCGCGTTCCTTCTGCTTCCCCGGTCCGTTCGGGCGCAGGGCAAGCCTGCCCCCGCCGCGCCGGCGCCCGCCCCGCCGTTGCCGGAACCCCGCGTGCTGACGGCGGCGCCCGGCAAGACGCGCTTCAAGCCGGAACCCGCCCCCGAGACCCCGATCTGGTCGTTCGACGGCACGTCGGCGCCCCCGGCCCTGCGCGTGAAGCTCGGCGAGGCCGTTCGCGTGCGCGTCGAGAACAAGACCGACAAGCCGCTCTCCCTGCACTGGCATGGGGTGCGCAACAAGAATTCCATGGACGGCGTCGGCGGGGTGACGCAGACGCCGATCGCGCCCGGCGCCGACTTCACCTACGATTTCGTGCCGCCGGACGCCGGCACCTTCCTGGTCCGCCCGCTGGTGGTCGGCGGATCGAGCGAGCCGTCCGGGCGGGGCCTCGCCGGCTTCCTCGTGGTGGAGGAGAAGGCGCCGCCCGCCGTCGAGGCCGACGTGTCGCTGCTGATGCAGGACTGGCGCCTGCAGGACGACGGCACGCTGCTGCCCTTCGGCCAAACCGCGTTCGCGGCGAGCAACGGGCGGCTCGGCAACCTCGTGACCATCAACGGCGCCAACGTGCCGGCGACCTTCGAGGCGCGGCCGGGCAGCCGCATCCGGGTGCGGCTCGGCAACGCCTGCAACGCGCGGGCGACCCGCATCCGCTTCGAGGGCCTGAAGGTCTACGTCGCGGCCGTCGACGGCCAGCCGACCGACACCTTCGAGCCCCTGCGCGCGACGCTGCCGTTCCCGCCCGGCACCCGCTACGACCTGCTGATCGACCTGCCGGCCGAGGCCGACGCCAAGGGCGCCATCACCGCGCTCGTCGGCCAGGGCCTGCAGCTCGCCACCGTCGTCACCAAGGGTGCGCCGGTCACCGAGAAGCGACCGCCGATCGGGCCGATCGGCGAGAACCCTCTGCTGCCGCGCGAGGTCAAGCTCCAGAACGCGTTGCGGCGCGACGTGGTGATCACCGGGGGCGCCACCCTTCAGAAGGACAAGCCGGAGGCCGAGCCGGTCTATTCTGGCGACGCCAAGCGGATCTGGTCGGTCAACGGCACCAGCGCGACCGCGGGCCTCGCGCCGATCTTCACGGTGAAGCGCGGCCAGGTGGTGGTGCTGGCGTTGCGAAACGAGACCGCCTTCCCGCAGGCGCTGCACCTGCATGGCCACGTCTTCCGCCTGCTCCACCCCCTCGACGACGGCTGGGAGCCCTACTGGCTCGACACCTTCCAGCTGCTCGAAGGCCGCACCGCGCGCATCGCCTTCCAGGCCGACAACCCTGGCCGCTGGTTGATCAGCGCGACGGTGCTGGAGCGGTTCGACACAGGGCTGTGGACCTGCTTCGAGGTGACGTGAGGGACGCGTTCCTACCTCCTCCTGCGGGAGGGAAAGAGACCGTCGTCAGCCTCTGAGCCGTTCCAAAACATCCGCCAGCACCGCGGGCATCAGTTCCGGAATGTCCTCGGCGATCAGCCCGGGGCCGTGGCGCAGGCCGGCGTCGCCGTGGAGCCAGGCCGCGGCGCAGGCGGCCTCGAACGGTGGCATGCCCTGCGCCAGGAGGCCGGCGATCAGGCCGGCGAGCACGTCGCCGGAGCCCGCGGTGCCGAGCCAGGGCGTGGCATGCTCGTTGATCGCGGCGCGGCCGTCGGGGGCGGCCACCACCGTGTCGGGGCCCTTGAACACCACCACGGCGCCGGATTGCGCGGCGGCGCGGCGGGCCTGCTCCAGCTTGCCGACTTCGGCGACGGCGTCGGTGTCTGCGAACAGCTTGGCGAACTCGCCCGCATGCGGCGTCAACACCGCCTTCGCGTCGCCGTCGGCGATGTGGGCCGCGAGGAGGGCCGCCTGCTTGGAAAAGCTCGTCAGCGCGTCGGCGTCGAGCACGAGGCCGCGGCCGGCGGCGGCCGCCACCGCGACGAGGTCGCGGGTCGCCTCGCCGACGCCGAGGCCGGGACCGGCCAGGATCGCGTTGATGCGCTCGTCGGTGAGCAGGTCGTCGAGGTCGTCGGCGGAGTCGCAACCGCGCAGCATGATCGCGGTGAGGTGGGCGGCGTTCTCGGCCAGCGCCCGCTCCGGCGAGGCGACCGTGACGAGCCCGGCCCCGATCCGCAGCGCGCCGCGGGCGGCAAGGCGCGCCGCGCCGGTGCGGGTGGCAGGACCCGACAGCACGAGGGCGTGGCCGCGGGTGTACTTGTGGCTCGCCTCGGTGAGTCGTGGGAAGAACGCATTCCAGAGTGCAGGACCGTTGCGGAAGGCGGGCGAGTCCAGCGCGAGCCCGGCCGCGAACGCCGCCGGGCCGGTGCCGATGTCGGCGACGTGCACGCATCCGCAAAGGCCACGGCCGGGCTGTAGCAGGTGGCCGGGCTTCTCCGCGACGAAGGTCACGGTTTCGACGGCGGGAAGCGCGAAGCCCCGCACCATGCCGGTGTCGCCGTCGATCCCGCTCGGCACGTCGACCGCAAGCACCGGCCGCCCGGAATCCCGGACCCCTTCGAGGGCGAGGCGGGCGGGCCCGTCGAGGTCGCGCGACAGGCCGGCGCCGAACAGCGCGTCGATCACGAGGTCGGCCCGCGTCGGGTCAGCTTCGGCGAGGCCGAGCACCGCCCCGGCCCACTCCACGGCGGCGAGCGCCGCATCGCCGGACAGGGCCTCGCGCGGGCCGAGGAGGGCGAGGTCGACGCCGTACCCGGCTTCAGCGAGGAGGCGCGCGGCGACGAACCCGTCACCGCCGTTGTTGCCGGGTCCGCACAGGACGAGCACGCGTCCGCCCATGGGAAGGTGTGTGCGGGCGCGCTCGGCCACCGCGGCGCCGGCCGCACGCATCAGCGCGATGCCCGGGGTGCCGCCGGCGATGGCCGCCGCGTCCACGGCCGCCATCGCCGCGACCGTCATCAGCCGTGCCCCATCCATCGTATCGATCCCCAAAAGTTCGAACGTTTGCTGCCCGCGCGCCACCCAGACACTGCTCAAACAATCGGCCGCCAGTCGAAAAATGCACAAACGATTTGCAGTTCATGCAAGTCGAAGAGGCAGTTTCGACCGATGCCGGTTGAAAACGGCGTGGCGGCCGGACCGGGGGAGTGGTAGAAATTCAGCATCGTCAAGCGCAGGTTGGGCCGTCCGGCATGAAGAAGATCGAAGCGATCATCAAGCCCTTCAAGCTCGACGAGGTGAAGGAGGCCCTCCAGGAGGTCGGCCTCCAGGGCATCACCGTGATCGAGGCGAAGGGCTTCGGCCGCCAGAAGGGCCACACCGAGCTGTATCGCGGCGCGGAATACGTCGTCGACTTCCTGCCCAAGGTGAAGCTCGAGATCGTGCTCTCCGACGCGCTCGTGGAGGGTGCCGTCGAGGCGATCCGCAAGTCGGCCCAGACCGGCCGCATTGGCGACGGCAAGATCTTCGTCTCGACCATTGAGGAGGCGATCCGAATCCGCACCGGCGAGACCGGCCCGGACGCGATCTGACGGCGGCCCCGGCGAGCGAGCGTGAGCCTCGCCCCGCACCTGCGCAGCGTGGTCGAGGAGATCGCCTACGAGATGCGGCAGCGCTCTGACCGGGGCACGGTCGCGCGCTACATCCCCGAGCTCGCCCGCGTCGACCCGCAGGGCTTCGGCCTGGTGGTGATCGATGCCGACGGCACCATCGCGGCGGCCGGCGACAGCGAGACGCCGTTCTCGATCCAGAGCGTGTCGAAGGTCTTCACCCTGACGCTGGCGCTCGGCATGGTCGGCGACGCCCTGTGGAAGCGGGTCGGGCGCGAGCCATCCGGCAGCCCGTTCAACTCCATCGTCCAGCTCGAACGCGAGCAGGGTGTGCCCCGCAACCCCTTCATCAACGCCGGCGCCATCGCGGTGACCGACGTGATCCTCTCCGGCCACCAGCCGCGCGAAGCCCTGGGCGAAATCCTGCGCTTCATGCAGGCGCTTGCCAACGACCCGACCATCGCCATCGACGAGGCGGTGGCGGCCTCCGAGAAGCGCACCGGCTTCCGAAACGTGGCGCTCGCCAACTACATGAAGTCGTTCGGCGTGGTCGAGAACCCGGTCGACTACACCCTCGGCGTCTACTTCCATCACTGCGCGATCAGCATGTCGTGCCGGCAGCTCGCCACCGCCGGGCGGTTCCTCGCCCATTCCGGGCGGAACCCCGCCACCGGCCTGTCCGTGATCCCACCGGAGCGCGCCCGCCGCATCAACGCGGTGATGCTGACCTGCGGCCACTACGATGGCTCGGGCGAGTTCGCCTACCGGGTCGGCCTGCCGGGCAAGAGCGGCGTCGGCGGCGGCATCCTGGCGATCGCCCCGGGGCGCGCCTCGATCGCGGTCTGGTCGCCGGGCCTCGATGAATCCGGCAACTCCCATCTCGGCCGCATCGCCCTGGAGAGCCTGACCAAGCGCATGGGCTGGTCGATCTTCGGAGCCTGATCCCCTTCCTTCCCCCCCTTTGAGGGAGAGGGTGGGAAGGACAAGAAACAAAAAAACGGCGCGGACCCGAAGGTCCGCGCCGCTGACGATCCGAAATCCTCGCGATGCCGATCAGGTGGTCGGAACCGACTCGACCGTCTTCAGGATCTGCGAGGCGATCTGGTAGGGGTCCCCCTGGCTGTTGGGGCGGCGGTCTTCCAGGTAACCCTTGTAGTCGTTGTTCACGAAGGAGTGCGGCACGCGGATCGAGGCGCCGCGGTCGGCCACGCCGTAGGAGAACTTGTTCCAGGGCGCCGTCTCATGCTTGCCGGTGAGGCGCAGGTGGTTGTCGGGACCGTAGACCGCGATGTGATCCTCGATCGCGCCGCCGAACGCCGCCATCAGCTTCTCGAAGTAGTCCTTGCCGCCGGTCTCCCGGAGGTAGGTGGTCGAGAAGTTGGCGTGCATGCCCGAGCCGTTCCAGTCGGTGTCGCCGAGCGGCTTGCAATGGTACTCGACGTCGATGCCGTAGGTCTCGCACAGGCGCTCGAGCAGGTAGCGGGCGACCCACATCTCGTCGGCGGCCTTCTTCGAGCCCTTCCCGAAAATCTGGAACTCCCACTGGCCCTTGGCCACCTCGGCGTTGATGCCCTCGTGGTTGATGCCGGCATCGAGGCAGAGGTCGAGATGCTCGTCGACGATCTTGCGCGCGACGTCGCCGACCGCCGAATAGCCGGCGCCGCAATAGTACGGGCCCTGGGGCGCCGGGTAGCCGGCGGCGGGGAAGCCGAGCGGGCGGCCGTCCTTGTAGAAGAAGTATTCCTGCTCGAAGCCGAACCAGGCGCCCGGGTCGTCGTGGATGGTGGCGCGCTTGTTCGACGGGTGCGGGGTCTTGCCGTCCGGCATCATCACTTCGCACATCACCAGCACGCCGTTCTTGCGCGTGGAATCGGGGAAGTGGCGCACGGGCTTGAGCATGCAGTCGGACGAGCCGCCCTCAGCCTGCATGGTCGACGAGCCATCGAAGCCCCAGAGCGGAAGCTGCTCGAGGGTCGGGAAGCCGTCGAAGTCCTTGACCTGGGTCTTGCCGCGAAGGTTCGGGACCGGCGTGTACCCGTCGAGCCACAAATACTCGAGTTTGTATTTCGTCATTCCGAGTCTCTCGTCCGTTTAACGATGCGAAGTCCGGGGAAACGCAGCCGCTCCGTGGCCTCCGACGACCGAGACCCCGCTAGCAGGGACCGTGCCAGCGAAATGCCACTTCACCGCCGGTTCCCGCTCACGCGCTACCCTGGCGATCAACTCCGTGTGAACATCCCTTTCCAGGGGAACCGAACCGCTCGGTCCGATGACGCACGAGGCGCTGATGGCGCCCAGTCGACCAGGAACGCGCAGGCCGGCGCGCGGAGAAGATTTCCGGTCGCTTCGGTTGGCACGGGCGCGTCCCGGGCTGTATGCAGCGCACGTCCGGCGCGCGGCTCAAGTGCGGCGGCCCACGAATCTGAGGAGGACGCCCAAGATGACGACAGCGGCCGAGGTGCTGAAGACCATCCGGGACAACGACGTGAAGTACGTGGACTTCCGGTTCACGGACCCGCGCGGCAAGTGGCAGCACGTCACCTTCGACGTCAGCCTGATCGACGACGAGATCTTCGAGGAAGGCACGATGTTCGACGGCTCGTCGATCGCCGGCTGGAAGGCGATCAACGAGTCCGACATGCTGCTGATGCCGGACCCCTCGACCGCCACGATGGACCCGTTCTTCTCGGCGGCGACCATGGTCATCGTCTGCGACGTGCTCGAGCCCTCGACCGGCGCGCCCTACGCCCGCGACCCGCGCGGCACCGCCAAGCTCGCCGAGGCCTACCTCAAGTCCACCGGCATCGGCGACACGATCTACGTCGGCCCCGAAGCCGAGTTCTTCGTGTTCGACGACGTGAAGTTCGGCGCCGACCCGTACCACACCGGCTTCCAGCTCGATTCGACCGAGTTGCCGACCAACGGTTTCACCGACTACGAGGGCGGCAACCTCGGCCACCGCGTCGCCACCAAGGGCGGCTACTTCCCGGTGCCGCCGCAGGATTCGGCCCAGGACATGCGCGGCGAGATGCTGGCTGCGATGCAGGGCATGGGCGTGAAGGTGGAGAAGCACCACCACGAGGTGGCGAGCGCCCAGCACGAGCTCGGCATGAAGTTCGATACGCTGACGTTGTTGGCCGACCACATGCAGATCTACAAGTACTGCATCCACAACGTGGCGCAGAGCTTCGGCAAGACCGCGACGTTCATGCCAAAACCCGTCTTCGGCGACAACGGCTCGGGCATGCACGTGCACCAGTCGATCTGGAAGGACGGCAAGCCGGTCTTCGCCGGCGACAAGTACGCGGGCCTCAGCCAGGAATGCCTCTGGTACATCGGCGGCATCATCAAGCACGCGAAGGCCTTGAACGCCTTCACCAACCCGTCCACCAACTCCTACAAGCGTCTGGTGCCGGGCTACGAGGCCCCCGTGCTGCTCGCCTACTCGGCGCGCAACCGCTCGGCCTCCTGCCGCATCCCGTGGACGAAGAGCCCGAAGGCCAAGCGCGTCGAGGTCCGCTTCCCCGACCCGATGGCCAACCCCTACCTCGCCTTCTCGGCGCTGCTGATGGCGGGGCTCGACGGCATCCTCAACAAGATCGATCCGGGCGCGGCGATGGACAAGGACCTCTACGACCTGCCGCCGCGCGAGCTGAAGAAGATCCCCACCGTCTGCGGCTCCTTGCGCGAGGCGCTGCAGAACCTCGACCGCGACCGCGCCTTCCTCAAGGCCGGCGACGTCTTCACCGACGACCAGATCGATTCGTTCATCGCGCTGAAGATGGAGGAGGTCATGCGCTACGAGATGACCCCGCACCCGGTCGAGTTCACGATGTACTACTCGCTCTGAGGCCGGGGCGGGCGCGACGCCCGCTCCCCCGACGACCCACCACCCAGCGCCGGAGCCTCGCCGAGGTTCCGGCGCTTCGCGTTTGAAGGCCGCGATGACACCCTTGTTTTACGGATAAAATTCCTTTATAGGACTGTAGGCAGATCCGAGGGGTGCATTCCATGGCGTCAGGCGCGACGGGCCTTTTGCGGGCGAGGTGGCTGATCGCCTCGTACCGCGTGGAGGTCGCCTTCCTGCGGTTGCGTCTGTCGCTGCGTGCGTATCACGCCGACCAACCCCGCGTGCCGGCCGGGAACCCGAACGGCGGCCAATGGACGGATGGCGATGCCGGCAACGGGCATGGTTCCGACGACGATGCGCGGATCGTCCATGTCTCGGATGATGCCGACCGCCGGTACACGGTCGTGCTCTCCGAAGAAGAGGCGCGCGGCGGACATACGCTTCGCGAGCATGTCGGCAAGACGGATGCGGAGATGATGGGTCGCGTCCTGGCCAGCAGAAGGACGTTCCCGGTCGTCGACTATGGCATGCGCCGAGATGGCTCGTTCGAATCCGTGGAGTCTGCGAACGATTACGTCAATCGGACCCTGGAACAGAATGCTGCGGAGGTCGATGATGTCGCATCCGGTTAAAAGAGCCGTGCATTCCTGACCTCTCGCTTCGGATACAGAACCGGGCGGGAAGCCTACACGGCGGGGCAAATCGAGCCGTATCTGCGCACGACCTACGGTGTCGGAATGTATATCGTCCACGATCCGGGCAGTTCCCGTGGGTATCGCATCCATACCGCCTATCCACGCAATGACGGAGATTGACATGCAGGCGTCCCCGGAATTCCTCACCTTTGCCCGTTGGTACATCCAGGACATCGATCGCATCGCGCCGACGCTCGACGAGATGTACGATTTCGGTCTCAGAGATTTTCGTGGTGAGGAGCGCGTCCGGTTGCGGCAGTTCCTCGACCGCGCCCTCCGCGAGGCGTCGGACGCGTCGCTGGAGCGGCTGTGGAAGGAGACGGACGCCGACATCTACTTCTTCACCGCGCAGGGCCTGCGCGCGTTCCTGGCCGGCGCACGCGACCGGATCTGACGGATCGGGGGCGGACGCCGCAAACGGTAAGGGGGGAGACGCCATGGCGAAACCGCGCCTCGAACCGACGCCCGAATTCTACCAGTTCGGCCTGGGTTTCCACCAGGACCTCGACGTGAGGGGTAAGACGGAGGACGAGATCTGGGCCATCGTGCTCGATCCGTTCACCGGCCAGGACCGGATCCGCCTGCGCGAGTTCCTCGACAGGATCACGCGCGACGACGTCTCCGACGCCGAACTGCTGCGCCTGTGGAACGCGACGCCGACCGATGACTGGTTTTCCGATGGCGGCCTGCGCATCATCCTGAAGCAGGCGCGCAACCGGCTGCTTCAGCCGCGGAGCCGGCCGTCCTGGCGCGGGCACGACCGGTCCGGTCGGCGCAGAGGCTGACCGGGCGACGACGCCGCGCCGACGGGACGGTCGCACGCGCCACGCATCCGACGCGAAGGCGGGGCGGCTGTTGACGCAGGCGGATGCCGACATCGACCTCCCCATCGCGCAGGATCGGTTTTCGCCGACCGAGGCTTCCGTCGCCGATCGCAGTTCGCGTGCATTCCGGGCCGGCGCCGGCGGCCGACTCTGAACGTCGCCACCGATGATGGTATTTTTAACCCACGATTGCTTTTCAACCCGACGGTTCAACCGACCAACGGACGAGTCCCTTGGCTGATTATCCAATCTTTAGCATTTGTTGATGTCTATCTCCGTTGCAGATGCAACAGAACCGAGCCACGGCGCTGGCGATGACAGTCTCAAACAGCGTGCGCCGGCTCTTCAGGGTCCCCGACGACGAGCCGAACGTGCTCGTCGCGCAGGCGCGGGCCCTGTCGCGCCAGGTGCCGATCCTGCATACGATCCTGAGCCTGGACGCCATGGGGGTGGCCTACACCCATTACGGCGTGGCGCCGGACGGGCTGACGATCCTGCCGCTGGCGGTCCTGCTGTCGGTCTGCGCCGGCCGCGTCCTGATCTGGAGCCGCACGAACCATCACGCCATCGGCCCCGAGGAGGCGTTGCGCCGTCTCAGGGGCACCAACCGGCTCGCGGCGATCCTCGGCTCCGGGTTTGCGATCTGGGCCATCCTGCTGACCCGGTACGGCGACGCCGCCACCAACCTGCACGTGCTGTACTTCCTCAGCATCACGATGATCGCGTGCATCTCCTGCCTGACGCACCTGCGCACGGCGACGCTGATCGTCTCGGCGCTCGCGGTGCCGGCTTCGGCGTACTTCCTGGTGATCGGCGCGCCCGTGGTCCGGGCGGCCGCGCTCAACTACGTCGGCGTCGTCGTGGTGTTGCTGTTCATGCAGTCGGTCTACTACCGCGACTTCCGCCGCCTCACCCGGCTGACCGGGGAGAACCACGCGCTCGCCCACACCGACCCGCTGACCGGCCTGCCGAACCGGCGCTCCTTCTTCGCCGAGCTCGAGCAGGCCATCGCGGCCGCCGGCACGGCGGAGACGCGCTTCGCGATCGGCCTGATCGACCTCGACGGGTTCAAGCCGGTCAACGACACCCTCGGCCACCTAGCCGGCGACGCGGTGCTGTGCGAGGTCGGCCGCCGGCTCCAGGACGCCGTCGGCGCGGCGGGCGTGGTGGCGCGCCTCGGCGGCGACGAGTTCGGCCTGATCCTGCACGGCTGGCCGGACCTCGACACCCTCGGCCGGACCCTGTGCACGATCCTGAAGCAGCCCTATGCCCTGCGCGACACCACCGCGCGGATCGGCGCCTCGATCGGCTTCGCGTGCTTCCCCGAAACCGCGCGGACCGCGGAGATGCTCGTCGAGCGGGCCGACCACACGCTCTACCATGCCAAGACCCACGCGCCGGGCACCGCGGCCTGCTTCGCGTTCGAGCACGAGAACCGGATGCACCGGCAGGCTCAGGTCGAGCAGGCGCTGCGCCGGGCCGACCTCGCGGCCGAGTTCCACCTGCTGTTCCAGCCGATCGTCGACGTCGTCGCCGGGCGGGTCCAGGCCTACGAGGCGCTGGCGCGCTGGAACAGCCCGACCCTCGGCTCGGTGTCGCCGGTCGACTTCATCGTGGTGGCCGAGCGCACCGGGCTGATCCACGACCTCAGCCTGGCGCTGCTCCGCAAGGCGCTTGCGGCGATGGCGTCCTGGCCCGAGCACGTGGCCCTGTCCTTCAACCTCTCGGCCTACGACCTCGCCGCCGCCGAGGGCATCGCGACGATCACCGCCCTGATCGCGGAAAGCGGCATCGTGCCCGAGCGCATCGTGTTCGAGGTCACCGAGACCGGCCTGATGCGCGACCTCGTCGACGCCGGCCGCTCGCTCGGCGCCCTGCGGGCGCTCGGCGTCGGCATCGCGCTCGACGATTTCGGCACCGGCTATTCCAGCCTCGGCTACGTCCACCGCCTGCCGATCAGCGAATTGAAGATCGACCGCAGCTTCGTCACCGACATCTGCAGCGACGCCGCCTCGCGCAACATCATCCACTCGATCCTCGACCTCGCGCGCAACCTCCGCCTGCTCTGCGTGGTCGAGGGCGTCGAGACCGAGGCGCAGATGCTCCATCTGCGCGCCGCCGGCTGCCGCTACATGCAGGGCTACCTGTTCCAGAAGCCGATGCCGGCGGCCGCGATCGCCGCGTTCGAGGCCGGCTTTGCGCTGCCGCAGCCGCAAGGCGAAGACCGGATCGCCGCAGCCGCCTGAGCGCCGCCGGGCCCGAGGAGGGGCCGTGCTCGCGTTCGACCACAGGGCGATCGTCGCGCCGATCCTCGCGGAGGGCGTCGCCCCTGTCCGCGCCCTCCTCGAAGCCGGAGGCGTCTTGATGGACGACCGGATCGATTCGGTCATCGCGTCGACGACGGCCGAGGTGCTGCGCGACGGGATGCCCCCGCACCCGGTCGCGTTCGGGCACGACGAATCGCCGGGACGTGGGCGGGGCCGGGCACGGCGCCCGGCCGCGCGTGGTGGGAAGCGAAGGGAAACGCTTGTCGCCCGGGCTTGACTGCGCCACGAACAAATCAAGAACATTCCTGACATATTAAGACTATTAGCCTATTACGCCCCGTCCACGAGCGGAGTGATCCATGGTCGCGCATGAGATCGTCGTCACGCGGTCGCGGTGGCTTTTGGCGGCTTTGCGCGTCGAGGCGAAGCTGCTTCGGCTCGGCCTCGTTCTTCACGCCTACAACCCGGGCCAATTGCGGGTGCCGGCCGGCCGACCGGACGGTGGCCGGTGGACGCGTGAGGACGGCGCCGAAGGCTTTACGACGGGTGACGATGCACGTCTCATCCTCGTCGGCAGCGAAGATGATCAACGGTACAAAGGCGATCTCAGAGCGGAGGAGGGGCGCGGCGGCCACACGCTTGGCAGGCATATCGGCAAGTCCGATGACGAATTGTTCGAGCGCGTGCGAAAATCTCAGTGGCGCTCATTGCTCGCAAACGGAGGGATGAGGCGAGACGGGAGCTTCGAGTCGATCGAATCCGCAAATAATTTTGTCAATCAAACAATAGAATCAAATAAGGAAGCCGTCGATCGCGTCGCTTCCGGTATCGACGATCGCAAGTTCATAGAAAAATCATTCGATCGCAACACTGGGAGAGAGGCCTATAGCACAAACGAGGGCGTCGTTTATATGCGCGACACGCGTAGCGTCGGCGTTGAGTTGAGACATGACCCTACTTCCCCTCGCGGATTTCGTATCCGGACAGCATACCTTTTAACAGAAGGTGATTGAAATGAAATTATCTGCGGAATTTCGTGAGCTTATCCTGCAATTCTATCAGGATATTCTTGATGACGTATCGAGCCAAGAGGAATTAATCAGTACTGTTTTATCGCCCTTGAAAGATGAGGCAAAACGCGCAAGGCTGAGAGATTATCTCAGTCTGGTTACCTCAGATAATTTTTCAAATGATGAACTAAAGAATTTATGGTGGTCTTCGTCCGCCGATATTGTATTTTACGACGGTGCCGAGCTGAGAATTTTTCTCAAACGGGTGCGGGATAGGCTGTAACCCCTACTTTGGAACCCGCCAGAGCGGTCGGGAGTCAGCGAACGCTGAGGCTTATAGCAACAGATGAGGCTCTGTTTATGTCAGGCATAATTGAAGCTCTGGTTTTTATATAATTCACACCCCAAATTCGGCGCGTGGATTCCGCGTCCGAACATCACATTCACGAAGTGATGGAGATTGACATACAACAACCCCCTGAATTTAAAAAATTCTCACTTCAGTTTTACTCTGGCATATTAGATGATGTTGAAACGGAAGAAGAATTAATTGACTCGGTCTTGTCCCCATTTTCAGACACGCAACAACGCGCATGCTTGCGTTCGTATCTCGATGCGATCACGCAGGATCATGTCGACGACAAGGAGCTACAGAAAATCTGGTGGTCGTCTTCCGCAGACACTGTGTTTCATGATAGCGCAGGGCTACGCGAGTTACTGAGAAGAGCGCGCGATCGGCTCTGATTTTGGCTCAGCTTTTATCATATGCAAGCCGCTCGAAATGAAATTCCCATTAGAATTCCTTGAATTCAGCCTACAGTTCTATCAATATCTTCTTGATGACGTATCGAGCGAAGATGAACTGATCAGAACCGTCTTATCGCCCTTCAAAGACAAGGAAAAACGCGCAAGACTGAAGGAGCAGCTCGAATTTTTTATCGGGAATGAATTTTCAGATGAAGAACTGAGAAAACTATGGTGGTCTTCGTCCGCCGATTTTGTGTTTTATGACGGCGCCGAGCTGAGAGCTTTCCTCAAACGGGTGCGGGACAGACTGTGACGCCCGGCTCGGGAACCGACAGGGCCGTTCGGAACCAGCGAACGCCGTTGGTGATAGGGATCGATCCATGCTCACCCTCGACCACCTTGCCATCGTCGCACCGGATCTCGCCGCGGGCGTGGCGTATGTTCGCGACGGCCTCGGGATCGACATGCCGGAGGGCGGGCGCCACCGCGAGATGGGCACCCGAAACCACCTCCTGCGGCTCGGCGAGGCCCTGTTCCTGGAAGTGATCGCCATCGATCCCGAGGCGGCGGCCCCGCCCCACGCCCGCTGGTTCGGCCTGAGCGACCCGGGGCGGGTGCGAGCGGACTGGGAGTCCGGCCGGCGGCTGCGCGGCTTCGTCGCCCGCACGGACGATCTCGATCGCCTGCTCGGCGCCCACGGCGAACGGTTCGGGAAGGCCGCCAGGATGACCCGTTGCGCCCTGACCTGGCGCTTCGCCGTCCGCCCCGACGGCGCCTGGCCCGAGGACGGCGCCCTGCCCTGCCCGATGACGTGGGGCGACGGGCCGCACCCGGCCGCCGCGATGCCCGACCTCGGCTGCCGGCTCGCCGGCCTGACGCTCACGCACCCCGACCCCGACCGGATCGCCGCGCTGTACCGGACGCTCGACCTCGCGGACGCGCCGGCGGTCCGGGCCGGGGCCTTCGGCTACCGCGCCGAGATCGCGACGCCCGGCGGCCTGCGCGTGCTATCCTGAGGCTTCGGCGGCGGCTGCTAGCCGGCGCATCCAGCAGGAGACCGTCCCGATGGCCCTCGTCTGCCCCGTGATCCTCGGCTCGGTCCGCTCCGACCGGCAGGGCCTTCGCGTCGCGCGCTTCCTGATCGTGCAGCTGGAGGCGCGCGGCTGGGAGGCGCCACTGGTCGACCCCGCCGCGCTGCAGCTGCCGCTGCTCGACCGGATGTACAAGGAGCACCCGAAGGGCGAGGCGCCGCCGAAGCTCGAGGCGCTGGCGGAGCTCTACCGCCGTGCCGACGCCTTCGTGGTGGTCTCGGCCGAGTACAACCATTCGGTGCCGCCGGCCCTGTCGAACACCCTCGACCACTTCCTGGAGGAGTATTTCTGGCGGCCCTCGGCGATCTGCTGCTACTCGGCCGGGCAGTACGGCGGCGTCCGCGCGGCGATGCAGCTCCGGGCGATGCTGGCCGAGCTCGGCATGCCGAGCATCCCCTCGCTGCTGCCGGTGCCGCGGGTCGGCAAGGCGCTCGACGAGGCCGGCACGGCCGCCGAGCCCTGGCTCCCCAAGGCCGCGGGCCGGTTCCTCGACGAGCTGACCTGGTACGCCGAGGCGCTGAAGGCCCAGCGGCAGAAGGGCACGCCGTACTGAGCCCCGGCTGGCACCGCGATTGCCATGGCTCCAGCCGAGTGGCGGTCGCGAGGTGGGCAAAGGCATGAACGAGAGCGTGGAGCGGGTCCGGGACGCCCTGGCCGAGCTGATCAAGGCGGCGCTGATCTCCGACGACCGCACGAGCCTCGCCTGCCGCGACGCGGCGCGGGCCAAGCTCGCGGCGCTGGCGGCCGACCCGCCCGACGCCGCCTCGGTGCGCGTGGACGGCGCCTGGACGCTGGCGATCCAGGCGGCCGAGGCGCCGGAGTTCCGCGACGCCGAGGGCCAGGTCAACCTGACCCTGCCGCGCGCCGCGCCGTTCGCCCTCGACGACCTCACCGCCCCCGGCTTCGACGTGGATTCCGCCGTCGAGACGATCCGCAAGTCGGCCTCGACCGGCTGAGGGCCGGCGTCGGCGGCCGACGCCTGTTGAGGGCGGGCCGCGCCGATGTTGCTCCGGATCGGGCGCAGCACCATGTTGGGGATGACAAGCGCGGTCCTCGATCGCGATCCCCGAACAGAACCGTCGCCGCGCGCGGCGCGAGCGAGCCCAAAGCCTTTGGCCAGACGCATCGACACCCAGGCGGGTGAACCCTCCCTGCCCTCGCGCGAGCAGATCGTCGCGTTCATCGCGCAGGCGACGGACACGGTCGGCAAACGCGAGATCGCGCAGGCCTTCGGCATCAAGGGCGCCGACAAGATCGGGCTGAAGCGCATCCTCAAGGAGATCGAGGAGGACGGCGACATCGCCCGCGGGCGCGGCGGCCTGTCGAAGGCCGGGCGCCTGCCGCCGGTGGTGCTGGCCGACATCCGCTCGCGCGACCGCAACGGCGACTTCCTGGCCTTCCCCGCCGAGTGGGATGCGGGCAAGGGCAAGCCGCCGACCATCGTGCTCCACGCCCCGCGCGGCGGCCGCAAGCCGAGGGGGCTGACCGCCGGCATCGGCGACCGCGCCCTGCTGAAGGTCGAGCCGGACGGCGCCGACGGGCGCTACACCGGCCGCGTCGTCAAGGTGATCGGCAAGAACAAGGCCGAGATCATCGGCGTGTTCCGCGAGGGCGCCCAGGGCGGCCGCATCGTGCCCGTGGAGAAGCGCGCGCAGGGGCGCGAGATCCTGATCCCGCCCGGCGAGGAGGGCGAGGCCCGCGAGGGCGACCTCGTCAGCGTGACGCTGGAGCGCGAGACCCGCTTCGGCCTCCCGCGCGGCCGGGTGCGCGAGCGCCTCGGCTCGCTGGGCTCCGAGAAGGCGGTGAGCCTGATCGCGCTGCACCTCCACCACATCCCGCACGTGTTCGCGGAGGCGACGCTGGCGGAAGCGGATGCGGCCAAGCCCGCCACGATGAAGGGCCGCGAGGATTGGCGCGACCGGCCGCTGCTGACCATCGACCCGCCGGACGCCAAGGACCACGACGACGCCGTGATGGCGGAGGCCGACGACGACGCGGGCAACCCCGGCGGCTTCGTCGTCACGGTGGCGATCGCGGATGTGGCGGCCTACGTCCGCCCCGGCACCAGCCTCGACCGCGAGGCGCTGGAGCGCGGCAACTCGGTCTACTTCCCCGATCGCGTCGTGCCGATGCTCCCTGAGCGCATCTCCAACGACCTGTGCAGCTTGCGCGAGGGCGAGGACCGCCCGGCGCTCGCGGTGCGGATGGTGGTCGCCGCCGACGGGACCAAGCGGAAGCACAGTTTCCACCGGGTGATGATGCGCTCGCGCGCAAAGCTTTCCTACGCGCAGGCGCAGGCAGCGATCGACGGGCACGGCGACGACGCGGCCAACGCGCTGCTCGATGGGGCGCTCCGCCCGCTCTGGGCCGCCTACGCCGCGTTGAAGGAAGCGCGCGACAGGCGCGGGCCGCTGGCCCTCGACCTGCCGGAGCGCAAGGTGCTGCTCACCGCCGACGGGGCGGTCGACCGGGTGATCGTGCCGGAGCGCCTCGACGCGCATCGCCTCATCGAAGAATTCATGATCCAGGCCAACGTCGCGGCGGCTGAGACCCTGGAGTCGGCACGTCAGGTGCTGATCTACCGGGTGCACGACGAGCCGGCGATCGAGAAGATGCGGGCTCTGGGCGAAGTGCTCGCCTCCGTCGGCGTCAAGCTGCCGAAGGAGGGCGCGCTGCGCCCGGCGTTGTTCAACCGCATCCTGGGGGCGGTGGCCGAGACCGAGCACGCGCTGTTCATCAACGAGGTGGTGCTGCGCAGCCAGGCCCAGGCCGTCTACGCGTCCGAGAACCTCGGGCATTTCGGGCTGAACCTGCGCCGCTACGCCCACTTCACCTCGCCGATCCGGCGTTACGCCGACCTCGTCGTCCACCGGGCGCTGATCACGGCGGGGCGCATGGGCTCGGACGGGCTCTCGCCGGACGTGACGGCGGCCGACCTCGCACAGGTCGGCGAGCAGATCTCGGCGGCCGAGCGCCGCGCCATGGCGGCCGAGCGCGAGACCATCGACCGGCTGATCGCCCACCACCTCGCCGACCGGGTCGGCGCGAGCTTCCACGGCCAGATCGCCGGCGTGACGCGGGCCGGCCTGTTCATCAAGCTGGCCGACACCGGCGCCGACGGCTTCGTGCCGATATCGACGCTGGGCGCCGACTACTTCCGCCACGAGGAAGGCCGCCACGCCCTGGTCGGCGAGCGCACCGGCGAGACCTTCCGGCTGGGCGACAAGGTCGAGGTGAGGCTGGTGGAGGCCGCCCCGGTCGCCGGCGCGCTGCGGTTCGAGCTGTTGTCGGACGGGCGCACGCGGGCGGGCACCAAGTCCGCCGGCACCAAGGCGCCCGGCGGCCGCGCCTTCAAGGCCGCCCCGAGCGGTCGCCCCGCCGGCATCCGCAACACGGGTACGCGTCACCGCGGCTCGCGCCGGTGACACGGCCGGGTGTATGGTGACGGCATGATGAGCGAGCCCTCCACCCGCACCGGCCTGGTCCGTTCGATGGCGCGGGGCTTCGTCGGCCGCTGCCCGCATTGTGGCGAAGGCCGGATCTTCGGGCGCTACCTCAAGGTCCGGCCCGAATGCGACGCCTGCGGGCTCGAGATGCACCACCACCGCGCCGACGACCTGCCGCCCTATCTGGTGATCTTCGTGGTCGCCCACGTGATCGGCTACCTGATCCTCGAATCGGAGCTGAACTACGACGTGCCGCTCTGGGTCTCGCTCAGCGTCTGGCCGGTGGTGACGCTGGCGATGGCGCTCGGGTTGCTCCAGCCGGTGAAGGGCGCGGTGGTCGGGCTGCAATACGCCCTTGGCATGCACGGCTTCGCCACGCTACCGGGAGCCAAGCCCGAAGCGGGGCTGGAGGACGCGCACCTTGACCGACCCGGCCTCGACGGCGCGTCCCCCCTCTTCCGGCCCTAAGCCGAAACCATCCGCGGCGTTGCGCCCGCGCGACGCCGCCACGCTGATCGTGCTGGATCGCCGCGCGCGCGCGGCGAAGGTGCTGATGGGCCGCCGCAACGCCGGCCTCGCCTTCATGCCGGGCAAGTTCGTGTTTCCCGGCGGCCGGATCGAGCCGGGCGACAAGCGCATGCCGGTGGCCGGCGCCCTGCCGGACTACGCCGAGGCCGCCCTGACCCGTCAGGTGACGCGCCCCCCCCACCATCTCGGCCGCGCGCTCGCGCTCGCCGCCATCCGCGAGACCTTCGAGGAGACCGGCCTGCTCGTCGGCACCCGCGAATACGGCCCGCCCGAGGACGTGCCCGCCGGCTGGGAGGCCTTCGCGACACATGGCGTGCTGCCGGACCTCGAGGCCCTGCACTTCGTCGCCCGGGCGATCACCCCGCCCAAGCGCGTGCGCCGCTTCGACACCCGCTTCTTCACGGTCGACCGCCGCGCGGTGGCCGCCGAGGAGCCGGGCCGGGTCTCGGACACTTCCGAATTCACGGAGCTCGCCTGGTTCACCTTCGCGGCTGCGCGAAAACTCGACCTGCCGACCATCACCGGCATGATCCTCGACGAGCTGGAGGCGCAGGTCGCGGTCGACTTCGCGCCCTATCGCCAAATCCCGTTCCACGCCGAACGCCACGGACGGCGCGAGCGCACGGTGCTGTAGAGCTCAAGGCTGCGGGGCGCCCAAGCGGATCCCCACCTTGACGCGTCCGGCCCGATCGGGCATGCACCCGCCGGTATTCGGCCGGCCACGCCCGGCCCTTTTGCGTTTCGCGCATGCGGAATGCCGCAAGCACCAGGAGCGCCGCCATGGCCAAGGCCGTCACCGTCAAGATCAAGCTCGTCTCCACCGCCGACACGGGCTACTTCTACGTCACCAAGAAGAACTCCCGCACGCAGACCGAGAAGCTGACGCAGCGCAAGTACGACCCGGTCGTGCGCAAGCACGTCGACTTCAAGGAGTCGAAGATCAAGTAAGCCCTTCGGTCCGGCATCCCGGATCGGACCGCGAGGCCGCCCCCGACCGGGGCGGCCTTTTTCGTTTTTAGACCCCGTTTCATAACGCTC
>NZ_BPQG01000054.1 GCF_022179125.1 Methylobacterium cerastii
GCCGGCATCACCCCGAGCGCCCGGTACAACACCGCCAGGTCGAACCGCGCATAGTGGAAGATCTTCTGGACGCCTGCGTCGGCGAGGACGGATTTCAGAACCTCCGGCACCGGCCCATCGCGAAAAATCTGCACCACGTCGGCCGAGCCGTCCCCCTTCGAGACCTGCACGACGCAGAGCCGGTCGCGATGCGGGTTGAGCCCCAGCGTCTCGGTGTCGACGGCGATCGCCGCCCCCGGATCGTACCCGGCCGGCAAGTCGCCGCGATGCAGACGGATCGTGTGGCTCGGCATGTTCTTGGATCTTGTTCTTGGATCTTGACGGTGGGAGAATTTTTGGCGGGTATCACCCTGGCTGGTGGGGGACAAGGTTGGGGCGCGACAGCGCTGTTTCGATGGGTTTGAACGACTGCTGGCGATCTCGCGACGCTCGCGATAGCTCACACGGATGTTCTGGAAGCGCTCGACGCGCCGTGTGATCTCGTGGTCCGAAACCGGCCCCACGTACTTCTGAGTTTCCTTCCCCTTCTTGGCGCCGTCCGGGTCACGCGCGTAGCCGAGGTAATACCAGTATTCCTGGCCGCGGCGGTCGCTCTTGGCGAAGCGCCCGTTCTCCGGATATGCGGCGTCGAAATCCGCATCGAATGCCTTCGCGATCAGGTCGGCGAAGGCGATCTGCACAGGGCTGGCGTGCGCTTTCATCGGCCTGGAGATGTTGTAAGGTTCCTCGCAAAACCGGTACGACAAAAATCCGCGATGCGCATCTCACGGCCGGGGTCCGATCGTCACCCTGGGGCCAAGTCCGAGGCGATGTCGGCGGACGGCCGCTTTCGAGGGGTGTCGAACGCCACCCTATTCCCGGCGCGCGGCTCAAACACAGCGCGCCGGTCAAACCTGCCAAAAAATCACTTCTGCTTGGCGATGACCTTGTCCTTGATGCCGTCGTAGACCGACTGCGAGAGGATCTTCTTCTGCACGAGGTCGTCCTTGCCCTTGTAGGGGCGGCCCTTGACGATCGCGGCCGAGCGGGCGGCGCCGATGCCGGGGAGCGCGTCGAGCTCGGCGGCGGAGGCGCTGTTGAGGTCGAGGAGGGCGCCCTTGGCGGCGTTCGGCGAGCCGGCGACGGGGGCCGAGGGCTTGACCGGGGCGGTCGGGGCGGCGGGCGCCATCGCTCCGGGCTTGGTCGGGGTCGCGGGGGCGGGGCTCTGCGCCAGCGCCGGCGCGGCGGCCAGGCAGGACAGGAGTGCGAAGGTGCGCAGGAACGACGTGGCCATGGTGGTCCTCCCGAAGGGACGGCGGCCCGGTACCTGGCGCCGACGGAGCGTGGTGTGAGCCGGAGCGGTTGAACCGCGGCTTAACGCTGCGGCACGCCGCCCCAGTCGCTGGTTCCAAATCCGATTGAATTCCAAGTCCGGTCGCGCGCACTCCGTTCCCGGTTCGGTTCTCGATCCGGGTCGGACGCTCAGTGCCGCATGGCGTCGAAGCGCGCGAGGCATTCGGCCGAGATCCGCATGCCGTTCGGTACCGGCTCGCTTGGCGGCGGACGGCGCACGCAGGCCTTGAGGTAGGCGAGCGCGTCTTCCAGCACCGCCTCGCTGAAGGGTTTTGCGATCACCGCGGTCGCGCCCTCCATCTCCTCGGAGAGCTGGCGCGCGTTGGCGGTCATGAAGGCGGCGGTGATGCCGTCGCGCTCACGGATCGCCTGCGCCACCTCGAGGCCGGAAGAGCCGTCTGCAAGGCGCAGGTCGATCAGCACCAGCTCGGGCCGACAGGCCTCGATCTGGGCGATGGCCTCGGCGGCCGTCATCGCGGTGCCGACCACGCTGTGCCCGGCCTCCTCGAGCATCATCTCGATCTGCATCAGGATGAGGGCCTCATCCTCCACGACCAGGATCCGCAGCGGGTCGCTCACGGCGTCTCCGAACTGTCTGCCATCTCGCGCGGCAGGCGAATGTTGACCGTGGTCCCCGGCTCGTTGGATTGCCACGCGATGCTGGCGTTGAGCTGGCGGCACAGGGTGCCGATCAGGCGCTTGCCGAAGGAGCGTTTCTCCATCACCTCCACGGGCATGCCGACGCCGTCGTCGGCGATTCTGATGGCGAAGTACTTCCCGTCCGGTGCGACCGTCACCGAGAGCCGGCCGGGGCGATCGCCGGGGAAGGCGTGCTTGAGCGCGTTGGTGATGAGCTCGTTCATCATCAGCGCCACCGGCGGCGCCTTCGAGACCGGCACCTCCACCGCCTCGAGGTCGAGGTGCAGGCGGATGCCGTCGCGGCCCGAGCCCCGCACCAGGTCGGTGGAGAGGTCGCGGGCGAACTCGGCGACGTCGAAGCGCTCGACGTCGTTCGACTGGTAGAGCCGCCGATGCACGATGCCCAGCGCCTCGACCCGCGTCAGCATCATCTCCATCGCCGCGCGCGCCGACGGGTCGGTGATGGCCTTGGTCTGCATGGCGAGCAGGGCGGCGATCATCTGGAGGTTGTTCTTGACCCGGTGGTCGACCTCGTGGACCAACATGGTCTGCGTCGCCAGGGACTGGCTCAGGTCCTGGGTGCGCTTGGCCACCTCGGCCTCGAAATGGGCCTTCTCCTGCTCGACCTTCAGGTGGGCGTCGACGCGGTCGGTCACGTCGAGCTGCGAGGCGAAGAAGTAGGGCACCTCGCCGCCCTCGTTCGTCACCGGGCTGAGGTACAGCGCGTTCCAGAACGGGGCGCCGTCCTTGCGGTAGTTCAGGATGTCGATGGCGATGTCGCGCCCCGCCGTCACCGCCTCGCGGATGAGCGCGACCGCGCCGCGATCGGTGTTGGCGCCCTGCAGGAAGCGGCAGTTGCGGCCCATGACCTCGCCGCGCTCGTAGCCCGTCATCCGCAGGAACGCGTCGTTGGCGAAGACGATCGGGTTGTCGGGCAGGCGCGGATCGGTGATGATCATCGCCATCCGCGTGGCGCGGACGGCGGCAGCGAACGGGTCGCCCTTGCCCTGCTCGGTGTCGAGGCCGCCGGTCTGGCGCCACGCATCGGACGATTCCATCGATCGTGATCTCTCTCAGGGCGCGGACCGCATCCACCGTGCGGCGTCGGCCGGTGCCGCGAGGGCACCTTTTTAGGAAGTCCAGAAGGCGAACCGTCGTGCTTGGAGGCGAGCGGGCGGGTGGGCCGCAAGCTTAACGGGTCGTGGAGGAAAAAAGGTTCAAAGAATTCTGGACGCGGCGGACTTTCCCGTCGCGGCGACGCCTTCGGGCCGTCGCCATGTCACCCCCCCCCCACCGCAGGCCATCACGGCAGAACTGTCAAGTCTCGGCTAGCACGCGCCCGGTGCCGTCGGCGCCTGCCACGGTCTCGCTCGGCCGCGATCTTGGACCAAAGTCCAAGATCGAGCGTGTCCGGCAGCTTGGTCGCACGCGCCCCCTAGCCACGCCCCGGCGCCCCCGCTATAAGCGCGCCTTCGAATCTCCGTATCGAGCGGTGCGCGAGGCGATCCCGGCCGGGAGACGCCCGGGCGCCGCTTTGGCGCCAGACCGCAAGGATTTCCCGTCATGGCCGTTCCGAAGCGCAAAACCTCCCCCTCCCGTCGCGGCATGCGCCGCTCGGCCGACGCCCTCAAGGCGCCGACCTACGTGACGGACAAGGATTCGGGCGAGCTGCGCCGCCCCCACCACATCGACCTGAAGACCGGCATGTATCGCGGCCGCCAGGTGCTCACGGTCAAGTCGACCGAAGCCTGAGTAGCCTTGGGAATCAGGCCGTGAGCCGCGCCGTCTCGGCGTAGCGCGCGGCCGCGATCCCGGTGCGCTCAAGCCGCGACGGCCGCAGGGTCGGATCGGACGCCACGATCACCTGAGTCAGAAAGCCTGCGAGCGGCCGCGTGCCGCCGCGGGCTCTTGGCGTTGGCACGTCCTGGGCTGCCTCGTCCCGGCCCCCGGCGATCGCCACCAGGGCGCGGGTGGGCGCGGACACTTTCGATCCGGAGGCTTCTTGCGGTTCGGAAGATTGCGACTCGGACCCCGGCGCCTGCGGCCCCACGGTCGCCCGTACCGTGCCGACACGCTCGATTGTCCCGATCTGCATCATCGCCCGCATCCCCCGGCCCAACCCGGACCGGCGCTGCAAGGGTGGGGCCGACGTTAACGGTTCGTCAACCTTTTATCGGGGCAGGCGCCACGACTTCCCTCCCCTTCTGCGGGGGAGGGTGGCCCACGAAGCGGGTCGAGAGAGGGGAGCGACCTCTCCCGACATAGCGCTCTCCTCTCCCGACCCTCCCTGACGCGAGGCCCACCCTCCCCCGCAGAGGGGGGAGGGAAAACGGGCGTGGAGTTCTTTGGCCCTACTTCTTCGCCAGCGCCTCGAGGCGTTCCTGCATCGCCAGCATCTGGCGCTTGAGGTCGTCGAGGTCGGTGCCGGCGGCCTGGACGGGGACGGGCGGGCTGGGTTGGCCGGCATTGGTGTTGGCGTTCGGCACGCCGGGCGGGGTGAAGCCGGTGAACATCTTCATGGCGTCGCCGAAGAAGCCCATGTTGGCCCGCACCTGCTGCTCGATCGCGGTCTGGAGCGCCGAGGAGCCGAAGCCCGCCCCGCTGAAGCCGGTCGAGAACTTTTCGCGCAGGCCGTCCTGGTCTTTCGCGAAGTTGGCCATCGAGAATTCGAGGAAGCTCGGCACCATCGTGCGCATGCTGTCGCCGTAGAAGCGGATCAGCTGGCGCAGGAACGCCACCGGCAGCAGGTTGTCGGCGCCGGCCTTGTTCTCCTGCTCGAAGATGATCTGCGTCAGCACCGAGCGGGTGATGTCGTCGCTGGTGCGCGCGTCGTAGACGACGAAGTCCTCGCCGTTCTGCACCATCGTCGAGAGGTCCTCGAGGGTGTCGTAGGTCGAGGTGCCGGTGTGGTAGAGGCGCCGGTTGGCGTACTTCTTGATGACGGTCTGTTGTGCCTTGACGCTGTCCGCCATCTTTGCGGCCTCTCCCCGATCGCGCGACGACCACGGCCGGGCCCCCGCCGCCGGGAGCCGCCCACGCGCCTGCTCGGACCTTAAGGCTTTCAGCCGGCGACGAAAATAGCCATCTGGCGCCTTTTCCCGCGGAATAATGCTAATTCGCCCCGGCCACAGCGTCGACGGCGATGGAGCAGTCGCCCCGCAAGCGATACGCCCCACCCTCCAGCCTTCTTGACTTCGACCGAGCGAGGCCCTTCATCCGGAGGAACGGCCTTTTGCGAGCGCGCGACCTTGAAGACGCGCCGGCCGACCACGAGGAGAACGTTTCAGATGGCAAGCGAAGACATCGTCATCGTCGGCGCGGCGCGCACGGCGGTTGGTTCGTTCGGCGGCGCGTTCAACACGGTGCCCGCGCACGAGCTCGGCAAGGTGGCGATCAAGGCCGCGCTCGAGCGCGCCGGCGTCTCCCCCGACGACGTGGACGAGGTGATCTTCGGCCAGGTGCTGACCGCCGGCGCCGGGCAGAACCCGGCCCGCCAGGCCGCCATCGCCGCCGGCATCCCCGAGAAGGCCACCGCCTGGGGCGTCAACCAGGTCTGCGGTTCGGGCCTGCGCACCGTCGCCATCGGCATGCAGCAGATCGCCAACGGCGACGCCACGGTCATCGTCGCGGGCGGCCAGGAGTCGATGTCGCTCAGCCCCCACGCGCAGTACCTGCGCGGCGGCCAGAAGATGGGCGACGTGAAGCTCGTCGACACGATGATCAAGGACGGGCTCTGGGACGCCTTCAACGGCTACCACATGGGCACCACCGCCGAGAACGTGGCCCAGGCCTTCCAGCTCACCCGCGAGCAGCAGGACCAGTTCGCCACGGCATCGCAGAACAAGGCCGAGGCCGCCCGCAAGGAGGGGCGCTTCAAGGAGGAGATCGCCCCCGTCACCGTCCCGGGCCGCAAGGGCGACGTGGTGGTCGACACCGACGAGTACATCCGCGACGGCGCCACCGTCGAGGCGATGGCCAAGCTGAAGCCCGCCTTCTCCAAGGACGGCACGGTGACGGCCGCCAACGCGTCGGGCCTCAACGACGGCGCGGCCGCGATCGTGCTGATGTCGGCCTCGGAGGCCGAGCGCCGCGGCATCACCCCGCTCGCCACGATCAAGTCCTGGGCCACCGCCGGCGTCGACCCCAAGATCATGGGCACCGGCCCGATCCCGGCCTCGCGCAAGGCGCTCGACAAGGCCGGCTGGAAGCCCGCCGACCTCGACCTGATCGAGGCCAACGAGGCCTTCGCCGCCCAGGCGCTCGCCGTGAACAAGGACATGGGCTGGGACGACGCCAAGGTGAACGTGAACGGCGGCGCCATCGCCATCGGCCACCCGATCGGCGCATCCGGCGCCCGCGTCCTCGTCACCCTGCTGCACGAGATGAAGCGCCGCGACGCCAAGAAGGGCCTCGCCACCCTGTGCATCGGCGGCGGCATGGGCGTCGCCATGTGCATCGAGCGCGCATAAGCAGAATCGCGCGCGCATGGGCGGCCTGAGCCCGGAGACGAAAATCCGTCTTTAGGCCCAAAGCAAAACATTTCGCGTGCGGACGCCATCCGCACGCGGCATGAGGGCATCATCCCCGGGCCGGCGGCGACCCCGTCGCGCCGACCCGGTCACGGCCCACAAAACAGTTCAAGAAACCGGAGGAAACCATGGCTCAGCAACGCGTCGCCCTCGTCACCGGCGGCACCCGCGGCATCGGTGCGGCGATCTCGAAGGGCCTTGCGGCCAAGGGCTACAAGGTCGCCGCCAACTACGGCGGCAACGACGAGGCGGCCCAGGCCTTCAAGGCCGAGACCGGCATCCCGGTGTTCAAGTTCGACGTCGGCGACTTTTCCGCCTGCGAGGCCGGCATCAAGGCGGTCGAGGCCGAGGTCGGCCCGGTCGACGTGCTGGTGAACAACGCCGGCATCACCCGTGACGGCCTGTTCCACAAGATGAGCTTCGAGAAGTGGCAGGCGGTCATCAAGACCAACCTCGACTCGGCCTTCACGGTGACCCGCCCGGTGATCGAGGGCATGCGCAACCGCGGCTTCGGGCGCATCATCCTGATCTCGTCGATCAACGGCCAGAAGGGCCAGATCGGCCAGGCCAACTACTCGGCCGCCAAGGCCGGCGTGATCGGCTTCGCCAAGGCGCTGGCCCAGGAGAGCGCCGCCAAGGGCATCACCGTCAACGTGATCGCGCCGGGCTACATCGCCACCGACATGGTGATGGCGGTGCCCGAGGAGGTGCGTAACAAGATCATCTCGACGATCCCCGTCGGGCGCCTCGGCGAGGCCGAGGAGATCGCCCGCGCAGTCGAGTACCTCGCGGCCGAGGATTCGGGCTTCATCACCGGCTCGACGCTGACGATCAACGGCGCCCAGTACATCGCCTGAGCGGCCGCGCGGGGGTGCCCTCCGGCGCCCCCGCCCCGCCCCGGAACCTGTCGCCCCGGCCGGATGCGGCGCCCGGATGCGGTGGCCGGACGCAGAGGCCTTGAGTCTTATAAGACGCCTCTTCGCGCCTGTTCAGCAATGCACGGCGTCTAATTTTTGCTCGCTCCATCTGCGATTGCTTTAATCGTTGGTGAGGTTTCGTGCCCATGATGCTTCAACCGGGGCGAAGCGCGGGCGGCGAATCACAACGATGAAGACCATCCTGATCCTCACCGATCAGCCCGATCGTGGGCAGAGGCTCGCCGGGCAGCTCCGACCGCTGGGCGAGCCACTGGTGGTCGACCTGCTGGATCCCTACCAGGCCCGCAACGCGCCCGACCTGACGCAGGTGGTCGCCGTGGTCGGCGACGCCTCGCTCGCGCATTCGCAGCAGGTGTCCGGCCTGCACAAGTACATGCACCGCCTCGGCCCGGCGCAGGTTCCGTTCCTCTGCGTGCTGCACGAGGACTCGCCCCGCGCGCACCTGCAGGCGCAGGCGCTCGGCGCGACCCGCACGCTCCGGGCCGACGCGGTGATGCGCGACCTGCTGCCGTCGCTGCGCAGCCTCGTTCCGGGCGAGGGCCAGGCCGAGGTGCGCGCCGCCATCGCCGAGGCCGACACGGCGCTCACCCGGATCTTCGACCTCGGCCGCGCCGGCAGCGGCCCGGCGCCGGCCGTGGCGGCGGCGGGCGCGGACCTCGTGGTCGGCGCCCTCAACAAGGCCGACATCCGCGGCTGGCTCGACGTGGTCTGGCGCTTCGACGACGCGACGCACCAGCACTGCCTGCTGGTTGCCGGCCTGGCGGCGGCCTTCGCCCGGCAGCTCGGCCTGCGCGCGCAGGATTGCCGCGACCTCACCCAGGCCGCCCTGCTGCACGACCTCGGCAAGGCCCGCATCCCGCTGGCGATCCTCAACAAGCCGGGCCGGCTCGACGCGGACGAGATGACGGTGATGCGGACCCACCCGGCGCTGGGCATCGCGATGCTGCAGGGCCAGGACTACCCGGCGGCGATGCTCGCCGTGGTGCGCTCCCACCACGAGGCGCTCGACGGCTCGGGCTATCCGGACGGGCTGACCGCGAAGCAGATTCCCGACCTCGTGCGGCTGATCACGGTCTGCGACATCTTCGGGGCGCTGATCGAGCGGCGGCCTTACAAGCGCCCGCACTCGGGCGAGGCGGCCTACGACATCCTCCGCGGCATGACCGGCAAGGTCGACCCCGACCTCGTCAACGCCTTCAAGCCGATCGCGGAGGCCGCCGGCAGCGCCATGGCCAGCGCCAGCGCAGCCTGAGGTCACGGCTTCGACCGGATCAGCGTCAGATCAGCATCACGGCGCCGACCATCAGGATGAGGCCGAGGGCGCGTGATCCGTCGAGGGGTCGTTGGGCCAGGCCGAGCCAGCCGAACTGATCGATCGCGACCGCGGCGAGCATCTGGCCGGCGATGAGCGATCCGATGAACGGCGCGGCCCCGAGCCGCGGCACCAACACGATTGCCAGCCCGACGAACACCGCGCCGAAGGCGCCCCCGCTCCACGCCCACCAGGGAATTCGCGCCAGGACCGCGGGCGACGGAAGGGGATCGCGCAGGGAGGCGGCCAGCAGCACCATGCCGGCGAGGCCGACCGCGTAGCTCACGGCGCCGGACCACGCCGCCGAGCCGAGCAGGGCCCTGAGTTGGGCGTTCAGGCCCTGCTGCACCACTACGGCTGCGCCGGCCGCCATCGCCGACAGCATCAGGAGGGCGTCAGGCATAACGCTTGGCGCCCGCCACGCACAGGACGACCACGGCGGTGGCGAGCAGCATGCCCGGCGCCACCGGCTCGTGCAGGAGGAGGCCGGCCAGCGCCAGGCCGAGGAACGGCTGCAGCAGTTGGAGCTGACCGACGCCGGCGATGCCGCCGAGCGCTAGGCCGCGATACCAGAACACGAAGCCGACGAGCATGCTGAACACCGAGACGTAGGCCAGCGCCGCCCAGGCCGGCCAGCCGACGTCCCAGGTGCCCGGCAGGCTCGCAAGCGCCAGCGCCAGGGTGACCGGCAGCGACAGCACCAGCGCCCAGGAGATCACCTGCCAGCCGCCGAGCCGGCGCGACAGCGCGGCGCCCTCCGCATAGCCGAGGCCGCAGAGCAGGATCGCCGCCAGCATCATGCCGTCGCCGGCCGGCGACCCGGCCCCGCCCTGCGCCAGGGCGAAGCCGGCGACCGCGAGGCTGCCGACACCGGAGAACAGCCAGAAGGCGGGCTTGGGCCGCTCGTTGCCGCGGAGCACGCCGAACAGGGCGGTCGCGAGCGGCAGCAGCCCGAGGAAGACGATGGAATGGGCCGCGGTGACGTGCCGGAGCGCCAGCGCAGTGAGCAGCGGGAACCCGATCACCACGCCGAGCCCGACGATCGCCAGCGGGACGAGGTCGCGCCGCAGCGGCCGCGGCGCGCGGAAAGCCAGCAGCAGCCCCGCCCCGATGAGCCCGGCGATCGCGGCACGCGCCGCAGTGAGGAACAGCGGCGAGAAGCCCGCCACCGCCACGCGGGTCGCCGGCAGCGAGGCGCTGAAGATCAAGATGCCGAGGAACCCGCTGCCCCACCCCGCCGACATGGCTCTCATCGCGCATCCCCCCGAGGCAGCCCGCTTGCCGCCGCCGGCCTTGACAACCATCGCAGGCCCATGCCGTCAAATGCCCAATCTTTCGCCATCCATGCGGATCGGGCATGATGAATCCGGCCCATCTCGACCTGTTTGGGGCAGTGCTGCGCCACGGCGGCATGACCCGGGCGGCCGACGCGCTGGGCATCGGCCAGCCGCACGTGAGCCGGGCGGTGGCGCAGCTCGAACGCGAACTCGGCTTCCCCCTGTTCGTGCGCGGGCACGGCAGCGCGACCCCGACGCCGGAGGGTGCGGCCTTCGCCCGCGAGGTCGAGCGGACCCATGCCGGGCTCGACCACCTGCGCGAGGCCGCCCGACGCATCCGCGAGGTCGGCAGCGGGCCGCTGCGCGTCGCCTGCCAGCCGTCGCTCGCGGCCCGCCTGCTGCCGCGCGCGATCGGCCGGCTTCATGCGGCCCATCCCGGCGCCCGGGTCGCGGTGCACGTGCCGGCGCCGGACACGATCTGGTCCTGGGCGGCGTCCGACCAGTGCGACCTCGGGCTGGTGCGCCCGCGCCCCGGCCATGCGGGGGTGGTCGCCGAGCCGTTCCTGACGGTGGATGCGGTCTGCGCCCTGCCCCGGGGCCACCCGCTGGCGGCGCGGCGCGCGATCGCCGTGCACGACCTCGCGGAGGCGGCGCTGATCGCCGGCGCGGCCGGCGCGTTCCAGGACGCGGTGGAGGCGGCGTTCCGCGCGGCCGGCCTCGCGCCGCGCTTTGGGATGAGCGCCCAGTACACCGCCGCCCGCTGCGGCCTGGTCGCCGAGGGGCTCGGGTTCGCCGTCGTCGACCCGGTCGCCGCCCGCGGCCTCGCCCTGCCGATCGTCCTGCGCCCGTTCCGCCCATCCCTGCCGATCGCGACCCTGCTGATCCGCCCGGCCCGCCCCCCGGCGATCCTGGCGGAGCGGCTGATCGGGTTCCTGCGCGAGGCGCGCGACGCGGAGGGTTTTGCGGCGGGGTGAGGCGCCACCTCCCTCCCCTCGCTGCGGGCAGGGCGTTTGTAGATGGTACCGCACCGTCATTCCGGGGCGCCGCAGGCGAGCCGGGAATCCAGAACCGCCGACGGTGCAAAGTCCGGCTCGACCAGCGTTTCTGGATCCCGGGCTCCGCTGCGCGGCCCCGGGATGACGAAGGTGCCGCCAATGGGTTTCCGAAGGGCAAGTCGGCATCGGCCATCGCCCTGCCTGCTTTATTAGGGAAAGCGGATCGACACGCCCCTCCTCTCGGGCCGGGTTGCCCTCGCTCGCGGGTCCGTGGGAAAGCGTTCTCCCTTTCCTGAGCACGGGTGTCGCGTGATCGCTTCCTCCTCCGCCACCCTCGTCGGCTGCGGCGCGATCCTGCTGTGGTCGCTCCTGGCGCTGTTCACCGCCGCGTCCGGCACGGTGCCGCCGTTCCAGCTCGCAGCGATGACCTTCGCGCTGGGCGGACTCGTCGGCTGCGCGAGCTGGCTCGCGCGCCGGGGCGGGGTCGCGGCCGGGCTCGCGGCGCTTCGCCAGCCCTGGCCGGTCTGGGCGCTGGGGGTCGGCGGGCTGTTCGGCTACCACGCCCTGTACTTCGCCGCCCTGCGCCTGGCACCGCCGGCCGAGGCCGGGCTGATCAACTACCTCTGGCCGCTGCTGATCGTTCTGTTCTCGGCGCGGCTCCCCGGGGCAGGCGGACTGCGGCCCGGCCACCTCGTCGGCGCGCTCCTCGGGCTCGCGGGCGTCGTCGTGCTGTTCCTCGGCCGCGGCGCGTTTCGCTTCGACGATGCGGCGCTGCCCGGCTACGCGGCCTCGCTCGCCGCCGCCTTCGTCTGGGCGGGCTACTCGGTGCTGTCGCGCCGGGTCGGCACGGTGCCGACGGATGCGGTCGCGGGCTTCTGCCTCGCCACCGCCGCCTTGAGCCTCGCCTGCCATCGCGTGTGGGAGACGACGACTTGGCCGGAGGGCGCCCTGCAATGGGCCGCCGTCGTCGCCCTAGGCCTCGGGCCGGTCGGGGCCGCGTTCTACCTGTGGGACATTGGCTGCAAGCGCGGCGACATTCGCCTGCTCGGCGTCGCGGCCTACGCCGCGCCGGTGCTCTCGACGCTGATCCTCGTCGCCTCGGGCTACGCCGCCGCGACCCCGGTCCTCGGCATCGCCTGCGCGCTCATCGTCGCCGGCGCTCTGATCGCGCTGCGGGCCTCACGCGGGGTGGGGTAGCCGCCGGCTCTTCCTTCCCTCGCAGAGAGGGAAGGAAGCGCACCCGAGCTCACCCGAGCTCACCCGAGCTCACCCGAGCTCACCCGAGCGCACCCGAGCTCACCGCGGCGTCGGGCGCCAGTCCGGTGGGGCCATCTCGAAACCCGAAAAGTCGAAGGCCGGGGAGACCGTGCAGCCGACGAGCGTCCAGGCGCCAAGGCTCGTCGCCGTCTGCCAGTGGCCCTCCGGCACGACCAGCTGCGGCCGCTGCCCGCGGAGGAGGTCGGGGCCGAGATGGTGGGCGGCGGCGTCGTGGCCGTTCGGGCTCACCGTGAGCACCAGCGGCGCGCCCGCGTGCCAGTGCCAGATCTCGGCGGCGTCGACGCGATGCCAGGCCGAAACCTCGCCGACGTCGAGCAGGTAGTAGATCGCGCTGCCGACAGAGCGCCCCTCGACCGTGCGCGGATCGCGGAAGGTCTCGCGGTAGTGCCCGCCCTCCGGGTGCGGCTGCAGCCCGAGCGCCGCGATCACCGCCGGTGCCGTCATGTCCGCCATGGTCGTTCGCATCCTTCGATCGGGCTGGTGGGACCCGTGTTCGCACATCCGCCAAAGGCCCGGTGCCTACTCGGCGATGGCACCCTGGGGAACGTGGAAGCCGGGTGGGGCCTTCGGGGCCGCATCCTTGCGCGGCGCGGGCTTCGCCGGCCTTCGCACCGCCGCGGGCGTCGCTTCTTTGCCGGCTTCGTTCGTGTTCGCCGCGGCGTCCGCCGGGGCGGTCTCGGTCGCGTTGCCCTTGCGATTCCCTTTGGCGTCCCTCTTGCCGTTCCCCTTGGTCCCGCGCGCAGCCACAGGCGGCGCGGCGACGGCCGGCGGGTCGATGCAGGTGCGGAAGGCGAGGGAGGCCAGGGGGGTGCCGTCCTCGGCGACGATCGGCAGGGGATCGGGCAGGGCCGGCAGCGCGGCCTCCCAGCGGATCGGGGCGCCGAGCTGGGTTTCGAGCGCGGCGGGGGCCGGGCCGCGGCGGAGGGTGGCGAGGTCCGGCCCGTAGGCGGTGGCGGGCTTGGCCGCGATCACGACCTGCAGCACCTGGCTGATTTCGGGCGTCAGCGGCCGCAGCGGGTTGGCGACGCTGGCGCGGCCGATCCGCGTCACCGCTACGTCAAAACCCTTCGCGCCCTCGTAGCGCGCGGCCCGCGCGCCGCAGGGCTGGAGCGCGTCGAGGTTCGCGGCGGGCGTCGCCGGCTCGGGCGCTGGCGCGGGAGAGGGAAGCGGAGGCGGCGCATCCTGGGCGCGGGCCGGCGCGGCGGCGAGGCCGGCGGCGAGCAGCGCGAGCAGCAGCGTTCTCATCGCGGGTCGTCCTCCCGGTGGTCGGGCCGTGGCAGGCGCGGCACCGCGTGGTCCTCGACGCGGATCGGATCGAGGTCGAGCACCGCGCCGGAGCGGTCGATCGGGCTGCGCGACGGACCGATCTCGGCGAGCAGCAGCGCCTCGTCCTCGACGTCGTGCTCGCTGTCGAGGTGCAGCGGCGCGCGCCGGCCGCGAGCGAGGAGCCGGAGCACCACGGTGCCGGCGACCGCGCAAGCCGTGACGGCCGCCAGGATCAGGAGCGTTTCCATTGCCCGGCAGCGTTAGCCCAAGCGGCCGTCGCATGCACCCCGGAGCATGCACCCCAGGGTAAGCCCGCCCCGACGCGCCGGGCCGGGGTCCCGAAGCGGAACGGTCCTTGCCTCTCCGGTCCCCGGGCCGCCTGCGCCTTGCGCGCGCCGGGCGTCCCCGCCAAAAGCCCCTGCCCCCGTCCTCCCGGAGCCAGACCGATGCGAACGCACGCCCAGCGCGACCCGGAGGAGCTCGAAGGCCACCTCGTCGGGCTGATCGAGGCCTCGCGCGAGCAGGCGAGCGAGGACCCGTTCCGCAACCCCGTGCTGGCGGTGACGCTGGCGATCACCCGCCGCTTCGACCGGGACGAGATCGGCGAGGCCGACCTCGACGCGCTGTTCGTGCGCTTGCGGGCGCAGGCTTTGTCCGACCGCGCGGCGCGGTTGCGCGCCTACGTCGGGATCGAGCACCATCCCGATGCCGACGCCGCGATGCCGGCGCGCCTCGTCGCCGCGGTGCCGGACCGGTCGGACGCGTTCGAGCGCTTCCGCGACGGGATCGGCCGCACCGCCTTCGCCGTGGTGTTCACCGCGCACCCGACCTTCGGGATGCCGAAGGCCGTGGCGGCGCTGCTCGCCGAGGCCGCGAGCCTCGACGACCCGGCGGCGCGCGCGCCCCTGATCGAGAAGGCCGCCCAGCTCTCGACCCGGCCGGACGCGCCGATCACCCTGGACGGCGAGTTCGAGCAGGCCTGCGTGGCAGCCAACCACGGCCGCGAGGCGGTGGACGCCTTCAACGGCGCGCTCCTCGACGCCGCGCGCAAGCGCTGGCCCGACCGCTGGACGGAACTCGTACCGAAACCCTTCGCCATCGCGAGCTGGGTCGGCTGCGACACCGACGGGCGCACCGACATCGGCTGGTGGGACACCCTGCGCTACCGCCTCGAATCCAAGCGCATGCAGCTCGACCGGGTGATGCGCCGCCTGCCCGCCATCCCCGCCGCGGGCGCGGTGCGGGGTCTCGCCGAGGCGGCGCTCGCCGCCGTCAACCGCCAGCTCGCGGTGGCGCCGCGGCTCGGCGACAAGCCGTCGCTGGAGGCGGTGCACCGCTTCGCCCTGGCGCTGATCATCGAGCGCGAGCGGGCGCAAACCGATTCCGCCGCCGTGCTCGCCGGCCTCTCCGCGGCGGTGGCGGGGGCCGAGGACGACGCCGACCGGCGCAGCCTCGCGGTCCTGCGCTCCGGCATCGCCACGCATGGGCTTTCGAACGCGCTGCCGCATTTCCGGCTCAACGCCAGCCAGATCCACAACGCGGTGCGCCGGGTCATCGACCTCGAGGGCGAGCCGACCGATGCGGCGCAGCGCCGCTCGCACCTCTCGGCGATCCACACCCTGCTCAACGACGTGCAGCCGGTGGCGGTGGATTTCGGGGCGCTCGCCGCCGAGCGGGCCTCGGCCGCCCGCCTGATGATGACGATCGCGCAGATCCTCAAGCACGTCGATGGCACCCACCCGGTGCGCTTCCTCATCGCAGAGACCGAGACCGGCTACACGCTGCTGGCCGCGCTGTGGCTCGCGCGGCACTACGGCATCGCCGACAAGCTCGAGATCACGCCGTTGTTCGAGACCGCGAGCGCCCTGGAGCAGGGCATCCGCGTGCTCGACGACGCCCTGCGCAACCCGCACTGGCGGCGCTACCTCAAGCGCATCGGCCGGCTCACCGTGCAGTTCGGCTATTCCGATTCCGGCCGCTACGTCGGCCAGCTCGCCGCCACCTTCTGGATCGAGCGCCTGCGCCTGCGCATCACCGAGATGCTGGTGGCCAACGGGCTCGCCGACGTCGAGCTCGCGATCTTCGACACGCACGGCGAATCGATCGGTCGCGGCGCGCACCCGACCAGCTTGCGCGACCGCCTCGCCTACCTCGCGCCGGAGGACGCGCGCACGCGCAACCAGAAGGCCGGGATCAAGGTCCGCCTCGAATCGAGCTTCCAGGGCACCGACGGCTACCTGCTGTTCGGGTCGAAGGAGATCGCGGAAGCCTCGATCGCGCGGGTGGCCGAGCACGTCTACGCGCTCGAGGTCGCCGAGGACGACGCCTTCCCCGACTACGCCCTCTCCGACGCGGCCGAGGGCGCGGACGCCGACGACGACCCGGTCTACGCCGAGACCGACTTCGCCCTGGAGTTCTTCACGGTCGTGCGCCAGGACATGGAGGCGCTGGTCGACGACCCCGGCTACGCGGCCCTGCTCGGCACCTTCGGCCCGGGGCTGATCGACCGCACCGGCTCGCGCCCGGTGGCGCGCCAGTCGGATTCCGGCGGGCCGGCGCTGATCACCCATCCGCGCCAGATGCGGGCGATCCCCAACAACGCGATCCTGCATCAGCTCGGATACCTCGCGAACTCGCTGCACGGGATCGGCCGGGCGGCGGGCCGCGCGCCCGACCTGTTCCGCGACATGCGCCGCGACTCGGTGCGGTTCTCCCGCGCCTTCCGGCTGGTCCAGCACGCGGCCTCCGTCGGCGACCTCGACGTGCTGCGCGCCTACATCGACACCCTCGACCCCGCCGTGTGGCTGGAGCGCGCCCGCCGCACCCGGAAGGACGGCCGCCGCGACGAACTCGTCGTCATCGCGGGCGCGCTGGACCGCCTCGACCTCGCGCCGAACCTGCGCCGCCTGTTCGGGCGGCTGACCACCGACGCGCTGAGCCTGCAGAGCACCGCCCCCGACCTCAAGAAGATGTCGGTGCGCCTCACCCTGCTCCACGCGATCCGCCTGGCGCTGATCCACCGGATCTGGTTCACCGCCGTCCACATCCCCGGCTTCCGGCCCCAGGCCGGGGTCAGCCGCGACCAGCTGCTGGAGCGGTTCCTGCGCCTCGACATCGACGGCTGCCTCAAGCTCCTCGACGAGATCTTCCCGATCACCCCCGACCCGACGCTCGGCCTCAACTTCGGCGAGCCGGCGGGTCCGCGCGACGTCGGCACCTACGAGGCCGAGCATTCGGGCCTGTTCCAGCCGATCAAACGGATGTTCGCCCAGGTGCGCGAGATCTCGGGGATGATCCAGCACGAGGTCGGGGCATTCGGGTGAGGCGGCGGCTTTTACGTGGTTCCGACCGGTAGGGGTGCGCCGCCCCCGCCATTCCGGGGCGCCGCAGGCGAGCCCAGGATGACGGGGTGGAGCGGGGACGGCCGTGGCCCGTGAGAAACCGCCTCCTCACACCCCCGTCACCCGCAGCACCGTCCCGTCGATCCCCGTGACCCGCACCCGCGCGCCGGCGGGGAGCTCGGGGCCGGTGATGCGCCACAGGGTGTCGTCGAAGCGGATACGGCCGGCGCCGTCGCGGATCGGCTCGGCGAGGAGCCCTTCGCGGCCGAGGAGGCCACGGTCGGCGCGGTTGAGGGTCGGGACGTGGCCGCGGCCGAGGCGGCGGGCGAGGAGCACCGCGGCGACGGCGAGGCCGGCGAAGAGCAGCACCTGCGCCTGCCACGGCAGGGGCGCCAGCGCTGCGACGAGGCCGGTGGCGAGCGCCGCGAGCCCGAGCCAGATCAGGAAGACGCCGGGCGCGGCCAGTTCCAGCCCGGCCAGCGCCAAGCCCGCGAGGATCCAGGCCCAAGCGGGACCGAGGATCGCGAGGGTCTCGGCGACGGTGTCGCGCAAGGTCACGACGCTCACGTCCGCGGAACCCCGACGCTGGGCGGCGCGCCGGAGCGTGGGCGCGCGGGCGCCGCGCCCTCTCCGAACACCGACTTCGTGATCTCGGCGATGCCGCCCAGCGTCCCGGCGAGCGCCGCCGCCTCGATCGGCACCACCACCACGCGCTGGTTCGGCGCGGTGGCGAGCGCCTTGATCGCGTCCACGTACTTCTCGGCCACCAAGAAGTTCGCCGCCGCGATGTCGCCCGCGGCGATTGCGGCGCTGATCATGCCGGTCGCCTTCGCCTCGGCTTCCGCCGAGCGCTCGCGCGCCTCGGCGTCGCGGAAGGCGGCTTCCTTGCGGCCTTCCGCCTCCAGGATCGCCGACTGCTTGCGCCCCTCGGCGCGCAGGATGTCGGCTTGGCGGTGGCCTTCCGCCTCCAGCACCGAAGCGCGCTTCTCGCGCTCGGCCTTCATCTGCCGGGCCATGGCGCCGGCGAGGTCGGCGGGGGGCACGATGTCCTTGATCTCGATGCGGGTCATCTTCACCCCCCAGGGCGAGGCGGCGGCGTCCATCACCCGCAGCAGCCGCTCGTTGATCTCGTCCCGGTGCGAGAGCAGCTGGTCGAGGTCCATCGAGCCGACCACGGTGCGGATGTTGGTCATCGTCAGCGTGCGGGTGGCGACGTCGAGGTTGGAGATCTCGTAGGAGGCGCGGGCGGCGTCGAGCACCTGGTAGAACACCACCGCGTCGATGGTGACGCCGGCGTTGTCGCGGGTGAACGCCTCCTGGCTCGCCACCTCGATCACCTGCTCCATCACGTTGACGCGGCGCCCGATGCGCTCGACGAACGGCGTGATCAGCCCGAGGCCGGATTCGAGGGTGCGGGCGTAGCGCCCGAAGCGCTCGACGGTGAAGACGTAGCCCTGCGGTACGATGTTGATGCCGGTGGCCAGCGTCACGATCACCAGGATCGCCGCCACGACCGCGAACGTGCTCAGACCGATCGAGAGACTCATCGCCATCCCCCTGGCGCCGACGCGGCGCGCCGGCATCCTAGCGCAGCCGGAGGCGACTGCGCGATCGGGCGCCGCTCTTCCTGGTCAGGGGCTGGGTTTCTCCACGTCGTCCGGTAGGATCGGGTCCCCGCTCCCGAACGGGAGTGGGATCCGCGGCTTACCGCTTCCACACGCCGATGCGCTCGGTGCGGGCGTGGTCCTCGGCCGCCACCAGCTCGGGGGAGGCTTCCGGAGAGGCGCGGCCGCCGCCGTTGAACAGGACCACCTCGGAAAGGTCGCGGCCCTCGACGGTGCAGGAGACGTTCTCGCTGCCCGGCACCGGCGTGCAGGTGACCGCACGGCCGGCGAGGTACTTGGAAAGCTCGTCGGCCTGCCCGCCCCGCACCCACTCGACGCCGAACAGGTGCAACACCTTGCCGGCGACGCGCACGGTCGCGGTGTCGATCACCTCGGCCTTGCCGCTGATCGCGTTGGCGGCCGGCGCGGGCGGCGGCTCGGGCAGGCCGACCGTGTCGGCGGTCTCCGGCGGCGGCGTCACTGGGTCGGGCGACGGGGTATTGGGCACGGATGCGTCGGCTTGCGTCGCGGTCTTCGTCGGGGTCTCGCCCTCCGGCGCGCGGTTTCCGACGACGAGCCCGGCCGCCAGCACCGCGAGCAAGGCCGCCGCGGTGCCGCCCGCCAGCCAGCGCCGGTGCTGGCGCACGGATTCGCCCTCGCCCTGCCAGTCGCGCAAGCCGGCGGCCACGCGGCCGATCCCGTCGCGGGCCGAGGCGCCGACCTGCGAGGCCCGATCGCGCCAGGCCGGCTGGGCGACCGGGTTTGGCGCGGCCGTGCCGGGCGTGGCGGCGCCAGACGTGGTGGCGTTGAGCGTCGTCGCGTCGGACCTGGTTCTGTCGGCCGCGGCCCGGCGCGCGGCGAGCCAGGCGGCCATTCCGGCCCGGACGCCGGAGACGCGGTCGACCGCGGATTCCGCGAGCGCCCTGCCCTGCTCGGTGGAGCGTTCGGCGAGGGCGCGGGCGCGCTCCGAGCCGGTCTCGACCAGGCGGGCGGTGGCCGCCCGCATCTCGGCGGCGCCGGCGATCAGCGGGGCGTCCCTCGTCACCTCGGGCTCGGCCGGCGCGATCGCGGGGGGCACGACCGCCGGCAGGAACAGGGCCGGGTGCCGGGCCTGGATCTCGTCGACGAGCTCGGCCAGCGTCAGCGGCGCGTCGGACCCAGCGTGGCGGCGCGGACGGCCGTGGCGATCGACGACGCGATAGCCCGCCGGCTCGGCCGACGGCTCGACCGCCGCCTCGGCCAGCAGCTGCAGCGTGCGCACGGCCACCGGCTTCGGGTTGCGGCGCGCGATCTCGGCCTGGACCTCGCCGCGAAGAGTCGCGCGCTCGGGGGCGCCGAGGACTGGGCGCTCCGTCGGGGCCAGGGTTTCCGCATCCGGGGTTGTCATGGCGTCTCGTCTAGCCGTTGGCGCCGGCTCCGGGAAGCGCGCCGACCGTGGCGCCGCGGCGCAGCACGCGGCTCGATTCCGACACGATCACCGGGCGGCCGCCGGCGAAGCTGACCTCCAGCACCAGCTCGGCCACCCCTTGCGAGCGCGCGCCGCGGGCCGGGCTGCCGGCCTGGAAGTCCACGAGGGTGCGCACGACGCAGCTCTGGAGCGCCGCGTTGCAGGCGGTGCGGGTGTCGCGCGGCTCGTAGCGCCGCTCCGGCCAGCGCTGCGCGAAGCGGCGCTTCTCGGCGAGCAGGGCCGCGAGCGTCGTCATCCGCCCGTGGAAGCGCAGGCGCTCACCGTAGAAGCGCGACGCGCCCGAGACCATGGCGCCGTTCGAGCCCGAGAAGGCGGCGAGGTAATCCTCGGTCAGGCCCTGCGCCTGTCCCGCCCAACCGGAGAAGCGTGGATCGGCAGCCGCCTCGCGCGGGGCGGCGGAAATCCGCGGCGCGACGGTCAGCGCGTTGGCGGCCGGCGTGTCGGAGAGGCGCTGCGCGGCACGCCGCCGAAGCCGCGGCCGCTCGGCCCGGCGGCTTGGGCCGCCCATGGCCGCGCCGTCGCGCTCGGTCTCGGCGAAGGCCGGCGTCGGGTTCGACGCGTTTCCGGCGGGCTTGGCCGCCTCCCGTGTCACCGGGGCGGCCGGAACCGGCGCCGCGGTTGCGGCCGGCTCGACTGGGGCAGGCGGAGCCTCGGCCTTCGGGGCGAGCGGGGCCGCCGGCGTGCCGGGCGCGGCCTTCGCCGGCGGGTCGACCCAGCCCGGGCGCGGCTCGGCCCGGGCCGCCCCGGCGGCGAGGATCAAGCCGAGCGCGAGCGCGGAACGCAGGCCGCCGACGCGTGAGGGATCAGGGCACATGGGATCACCGGAGGGTGGCCGGGCGGGGGGCGACGCGTTCTACGACGGCCGAGGTTAACGCGAACCGGTGGGCGCCCGGTTCCGTGCGGCTCTGCTCCGAAGCGCATCGGAGCCGGCCGATAGCGCTCGGGACACGCGAAACCGCATCTGCGGTCCCGGCAAGTTCGGAATTGGGGGGCAACGGGGTTGAGATCGCCGGAACGGTACGCCACCTAGGCCGTATTCCGGGTCCGGGCCCCTCTGGCGGTCGAGGCGTCGACCGCGATGTCGGATCTCTGCCACGCCGTCGCCCCCGCGCCTCGCGGGTGGCGGCGAACGCGCCGAAGAGGTTACCGCCCTTGTCCGATCCGTTGAGCCGGTCCGTCGCCGGAGGTTCGCCGACGAGCGCGGAGGCCGAGTCGTCGGGGGCGTCGCGTCCGCGCCGGGCGCTGCTCCTGTGCAACCCGAAGGCCCGCAACGGCGGCGCGGCGATCGATGCCGTGCGCGAGGCGTTGCGCGCGGGCGGCCTCACGCTGGTCGAGCCGGAGCCCGAGCGCGATTGCTGCGCGGTGATCCGGCGGCACGCGCAGGACGTCGACCTCGTGATCCTCGGCGGCGGCGACGGCACCATGAACGCGGCGGCGCCCGCCCTCGTCGAGACCGGCCTGCCGCTCGGCATCCTGCCGCTGGGCACCGCCAACGACCTCGCCCGCTCCCTCGGACTGCCGCTCGATCCGGTGGCCGCCGCGGAGCTGATCACGCAGGCCGCGCCGCAGCCGGTCGACCTCGGCTGGGTCAACGGGCACTACTTCTTCAACGTGGCCAGCATCGGCTTCTCGGCGGATCTCGCCGGCGGCCTCACCGCGGAATCGAAGAAGAAGTGGGGCACGGTCGGCTACGCCATCGCCGCCTTCCGGGTGCTGCGGCGGGTGCGGCCCTTCACGGTGACGATCGAGCACGACGGCAAGCGCGAGCGCGTCACCACGATCCAGGCCTCGGTCGGCAACGGGCGCCACTACGGCGGCGGCATGACGGTGGAGGAGACAGCGACCGTCGACGACGGCAAGCTCGACTTCTACTCCCTTGAGGTGAAGCACTGGTGGCGCCTGCTCGCCCTGCTGCCGGCGCTCCGCCGCGGCACCCACGGCAGGGCCGAGGACGTGCGCGCCTTCCAGACCACCGAGGTGGTGCTGAGCACGCGGAAGCCGCGGGCCGTCAACACCGACGGCGAGCTCACCACCCACACCCCGGCCCACTTCAAGGTCTTCCCGAAGATCCTGAAGATCTATGCCCCGGATGCGGCCGACCGGCCGGGAGCCGGCGGCACCCGCTTCCTGCCGCTCTGACGCGAGGCGCCCGATGGACCATCTCGTTCAACTCGCCGCCGACCCGACGGTGTGGGCGGCGCTGGCGACCCTCGTGGTGATGGAGGTGGTGCTCGGGATCGACAACCTGATCTTCATCTCGATCCTCACCAACAAGCTGCGGCCCGAGCACCAGGCGAAGGCCCGCCGCATCGGCATCGGGCTCGCCCTGGTCCTGCGGCTGGGGCTGCTCGGCACGGTCGCCTTCATCGTGCAGCTGACGAGCCCCGTCTTCTCGGTGCTCGGCCACGCCTTCTCCTGGCGTGACCTGATCCTGCTCGCCGGCGGCCTGTTCCTGCTGTGGAAGGCCACCACCGAGATCCATCACAGCGTCGACCCAGCTCCGGAGAAGGCGACGGGCGACGCGACGCTGGGCTTCGCCGCGGCGATCGGCCAGATCCTGCTCCTCGACCTCGTCTTCTCGATCGACTCGATCATCACGGCGGTGGGCATGACCGAGCACGTGCCGGTGATGATGATCGCCGTCGTGACGGCAGTGGTCGTGATGCTGGTGGCCGCCGAGCCGCTCTCGGCCTTCATCGCGAAGAACCCGACGGTGGTGATGCTGGCGCTCGGCTTCCTGATCATGATCGGCATGACGCTGATCGCCGAAGGCTTCGGGGCGCACGTGCCCAAGGGCTACATCTACACCGCGATGGCGTTCTCGGCCGGCGTTGAAGGGCTGAACATGCTGGCGCGGCGGAGGCGGGCGTAGCGGCCGCCCGTCCCGCGCTTGCGCATCCGCACGGTCCCGCCCATTCTCGAAGGGACCGATCCCCGGCAACCCGTTTGGAAGACGCGATGGTGGCGCTCAAGCTCACGCAGATCGGCGACGCCGTCGGCGTCGTCCTTCCGAAGGAGGTGCAGGCGCGGCTCAACGTGTCGACGGGAGACACGGTCTTCCTCGTAGAAACGCCGGACGGCTACCACCTGACACCCGAGACACCGGATTTCGCGGATCAGATGGCAGTCGCCCGCGCCGTCATGAAGGATCGCCGCGACGCGCTCCGCGAACTGGCGAAGTAGCCGCGACACTCCGCCCTCCACCCCGCGACCTTATCCTGAGGTGCCCGCGCCGGCGGGCCTCGAAGGAGGTCTCCAGACATCGCGCGGCCGGCTGGAGGGCTCCTTCGAGGCTCCCGCTTCGCGTCCGCACCTCAGGATGAGGGCGAGGGGAGGATCGACGGTCAGTCGGGCTGTCATGAGAAAGGCCCCGATCCTGCGATCGAGGCCTTTTTCTCGTTCGAGTCCTAAAAATCGTCAGGTGTTCATCGAGTCGAAGAAGTCGCCGTTGCTCTTGGTCTGGCGCAGCTTGTCCATGAGGAACTCGATCGCGTCGGTGACGCCCATCGGGTTGAGGATGCGGCGCAGCACGTAGGTCTTCTTGAGCGCGTCCGGCGGAACCAGCAGCTCTTCCTTGCGAGTGCCGGAGCGGGTGATGTCGATCGCCGGGAAGATGCGCTTGTCCGAGACCTTGCGGTCCAGGATGATCTCGGAGTTGCCGGTGCCTTTGAACTCCTCGAAGATCACCTCGTCCATGCGCGATCCGGTGTCGATGAGCGCGGTGGCGATGATCGAGAGCGAGCCGCCCTCCTCGATGTTTCGGGCCGCGCCGAAAAAGCGCTTCGGGCGCTGCAGGGCGTTGGCGTCGACGCCGCCGGTGAGTACCTTGCCCGACGAGGGCACCACGGTGTTGTAGGCGCGGCCCAGACGGGTGATCGAATCCAGCAGGATGACAACGTCGCGTCCGTGCTCGACCAGGCGCTTGGCCTTCTCGATCACCATCTCGGCGACCTGCACGTGGCGGGTGGCCGGCTCGTCGAAGGTCGAGGCGATGACCTCGCCCTTCACCGAGCGGATCATGTCGGTCACCTCCTCCGGGCGCTCGTCGATGAGCAACACGATGAGGTAGCACTCCGGGTGGTTGATGGTGATCGACTGCGCGATGTTCTGCATCAGCACGGTCTTGCCGGTGCGCGGCGGCGCGACGATCAGGGCGCGCTGGCCCTTGCCGATCGGGGCGACGATGTCGATGATCCGCGGCGAGAAGTCCTTCTTCGGCGGCGCGTCGAGCTCCAGCTTGAAGCGCTGGGTCGGGAACAGCGGCGTCAGGTTGTCGAAGTGGACCTTGTGCTTGATCTTCTCCGGGTTCTCGAAGTTGATCGTGTTGACCTTCAGCAGCGCGAAGTAGCGCTCGCCGTCCTTCGGTCCCCGAATCGGGCCTTCGACGGTGTCGCCGGTGCGCAGGCCGAAGCGGCGGATTTGCGTGGGCGAGATGTAGATGTCGTCGGGCCCCGGCAGGTAATTCGATTCCGACGAGCGCAGGAAGCCGAACCCGTCCTGCAGCACCTCACAGGTGCCGGCGCCGATGATCTCGACCTCCTTGGCAGCGAGCTGCTTCAGGATCGAGAACATTAGCTCGGCCTTGCGCATGGTCGAGGCGTTCTCGACCTCGACCTCCTCGGCGAAGGCGATCAGGTCGGTGGGCGTCTTGGACTTGAGGTCCTGGAGCTTGACCTCGCGCATGGCGTCGAGGTCGGAGGCCGCGAGCGCGCCCTCGGTCGGCGTGTTCGAGCCGGTGATGTCCGCGAGGGCGGAGACGTCGGACTGTTCGTTCATGGGATGTCTTGAACCGACGAAAGCGAAGGTTGAGGCGGGGAGCCTGGCAATCGGGAGAAGGCGCCGGATGTCTGGCCGCGAAGGGTGCGGCGGACCCGTGCATCGTCTTGGTGGAGCCCCGGGGGCTCACGGATGCTGCGGTGGCGCTTTTTGGGAGGGCAGATCACGCATATCGTGTTTTTCGTGCCGGCTCAAGGGCTGGGTACACGCTCCCGTCCCGGATCGAACGATCCGCCGCGGAGATGCGCGATACCAGCGTTAAAGATTCCGGCTCAAGCCTCGAAACCGTCTCGCCCCGGGAGTTGGTCATGCGTGTGGGGAAGGCGCTTGGGTTGGTGCTGGGGTTCGCGGCGTACAGTCCCGCAGCGCATGCAGCGTCTTCCGCGTGGGCAACGCGCAGTGAGGCGGCCTACCTTGAGGCGGCGTTCAGCCATGATTTGTGGACGCGTGATGACAGCGAATTGCGGACGCTCAACAAGCGGCTGAGCCGGAAGCCGGCAAACACCAAGCCGTAGGGCCGCTCCCAAGATCATCGGACCCCGGGGACGGTCTCGTCGCGACACGCCGGACCGAATGATCAGACCGGCCCGGCGTCATCGCATCGGATCGAGTTCAGGCCGCCTTGCGGCCGGACTTCTTCGTGGCAGGCTCCTCCTCCGTCGGCTCGGTGCCGTCGAGGTTGAGGCTCTCCGCGATCTCCGAGAGCAGCGCGTCGGTCTTCTTCTCCTCCTGCAGGGTCTCGTCGAGGAGCTTGGCCGCGTCGGCGTAGCCGAGCTGGGCGGCCCAGGTCTTCAGGGTGCCGTAGCGGGCGATCTCGTAGTGCTCGACGGCCTGGGCGCAGGCGGCCAGGACCGCGTCGGCGGCGGGGCTGTCGCCGAAATCCTCCAGGTCCTCCTCCATCTCCAAGGTGATGCCCTGCATCGCCTCGCAGGTCTTGGCGCGGGCCGGCTTGCCGATCATCTCGAACACCTGGGTCAGGCGCTCGACTTGGTTGGCGCTCTCCTCGGCGTGGGTCTCGAACGCCTGCTTCAGCTCGGCATGCTCGGCGGCCTTGGCCGACTTCTTGAGCGCCTTCACCGACTGCTTCTCGGCGTAGTAGACGTCCTTCAAGGTCTCGTAGAAGGCATCGTGCAGCGTCTTCGGCTTGGTGGCCATGGCAGGTCTCCGGGTTCTCGCGGGCCGGCCGCGACGGCAGGCGGCCCCTGGGCTGCCAACCCGGCGACGCCGCCTCGGGTCCCGACGAGATCCCGATGAAATATCGCGCCCTGTGGAGGAACCGGACGGCTCCGACAGGCGATCGCTCGCGGCTCATACCGATCACGCGCGTCGCGATGCGGTCCCCGATCGCGGACGGCGGGAGCCGTTCAGCCGACGGCGCGCTGCAAAGTGCGCGAGGGGGCGGGCACGGCATGCCCGAGTTCGCGAGCCATCGCGATCCAAGCATCGATCGCGTCGCGGACGTTCACCAGAGCTTCCTCGGGGGTCTCGCCGTCGGACATGCAGCCTGGGAGATCGGGCACTGTCGCAGCGAAGCCGCCGCCGTCATCGTGGGTCAGCGGGGAAATGACGACGGGATAGGTGAGTTCGCTCATGGCGCGGCTCTGACCTTGTCGATGAACCGGACGAGTTCGCGGATGTACCATCCCTTGATCGGCCGAGCAGCGGGGATCGTCAACTTTTCGAATTGGGAGCGGTGGCCGATCCGATAATGCGAACCGCCGCCGCGTGGGGGATGGCAAACGACGTCGAACTCGGCGCAGAGCGCCATGATGTCCGAAACGGTCCAGCCGGCCATCGGCTTGGCACGCATCGCTTCCAGGCGTTTCGACATGCGGCACCACCTCCTGACTCGAAGGCAATTTTTTCAGAGTGATAAGTTAATTTTCCTCGGACCGGACGTCTACCGCGAATGGGTTAGAATTCGGTTGCGATCTGGGGCGGTCACCGTGATGTCCTGCCTCGTCGGTTAGTTGCGCGACGATCCCCGCCACCTCGGCCTCGGCGGCGGCAAAGCCGAGGCTCGTGTCGAGCACGTAGTCGGCCCGCGCCCGCTTCTCGGCGTCCGGCATCTGCTTGGCTAGGATTGCCGCGAACGCGGCCTCGGTCATGCCGGGGCGGGCCAGCACGCGGGCGCGCTGCACCTCGGGCGGCGCGGTGACCACGAGGACGGCGTCGCACCGGGCCTCGCCGCCGGTCTCGTAGAGCAGCGGGATATCGAGCAGCACCAGCGGCGCGCCCGCATGGCGTTCGAGGAAGGCGTGGCCGATGGCCCGGACCAGCGGGTGGACCAGCCCCTCCAGCCGGGCCAGCGCATCCGGGCGCCCGAGCACCGCGTCGCGCAAATGCGCGCGGTCGACGCCGCCGTCCGGAGCGAGCGTTCCGGGGAACGCGGCGCCGATCGCCCCAGCCGCGGCGCCGCCCGGCCCGTAGAGGGCGTGCACGGCCGCGTCGGCGTCGTGCACCGGCACGCCACGCGCCGAGAACATCGCCGCGGTGGCAGATTTCCCCATGCCGATCGAGCCGGTGAGCCCCAGCACGAACGGTTTTTTGCGCACAGTATCGCTCATCGGAGCGGACCTATCGCGGCAGGTCGGCGACGACGACCGCGCGCAGGGCCTCCGTCACCCTCGGGCGCACGCCGAACCAGGCCTCGAAGCCCGGCACCGCCTGGTGCAGCAACATGCCGAGCCCGTCGATCGCCGGAAGCCCGCGGGCGCGGGCGGCGGCGAGGAGGCCCGTCTCCAGCGGCACGTAGACGATGTCGGCCACCGCCGCGTTGGCCGGCAGCGGAGCGAGGTCGAGGTCGAGCGGCGGGTTGCCGGCCATGCCGAGCGCGGTGGTGTTCACCAGAAGCCCGGCCTCGGGCATCAGCGCCGGGATCGCGTCCCATTCGATCGCGGTCGCGATGCCGGGGGCGAGCGCCGCGACCGTCTCCGCCCGCGCGCGGGTGCGGTTGGCGACGACGATGCGCGCGAGGCCGCGCTCGGCCAGGCCGACGACGACGGCGCGGGCCGCCCCGCCCGCCCCGAGCACCAGGGCGGTGCCGGCCCGCTCGGGCCAGCCGGCGCCGAGGCTCTGGTCGAGGTGGGCGGTGAAGCCCGGTGCGTCGGTGTTGTCGCCGAAGATCCGACCGTCGGCGCCGACCACCAGGGTGTTCACGGCCCCGATGGCGCGGGCCCGCGGGCTCAGCGCGTCGCAGAGCGCAAAGGCCGCCTCCTTGTGCGGGATCGTGACGTTGCCGCCACTGAAACCGGATTCCGGAAGCCGGCGAAAGAACGCCTCGAAGGCGTCGGGCGCGACGGCGATCCGCTCGTAGCTGCCGGCGATCCCATGTTCGCTCAGCCAGTGCCCGTGGATCAGCGGCGAGCGCGAATGCGCAATCGGATGGCCGACGACGAAGGCGCGCCTCACGCCACGCACTCCCGCGCGAGGAGGCAGGGCGGGCCGCCGGCCTCCTCGATCTGCAGGGTCGCGTGGGCGATGCCGAAGCGGGCGCGCAGCGTCTCGGCGACCTCGACGAGGAAGCCGTTGCCCGGGTGGCCGCCGGCCATCACCAGATGCGCCGTCAGCGCGATCTCGGTGGTGCTCATCGGCCAGATGTGGAGGTCGTGCAGGCCCGAGACTTCCGGGCGGGCGTCGAGGTAGGCGCGCACCGCGTCCGGGTCGATGCCGGGGGGCACCGCGTCGAGGGACATCGCCACGCTGTCGCGCAGGAGCCCCCAGGTCGCCCAGACGATCAGGCCGGCGACGACGAGGCTGACGGCGGGGTCGATCCAATCGAGGCCGGTGGCCAGGATGGCGAGGCCCGCGAGCACGACGCCGGCCGAGACCGCGGTGTCGGCGGCCATGTGCAGGAAGGCGCCGCGGATGTTGATGTCGCCCTTGGCGCCGGACGCGAACAGCCAGGCGGTGACCCCGTTCACCAGGATGCCGAGGCCCGCCACCACCATCACGGTCGTGCCGGCCACGGGCTCGGGATGGATCAGGCGCGAGACCGCCTCCCACAGGATCGCGCCGGTGGCGACGAGCAGGAACACCGCGTTGAACAAGGCGGCCAGGATCGAGGAGCCGCGCAGGCCGTAGGTGAAGCGCGCGGTGGAGCGGCGTTTGACCAGCACCGAGGCGACCCAGGCGGCCACCAACCCGAGCACGTCGGAGAGGTTGTGGCCGGCATCGGCCACCAGCGACATCGAGTTGGCCGCCAACCCGTAGCCGGCTTCGATCACCACGAAGGCGGTGTTGAGCGCGATGCCGATCGCGAAGGCGCGTCCGAAGCTCGCCGGGGCGTGGACGTGGCCGAGCCCACCGTGGCTGTGGCTGGCATGACTATGGCCGCCATGGTCGTGACCGTGGTCGTGCCCGGCATGATCGTGGTGATCGTGTCCCGCCATGTCGCGTTCCTAAAACGTCAGGAGCCCGGAGGCCCGCAGCCGCGCGAGCAGCGGCAGCAGCGGCAGGCCCAGGATGGTGCTGTGGTCGCCCTCGACCCGGTCGAACAGGTGGATGCCGAGCCCTTCGAGCTGGTAGCCGCCGACGCTGGCCCGCACGCGATCCGCGCCGGCCAGAGCCACATAGGCCGCGATCGCGTCCGGATCGAGCGGGCGCAAGGTGAGGCGGGCGGTCTCGACGAAGCTCTCGACCCGGCCGCCCTGCACGATCGCGACGGCGGAATGCAGGGCGTGGGTGCGGCCGGCGAGTTCGCCGATCTGCGCGCGGGCCTCCTCCAGGCTGGTGGGCTTGTGGAACACGCGGCCGTCGGCATCGAGCACCTGGTCGGCGCCGACGACGACGCGGTCGGGACAGGTCTGCGCCACGGCAAAGGCCTTCGCCTCTGCGAGCCGCAGGGCCAGCCCCTCGGGGGAACTCTTGGGATCCTGGCCGGTGCAATCGGCCTCGACCGCGCGCTCGTCGACGCCCGGCGCCCGCGCCTCGACGACCAGGCCGGCACTCTCGAGCAGCATCCGCCGCGTCGAGCTGGTGGAGGCGAGGACGAGGGGGCTCGGGCCCCGCCAAACCGAGGGCGAGGGGAAAGACGAGGTTGGCATCCCGCCGGAGTGTCATGGATCGGCGGAACGCCGCAAGCGCCGGCCGGCACCACGCCCAAAACCCCGCCGTCCGGAACGAGCCGGCCGACGGGGCTTGAGGGGACCGATACGCGACGCTGGCCCCGAAGGCAGGATTACCGCGGCGGGGTTAGCGTCCGGTCAACGGGACGGATGGCGACGGGTGCGGGTTGTGGGACAGACATGGGCCGGCCTCGGTCACGCACGCCGTGCAGCCATCTTCGCCCGCCGAAGGTCTGCATCACGCTGAAACCATCTTCCGGTCGGCTTATCCTTCCGCGCCGACTGCGTCCCGGTCTCAGCTTCGAGCGCCTGGTCGTCGGGCACGTCGTCCCGCTCCGCCCATCCGAGAAGGCCCAGGACGTGGCGCGGGTCTGCTGCGACGAGCGCGAGCAGGGTGCGGGCTGCCGGATCGGGCGGCGTCCGCCCCTGCTCCCAGTTCTGCACCGTCTTGAGCGGCACGCCGATCGCCTGTGCGAAGACGGTCTGCGACATGCCGAGATGCAGGCGCAGGCGAGCCGAGGGGACTACCAGCATGCCATCGGGTAAATCGCCATCCGCCGGTTCGCCATCCTCGATCCCGTGGCGGTGGATGTCGGCCTCCGTCGTCGCCGCCATCTTTTCGCGATCGATCATGGGCCGGTGGGTCCGAAGCTCGTCTGCCGTGACCCGAGCCATTGCCGGCGCTCCTTCGCATTGGACAACCGCGCCGAGATGATGCGGCGCACGCCGTCGCGATCGGTATAGATCACCGTCAGAACGAAGCCGTCCCGCTCGCCGGTCGCGCGGATACGGGTCTCTCCGTAATCCCGGCGATCGTCCTCAACCGTGTCGCCGTCGAAGATCCCGGCAGCGAAATCGAAACCGAACCCACGCTCCCGCAGGATCTTCTCGTGTTTCGCATCGTCCCACGCGAAATCCAGGGCAAGGATCGGCCTCAGGCGCAGAATAATCAAGGACTATCCGCTTGAAGCGGACATCATCGAGCCTGCCCGAGAACGCCCCTCACGCGGCGATGAACTTCAGCCGGTGGTCGCGGTACAGGTCGAGGATCGCGGCGGCGGTCTCCTCGATCGAACGGCGGGTGACGTCGATGGTCGGCCAGCGGTTCTTGCTGAACAGGCGGCGCGAGGCGGTGATCTCGTCAGCGACCGCGTCCTTGTCGACGTACATCGAGGAATCGTCGGCGTTGAGGCTGAGCAGGCGGTTCTGGCGGATCTGGACGATGCGCTCCGGCGACGCGATCAGCCCGACGACGAGGGCCTTGCGCACCCGCTCCAGCGCCGGCGGCAGCGGCATGCCGGGCACGAGCGGCAGGTTGGTGGTCTTGAGGCCGCGGTTGGCGAGGTAGATCCCGGTCGGCGTCTTCGAGGTGCGGCTGACCCCGATCAGGATCACGTCGGCCTCCTCGAGGTCGTCGGGCAGGTTGCCGTCGTCGTGGGCGAGCGTGAAGTTCATCGCGTCGATGCGCTTGAAATACTCGGCGTTCAGCGTGTGCTGCGCCCCGGGCCGGGCCGCCTTCTGTGTGCCGAGGTAGGATTGCAGCAGGTTGTGCACCGGCTGCAGCACCGAGAGGCAGGGCGAGCTCGATTCCCGGCACGCGGTCTCCAGACGCTCGCCGAGGTCGCCGCCGACGAGGGTGTAGAGCACGAGTCCCGGCGCCGCCTGGATCTCCGAGATCACCCGTTCGAGCTGCGGCCCGGAGCGCACCAGCGGGTAGACGTGCTCGATCGCCGAGACGCCCTCGTACTGGGCGGCCGCCGCGCGGCCGACGTTGATCAGGGTCTCGCCGGTGGAATCCGAGACGAGGTGGAGGTGGAAGTAGCTGCGGCTCATCCGGTCTCCTCCGGTCGCGGAAGCGGGGGAGGCTCCCTTATCCACCGCCGGCCGTCAGGGGAGTCGATAAGTGTGGATAGGATGGCCCGCCGGCCCGGTCCAGCCGGAGTCCGCGAAATCCATCGACTCCCGCGTCAACAGGGTGTCCGATCGAGCGTGTCGGAATCCGTGCGCCTGGGAGAATCCGGGACGCAGGCGCGCAACGAACGCCGTCAGCCCGCGCAAGGCGCTGTCGGGACTGGCCTATCGCAGACATTAGCGGCAATCCGTTAAAGCCTGCTTAACGGCGTTGGGCCCGGGAGAGCCTGTGGACACGCTTGCACTCCCATGACTCATGCCTCCAAGAGAAAAAACAGAGTCCTAGAATCTCTCTTCTCTTAGATTGGACCGGGCTGGGGACGGCCTTCGTCGCGCTTCGACGGGGACCGGACGAACGGGCCTTCGACAACAAGACCTGAGCCCGACAGGGCGGAACGGGAGGCGGCATTGGGGGACACGATGGCCACGCAGGGCACGGTGCAGGGCGGCCCCGACCGGAAGGTCCTCAGGGTGCTCGCCGGCGAGGCGATCTCGCCGCCCCCCGCCTGGATGATGCGCCAGGCCGGGCGCTACCTCCCCGAGTACCGGGCGACGCGGGCGGAGGCCGGCTCGTTCCTCGACCTCTGCTACAGCCCGGACTTCGCCGTCGAGGTGACGTTGCAGCCGATCCGCCGCTTCGGCTTCGAGGCGTCGATCCTGTTCTCCGACATCCTCGTGATCCCGCACGCGCTGGGGCAGGACGTGCGCTTCGTCGAGGGCGAGGGGCCACGCCTCGATCCCCTCGAAGGCCGGGCCGAGTTCGAGCGCCTGCGTCAGGCCGGCGACCCGGCGATCTTCGCCCATCTCGAGCCGGTGTTCGAGACGGTGCGGCGCCTGCGGGCGGAGCTGCCGCCCGACACCACGCTCCTGGGCTTCTGCGGGGCCCCCTGGACGGTGGCGAGCTACATGATCGGGGGACGGGGCACCCCGGACCTCGCGCCCGCCCGCGCCCTCGCCGAAGCCGACACGAGCCTGGTCGACGAATTGATCGACCGCCTGGTCACCGTGCAGACCGAGTACCTGGTGCGCCAGCTCCGGGCCGGCGCCGACGCGGTTCAGATCTTCGAGTCGCATGCCGGCACGCTTCCGCCCGCCCTGCCGGCCGGCACGGCGCTGGTCGAGCCGGTGGGCGACGTGTCCGACAGCGCGCTCCCCGAGGAGACCGAGCAGGACGCCTTGAGCCGCTGGTCGTTCGCCCCGATCGCGCGGATAATCGCCGGCATCCGCGCGGCGGTGCCCGATGCGAAGATCATCGTGTTCTGTCGCGGCGCCGGGCTCGAGGGCCATGCCCGGGTGGTGCCCGAGACCGGCGCCGACGCGGTCGGCGTCGACTGGTCGATCGACCTCAAGGCCCTGCGCGACCGGGTGCCGGCGACGACGGTGACGCAGGGCAACGTCCATCCCGACACCCTCATCGAGGGCGGCGCGGCGCTCGATGCCGCCGTCGACGCGGTGCTCGACGCCACCCGTGGCCTGCCCCACATCTTCAACCTCGGCCACGGCATCACCCCGCAGACGCCGGTGGCGCACGTGGAGCAGATGCTGGCGCGGCTGCGGCGCGGTTCACCGTCGTCTTGAGGGACACCTGCTAGAGGCCGCGCATTCCCCTCGCCCCGCCTGCGGGGAGAGGGTCGCGACGACCTTGTCGTCGTCGCGGCGAGGCGGCAGCCAAGGGTGAGGGGCCTGCGCCGAAGGAGCCTCTTCGTTCGCGCCCCCTCACCGCCGCTGCGGCTTCGCCTCCGCTTCCCACAGGCACGACGAGGTGCCTGTGGGCCTCTCCCCGCAAGCGGGGAGAGGGAGAAACGCGTCCTATCCGCCTAATTCCGGAAACATGCGCCCTGCCCGAACATCACACCCGGAACCCTGACCCGTGCTCGACAACCTCTATCCCTGGATCAAGGCGTTCCACGTCGTCGCGGTGATCGCGTGGATGGCCGGGATGCTCTACCTGCCCCGCTTGTTCGTCTACCACGCGTCCCTGCCCCCCGGCCCGGGCTCGGCGGCGCAGGCGGCGACGTTCAAGGTGATGGAGCGGCGCCTGCTCAAGGCGATCATGAACCCGGCCCTGATCGTCACCTGGGTCCTCGGCCTGACCCTGGCCTGGACGAGCGGCGCCTACGTCACCGGGTGGCTTCAGGCGAAGTTCGCGCTGGTGCTGGCGATGACCGGCATCCACGGCTGGCTCGCCCGGATGGTCAAGGATTTCGCCGCCGACCGGAACAGCCGCGGCCACAAGTTCTACCGCGTGCTCAACGAGGTGCCGACGCTGCTGATGATCGTCATCGTCGTGCTGGTGGTCGTGAAGCCCGGCCTCTAGCAGGCTGCTGAAAAAGTCCCGAGATGGAGAAAGACGTTCTCCTGCCGCAGGCACTCGCGGGCCGAGCCCCCACGATCGAGAACCGTCGAGACGCGAGAACCGCCCCATTCTCTAACAAATGGTGTGATTCGGAGATGATTGTTCTACCTCGCCCGACTTTTTCAGCAGCCTGCTAGAGCATTTTCGGTGATCCAGAGATCACCGAAAATGCTCTCTCTTGTTGCGGGGCCGCATGGTTTCCTGCGAGCCGGCATCCACCTCGCTCGAAAATGCTTCGGCGCACGATTTATCCGTTCGGTTCCCCCGGCCGGCGTGCGATGGAGAGCGGAGCACCGCCCCATTGGACCGCCATGACCGCCAAGCCGAGCCTCGTCCTGCCCGTCCTCGCGGCTCTCCTCGCCACCGCGCCCGCCCATGCGGCGAGCTTCGATTGCGAGGCGGCCAAGGCGGCCGACGAGAGAGCGATCTGCACGACGCTCGCCCTCAACGACCGCGACGTCGAGATGGCGACCCGCTTCGAGATCCTGAAGGACGTGCTGCCGATGGGCGGCCGCGCCAAGCTCCGCGACGACCAGGAGAGCTGGCTCACCGAGCGCCGCGCCTGCGCCGCCGACACCGCCTGCCTCAAGGCGATCTACGACGCGCGCCTCAAGGTGCTGCGCGCGGTGCAGTCTGAATTCGCCAAGCAGGGGCCGCAATAGGTCGCTCGGTGGCAAACCCTGACGGGCGGTCCTAAAGCCGCGCCAGCAGCCGCTCCGCCAGGGGGTTCTCGGCGGCGAAGGCGTAGTCGATCCGGCGGACGGTGACGGCCTGGGCGCCCGCCCGCACCAAGCTGTCGGCGAGGTCGAAGACCGCGTCGGCCGGGCAGCGCATCACGATTTCCCCGTCGGGTCCGCGCGGGGCGCCGTAGGGCAGCTCGGCCTCGTGCAGGCCGCTGATGCTGGCGAGGTCGATCGCACCGGATTCCGGCATCGCCGCGCGGACCTCGCGGGTGGTCCGCGCCCGCTCCTCGGCGGCGATCCGGCCGAGCACGGCGCGGAGCGCCGCGCGCTGGCTCTCGCCCCAGGGCGCGTTGAGGGAGGCGACGAGGTTGGCCTCCGAGCGCAGGATCACCCCGTCGTCGAGGATCTTCAGGGCGTTGGCGGCGAGCGTCGCGCCGGTGGTGGTGATGTCGACCACGATCTCGGCCGAGCCGGCGGCCGGCGCGCCCTCGGTGGCGCCCAGGCTTTCGACGATGCGGTAGTCCACCACCCCCTTCTCCGCGAAGAAGCGGCGGGTGAGGTTGACGTATTTCGTGGCGATGCGCAGGCGCCGGCCATGGCGGGCGCGCATCTCGGCGGCGACCTCGTCGAGGTCGGCCATGGCGCGCACGTCGATCCAGGCCTGGGGCACGGCCACCACCACCGTGGCGTTGCCGAAGCCCAGCGGCGTCAACAGCTCGACCTGGCCGTGGACGTCGGGCAGCGTCTCGCGGATCAGGTCCTCGCCGGTGATGCCGAGATGGGCCGCGCCCGAAGCGAGCTGGCTCGCGATCTCGGAGGCCGAGAGGTAGCGCACCTCGACGCCGGCCACGCCCACGAGCTTGCCGCGGTAGTCGCGCGCGCCTGCCCCCTGCGCCAGGCGCAGGCCGGCGCGACCGAAGAAGGCGGCGGCGTTCTCCTGCAGGCGGCCCTTGGAGGGCACGGCCAGCACCAGGGGTGCATCTGCGTCCATGGTCTCGCTCATCGGCCGGCTCCTGCGACGCGGTCGACCCAGAAGGTGCAGCCGACGGCCGGCTGCGCGGTGGCGCTGCCGAGATGGGTGAGGAGCCCGTCGTAGCGGCCGCCGCCGACCAGCACGGGGCCGGGCCGGTCGCCGCCCGCGGCCGTCACCTCGAAGATGAAGCCGGTGTAGTAGTCGAGGTTGCGCGCGAAGGCGCCGGAGAAACGAAACCCGTCGAGCCCCATGCCGCGGGCGGCGATGAAGCCGTTGCGCTCCTCGAACAGGTCGAGGGTCGCCTCGAGTGTATCGTGGCTCAGTCCCGCGTCGCGGACGAGTGTCCGCAGGTCGCGGGCGGCGGCGTCCGGGTCGCCGCCGATCGCGCGGTAGCGATCGACGATCGCGCGGTTCTCGGCGTTCAGGCCGGCGCCGCCGTTGGCCTGGGCCGCGGCCTTGGCCAGGAAGCGCTCGGCGATCTCGCCAGCGCTGCGCCCGCCCACCGCCGAGATGCCGGCGATCGCCAGCACGTCCTCGACGAAGGCGCGGACCCCGCGCGGGTCCTGGCCCTGGATCGCGGCGAGCAGGCCCGCATGCGGGTCCTCGGGCAGCGCGGCGTTGGTGACCGCGTCGAGGGAGCGCCCGGCAGCCAGCGCCCGCAACGTCCGGCGCTTGGCGGCCGGCGGCACGCTCAGGGCCTCCAGCAGTGCCACCGTCAGCCCCATGTCGCCCAGTCGCACGCCCGGGGCCGCGTGCCCGAACAGGGCGAGGCCTTCGAGGGCGATGCCGAGCACTTCGGCGTCGGCGGCCGGGGTGTCGGCGCGGCCGATCGATTCGATGCCGGCCTGGAGGAACTCGTCGGGCTCGTCGGCCGCCAGCCGGAACACCGGGCCGCAATAGCTGTAGTCGGCCGCCCGGCCGTCGCCGCCGGCCAGGTGCAGGCGGCAGACCGGGATCGTCAGCTCCGGTCGCAGGCACAGTTCGGCCCCGTCGGAGTCCTGCGTGACGAAGATGCGCCGGCGGATGTCCTCGCCGGAGAGCTCGAGGAACGGCTCGACCGGCTGCAGCACCGGCGGCGTCACGAAGCGGTAGCCCCCTTGCGCGAGGTGCGCCGAGAGCCGCGCCTGTGCCGACGCGCTCGCCTCCGTCTCTCCTGCCTGCGGTCGCGTCATGATCCTGCCCGTCGTCGTCGAGCGGTTCTGTAGCAACCGGAGCCGGTCTTGGCGACCGCCCCGCCGGGCCTCGCGAGCGGGAATGAACACGCAGGGTCAAACCTTTGGGACGCGCGGGCGCATGCGGCGGCGATCGCATCGGCTATCGTGCGGCTCCCGTCCCCACCGGAGCCGACCCGATGCGCGCCCTCGCCCTTGCTTCCGTCCTGGCGGCCTTGCCGCCGCTCTGCACGCCCGCGCGGGCGGAGTTCCCGTGCGACGAACTCTGGGGCGAGCGCAACGCGGTCTACGGCGAGGCCGGCTACTGCTTCCGCACCCCGCGCGGGATCAAGGCCTTCGGCAACGCCGACTGCCGCTACGACGACATCGCCGACGTGCCGCTTTCGGCTCGGGATCGTGCCAAGGTCGCCGAGATCCAGCGTCAGGAACGCGCCGCCGGCTGCCCGCGCTGAGGCTGCCGCTGCTCGTCCCCCCGCAGAGGGGGGAGGGAGAGCCGGCCCCTACCCTTACGCGTCGGCCGAAAAATGCTGCGCCAGCACGGCGCGCACGCGCTCGACCATCTCGGCCTCGGGACAGGAGAACTGGGCCGGCCGGGCAGCCTTCCACTCGGCGTTGCTGGCGATGTTGCGGGCGGCCTCGGCGCCGGCGACGAGGTCCTTGACCTGGATTTCGCCGGCCTCGCGCTCGTTCGAGCCCTGGATGATCGCCACCGGGCTGCCGCGGCGGTCGGCGTACTTCATCTGCGCCTTCATCCCGGCGCCGCCGAGATAGAGCTCTGCCCGGATGCCGGCCCCCCGCAGGGTGGCGACGAGCCGCTGGTAGGCGGCGATCTCGTCGCGGTCGAGCACCAGCACCACCACCGGGCCGGGCTTGGCCGGGGCCTCGGCGAGCGGGCTGCCGGTGAGCTGCAGCGCCGAGAACAGCCGCGACACGCCGATGGAGAAGCCGGTGGCCGGAACCGGCTCGGACCGGAAGCGCCCGACGAGCCCGTCGTAGCGCCCACCCCCGGCGACCGAGCCGAAGCGCACGGTCTGCCCGTCCTCGTTGGTGACGGGGAAGGTCAGCTCGGCCTCGTAGACCGGCCCGGTATAGTATTCGAGGCCGCGCACCACGGAGGGGTCGACGCGGATGCGGTCCACGCCGTAGCCGGCGGCGTCCACCAGCTTGGCGATGGTGTGCAGCTCCTCGATGCCGGCCCGCGCGGTCTCGTTCTCGCCGAAGGCGGTGAGCAACGCGTCGACGAAGGCGAAGCGTTCGGGCGTTTCCTCCGAACCGCCGGCGAGCAGCAGCGCGATCACCTTGTCGGCTTGGGCCCCGTCGAGTCCGGCGCCCTTGGTGAAGTCGCCCGACTCGTCCTTGCGGCCGGGGCCGAGCAGCAGGCGCACGCCCTCCGTGCCGAACTTGTCGAACTTGTCCATGGCGCGCAGCACGGTCAGCCGCTGGCCGGCCTGCGCGTCGCCGCCGAGCCCGATCGTCGCCAGCACCCCGTCGAGCACCTTCCGGTTGTTGACCTTGATCACGTACTGCCCGGCCAAGCCCAGCCGATCCAGCGTGTCGGCCATCAGCATGCAGGCCTCGGCGTCGGCGGCGACGCCGGGCGCCCCGACGATGTCGGCGTCGAACTGCATGAACTGGCGGAAGCGGCCCGGGCCCGGCTTCTCGTTCCGGAACACGAAGCCGTTGCGGAAGCTGCGATAGGGTTTCGGGATCGCGTCGAAGTTCTCGGCCACGTGCCGGGCGAGCGGCGCGGTCAGGTCGTAGCGGAGCGAGAGCCACGCCTCGTCGTCGTCCTGGAACGAGAACACGCCCTCGTTCGGGCGGTCGAGGTCGGGCAGGAACTTGCCGAGCGCCTCGGTGTACTCGACGAACGGGGTCTCCAGCGCCTCGAAGCCGTAGAGCTCGAACGTCGCCCGGATCGTCTCCAGCATCCGCCCCTGCGCCGCGATCTCGGCGGCGCGGCGATCGACGAAGCCGCGCGGCAGGCGGGCCTTCAGGCCGGATTTTTCGGCCTTCTCGGCCTTGTTGGAATCGGCCTTGGACATGAGGGTTCGTTTCGATCGCGCGCTACGGGGGTCGCGCCGGGCTGTATCGCGGCGGCGGGGGCAGCGGCAAGCAGGGCTGGATTTCGAAGGCGGGCGGGTTCTCGCGGCGAGACGATGGTGGGCATTTTCCCTCCCCCTCTGCGGGGGAGGGTGGCCCGCGAAGCGGGTCGGGAGAGGGGAGCGCGTTGTTCGGAGAGGTCGCTCCCCTCTCCCGACCCTCGCTCACGCGAGGCCCACCCTCCCCCGCACCCAAGTCGGGCTCGCCCGACTTGGGCACACAGGGTGCGGATCTCGCGCAAGCCCGAGATCCGTCGGGGGGGAGGGAAGAGGGGCGGCCTAGTAAGGCGAGATCCACTTCAGCCACAGCAGCGCGGCGAGGCTCACCACGGCGATCGGCATCTGCAGCGGGCGCAGGCGAGCGAAGAACAGCGGTGCCTCTCCGGTGCGCGCGGCGATCGGGTCGAGCACGGCGATGGCGGCGTAGCCGACGATCAGGAGGGCGAGCGCCGGGATCGCCTTGCCCATCACCACCGTCACGAGGGCGGAGAGCCCAAGCGCGAACAGCCCGAACATCGTCGCGATCTGCACCACCGTCGGCCCGCCCTCGGTGCGGAAGCTGACGCCGCGGCGCACGCCCGCCAGGAACAGCAGGATCGCGGCGCCGTAGAGGATCGTCACCAGGGCGACGAGGTAGTCGAGGGGCTGGCCGCGCATCCACCAGGCGGCGGCGGCGCCCGCCACCAGCGGCAGCATCGGCCCGAAGCCGAGGACCACGCTGAGCCAGGGCGTCTCGCGCGATTCGTGGGCGGTGAGGGTGCGTCCGGTGGCGTCGTCGCGCATGGGGGTCAGGCCGTTTCCGTGTTGTCTCGGGCAGGTTCGGGCGAAGCCGGCGCGCGGGGACGGCGCGCCGCGCGCCGGCACGTCATGATCCGTGCCATACAGGTGTTGGCCCCCGCCGCGCGAGCGTGAACCCGCGCCCGGCACCGCGGTGCCGGGATTATGTCGCGGCCTGTGCCGTGCGGGCCTGGCGCCGCCGCGACCGGCGGCCGGGCTCGGGCGTCGCGTCGAACCAGATCACCAGGGCGAGCGCCGCAAGCGCAGGCGCGCCGAGCGCCAGGAACGCGCCGGCCCAGCCGAACAGGCCGAAAGCGAGGCCGCCGTACCAGGCCGAGAGCGCGCCTCCGACGCCCTGCACCGCGTTGACGGTGCCGAGCGCCGTCTGCGTCCGGCCCGAGCCCCAGGTCAGGTCGGCGACCACCACCGGCACCGCCACGCCGACGATGCCCGACGCCACCCCGTCGAGGATCTCGGCCAGGATCAGCCAGGTCGGGTCGTCGACGAAGGCCGAGAGCGCGGCGCGCACCGGCAGCACCGCGAAGGCCGCGAGCAGGAGCTTGCGCCGGCCGCGCCGGTCGGCGAGCGATCCGGCGAACAACGCCACCGGCACCATCGTGAGCTGGGCCACCATGACGTAGATCGCCGTCCAGTGCGTCGCGCTGACGGCGGTGGCGACGAGCTTCTGGCCGAGCAGCGAGAGCATGCCGCCGCTGCCGAGGTTGAACAGCGTCAGCGCGCAGGCGAGCACCAGGAGCCGGCGGTCGCCGAGGACGGTGCGGATACCGGCCCGCTGCGGCGCGTCCTCCTCCTTCTTCCCATCCTTGGCCCCATCCTTCGCCTCGTCCTCCTTCCAGCCGACCGCCCGGCGCTGGCTCCAGGCGGAGGCCGGCGTCGCCAGCGCGGCGGCGATCGCCAGCACCGCCATCAGGCCGAGCACCCAGAAGGCGATGGCCGGCCCGAACCGCGCGGTGCCGAGCGTGATCGCGCCGGCGGCGATCAGGATGCCGACGTGGTTGAAGGCCTGGTTGCGACCCTGCTGGCTCGGGAACCGGTCCTTGCCGACGATCCCGAGGGTCAGCGCCGTCACCGCCGGCAGCAGCAGGGTGCCGCCGGCCGCCGCCAGCAGCTGCGCCGTGAACACGAAGGCGAAGGCGCGGGCCGGCAGAAGCAGCAGGGTTCCGGCGAGGATCGCGGCGCAGGCGGCGGCGATCAGCCAGCGCGGCCGCCCGACCCGGTCGACCAGCGCGCCGAACGGGCCGGAGAGCAGCAGCGTGCCGAACCCCACAAGGGTGGTGACGAGGCCGACGCGGGCCGGGCTCCACGATCCGGCCTCGGCGAGCCAGGTGCCGAGGAAGGGTCCCAGGCCGCCCTGGATGTCGCCGATGAAGACGTTGATCAGGGCGAGGTGGGTGGTCGGGGCCATGCCGTCCTTGGGTGTCCGCGGGAGCGGCGCAGGGCGTGGCCCGGCTCCGTCCCGCGGTCAAGCCGCGGCGGATCGGACGGGGGGGCCGGTCTTCACGCCGGTCGCGAGGTCGGCCGGAAGGGAATCGCGTCGTTCCGCTTCCGGGCGGCACAACGGGCCGGGCGACGACCGCCTTGACGGCCTCTCGGTCGGCGTCTTCGTCGGCCTCCTGCGACCATCCGCACGCATCGTGCAGGTCCGCGTGCTGACGCTTCGTCGAGTACATCTTACGGGTGCTGGATACACCCTTCGGTTGTCGAATGAGACCGGATTCGAAGCTGTCCCGCTCAATCGGGCGGCCCTCCGCAGACGGTACGCCGAATTTGAATATAGATTTTATACAAATCCATCGGTTTAAGACCTATTTTAATATCTGAACAAGAATTTTATATTCGTATGCTATAAACGGAAGACTGATTTCGGGCTTACGATCATGCGACTTCTCAGCAACGCAAAAGTCATCCTCAAGGTCGCGCTTCCGCTTGTGATCCTGTCCATTCTCACGGCTGGGCTCGGGCTCTACTCGCGCGCGACGCTAGGCGACCTCGCCGCGCAGACGCAGCAGATCGTGGACGTGCAGGCGACGCGGCTGGAAAGCGTCCTCAACGTTCGGATCAACGTGAACGAGGCCTCGATCCAGGCGCGCAACATCCTGATCGAGACGCGCGAGACCGAGATGGCGCAGTACAAGTCGCGCTACGATGCGGCGATCAAGTCCGCCTTCGAGAACGTCGACCGGCTCATCGCAATGTCCGACACCGCCGAGCGCAAGGCCGTCAACCAGACGCTGCGGGACACCATGACCGAGTTCTTCGCGATCATGGATCGCGCGAACCTGCACGGCATGAAGAACGACAACGAGACCGCCAGCAAGATCCTCCTGACCGAGGCGACCGTCGGCCTTGCGAAGGTTCGTGCAATCACCCAGCCCCGCATCGATCGCCCGACGGCCGAGCTCCGGCAAGCCCGCGACGACGCCGAGCAGGCCGTCTCCCGAGCCTCCACCCTGCTGGTCGCCACCGCCGCCTTCGGCCTGCTCGGCGCGCTGACGCTGGCCTCCCTGATCGTCGTGTTCGGCCTTACGCGGCCGATGGGCAGCCTGGTGGCCGTGCTGCAGCGCATGGCCAAGGGCGATACCGAGGCCGAGATCGTCGAGGCGCGTCACGGCGACGAGATCGGTGCCGTCGGCAAGGCGGTGGAGGGCATCAAGGCGATGGTGGCGCAGAAGACCGCCGGGCAGGCCGAGATCAAGCGCGGAGGTCACCAGCAACATCGCCGGCGTGGCGCAGGCCTCCGAGGAGACGGGGGCTGCGGCGACGCAGGTCCTGGGCGCCGCCTCCGAGCTGTCGCGCCAATCCGAGCACCTCGGCGTCGAGGTCGCGCGCTTCCTCGACACCGTGCGGGCTGCCTGAGGCGCGCCTGACGATCCGAACGCCCGCGCCGGCCGCCCTCCCCCCGCATCGCGCTGCGGGATTCACACGTCCCCGCTTCTGGCGGTTCGCCCTACGCGCATCCCCTTTCCCCGCGCGCGGGGAAAGGGCTTTGCCGACCTCGTCGTCGGCAAAGCGAGGCGGCAGCCGACGGTGAGGGGGCTGATCCGAAGGAGGCTCATCCGTTCGCACCCCCTCACCGCCGCTTCGGCTGCACCTCCGCTCCTCGCACGGACGACGAGGTCCGTGCGGGCCTCTCCCCGCCCGCGGGGAAAGGGGGGAACCCGCAGGTCGTCCGAGGCCGAGATGAGATGTGAGCATACCGCAGCGCGTGGGCAGGCGGCCGACCGATAGCGGCCCGGCATTCGGTCGAGGCCGAAACCGGCCGCCCGGCGACGGCTCGGAGACGGTCTCAGATGGTGACCATGCCGCCCGTCACCGCGATCATCGCGCCGTTGATGTAGCTGGCCGCGTCCGAGGCCAGCATCACGTAGGGCGGCGCCACCTCGGCCGGCTGTCCGGGGCGCCCGGCCGGCGTCATCGAGCCGAAGCTCTCGACCTGGCTGGTGTACATCGTCGCCGGGATCAGCGGCGTCCAGATCGGGCCGGGCAGCACCGCGTTGGCGCGGATGCCGCGCTTGCCCAGGATCTTGGCGAGGTTCGCCACCATGTTGCAGAGCGCCGCCTTGGTCGAGGAATAGGCGAGCTGCTGCTCGACCGGGTTCTTGGCGTTCACCGACGCGGTGGCGATGATCGAGGCGCCGGGCTTCAGGTGCGGCGAGGCGGCCTTGAGGATGTAGAACATCGCGTGGACGTTGACGGCGTATTGCCGGTCCCAGTCGGCGATCTCGATACCCTCGATGTCGTCGGCCAGCACCTGCACCGCGGCGTTGTTGACGAACACGTCGAGCTTGCCGAATTCCGCGACCGTCCGCTCCACCAGCGCCGCGCAGTGGCCGGCATCCGAGACGTCGCCCGGCAGGAGCAGCGCGCGCCGGCCGGCCTTTTCGATCCAGGCGGCGGTGTCCTGGGCGTCGTCGTGCTCGTCGAGATAGGCCAAGGCCACGTCGGCGCCCTCGCGGGCGTAGGCGATCGCCACCGCGCGGCCGATGCCGGAATCGCCCCCGGTGATCAGCGCGACCTTGCCGGCGAGCTGACCGGAGCCGACGTAGCTGTGCTCGCCGTGATCGGGCGGCGGCTGCATCTCGGACGAGCGGCCGGGATAGGGGATCGGCTTGGCCTCGAAGGGCGGCTCGGGGCGTTGGGAGGCAGCGTTGGGCGAGGGCGTGTCGGGCATGGTGGTCCTTTCGGTGGGGCCGCGACCTGTCGGCGGGGCGCGGGCGGCGTCCCCTCGTGAACCCGCCGAGACGCGCACAGGCTCACCCCGCGTCGCCGCGCCGGATCGTCACGCCGGCGGGCCGTAGCTCATCAGCCCGTCGCCGAGCGACCAGTTTTCGCGTGAGACCTCGACGAGGGTCACGAGCACGTTGCCGGGCTTCACGCCCGGATCCCGCCCGAGGTTGCGGGCGATGGCCGCGTAGAGCGCCCGCTTCTGCGCGGTGTCGCGGGTGTCGTTGGCGATGATCTGGATCATCACGAGGTCGTCGTCCCGCGCGATGCCGAGGTAATTCGGATCGTAGATGAAGGCCGAGGCGGCGTGCTCATGGATCACGGTGAACTGGTCGTCCTCGGGCACCGCGAAGGTCTCGCGCATCGCCGCATAGAGGCCGGCCGCGAGCGCCGCGTGGAAGGCCGGGCTCTTGCCGGCGCGAATCGAGATGCGGGTCAGGGGCATGGCAGGGTCCTCGTTTCGGAGCGAGGACAGGATTGCGTCGCGTCGTGATAACGGAAAGATATGCTCTGCTATATCTGCCATAACGGATCGTTGTGATGCCGCCCCGCCCGCTCGACATAGACAGCGTTCAGGCCTTCGTGCTCACCGTGGACCTGGCGAGCTTCACCCGCGCCGCCGAGGCGCTGGAGACCTCGCAGGCCGGGATCAGCCTGCGGCTCAAGCGGCTGGAGGACCGGCTCGGCTGCCGCCTCGTCGATCGCACGCCGCGCAACGTCCGGGCCTCGGCGCAAGGCGAGTGCTTCCTGCCCGCGGCCCGCGGCCTGCTCGCCGCCCACGACCGGGCGATGGCCGACCTCGTCGCGGCGCCCCCTGCCCGTCTGGTCCTCGGGATCAGCGACCACGTCGCCGGCCCGGACCTGCCCGCGCTGCTGCACCGGCTCGGGCTTGCCGGTTCGGGCCTCGTCGTCGAGGTGCGGATCGCCTCCTCGCGCGACCTGATGCGCCTGTTCGATGCGGGCGAGCTCGACGCGGCGATCGTCCGAAGCGAGGACCCGACCGATGCGGGCGGAACGGTGCTGGCCGAGGAGCACCTCGCATGGTTCGCCGCCCCCGGCTTCCGGTTCGAGCCCGGCGCGCCCCTGCCGATGGCGACGCTGGCCGGCCCCTGCAACGTCCGGGCGGCGGCGCTCCGCGCCCTCGACGCGGCCGACCTGCCCTGGTGCGAGACTTTCGTCGGCGGCGGCGTCCTCGCCGTCGGCGCCGCGGTCGGGGCCGGGCTCGCGGTTGCGGCGCTAGCCCCGAGCGTTGCGCCGGCCGGCGCCCGCGACGTCGGCGCCGCGTTCGGGCTGCCGGCCCTGCCGCTCACCCGGATCGTGCTGCACGTCCGGGCGCCGGACCCGCGCGCCGCCGCGGCCTTGCGGACGCTGGCAGCGGCGTATCGCGGCGCGGCGCGCTGAGGGCTCATCCCTTGAAGGTCGGAACCGGCGGCAGGTCGGCCACGACGAGGGTGTCGCCTTCGAAGCCGCGCACCGTGCGCGTGCCGTCGAGGTTCATCAGAAGGTGCCGCCCCGGGGAGGCCCGGCGGATCGTCTCGGCGATGTCGGCGGCCCGTGCCAGCACGACGCCTCTGCGGTTCAACGGCAGGGCGACGACGGCGACGGCAGCGCCCTTCAGGCTCTGTTGGAAGGCCATGTTCTTGTCGTTGGTGAGCAGCACCGAATAGCCCGCCGCCTCCACGCGGCGAAGGAGCACGCCGTTCCGCAGGCCGATCCAGGTCGGATCGAACGCGGCGGCGTCGAGACCGAGGGCACGGAGCGCGCCGGCCAAGCTCCGCGGCACGCCCTCGTCCAGCACGACCTTCATGCGGCCTTCGGCGCCGCCAGACCGGCCGATGCGAGCTGCAGGACCTGCACGACGTCGCCACGGTCGAGCGTCGGATAGTCCTCGAGGATGTCTCCGATCGACAACCCGTCCGCCAGGTTCTCGAACACCACCTCGACGGGGACGCGCGTCCGCCGGAAGACGCGGCGCCCACCGAGTATGCCGGGATCCGAGGTGATCAGGTCGTCCAGCGACAGCGGTTCCTCGCACTCGGTCGTCATCGATCGTCGTCCGGCTCGGTTGTCGGTCGGCGCAGGATGCGGCGTTTACCGTGAAAACGAAACAGCCCGTCCGCGCGAACGGCCGGGCTGTCGTCGGGGCGGGGGCTTAAGCCCCCGAGTGGAATCGAAATCAGGAGGCGAGCGGGCCGGTCGCCTCGGCGCCGCCCTGCGCTTCCATCGCCTTCTGGCGGTAGAGGCCGACGAAGTCGATCGGATCGATGTAGAGCGGCGGGAATCCGCCGTTGCGCACAGCCTCGGCCACGATCTGGCGGGCGAACGGGAACAGCAGGCGCGGGCACTCGATCATCACCGCCGGGTGGACCTGGTCCTGCGGGATGTTGCGCATGCGGAACACGCCGGCATACTTCAGGTCGAAGGCGAACAGCACGTCGCCGTTGATCTTGGCGTCGCCCTCCAGCGTCAACTCGACCTCGAAGTCGGCCTCGGCGAGCTGCTGCGCGTTGACGTTGACCTGGATGCTGATCTGCGGACCCTGGCCGTCCTGGGGCTGGAGCGAGCGCGGGGCGTTCGGGTTCTCGAAGGACAGGTCCTTGGTGTACTGCGCGAGCGCGTTGATCGCGGGGGCCTCGTCGGCCTGACCGTTGCCGTTCGGTGCGGGGGAATCGGCCATGGCGGGTCATCCTTCTCGAAAGATCGAACACCGGCCGCGGGCCGATGGCTAGGGGTGACCGCCTTGCCCGTGTGGTCGCGCGGTCGTTCAGCAGAGGCCCGGCGGCTAACATGCCCGCCCCCGGTGGACAAGCGAGGCGCCGGCAGCCGCGGATGCAGCGCGGGGTCTCCGTAGACGGTCGCCGTCCGGTGAGCCCCGGCCCGGCGCGACGACGCGGCCGGTGCGATCCCCCGCGATGCCGCCTGGAACCGGCCGGCGCATTGCCCCATATGCCCATTGCCCCCTATGCAAAGGGGGACGCGGCGCGTTCTCCGCGAGGCCGGCCACGCCCGCGGCGGATTCGTGCGGCATGACCGGACTCGCGTGCGACCCCTCTCGGATTTCCCGTCAGCCGCGCGCACGGGCCAAGGCTGCGGCCGCGGTCCGGGCTCCACGGCGGCCACCATCGGATCGGTGATGCAGGACAGCTTCGACGTGACGACGATCATCTTCCTGGCGCTCGCCGTCTTCGTGATCTGGCGGCTGCGCTCGGTCCTCGGGCAGAAGACCGGCACCGAGCGCGCACCGTTCAAGCCGGTGGACCGCAGCCGCACCGAGCCCCAGCCCGGCCGCAGCGAGGGCGACAACGTCGTGCGCCTGCCGGGCGCCGACCGGGCGCTCCCCGAGCGCAACGCCGAGACCCAGGCGCGCGACTGGCGCGGCATCGCCGAGCCGGGCTCGGCGGTGGCCCGCGGCCTGGAAGCGATCGTCCAGGCCGAGCCCGGCTTCGAGCCGCGCGCCTTCCTCGAAGGGGCCAAGGGCGCCTACGAGGCGATCATGATCGCCTTCGCCAAGGGCGACCGGAAGACCCTGAAGTCCTTGCTCTCCCGCGAGGTCGGCGACGCGTTCGAGCGCGCCATCGCCGAGCGCGAGAAGAACCGCCAGACGGTGGAGACCACCTTCGTCTCGATCGACAAGGCCGAGATCGTCGCCGTCGACGTGAAGAACCGCGTCGCGCAGGTGACGGTGCGGTTCCTCTCGAACCTCATCACCGCCACCCGCAACGCCGACGGCGTCGTGGTGGACGGCAGCGCCGAGGCAGTGGTCGAGGTGCCCGACGTCTGGACCTTCGCCCGCACGCTCGGCACCCGCGACCCGAACTGGCAGCTCGTCGCCACCGAGGCGGGCGCCTGAGGCCGTCCACGCAACCGATCGTTCCCGACCTATGGCACTCCGACGCCTCCCCCGCCCGACCGCAGCGTTCCGCGCTGCGGTCGCTCTCGTTTCAGGGATCGCCCCGGCCACCGCCGAGCCGCTGCGCGTCGGCAACGCCGTGCTGGAGCCGGTGGAGCTTGCCGCCCTGCCCGGCTGGCAGGCGGACGAGACGCGGGCCGCGTTCGAGGCCTTCCGGCGGACCTGCGCCGCGCCCGGCCCCAACCCGCCGCAGGCCGCCGGCGTCGCGGGCTATCCTGCCGACCTCGCCGCCGCCTGCACGGCCGCCGCCGCCCTCGCACCGGATCAGGCGAAGGGCTTCTTCCGCGAGCGGTTCTCCGCCTACCGGGTCGTGCGCCCGGCAGACGGCACCGAGCCCGAGCGCAGGGCCGGGTTCCTCACCGGCTACTTCGAGCCGCAGCTCGACGGATCGCTGACCCCCGGCCCCGGCTACACGGCAGCCGTGCTCGCCCGTCCCGACGACCTCGTGACCCTCGGCCCCGGCGAGACCCGTCCCGGCCTCGATCCGGCTCTTCGCGCCGGGCGGCAGGGGGAGGCCGGGTTCGAGCCCTATCCCGACCGCGCCGCGATCGAGGATGGGGCGATCGCCGCCCGCACCCATCCGCTGCTGTGGCTGCGCGACGCCGTCGACCTGTTCGTGCTGCAGGTGCAGGGCTCGGGCCGCGTCCGCCTGCCCGACGGCACGGCGATCCGCGTGCTCTACGACGGCAAGAACGGCCGGCCCTACACCTCCATCGGCAAGCTGCTGGTGGGGGAGGGGCACTTGGCGTTGAACGACCTCAGCCTCGCCCGCTGGACCGCGTGGCTGCGCACGCACCCGGACCACGCCCGCCGCCTGATGCGGATGAACGCCTCCTACATCTTCTTCCGCATCGAGCCCGTCGTCGATGCGGCCCTGGGTCCGCCGGGTGCGGCCGGCGCACCCTTGAGCCCCGGCCGCAGCATGGCTGTCGACAGCGGCCTGTGGCGCTACGGGCTGCCGTTCTGGCTGGACGGCAAGCTGCCGGGACAGCCAGGCAGCGGGCACCTCGTGATCGCGGCCGACACCGGCTCGGCCATCCTCGGCCCGGCCCGCGGCGACCTCTACGTCGGCACCGGCGCGGCCGCCGGCGTCGCGGCAGGCGACCTCCACACCAAGCCCGGATTCATCGTGCTGCTGCCGAAGCCGGCCGCGCCATGAGCGGGCTTATCGATGGTTCGCAGGCACCCACCGATGCGCGCCTCGGCCCGCTCCCGCTGACCGACCGCGCAAATCCGGTTTTCGGCCCCTCCCCGTCATTCCGGGGCGCCGAAGGCGAGCCCGGAATCCAGAACCCCAGGTCGTTGTCCAGCCTGGCACGTCGGCGGCTCTGGATCCCGGGCTCTGCTGCGCAGCCCCGGGATGACGGGGAGGGGGTTGGATCAGGATCGACCCCTTCGGCTCCGATCACGGTGACCTGGACGACGGGACCTCGCGAGACAGGATCGCGCAGGCTCCTCGGCGGCTGCATGTCCCAACTCCTTCGCAGAGTTCCGGCATGAAACCGCCGCGTCGGCCGCGGGCGCTGTCCCGCGAGGATGCGCATCTGTGGGGGGAGATCGCCAAGCTGATCACCCCGCTGCGTGCCCGCGTGACGCTGCGCAAGCCCAAGCTAGCCGCCGTGGACGCCACGCCCGCCGCGAAGGCCACGGCGAAGAATTCGCCGGCTAAGGGCATCGCCAGGAAGCCGGCGCCTGCACCGAAGCCCGTGCCGGCGATGCCGGTTGCCATCCCCGGCCCGGTCGCCGTGGTCGCGCCGGCGAAGCCGGTGAAGCGCGTGGTCCGGCTCGGCGCGGGCGCGCCGCCGGCCCCGGCCGCGCCGGTCCGCCCGGCCTTCGTCCCAGCCCCCGCCCCGCCCGGGCTGGAGCGTCGCGAGCGGCAGCGGATCAGCCGCGGCCTGCTGGCGATCGAGGGTCGGATCGACCTGCACGGGCTCTACCAGGCCGAGGCCCATGCGGCGTTGGTCGGCTTCCTGATGCGGGCGCGGGCCGCCGGCCACGCGCGGGTGCTGGTCGTGACCGGCAAAGGCGGCGAAGACGCCTACGCGGAGCGCGGCGTGCTGCGCCGCTCGGTGCCGCACTGGTTGCGCGGCGCGGACCTGCGCCCGATCGTGCTCGGCTTCGAGGAGGCCGCCCGCCACCACGGCGGCGCCGGCGCGCTCTACGTCCGCCTGCGGCGGCGTTGAAGGCGCGGGTTAACCGGCGCAGGCTAATTGGGTAGGCGAAGCGGGGAAGCGTTCGGGACCGGACATCATGCACGACGTCGTACGCGAGATCGTCCTCGACACCGAGACCACCGGCATCGATCCCAAGACCGGCGACCGGCTGATCGAGGTCGGCGCGGTCGAGCTCCTGAACCACATTCCCACCGGCCGGACCTTCCACAAGTACTGCAACCCGCAACGGGCGGTCTCCGAGGGCGCCTTCAAGGTGCACGGCCTGTCCGACACGTTCCTATCCGACAAGCCGCTGTTCTCGGAGATCGCCGACGCGCTCGTCGCATTCTGCGGCGACGCCCGCCTGGTGATCCACAACGCGCCGTTCGACGTCGGCTTCCTCAACATGGAATACGCCCGGCTCGGGGCGAAGGCGCCGCCGCCGATCGTGCTCGAGAGCGTGGTCGACACCCTGCCAATGGCGCGCCGCAAGCATCCCGGCGCGCCGGCAAACCTCGACGCCCTCTGCAGTCGCTACGGCATCGATACCAGCCGCCGCACCAAGCATGGCGCCTTGCTCGACGCGCAGATCCTGGCGGAGGTCTACATCGAGCTGCTGGGCGGCAAGCAGACCGGGTTCGACCTCGGCGCCGGCGCTGTGGCCGAAGCGGTCGCCGACTTCGGCGCCGAGAGCGTCGTCCGCACTGCCCGCACCACCCGCGCCCGCCTCACCGACGCCGAGCGCGCGCGCCACGCCGCCTTCCGCGCAAGCCTCGGCGTCAACGCGATCTGGGCCGAGTACATCGGCGAGGATTCTGCGGTCTGACGATGGTCGATCGATTTACACGCCCGCGGGGATCACGAGGTCCCGGTGGACCTGTCCGATTGTCCGCCCAAAGCGTCCATGGCGGCTTCGGGCATCCGCGAGACGACGACGAGGAGAGCCGCCGCCGCCGGTTCCAGGGTGACGCGTCCCTGTTCCCAGTTGCGCCAGGTGCCGAGGGGAATGCGCAACGCCGCGGCGATTTCCTTCTGCGTCAGCCCCAGACGCACGCGAAGCGCCTGGGGCGACTCGACCACGCGGGCGACATCCGGCACGGGAAGGTCGCCGTAGCCGTCTTCGCTTCGGTACGCCTCGATCTGTGCCTCGGTGGTTGCGTCCAGCTTGGCTCGATCGACCGTCGGCGCATGCGTGCGGAGTTCGCTCAGACTGATCTTCGTCACAAGGCACGCTCCTTCCGATGCGACGGCCATGCGGTGATGATCCAACGGATCGGCGCGCCTGCTTCGGTCGTCCGGTCGCCATAGACCACCATGTAGAACGTGCCGTCCCGGACGCCGACCGCGACCATCCGGATCTCACCGTCGTCCGTCCGGGTGTCCTGCCACGCGACCACCCGATCGAGGAAGATCCCGGTCGCATCCGCGAAGCCGCAGCCGCGCGCTCGCTCCTTGCGGGGCTGGCCCTCCGCCCCATGACCGATCCGCCGCATCACGTCTTGCTGCGCCGCCGCAAGATCGTATTGCAATGCAAAAACCGCTTCCCATATGCCATCCACACGGATGGTGACGGGATGGTCGCGATGATGGAAGCGATGGTGCGGCCCAGAACCGCGAAGGTGCCGGCCCGGCAGCCCGACAGCGAGAAGATCACGATCAACCTCGGGCATGTCGATCTCGGGCATGTCGATCTCCTCGTCGCGGAAGGGCTGTTCTCGAACCGCAGCGACTTCATCCGCACCGCGATCCGCAACCAGATCGAGCGGCATGCCGACGTGACGCGCCAGTCGGTGGCGCGGCGCAGCGTCGAGCTCGGCCTGCGCCACATCGACCGGGCGAGCCTCGAGGCGGCACGGGCCGAGGGGCGGATGCTCGACATCCGCGTGCTCGGCCTCGCCACCATCGCCGCCGACGTGACCCCCGAACTCGCCCGTGCGGCGATCGCCTCCCTCGACGTGCTCGGCAGCCTCCAGGCCAGCCCCGCCGTCCGCGCCGCCCTGGCCGACCGGCTGCGCTGAGCTGCCCCGCCCTTTCCGATCCGCCCCCGGCGATCCGAGGACATCCCATGACCGATCCTTCCGAGCAGATGCGCGACCGCTTCGCCGACATGATGGAGGCGACCCGGCTCACCGGTGCGGGACGCCTCGCCGAGGCGACCGACCTGATCCAGCGCAGCCTCGGCGGCCTCGCGACGCCGCGGGACGCCCCGAAGGCGATCGAGCCGCCGACCCTCGACCTGACCGCCGAGCGCGTCGACGACCCCCCCCGTGCCGCGTCCTGGACGCAGGCGACGGCGCAGCCCCAGGCCTCCACCAGGACCGAGAGCGCGCCGAAAAGCGAGACTACGACGAAGACCGAAGCCGGGCTCGCCGGCCCGATCCCCGAGAAGCTGCGTGCCGCCGTGGACGGCGTCGTGCGCGGGCTGGCGCCGGTGCTGAAGGGGTTGGCGGCCAAGGGGCTGACGCCCAAGGGCTTGGCCCCGCAGGCTCCGGGCTTCGGCTTCGCCAAGCCGCAGACGCCTGACCGGTCGGTCGAGACCGCCGCGGGCGCAGGTTCGGTCGTCACCAAGAGCTTTGCCGGACCGGCGGGGACGCGCGAGTATCGCCTGTTCGTCCCGAGCCGGCCGCAGGTTCCGGCGGCCCTCGTGGTGATGCTGCACGGCTGCAACCAGACCGCGGACGACTTCGCCGTCGGCACCGGCATGAACCGGCTGGCGGAGCGTGACGGCCTGTTCGTCGCCTACCCGGTCCAGACCGGCCGCGCCAACGCGCAGCGCTGCTGGAACTGGTTCGAGCCGCGCGACCAGGGCCGCGAGACCGGCGAGGCCGCCATCATCGCCGGCCTCACCCGCGCGGTCATGGCCGGTCATGCGATCGACCCGAGCCGCGTCTTCATCGCCGGGCTCTCGGCAGGCGGGGCGGCGGCGGCCAACATCGCCCGAGCCTTCCCCGACCTCTACGCCGCGGTCGGCGTGCATTCCGGGCTCGCGGCCTCCTGCGCCCGCGACGTCGGCTCCGCGATGATGGCGATGCAGATGGGCGCGCCCGGCCCCGGCGGTGGCGCCCACGTGCCGACCATCGTCTTCCACGGCGAGGACGACACCACGGTGAGCATCCGCAACGCCGACCAAGTGCTGGCCCAGGCGGGCGCCGCCGCGCTGACGCCCGCGCGCGAGCGTTTCGACGGCGACGGACGCCCCTACACCCGCACGCGCTACGCGGACGCGGCGGGCCGAGTGTTGCTGGAGGATTGGCGGGTTCGTGGCGCTGGCCACGCCTGGTCGGGTGGGGACCGGGCTGGCAGCTTCACCGACCCGCAGGGGCCCGACGCCTCGCGCGCCATGCTCGACTTCTTCGCCGCGCATCCCAAGGGGTTTTGAGGGCAGGGGGCGCGGGTCGTCGACGGCCTGCGCCCTCTCGTTCGGCATCCATCGTTCATACGGTTTCCGATCGATGACTTCGCCGGCGCGACGTTTTCCCGGACGCCCGGAGCGTCAGCGGAAGGTGATCCGGGACCCAGCATCATCGAGGGCCGCGTCAGCGGCTCGATCCGAACGGCGCAAGGTTTCGACGCTTCGCGATGCCTTCTGCTGGGTCTCGGATCGGGTTCCGCTGACGCTTCACCCGTCCGGGAAAACGGGCGCGGTGCTCACCGAGCTAATCCACCGGAAATCGTATCAGACCGGGACGTTGTCGATGAGCCGCGTCTTGCCGAGGTAGGCGGCGGCGAGCACGCGGGCAGGGCCGTCGACCCGGGCGAGCGGCGCCAGCGTTTGCGCATCGCAGACCGCAAGGTACTGCACCGAGAACCCTGCTGCCTCCAGGGCGGCGATGCCCTTCGCGATGGCGGGCGGCGTCTCCGCATCGTCCCGCGCCTCCGCCGCGATCCGCGACAGCACCGCGTGGAGCGTCGGCGCGGCCGCCCGCTCCGCGGGCGCGAGGTAGCGGTTGCGCGAGGACAGGGCGAGGCCGTCCGCCTCGCGGACCGTCGGCATGCCGTGGATCGCGACGCCCATGTCGAGGTCGGCCACCGCGCGGCGGATCACCTGCAACTGCTGGAAATCCTTCTCGCCGAACAGGGCGGCGTCCGGCCGGACCTGGTTGAGGAGCTTCGTCACCACCGTGGCGACGCCGGAGAAGTGGCCGGGCCGGAACGCGCCGCACAGGCCCTCGGTGAGGCTACCGACCGTGATCTGCGTGGCGAAGCCGGGCGGGTACATCGTGCCGGCCTCCGGCATCCAGGCCAGGTCCGTTCCCGCCTCGCCGAGCAGCGCGAGGTCGCTCGCGGCGTCGCGCGGATAGCGGGCGAAATCCTCGGTCGGGCCGAACTGGGTCGGGTTGACGAAGATGCTCGCCACCACGCGCGCGCCCAGCGTTCGCGCATGGGCGACCAGCGCGAGATGGCCGCGATGTAGCGCCCCCATGGTGGGCACCAGCACGACGCGCTCCCCTTTCGCCCGCCATGCCGCTACCGTTTCCCGCAGGGCGGCGGGATCGGAGATGGCCCGCGTGTCGGCGGTGGATCGAGAGGGCATGGGCGGCTCCGGCGAGGTCGGCGGACGCTGCCTTAAGCTGCCTCTCCCCGGCATGCCAGCATCGCCCGTCGATTTGTCGAGATCCGTCGACTCACCGAGAACCCTAGCGGACGAGGTCTGCGATCGCCGTCACCGGCAATACGGCAGCAGCGGCCGGCCGAACGGATCGTCGACGCCCAGCGGCGGCGTGAAGCCGTAATAGCTCGGCTTCGACAGGCCGTAGGTCGATCCGACGTAGCTCGGGTCGTCGGGAGCGTTGGTCGGCACCGGCAAGCGGCGCGGCAGGCAGCCGGTGCGACGCACGGGCAGGGGGCGAGCCTGCAGGACGTTGTCGCTGCCGTCGCCGCGGGGGAAGTAGCGCGGTGCGTTGCTCGGCAGGTCGTAGGTCGGCGCAGGCTCGGCGCCGAACAGGTCGGCCGCATTCGCCGGCACGGCGGCGAGACCGCAGGCGAGGGCCGGGATCATCCATGTCGCGCGCATGCGCCCGTCGTCCCCTCAGGTCCCGTTTCGCGGCGTTCGGGCACGCGACGCGACTATCGGCCGTTAAGGTGAATCGAACGTTACTGCTCGGCCAGCACGACCACCTGCGCCTGCAGCGCGGCGACCAAGTCGGTGGTCGCGAGACGCAGCTGCAGGCCGCGTCCGCCGCCGTTGACGTGGATCTCCGGTCGGTCCGCCAGCGAACCTTCGTCGATCAGCACCGGCACCCGACGCTTGGCGCCGAACGGGCTGATGCCGCCGACATGGTAGCCGGTGATCCGCTCGGCCTCCGGCGGCTTCAGCATCGCCGCCGCCTTGCCGCCCATCGCGGAGGCGACCCGCTTCATCGCCACCTCCTTGTCCGAGGCGACGAGCAGGCAGACCGGTTGGCCGTCGACCGCAGCCATCAGGGTCTTCAGGATGCAGCCCGGCTCGACGCCGAGCGCGTCGGCAGCTTGAAGACCGATGCGGGGGGCCTCCGCGTCGTAGGCGTAGGCCACCATCGCGTAGGCGATGCCGGCCTTGTCCAGGGCGCGGGAGGCGGGGGTCGCCCGCGGCGTCGCTTTCGCCATCACAACGCCTCCACGAGGATGCGGCCGATCTCGGCATGGGCCGCGTCGCGCGTCGCCGGCGGCGCCTCCGAGCCGGTCAGGAAGAGACCGGCGACGATCGGCGGACGCCCGGGCGGATGCAGGATCGCCACGACGTTCGACGTGGCGTTGTCGCCGCTTCCGGTCTTGTCGCCGACCGTCCAATCGAGCGGAAGGCCGGCGCGGAGCTTCGTTCGGCTGGTCTCGCACGTGACCATCCAGCCTTCCAACCGCGCGCGGTGCGGCGGGGTCAGCACATCGCCGAGGAGGCAGCGTTCTAGGGTGCCTGTGATCGCGGACGGGCTCGTGGTGTCGCGCGGATCCCCCGGCAGCGCGGTGTTCAAGGTCGGCTCGGTCCGGTCCAGGCGCGTCACCGCATCTCCCTGCCCGCGCAGCCAGGCGGTGAGCGCGGCAGGACCGCCGAGGGCGTCGAGCAGGAGGTTCGCCGCCGTGTTGTCGCTCCATACGATCGCGGCGGCGCAGAGGGCCTCGACGCTCAGCTCCGCGCGCGCGCCGCCCGCATTCGCGAGGGCGGCGCGCGTCACCGGGCCGTAGCTTTGCAGGTCGGCGGCGCCGTAGGCGATGCGGCGATCCAGGGTTTCGGCGCCAGCTGCGGCGCGCGCCAGGATCGCAGCCGCGGCGAGAACCTTGAAGGTGCTGCACATCGCAAACGCCTCGCCCGCACGGTGGCCGAGGAACACGCCCGGGGCATCCCGGAACGCGACGCCGACCCGCCCGCCGAGCCGCGCCTCGACCGCCGCGATCCGGGCGGCGGCCGACGCAAATCGGGCCTCCGCGCGGGTGGCGAGGGCGGGTGCCGCCAGTGCCAAGCCGGCGACGACGGTGCGACGGGTATGAACCATGGCGTCATCATCCCTAGCTGCGCTTCGCGGGCGCCCGGTTTGCGCATCACCCTCCGTCGAGGCAAGCCCAATCCGTCGGCGGCGCGTTTCCGGTTCAGCCGGCGGCGCCCGCGTGTCGGCGAAGGCCGACGAACCAGGACGGAGCCCGATGCACGATTCCAGCACCCTGTTCGCGCCGGCCTCCGGCTTCGGCCGTGCCGCCATCGCGGTGATCCGCATCAGCGGGCCGGCCGCGGCGGGTGTGCTCGTCGCGCTTGCGGGTACCCTGCCGACTCCGCGCCGGCTTTCGCTCCGCACGCTGCGTGATCCGGCCGACGGCATGATGCTCGACAAGGGGATGGTCGCCTGGATGCCCGGACCTGACACGGTCACCGGCGAGGACATGGCCGAGCTACACCTGCACGGCGGCGTCGCGGTGCGGGCGGGGGTGATCCGCGCGCTCACCGCCTTCCCTGGCTGCCGCGCGGCGGAGGCGGGGGCCTTCACCCGGCGCGCCGTGCTCAACGGCCGGATGGATCTCACCGAGGCCGAGGGTGTCGCCGACCTGATCGAAGCGGACACCGAAGCCCAGCGCCTCCAGGCCCTGCGTCAGCTCGACGGCGCCCTCGGGCGCCAGGTCGCCGCGTGGCGGGAGGAGGCGATCGACTGCCTCGCCGCCACCGAGGCGGCCCTCGACTTCGCCGACGAGGGCGACATCGACGATGCCGTGCTCGACCGAGCCGTGCTCGCCCGAGCCGCCCGGCTCCGTACTGCCATCTCAGCCGCACTCGCCGACGGACGGCGCGGCGAGCGCCTGCGCGAGGGGTTTCAGGTGGTGCTCGCGGGCCCACCGAATGCCGGCAAGTCGACCCTGCTCAACGCTATCAGCCGACGCGACGCCGCCATCGTCTCACCGGTGCCCGGCACCACCCGTGATGCGATCGAGGTGCGGCTCGATCTTGGCGGATTGCCGGTAATGCTCGTCGACACGGCGGGCTTGCGCGAGACGAGCGACCCCGTCGAAGCCGAGGGCATTGCGCGAACCCGCCGGCGGATGGCCGAGGCCGACCTCGTGTTGATGCTGGTCCCGCCGGGTGCTGCTTCTGAGGAAGTCTCAGGAACGAGCCGTGTCCTTTGCGTGCGAACGAAGGCCGACCTGGATGCGGCGCCGGGTGCCGACCTCGCTGTTTCGGCGCTGACGGGGCAGGGGCTTCTGCTCCTGCTCGACGCGATCACAGCAGAGGCCGAGGTGGCGCTCGGCGGCGGCGACGCCCTCGTTACCCGCGAGCGTCACCGCGACGCGCTGGAGCGCTGCGTCGCCCACCTCGACCGCCTGCCCGCCGCCACCGGGATGCCGGAACTGGTCGCCGAGGACCTACGCTTGGCCGTACGCGCGCTCGGTGAGGTCGGCGGCCAGGTCGGCATCGAAGAGGTGCTCGACCGCCTTTTTTCGGGGTTCTGCATTGGGAAATAGCCGATGGCTTCATCACCGAGTGGTCACGTGCAGCGGGCGGCGGCTCCCGCTCCCGTTCGGGAGAGGGTTAGGGTGAGGGGACAGAATTCTCCGAAGAGGTCGCACCCCTTACCCTGCCCCTCTCCCGGACGGGAGAGTGGACCCGCGCCTCTTTCTCGATACGCGGTGAGATGCGTGACAGCGGTGGCGGGCGGATCTGTGAAGGATCGGCACGGGTACCGCCGACCAAAGCCCGCAATGTTTCACGTGAAAACCTGCCCCGCCTTATGAGCGGGTGAGAAACATCCCCGTCAGCAGGAAGCCGAAGCCGGCCAAGCCCAGGGCGCCTTCCTTGCGTTGGCTCGGGTCGGTGAAGTGAGCGAGCGCGCCGCCGGCGCAGCAGAGTGCACCCAGGCCGATAGCGATGATGTGCATCGTCTTGATCCTCGTTGGTCGCCCTCACCCGTGCGAGCGAGGTCCGCGATGTCACGAAATCCCGGGTGGCCGGGACGGACGCCGTTGTCCGTTCATAAATCGTTCACAGATTCTCGATGCCATGCAGACCAGTGAGTCGCAAGAGTTTTCGTATGACCCGATAGTGCGAAATTACTCTGAGGCCGGGCGATCCGCAGTGTCCGGATTGAAAACGACAGTCCTGCATTTGATGGTGACTTTGAAAATGTAGTCAAAAATGCCGAGCACGCGAGCAGATTGCTCACGAGGAAGGCAAGCTCCGCTCGGAGGAGCGCCTGTGAGGGGCGGGTGATTGACCTTTTCGCGGGGTGGCGGCACATCCCGGGGATGCCCGAAACGTTTCCACAGGCTTTCGATGTCGTCGTCGTCGGCGGCGGCCATGCCGGCGTCGAGGCGGCGGCCGCCGCCGCGCGGTGCGGCGCCCGCACGGCGCTCGTGACCCACGATGCGGCGACCGTCGGCGCGATGTCCTGCAACCCGGCGATCGGCGGCCTCGGCAAGGGCCATCTCGTGCGCGAGGTGGATGCCCTCGACGGCCTGATGGGCCGAGTGGCGGATGCGGCCGGCATCCAGTTCAGGCTGCTGAATCGGAGAAAGGGGCCGGCGGTGCGTGGCCCCCGCACCCAGGCCGACCGGAAGCTCTACGCGTCGGCGATGCAGGCGGCGGTCGCCGAAACCGAAAACTTGACGGTGCTCGCGGGCGCTTGCGAGGATCTGACGGCTCGCGACGGCCGCGTCGCCGGCATCGTTCTCGGTGACGGGCGGCGGCTCCGCTGCGGCGCGGTGGTGCTCACCACCGGCACGTTCCTGCGCGGGCTGATCCATATCGGCCCGGTCCAGATTCCGGCTGGCCGCGTCGGCGAGGCGCCGGCAATTGGGCTGGCGCAGACCCTGGACCGTCTCGGCTTCCGGCTCGGCCGCCTGAAGACCGGTACGCCGCCGCGGCTGGATGGCCGCACGATCGACTGGTCGGCCATGGAGATGCAGGAGGCCGACGCCGAGCCTGTGCCGTTCTCTGCGCTGACCGATCGGATCACCAACCCGCAGATTCGCTGCGGCATCACCCGCACGACGCAAGCCGTCCATGACCTGATCCGCGACAACCTGCACCTATCGCCAATGTATTCCGGGGGGATCAGCAGCCGCGGCCCGCGCTACTGCCCCTCGATCGAGGACAAGGTGGTACGCTTTGGCGATCGCGAGGGCCATCAGATCTTCCTGGAGCCGGAGGGGCTCGACGACCCGACGATCTACCCGAACGGCATTTCGACCGCGCTGCCGGAGGCCGTGCAGCATCGGCTCATCGCGCTGATCCCGGGCTTGGAGGCGGCGCGGATCCTGCGGCCGGGCTACGCCATCGAGTACGATTATGTCGACCCGCGCGAGCTCGATGCCGGGCTTCAAGCCAAGCGCCTGCCGGGCCTGCTGCTCGCCGGACAGATCAACGGCACCACCGGCTACGAGGAGGCGGCGGGGCAGGGGCTGGTTGCCGGGATCAATGCCGCGCGGATTGCCGGGGGCGCAGCGGTCACGACTTTCGACCGGGCGGAATCCTATCTCGGCGTGATGATCGACGACCTCGTCACCCATGGGGTAAGCGAGCCCTACCGCATGTTCACCTCGCGCTCGGAGTATCGCCTCTCCCTGCGGGTAGACAACGCCGACGAGCGGCTGACCCCGCGTGGGCAGGCGCTTGGCTGCGTCGGGACCCGGCGGGCGGCGCACTTCTCCGCCTCGCAGGCCGAACTCTCGGCCGTGCGGGCTCGGCTCGACGCATTGAGCCTGACGCCGACCCAGGCGCAATGTTACGGCGTCGCGCTCAACCAGGACGGCATCCGCCGCAACGCGTTCCAGCTCCTGTCCTACCCTGATCTCGACTGGCCCCGGCTCGCGGCGGTCTGGCCCGAGCTGAACGCCGTCTCCCCGCGCATCGCCGAACGGCTCCAAACGGACGCCACCTACGCCGTCTACCTCGACCGCCAGAACGCCGACATCGCCGCCTTCCGGCGCGACGAGGCGGTGCGTCTGCCCGTGCGCCTCGATTACGGACGGATCGCCGGGCTCTCCAACGAGATGCGGATCAAGCTCGAGACCGTGCGGCCTGGCACGTTGGGCCAGGCGGCGCGGATCGAAGGTGTCACCCCGGCGGCACTGACGTTGCTGGCGGCGCACGCGCGGCGGGGCGATACGACCGGTGTGGGCGCCTGATGGAAGGCTCGAACGATCGCGACAGCGTCCTCGCCACGGCGGATGTTTCACGTGAAACAGCGCAAAAGCTCGATCTTTACGTGGCGCAGCTGGTGCGCTGGCAGACGATCAAGAACCTCGTCGGGCCGGCGACGCTGGCCGAGGTCTGGACGCGGCACATCGCCGACGCGCTGCAGCTGCTCGATTTGATGCCGGCGGCGCGCACGTGGCTCGATCTCGGGTCCGGCGCCGGTATTCCAGGGTTGATCCTGGCGATCGCCGGGCCGCCAGGCATCCGTGTGGATTTGGTCGAGAGCAACGCGCGCAAATGCGCCTTCCTCACCGAGGCGGCGCGGGTCACCGGTGCGTCGGTGCGGGTACACAATGCCCGGATCGAGGCTGTGATCAGCGATCATCGCGGGGTCGACGTGGTCTGCGCCCGGGCACTCGCCCCCCTTGACCAACTTCTCGCCTGGACCGAGCCGCTGTTGAAAACGGGCACCACCGGGCTGTTTCCGAAGGGTCGCGAGGCTGCTGCGGAATTGACCGATGCCGCGGCGCGGTGGACAGTCGGTCACGAGCTTGTCCCGAGCCGAACCGAGTCGCCCGCCCGGATCGTCCGCGTCACCGCCCTCGCGTCCAAAAGCTCGTAGATCCGATATCCGTCGCGCATACGCGACGCGCACCGATCCGTCACTCCGAGAGCCCAGGTCAGCCAGGCCCCCATGACAAGCGACGCGATTCCCAATCCTGCGGCCGAGGCTCCGGCGCGGCCACTCAGGGTGCTGGCGTTGGCCAACCAGAAGGGCGGCGTCGGCAAGACCACGACGGCGATCAATCTCGGCACGGCGCTCGCCGCCATCGGCGAACAGGTGCTGGTGATCGACCTCGACCCGCAGGGGAACGCCTCGACGGGCTTGGGCATCGACCGCCGGGCGCGCCGCGTCTCCACCTACGAGGTGATGGCGGGCGAGGCTTCGCTGGCGCAGGCGGTGGTGCCGACCGCCGTGCCGCGGCTGTCGGTGGCGCCCTCGACCATGGACCTGCTCGGGCTGGAGCTGGAGCTGGCTTCGCTGCCCGACCGGGCGCACCGCCTGCGCAACGTGCTGAAGGGCCTTCGCGATTCGAAAACCACGCGCGAAGTCAGCTACGTGCTGATTGACTGCCCGCCCTCGCTGAACCTGCTGACCATCAACGCGCTCGCCGCGGCCGACGCCGTGCTGGTGCCGCTGCAATGCGAGTTCTTCGCGCTGGAAGGCCTGAGCCAGCTGCTGCGCACCGTCGAGCAGGTGCGCGGTGCGCTGAACCCGAAGCTGACGATCCAGGGCATCGTGCTGACGATGTTCGATCCACGCAACAACCTGTCGACGCAGGTGGTGGCGGATGTCCGCGGCTTCATGGGCGAGAAGGTCTACGAGACCATGATCCCCCGCAACGTCCGCGTGTCGGAGGCGCCCTCGCACGGCAAGCCCGTGCTGCTGTACGATCTGAAATGCGCGGGTTCGCAGGCCTACCTGCGGCTCGCCTCTGAGGTGATTCAGCGCGAGGGCCGGGTGCCGGCTGCGGCTTGAGGGGAAGTGCCTGTCCCATTCGGCGACCTCATCCTGAGGTGCCCGCGCGAGCGGGCCTCGAAGGAGAACTCCAGGCGGCGGGCGATCCCTGGAAGTCTCCTTCGCGGGCTCCGCTGCGCTCCGCCACCTCAGGATGAGGGGCGTGGGTGGGGTTTTGCGAAGACGAGTACGAAGCGTGCGTAACGGAGTGAATGGGTGAGCGGAATGGCGGACGAGGTGGCACGGCCCCGGCTGGGGCGTGGACTCGCGGCCCTGATCGGCGATTTCGGCGATGCGGGCAACGATGCGGGCAAGGTGCAGCCCCAGCGCAAGGTCGCTGTCGAGTTCCTACGGCCGAACCCGCGCAACCCACGCCGCAGCTTCAGCGAGGCCGACCTCGACGAGCTCGCCGCCTCGATCCGCATGCGCGGCATCATCCAACCGATCGTGGTGCGGGCGCTCGGCGAAGTGCCGGGCACGTTCGAGATCGTGGCCGGCGAGCGCCGCTGGCGCGCCGCCCAGCGCGCCGGGCATGACGAGGTGCCGGTGGTCGTGGTCGAGATCGACGACCGCGCCTCCCTCGAATTCGCCATCCTGGAGAACATCCAGCGCGCCGACCTCAACGCCATCGAGGAGGCCTCGGGCTACGAGCGCCTGATGAGCGAGTTCTCCTACACCCAGCGCGAACTGGCCGAGATCCTGGGCAAGAGCCGTAGCCATCTCGCCAACACCCTGCGCCTGCTCAACCTGCCGGCGAAGGTGCAGGAGCGTCTGGTCGCGGCCGAGATCACCGCCGGCCATGCCCGCGCGCTCCTCGGCGTGCGCGCGCCCGAGCTGGTGGCCAAGCGCATCGTCGAGGAAGGGCTGACGGTGCGCGATGTCGAGGCGATCGCGGCCTCCGAGCAGCAGGCCGACGACGTGCCGCGTCCTGGCCGACCTCGAGGCCTGACCGAGAAGACCGCCGAGGTGCGCTCGTTGGAGAGCCGCCTCGCCCTGGCGCTGGGCCTCGGCGTGACCCTCAAGGCGAAGTCGCCCGAGGCCGGTGAGATCCGCATCCGCTACGGCACCGCTCAAGAGTTCGAGGACCTCTGCCGACGCTTCCAGGTGCCGGACGCCGGCTGACCGCCGAGGCTGGGCGGCTGGATTATCGCGGCGTCCGAATCTTTTGGCTGTGCGTCCGCCCAGACGGCTTTCGCGCGCGCTTGCCTTGAAGCACGCCTGCGTCTCTCCTTAGAAGCCAGCCGCGCACTCGCGCGGTGGCCGCTCGATTTCGCGCGCCGATCACCGATCTTAAGACTCGCGCCGGGTTCATCCGTCAGGCACTCGACCCGTCCGCACCTATCGGCCGTCTTCGATCGCACCCGCGGACGGCGCAGACCCTTGGCTCCCACGGACATCCCATGCCCCGCCTCCGCACCGCCCTCCTCGCCGCCGGCCTGTTCGCGCTTCCCGGCGCCGGGCTCGCGCAGACGAACCCCCTGCGCGAGGTGCTGAAGCTGAACTGCACCGGCGACTACCTCGAGCATTGCAGCGAGCATCCGCCCGGCGGCCCAGCGGTCGAGGCCTGCTTCCGCGCCAACCTGAAGAAGCTCTCCCCCGACTGCGCGTCGGCGATCACGCGCTACAAGCGCGAGACGAAGGTCAGGCACTGACTTCCCGAGACCCGCTGAGCGGTGAGATCGGAGATGACCGGTGGCCGAGACGATCGAAGACGTGAAGTGCCTGGTGGTGCCGGCCCTCGTGGTGGCCGGAGGCCTCGGACTGGACCGGCTGCCACGCTGACGTGCGCCGTGATGAACCGCCGGGTCGCGGTAGCCGCATCGACTGCGGGGTGCCCCGAGTTGGTCGCCACGGCGATGTGCATCCCCTCCCCCGCACAGGGGAGAGGGAAGAGCGGCGCGCTTGACCGGCCTCGTGCGCACGCCGTCGGCCGATGGCTGTGCGGTCGCATTCTCATCACGCGAGCCGACGTCCACCGCGCTTGAAGATGTTCTAGCAGGCTGCTGCAGAAGTCTGTGGCGGTGTGGCCTTGGAGATGATTCGCTCTGCCTGAGCGAGAGGCGGGGTTTGATCGATGCGCGGACGTGAGGCGGCCTCGACCAACCTGTTCAGCTACGTTCGGCTTGAGGAGCGTGTGCCGTCCGATCACCCGTTGCGGCCGATCCGGGCCTTGGCCGACGAAGTTCTGGCTGGGCTGAACGCGCGCTTCGAGCACCTGTACTCGGGCCTGGGCCGGCCTTCGATCCCGCCGGAGATGCTGCTTCGGGCGACACTGATCCTCCCCCGGTTCCACGCACACCTCTGATACGCTCCTTGCGGGCGGGGAAGGTGTTTGATGGCCAAGACGAGACGCGAGTTCACCCCAGAGTTCAAACGCGAGGCGGTAGCGCTGCTGGAGAGCAGCGGCCGCCCGCAG
>NZ_BPQG01000055.1 GCF_022179125.1 Methylobacterium cerastii
AGACTGGAAGGCGGCCCCGAGGCGAACAGCGACGCCCTTCCATGACCCGGGGGGCATCCGCATCGCGGAACGATCCGCCCCCCGATCCGTAGAACCGCGTCGCCACGGGGGCGGCACGGAGCATGCGCGATGGCGATCAAGGCCTTGAACGACCGCAAGAAGCTGTCGAACGACTTCAACGAGGCCAACGACGCCTTCATCGATGCGGTGCTGACCGCGCTGAAGGCCGACGAGATGCCTCTGGAGCTGGCGCGCGCCTACCTCGCCCACCCGGTGGCGATGATGCATTCGGACGGGGCGCAGGCGGTGGCCAACTACTTCGACCGCATTCTGGCGCAGCGCCCGCGGATCGACTGGACGCCGGGCGAGTAAGGCGATCGCTCAGAGCGCAGGCGGGGAGAAGCCGCCGAAGCTCGCCTCGAGATGGCGGCCGAGCGCCAGGGCGACGTCCTCGCGCCACGGATGGGCCGCCACCTGCAGGCCGATCGGCATCCCCTCCGGCGAGGTCCCGACGCGGACCGCCACCGCCGGCCAACCGGTGAGGTTGTGGTTCTGGGCATAGCCCGCCCCCCGTTGCAGCACCGGATCGAAGCTGGTGCCGTGCGGCGGCGCCACGTAGGGTAGAACCGGGGAGAGCACCGCATCGTAGCCGTGCAGGAACGCGAGCTGCGCGTTGCGGAACGCGTCCCAGCGGTTGAACGCCGCCAGCGCCGCGGTGATGTCGGGCATGGCCGGGGCCGCGCGCGAGTTCAGCGACTGCTCGAACAGCGGGGAGATCCGGTCGGTGCCGATCGATCTCAGGAAGGCGCGGGTGCCGGCGCCGCCGTCGCCCCGGGTCATGTCGTAGTAGATGGCAGCCGCCTTGTCCGCGTCCGGCAGGCGACGCTCCTCGACAGCGAGGCCCGCCTCCGCGAAGGCCCGCGCCGCCGAGCGGATCGCGGCGGCGATCTCCGGGGTCGGGGCGGAGGCGCCGTCGTCGTCGAAGTAGGCGAGCTTCATTCCGCGCAGGACGACCGCGCGGGGATCGCGCAGGGGCATGTCGACGATGGTGTAGTCGGAAAAATCCGGCCCGGCGACGACGGGCAGCGCCAGCGCGAGGTCGTCGACGCGACGGGCGATCAGGCTGACGTGGAACACGCTGTTGCGCGCGCCCATCGGCCGGGGGAACTGCCCGGTGCGCGGAATGCGGCCGGAGGTCGGCTTCAGGGCGGCGAGGCCGCAATAATGCGCCGGCACGCGGATGCTGCCGCCGGCATCGGTGCCGAGGCCGAGGGGCGAACCGCCGGCGGCGACGATCGCCGCCTCGCCGCCGCTGCTTCCGCCCGGGGTGCGGGCGAGGTCGTAGGGGTTGTTGGTGCGGCCGTAGACCAGGTTGTCGGTCTCCAGCGCGCCGGCGAGCTCCGGTACGTTGGTCTTGCCCAGCACGATCGCGCCGGCCGCGCGGAGGCGGGCCACCGCGGTGGCGTCGGCCTTCGGCACGAAGCCGGCGCGGCCGAGCGTGCCGCCGGTGCAGATTACGCCCGCGGTCTCCAGCGTGTCCTTGATCGTGACCGGCACGCCGTGGAGGGGTTTTGGTGCCTCGCCCCGCGCCAGGGCAGCGTCGGCGGCGGCGGCCTCGCGGCGGGCTGACTCCGCCGTGACCTGGACGACGGCGTTGAGCCGCGGGTTGACCGCGGCGATGCGGGCGAGATGCGCCTCCACCACCTCGACCGCACTGTAGCGCCGGCTGCGAATCGCCTCGGCCAGCTCGCCCGCCGAGGCGGCGGTGATGGCGTTCGCCTCGGTCCCACGGGCGGGCGACGCCGCGACGGCCGCAGCCGTCGCGATGCCGCCGAGCAGGGTGCGCCGGTCGATGGTGGGGGTGTCGTGCACGTGCGCCCTCCGCTCAGGTGTGAGGACCGAGGCATCTTCCGTGCCGACGAGGCCGGGAATGACAGGTGGTGCCGCGCATCCCCTCTCCCCGCATGCGGGGAGAGGCCCGCACGGACCTCGTCGTCCGTGCGGGGAGCGAAGGCGAAGCCGAAGCGGCGGTGAGGGGGAGGTGGCGGACTTGGCTCTTCCGGCCAAGCCCCCTCACCTTCGGCTACCGCCTCGCTTTGCCGACGACGAGATCGGCAAAGCCCTCTCCCCGCACGCGGGGAGAAGGGGTGCACCTTAGTTTGGGTGATGCGTCGTCGGTTCCTTCCGTCAGTACCCCTTCTTCACCTGCGCGAGCGCCCCGGTGAGGCCGCGGGCGATGCGGGCGCGCTCGTCGGGCGATGCGTCGCGGGCGACGACCACGTATTCCCGGCGCGAGACCAGGGTCAGGCGCTGCAGCCCGTATTCCTCGTCCTCGACCTGGGTGAGCTTGGTCCAGAGCGGGTTGAAGCGCCATTGGTGGCGCTCGCCGCGGTGGCTGACGCGGGTGAGCAGGATTTCGAGCTGCGAGATCATCACCTCCTCGAAGGAGCGGCCGCGGCGGAAGCTGACCTTGAGCGCGGCGTAGATCGCCAGCATGTCGAGTCCGAAGAAACCGGCGATCGGCCAGAAGCCCATGCGCCAGCACCACACCGAGATCACCAGGGAGACCAGGCAGCAGCCGGTCATCACCACCTTGAAGCCGACGCGGCTGAGGGATTGGGCCGGCCGGATGGTAGCCGAGAAGACCGGCTGGTCGATGGTGTCGGGATCGAGGCCGTCCGGGTGGACGTGGAGGTTGCCGCTCGCCATGGGGCCAATATAACCCGACGATGCCAGCCAGGAAGCCGCCCGCCGTGAAGAAAGCCGCGATCGGGGCCACGCTCGCCCGACCGATCGTCGCACGCGCCACCCGCGCGCCCGAGCCCGTCGGGCCGGAGACCCTCGTCGAGATCTTCTCCCGCCTGCGGGCGGCCGACCCGGAGCCGCGGGCCGAGCTCGAATTCCTCAACCCCTACACGCTGCTCGTGGCGGTGGTGCTGTCGGCCCAGGCGACCGATGTCGGCGTGAACCGCGCGACCGGGCCGCTCTTCGCCGTCGCCGACAACCCGGAGGCGATGCTGGCGCTGGGCGAGGAGCAGGTGCGCGGGTTCATCCGCACGATCGGGCTGTTCAACACCAAGGCGAAGAACGTCGTCGCGCTCTCGCGCATCCTGGTGGAGCAGCACGGCGGCGCGGTGCCGCGCAGCCAGGCCGAGCTGCAGGTGCTGCCCGGCGTCGGCGCCAAGACCGCGAGCGTGGTGCTCAACGTCGCCTTCGGCGAGCCGCGCATCGCCGTCGACACCCACATCTTCCGCGTGGCCAACCGCATCCCCCTGGTGGTGGCCGCCACCACCGACAAGGTCCAGGCCGGGCTGGAGGCGCTGGTGCCGGAGCCCTTCCGGCTCAACGCCCACCATTGGCTGATCCTGTTCGGGCGCTACGTCTGCAAGGCGCGCAAGCCCGATTGCCCGCGCTGCCCGATCGCCGACCTGTGCCGCTACCCGGACAAGACGGTGTGAGGGCGGCCCGCGGCTCTATCGTCCAGAGGGAGTGGGAACCCGCGCTTTTACCTTTCCTCTACCGTGATCGAACTTTCGCATCCGTGGGCGACGGCATCGAAGGAGTCGCTCGAAACGCCGACCGTCTCCCTGTCCCGAACGGGAGAAGGGACTGGCGCCCGCTTCGGTACCCGCGGAGCTCGACGAAACCGGCGGCCTTTCCGGGGAAGTGAAGAGCGCACGGCGCGTATCCCCCACCCGGCTAACGCGTTGTGCTGCCAACGCGCTTCGGGTAGTTTGCGGCACGGCCGCCGGAGTTCTGGAGTCATGACTTGTGCCCGCGGCCCGACCTCTCGCGAGGTCTGAACGCCGCGGAATCCGCGCACGTCACGTCGCCCAGGAGCCACGGCCCGATGGACTTCCTCAAACCACGGTACACGCCTATGAACCGCCGCCGTCGCATCTACGAGGGCAAGGCGAAGGTCCTCTACGAGGGTCCGGAGCCGGGAACGCTCATCCAGCACTTCAAGGACGACGCGACCGCCTTCAACGCGAAGAAGCACGAGATCATCGACGGCAAGGGCGTGCTGAACAATCGGATCTCGGAATTCGTCTTCCAGCACCTCAACGACATCGGCGTGCCGACCCATTTCATTCGCCGGCTCAACATGCGCGAGCAGCTGATCCGCGAAGTCGAGATCATCCCGCTCGAGGTGGTGGTGCGCAACGTCGCCGCCGGCTCGCTGGCGACGCGGCTGGGCCTCGAGGAAGGCACGCAGCTGCCGCGCTCGATCATCGAGTTCTATTACAAGAACGACGCGCTCAACGACCCGATGGTCTCCGAGGAGCACATCACCGCGTTCGGCTGGGCCACGCCCCAGGAGATCGACGACATCATGGCGCTGGCGATCCGCGTCAACGACTTCCTGTCTGGCCTGTTCCTCGGCGTCGGCATCCGCCTCGTCGACTTCAAGATCGAGACCGGCCGCCTGTGGGAAGGCGACATGATGCGCATCGTCGTCGCCGACGAGATCTCCCCGGATTCATGCCGCCTGTGGGACATCAAGTCCGCGGACAAGCTCGACAAGGATCGGTTCCGCAAGGACCTCGGGGGGCTGATCGAGGCCTACACCGAGGTCGCCAAGCGTCTCGGCATCATGTCGGAGAACGAGAAGGTCCAGACCGGCGGACCGCGCTTGGTCCAGTAGGCCGGTCGAACCATCCCGCGCGCAGCCGCGCGTGGGTCGAAAGGTTCGGGTCGAAGGCCGGATGATAATGGGGGTCCTGCGCCAGCAGCGGCCCCCATCGCATTTGAAATGCCGCGACCTCGCGGGCGTGGCGGCTTTCGGCCTCCTGCGAGCGCTTCCGGCTCGCCCCCTCGTGGTGATGCAGCACCGCGCCCGGCGCCACCAGCGTGCGATGGCCGGCCGCATTCAGGCGCAGGCATAGGTCGACGTCGTTGAAGTCCACCGCGAAGTGCTCGGCGTCGAAGCCGCCGACCGCGCGGAATTTCCGCGCCTCGACCACGAGGCACGCGGCGGTGACGGCCGACACCGCGTGCGTCGCCTGGAGGCGCATCCCGTAGCCGGGGGCGGCGCCCGGAAAGTGCCGGTGCGCGTGGGTCGCCAGCCCGCCGGTGCCGAGCACGATGCCGCCGTGCTGGATCCGCCCCGCCCCGTCGAGCAGCTTGGCGCCGACCGCGCCGACCTCCGGCCGCAGCGCCTCGCGCACCATCCGCCCGAGCCAGCCCGGCGCGAAGGCCTCGACGTCGTTGTTGACGAAGGCGAGCACCGCGCCCTGCGCCAGGGCGGCGGCGGCGTTGTTCATGCCGGCGAAGTCGAAGGGGCCGGGGCAGTCGACGATGCGCACCCCCTCCCCTTCCAGGATGCGGAAATAGGCCCGCGTCTCGGGCGCGCCGCTGTCGTTGTCGGCGACCAGGATCTCGAGGTTCGGCCAACCGGTCTGCGTGCGCAGGCTTTCCAGGCAGGGCCGCAGCAAATCGACCCGGTCGCGGGTCGGCACGATCACGCTGACGAGCGGGAGCGGGTCGGGCAGCGGATGCAGGACGACGACGACGCCGTCGGGTTCGCGCGCGAGCTCCGTCTCGGCCCGCCCGGTGCGGTCGAGGTGGCGGCGGAGGATCGCGAGACGCCGATCCAGCGAATGCTCCTTCTGCGGACTCGATGTTTCCACCTCGCCGACCGGCCCCCTCTCCCGTCCGGGAGGGGGTTGGGGTGAGAGGTGCGACCGCGCCGGAAAAACCTGGTCCCTCACCCTGTCCCTCTCCCGGACGGGAGAGGGGACCCGCGCCGCGCTTCGGACACCGGCGTCGCCCACATCCGCCCCGATTTGAACCGACGCGATCCCCGGCAGGTGCCCGATCGCGCCGACGCCGTAGCGCTCGGCGATGCGCAGCACGGCCTCCCGCGCAGAGATCTCCGCATCCGCGCCGGCGATCTGCAAAAAGCTCGTTCGGCGCAGCGCCAGCACTGGGCCGAGCCAGTCGACGGCCATCAGGTAGTCCGCATCGAAGGCCGGGCGCAGCAGCGGGAACACCGGCCCCCCGGGCGTCGGCTGGATCAGCGCGTCGCCGTAGAGCGCGTGCAGGCTGGGATCGGCGGCGAAGGCGTCGGCGAAGGTTCGGCACGCGCCCGCGACGAGGGTATGGCCCGGCGCGGTGAGCACGCGCAGGTCGGGCTCGTCCGTCGCCTCGCGTTCGATCGGGAAGCGGTCGAGGATGGCGGCCGGCAGCGCCAGTTGGTGGTCGATCCCGACGAGGGCGGCGAGGCGCTGCCGAGCGCGCAGGCGCCGGCCGGTCAGCCGCGCCCAGAGGATGTCGAGGGTCCGCTGCGGGTGACGTGCCAGGGTGGCGACGATGCCGGGGGGCCTTGCGCGCGCCATGGCTATTCCAGGTCCTCGCCGAAGGTCGTAAGCGACAGGCCTGGATGGTAGTACGGGTCGTGCCGGATCGCGTCGCGCCAGCGCTCGGCGAACCGGGCGGCCTCCTGTTCGAATCGGACGCGTTTAACCCCGACCGAAGGGCCGCGGCTCACCGATTCGAGATGGGCCAGGGTCGCTGCCGGCGTCCACATCGTCTTGCGTCCGGTGGCTTCGAGGCGGAGGCAGAAATCCACGTCGTTGAAGTCGACCGGGAACGCCTCCGCGTCGAAGCCGCCGACGGCGAGGTAGTTTTCCCGTGAAACAGCGAGGCACGCGGCGGTGACCGCCGAGACCTCGTGCGCGACGCGCAGGCGCCCGAGATGCCCTGCGGTGTCGCCCGGGCGCTTGCGCAGGATGTGCCCGGCCCGGCCGCCGAGCCCGACGACGACGCCGGCATGTTGCAGCGTGCCGTCGGCGTAGAGCAGCTTGGCCCCGACCGCACCGACTTTAGGCCGCAGCGCCTGCCTCACCATCGCGTCGAGCCAATCGGGGCGCAGCACCGCCACGTCGTTGTTGAGCAGGACGACGACCGACCCGGTCGCGGCGGCGACCCCGGCGTTGACCATCGCCGAGAAGTTGAACGGCGCGTCGTAGGCCACGATCGTCACTCGCGGATCGCGCCGGAGCGCGTCGTAATGCGCGAGCACGGCCGGATCGGTCGAGCCGTTGTCGACGATCACGCATTCGATCGCGGGATAGGCGGTCTCGTGCAGCACGCCGCGGCAGACCCGTTCGATCAGGTCGAGCCGATCGCGCGACGGGATCACGATGCTGACGCGTGGCGCTGGATCGGGCAGCGGCCAGAGCAGGTCGACCACGCGATCGCGGATCAAAGGCTCGGCGACAGCGGTCCGATGCTGGATGAGCAAATCGGCGCGCGCGACCGCATCCGGGTCGGCGCCGACCGTCTCGGCCAGCACGCGCGGCAAGTGTGCCACGCCGGCCGCGGCCTGCCCGAGCATCAGGTCGAGGGCGAGGGGAAAGGTTTCCCTCGGCCCGACCGGACCATCCGGCAGCCGCGCGAGCAGGGCCGGCGCAGCGAGCCAGGGCCGGCCCTGGTAGCCGGTGACGCGCGCGAGGTCGGGGCTCCAATCGGGCTTCAGCCGCGGGGCGCCGTCGCGCAACTCGTCGGCATAGATCAAGTCGGCCTGCCCGATTTCAGTGGCGAGCAAGCCCAGCGCCTCCGATACGAGGCGGTCTCCGGCGCGGAGGAGGCAGAGGGAGGCGTCCCCGACGAGATCGCGAAGGCTGCGGTCGTCCCGCCACGGCGCGTGCGCGATTCGGGGGTCGTCGAGCGTGGCTTGGTGGGGGGCCTCATGCAGGACGACGGCGCGCCAGCCGGGATGGCTCTGCGCCCGCAGGCTACCGAGCGTCGCAGCGAGGCTTTTGGAATCCGCATCCGCCAGGACGAGCACGCGGATCGCCATTGGATCGCGGGTCCCCTCTCCCGTTCGGGAGAGGGGGTCGGTCGCGGCAGCCGCGTTCCGTCGGTCCATGCCGCCACGGGGTTCGGGCAGCGGTGCGGCCCGCTCCGCCGCCCAATCCGAATACCGTGCGCGCGGCGTCACCGCGCAGGTGCCGCGGAGGGTGTCGCGGTAGCGGCGTTCGTCGCCGCGCAGGCCTTCGTAGAGCGCGGAGATTCCGCGCAAGGGCTTGGTCGCCAGGGCCTGCAGGAACAGGCTCGCCGTGCTGCGGCGCCCGACGCGCTCCAGCACGAAGCCGGGTTCGGCGGCGAGGTGGATCTCGCACAGGTCGTCCGGCAGCAGACCGAGCCAGTGGGCGTAGGCCTGTGTGACGCCGGGCAGCACCACGTCCTCGACGCCCTCCGCTCGGACCAAGCGAAGCATCGGCCGGCGCGGGCGAGTCGTCGGCGGTTCGCGATAGGTGAGGACGATCCAGCCGCCGCCCGCCATCTCCGGCAGCACCAGGCGCAGGTCGAAGACCGGGTCGGCGGCCGGCACGAGGCGGAACGGGGTCGCGCGCCCGAGGCGGGCGGTCAGGCGCGGAACGGGCCGTGTCCCGGCTGCGGCCTCACTGCGCGGCGCCCGCCTCGACGGGGGCTTCGGACGTCGTCGCTTGAGACGGCGCCGCGGCCACCGGGGCGCGGCGGCGAGGTTTCGGCTTCGTCGGCGCCTTCGGGGCGCCGCCCAGGCCGACCACGATCTCGTAGTCGGCGCTCATCGCCGCGGGGACGGGGATGTCGTCCTCCACCATCGAGGTGAAGCCCTGCGCCTCGCCGGGGCCGACCACCACCGCGACGCGGCGGGTGCGCGTGGTGACGGTCTTGTCGTCGTGCTTGATCGCGATGGTGAAGGGCACGTCGAACCGGCCCGCCGCGCCGGAGGGACCGAGCAGGACGCGCGCCTCGACGCCGACCTTGACGGAGATCGACCCGTCCGCGCGCCGGGTGCATTCGCGGGCGACGCGCCCGAGGGAGACCTGGCTGCGGATGCCGGCCGCCGTGGCGCCAGGCGGGTTGGTCAGCGCGGCGCCGCCCTCCGGCACGTCGACGGTCGGGCAATAGGCCGCCTCGAGTTCCTTGGGCTGCGACGGGGGCACGGTGGTGCCGCCGTACTTGAACAGGTTGGAGAAGACGTTGCCCTCCTCGGCGCCCGCCGGCGCCGCGCCGAGCGCCAAGACGAGCCCGCAAAGCGCCGCTCGTCCGATCCCCAAAGCCCCGATCATGCCGCGCCTCCCGATGGTCACTTCAGGCTGTCGAACCCGGCGGCGAAGCCCTTCATCGACAGCGGGATGCCAACGCCCTCTTCCGGCGTCTGGAACACGATGAAGGTCGCCTGCGTGCCGGCCTTGAACTGGCGCACGAGGCCCTCGTCCATCACCACCTCGGCGACACAGCCGGTGGTGAGGCAGCGCACGAAGCCGGCGCGGCCGACATCGGTCTGGTCGATCTTCAGCCCGAGCCCGGAGGGCAGCAGCACGCCGAGCGGCGCCACCACGCGGAGCAGGTAGCCGCGGTTGTCGGCGGTTTTCAGCACGATCACGACGAGGGTGAGGTTCGGCCGGTCCTCGGCGGCGAGGTACTGCACCATGGCGCATTGCTCGGCCTTGGCCCCGGCCGGCGTCTCGCAGCGCAGCTGCCAATCCTCGAAGGTCTTGCGCACCATCCCCTGCGCCTGAGCCGCCCCGCCCAGGCCGGCGAAGAATCCGGCACCGAGCAAGCCGGCGGCGAGGGCCGCGGATGCCAGGCCCAAGGCCGGGCGCCGGACGCGATCGAAACTCCTCCCGAAACTCCTGCGCAGCCGCACGGACGATCCCTTCACGAGCGTACCCCAAACCCGCCGCGGGCGGGGCCTTGCCGAAAACCCGGGTGTTCCGACCATGCGGGGGCCGGCGCTGTCAAGCGAGGCACACGCGCAGGCGCGGCATTCGAGGGAAGCCGACACTCGGTTCGGTCCGCGGAGCCGTCGAACACGCGGGACCCGGCCTTCCGCGGACCAAATGTTGCCGCAATGCGCTATCCCCCGAATGCGGCGCGGCCTAGATATCGCTGCGATGCATCACCACACGAGAGCCGGCGCCATGCGTGTCCTCGCCCTGACCGTCCTGCTGCTCGGAGCCTCCGGCGTCGCCGCGACGGCCGAGCCGCTTCCCATCGGCGAGACGACCTATGTCGAGCGCTCGCTCAACCACGACGGCCTGCTCACGGTGGAACACCCGCCGGTGGAGCGGAATCCCTACGGCCGCCGCAACGGCAACGCCGCCATCGCCGGCTTCTGCCGCGAGGGCGGCCTGGTCCGCCGCCGCGACGAATACGGCAACCCGATCATCGTCCGCCAGCGCGAGCTCTGCGACAGCGTCGCCCCCCGCACCCTGGCCCCCGGCGAGGTCGACCCGCGCCCGACCTGGCCGGCGGAACGGGTCTCCCGCGAGCGGGTGCTGCGCTCGAAGGGCTGAGGGGCGCTGCCTTCGATACTGCGGCCGAGGGCGTCATGACTTCTCGCGACGCATCCCTCCCCCCTCTGCGCGGGAGGGAATGTTCCGCTTACGCCCTCACCCGTAGCGATGCAGCGCCGTGCCGTTGCGCTTGAGCCAAGCTTCCGCCGCGTCGACCTCGGGGCAGAGCTGGCCCAGCAGGGTCCAGAACCGGGCCGAGTGGTTCATTTCGCGCAAGTGCGCCATCTCGTGGGCGACGAGGTAGTCGAGCACGAAGGGCGGTGCGAGGATCAGGCGCCAGGAGAAGTTGAGGGCGCCGCCCGCGGTGCAGGAGCCCCAGCGGCTGCGCGTGTCGCGCACGGTGATCCGCACCGGCCCCTGGCCGAGCTTGGCGGTGTAGTGCGTCACCGCGCGCGCGAGGTCGGCCCGCACTGCCTCGTCGAGGAAGGCCCGCACCCGGCGGGCGACGTGCTCGGGGCCGCACGAGACCGAGAGCGTGGGCTCGGCCGCTTCCTCGATCCGGGTGATGCCGCTGCGCGAGCCCCGCCGCACGATCCGGTGCGGCACGCCGCGCAAGGGCACCATCGCGCCTTCCGCGAGCGGCACCCGTTCGGGCACGCGGGCGAGGCGGGCGGCGATCCAGCCGCCGTGACTCACGGCGAAACGCTGCGCCGTGCTGATCGCGCTGCGGGCCGGCAGGGTGATCACCACCTCGCCGGTCGCGGCCGAGACGCGCAGCGTCAGGCGCCGCGCGGTCGGGCGCCGGCGCACCGCGATGCGATAGGTCTCGCCCGCGTGGACGATGTCGAGATGGTCGGGATCGGGGCGTCGCAGCAGCGCGAAGGGCATGGAGACAGTCTAGCTCCGCCGCCCCCGCCCCTAAAGAGCGAAGGCGACAGATTCTTGCGGTCGTCCGCTCAGCTCGCGAGCCGCAGCGGCCGCTCGGCGGCGGGCAGCCCCTGCATCTCGCGCACGAAGGCGGCGATGCGTGGGGCGATGACCGTGCGGTAGCGCGAGCCGTTGAACACGCCGTAATGCCCGACGCCCGGCTGCAGGTGGTAGGCCTTGCGCTCGGCCGCCAAGTTCGGCGTCAGGTCGAGGGCGGCGAGCGTCTGGCCGACGCCGGAGATGTCGTCGTTCTCGCCCTCCACCGCGAGGATCGCGCAGCTTCGGATCGCCGTCAGGTCGACCGGGACGCTGTGGTGGCGCATCGTGCCCTTGGGCAGGTCGTGGTTCACGAACACCGTCTCGACGGTCTGGAGGTAGAACTCGGCCGTCAGGTCCATCACCGCCAGGTACTCGTCGTAGAACGCGCGGTGCTTCTCGGCCGAGTCGCCGTCGCCCTTCACGAGGTGGTCGAACATGTCGGAATGGGCGTCCCTGTGCCGGTCGAGGTTCATCGCCATGAACCCCGCCAGCTGCAGGAAGCCGGGATAGACCGCCCGGAACGCGCCCGGGTGGATCGGCGGCACGTAGGAGATGGTGTTCGATTCGAACCACGCCTGCCCGCGCTCCTGCGCCATGCAGTTCACGGCGGTGGGCGAGCGGCGGGTGTCGATCGGCCCGCCCATCAGGGTCATCGAGACCGGCACGCCGGGGTCTCCGGCCGCCTCCATCACCGCCACCGCGGCGAGCACCGGAACCGCCGGCTGGCACACGGCCATGACGTGGAGGTCCGGCCCGAGGGCGGCGAAGATCGCCTTGCAGTAGTCGATGTAGCTGTCGAGATCGAACCGCCCGGCGAGCAGCGGCACCATGCGCGCATCCGACCAGTCGGTGATGAAGACGTCGTGGTTCGGCAGCATCGCCTCGACGGTGCCGCGCAGCAGCGTGGCGTAGTGCCCCGACATCGGCGCCACCACGAGGAGCTTGGGCTGCGGCTCGGCCGGCGGGTTGGCGAAGGCGCGCTCGAACGCGATCACCCGGCAGAACGGCCGCTCCCACACCACCCGCTCGGTCACCCGCACGGCGACGCCGTCGACGACCGTCTCGGACAACCCGAAGGCCGGCTTGCCGTAGCGGCGGGTGGCGCGCTCGAACATCTCGCACCCGGCCACCATCGAGCGGGCATAGGGAGAGTAGGAGAGCGGGTTGGCCGGGTTCTGCAGACCGAACCACGCCATGTCGGCGGCCATGCGCGCCGGCGCCATCATGTACCGTATGCCCTCGAAGGCAGTGTAGGCGAGATCCATTCGAGCCATGGGAACGCTCCTTCACCCGGACGTCGACGTGGGGCGTCGCAGGCAACCACCTTACCACGGCGATGGTTCCGGGTAAGGCCGGCTGCGCAGACGTGCCGACGGTCGCGCGAGCGTGATGCGATCGGTGTCAGCGCGGACGTGTTCGCTGTCGTCGCCCCAGCGGATCGACCGGCGCGCCCTCAGGCCCGCCCGGCGCTCACCGAGAGCATGGCCGGGTCGATGCCGTTGCCGCGCAGCGCCCGGTCGTACTTGCCGGCCAGATCCGCGTGGAAGATCAGGTCCGGGTCGGCCGGGCAGTTGAGCCAGCCGTTGGCCATGATCTCGCTCTCGAGCTGGCCCGCCTGCCAGCCGGCATAGCCCAGCGCCAGCACGGCGCTGGCCGGCCCGTCGCCGGCCGCGATCGCGCGCAGGATCTCGACGGTGGCGGTGAGGCAGATGCCGTCGTCGATGATCAGCGTCGACTGGTCGATGTGGAAGTCGTCGGTGTGGAGCACGAAGCCGCGCTTGCCCTCGACCGGGCCGCCCATCAGCACCGGCATGTGGCCGACCCGCTCGCGCAGGCGGATCGCGTCGGCCTCGCCCGCCACGTCGAGCTGCACCAGCAGGTCGGGCATCGACAGGTCGGTCACCGGCTTGTTGACGATGATGCCCATGGCGCCGTCGGCCGAGTGCGCGCAGACGTAGATGACGGATCGGGCGAAGCGCGCATCCGCCATCCCCGGCATCGCCACGAGGAACTGGCCGTCGAGGTAGGCGGGATCGCTGGAAGCGGGCGTCGGTGTCGAAGGCCTGGGCATCCCCGCATGCTACGCTCAGCCCCCCCGATGTCCAGCGGACAAAACGCCGTGCAGCCCCGGCCTCGCGGGCGCGCGGACGGCCGCGTCTCGCTCGACAGCCCCGGCGGGCCGCGCTAGGTCACCGGCCATCCGAAGCGGTGCCGTCCCGCGACGCGCCGGCGCCGTTCCGGGTCGCATCGCGACGGGGAACGGCACCAAGCTCTTCTCGTGACGTGCGTCCTTCGCCGAACCGGCGTTCCCTTCGGCGGACCGCACTTTAGTAAGGAACGTTCAGCCATGACGATTCAGGTCGGCGATCATCTGCCCCAGGCCACCTTCCGCATCACCGGCCCCGAGGGCCCCCTGGCCAAGACCACCGACGACGTGTTCAAGGGCCGCCGCGTCGTGCTGGTCGGCGTGCCGGGCGCCTTCACCCCGAGCTGCCACCGCAACCACCTGCCTGGCTTCGTCGCCAACAAGGACGCGCTCCTCGCCCGCGGCGTCGACGCCATCGCCGTCACCTCGGTCAACGACGTGTTCGTGCTCGAAGCGTGGTCGAAGGCCAGCGGCGCGGAAGGGCTCGAGTTCCTGGCCGACGGAAACGGCGACTTCGCCAAGGGCCTCGGCCTCGAGATGGACGGCAGCGGCTTCGGCCTCGGCCTCCGCTCCAAGCGCTACGCGATGCTGGTCGAAGACGGCGTGGTGCGCGTGCTCAACGTCGAGGAATCGCCCTCGAAGGCCGACACCTCGAGCGCTGAAGCGCTGCTCAAGGTGATCTGAACCCAAGGGTTCGGTCGGACGGGGGCGCGGCGGACCCGCGCCCTCGAATGGCCACCTTCCCGTTGCGAATTGCGGCCCGTCCAACCTCAGGGGCCGCATGTCCTTCCTGCACGAACTGCCGATCGCCGACCTGATCGCCTCCTACGGCTACGTCGCGATCTTCGTCATCATCACCCTTGAGAGCGCCGGCGTGCCGATGCCGGGCGAGACGGTGCTGATCTCTTCGGCGGTCTACGCCGGCACCACCGGCAACCTCAACATCGCGCTGATCATCGCCGCCGCCGCGGCCGCCGCGATCATCGGCGACAACCTCGGCTACTGGGTCGGCCGGCGCTGGGGCATGCCGCTGCTGCTGCGCTACGGCCGCCTGATCGCCCTCGACCACGGCCGACTCAAGCTCGGGCAGTACCTGTTCCGCGAGCATGGCGGGAAGATCGTGTTCTTCGGCCGCTTCACCGCGATGCTGCGGGCCTACGCGGCGCTGCTCGCCGGGGTGAACCGGCTCGACGCCCGCCGCTTCATGCTGTTCAACGGGCTCGGCGGCCTCACCTGGGCGACCGCGATGGGCCTCGGCTCGTACTATTGCGGCCGCTCGATCGAGACCATCGCCGGCCCCGTCGGGCTGGCGCTGCTGGCCGTGGTGATCTTCGGCGGCCTGGCCCTGTGGCTGTTCGTGCGCCGCCACGAGACGCGGCTGCTGGCCGAAGCCGAGCGCGCGATCCCCGGCCCCCTCGCCTGAGCGGCGGCGAGCCGTTCAGCGCCTGGTCTTGAACGGCGCCATCGCGGCCACCGCGAGGGCGTCGACGCGGTTGTTCAGCGGGTCGCTGGAGTGGCCCTTGACCCAGTGCCACTCGACCGCGTGCCGGGTGCGGGCCTCGTCGATGCGGCGCCACAGGTCCTCGTTCTTCACCGGCTTCTTGTCGGCGGTTCGCCAGCCGCGCGCCTTCCAGCCGTGGATCCAGGTGGTGACGCCCTGGCGCAGGTACTGCGAGTCGGTGAACACGTCGACGCGGCAGGGCCGCTTGAGCGCTTCCAGCGCCTCGATCGCGGCGAGCAGCTCCATGCGGTTGTTGGTGGTGTGCGCCTCGCCTCCCGAGATCTCGCGGCGCGTGTCGCCGTAGATCAGGATCGCGCCCCAGCCGCCGGGGCCGGGATTCCCGGAGCAGGCCCCGTCCGTGTAGATCTTCACCCGGGTGGGGGCCTCGTCGGTCGCCGCCTCGCTCATCGCGTCCACCCGTAGGCGGCGGCATCCCGGGCCTGCCGGTGGAAGGTCAGGCGGCGATCGTACTCGCGCGGGTCCTTCGGCTGGACCAGGGCGCCCGGCGGCACGTTCAGCCAGTCGACCAGCCGGGTCAGCATGAAGCGGAGCGCGGCACCGCGGCACAGGATCGGCAGGGCCTCGACCTCCGCCGGCTCCAGCGGGCGCACCGCCTCGTAGCCGGCGATCAGCGCCGCGCCCATGTCGCGGTGGTAGGTGCCGTCAGGGGAGAAGCACCAGGCGTTGAGGCAGATCGCGAGGTCGTAGGCGAAGGCATCCGTGCAGGCGAAGTAGAAGTCGATCAGCCCCGACAGCCCGTCGCCGATGAAGAACACGTTGTCGGTGAACAGGTCCGCATGGATCACGCCGCCGGGCAGGTTCGCGGGCCACGCGGCCTCGAGCCAGGCGAGGTCGTCGCGGGTGCGCGCGGCGAGGCCGGCCGAGACCACGTCGGCCTGGCTCGCCGCCTGGTCGAAGAGCGGGCGCCAGGCGCCGACCGAAAGGCTGTTGTCGCGGCGCATGCCGAAGTCGGCGCCGGCGGCGTGGAGCCGCGCCAGCGCCTGGCCGAGCTCGGCGCAGTGATGCGCGGTCGGCGCCTTGACCGAGACCCCGTCGAGGAAGCTGACGATCGCCGCCGGGCGGTCGCAGAGGGTGCCGAGCGCCGTGCCGTCGCGGTTTCGGACCGGCTGCGGGCAGGCGAGCCCGCGGGTCGCCAAGTGCTCCATCAGGTTGATGAAGAACGGGAGGTCGCCGGCCCGCACCCGCTTCTCGTACAGGGTGAGGATGTAGGCGCCGCCGGTGGTGTGCAGGAAGAAGTTGGTGTTCTCGACGCCTTCCGCGATGCCCTTGTAGGAGAGCAGCCCGCCGATCTCGTAGTCGGCGAGGAAGTCGGTCAAAGCCGCGTCGGATACCTCGGTGTAGACGGCCACGGCGCTTCTTTTCTGACGATCTTCAGGTCAATCGGCACACGACGATGTGTCCCGCCGGCTCGAGCCGGCGGGACGGGCGGATGATCGCACCCGCCACCCAAAGTCGCAAAAACCTACTCGGCGGCTTCGCTGCGAAGCTCGCGCGGCAGCGGGAAGACCATGTCCTCGACCACCGTCTGCACCGTGTCGACCGTCACCGTGTAGCGGGCGGCGAAGGCGTCGATGATCTCCTCCACCAGCACCTCGGGGGCCGAGGCGCCGGCGGTGAGGCCGAGCTTGGTGATGCCCTCGAAGGCCGGCCAGTCGATCTCCTCGGCGCGGAGAACGAGGCGGGTGATCGGGCAGCCGACGCGCTCGGCGACCTCGCGCAGGCGCTGCGAGTTCGAGGAGTTCGAGGAGCCGACGACGATCAGCGCGTCGACCAGCGGTGCGATCTGCTTTACCGCCTCCTGGCGGTTGGTGGTGGCGTAGCAGATGTCGTCCTTGTGCGGCCCGGTGATGGTCGGGAATTTTTGCTTCAAGGCCGCGACGATGTGGAGGGTGTCGTCCACCGAAAGCGTGGTCTGCGTCACCCAAGCGAGATTGTTGGGATTCTCGGGGGTCAGCGCCGCGATCTGCTCCAGGTCCTCGACCAGGGTGATCGAGCCCTTGGGCAGCTGGCCCATGGTGCCGACGACCTCCGGGTGGCCGGAATGGCCGACGAGGAGCACGTGGCGGCCGCGCTTGTGGTGGATCTCGGCCTCGCGGTGGACCTTGGTCACCAGCGGGCAGGTGGCGTCGATGGTGATCAGGCCGCGGTTGTCGGCGTTGGCCGGCACGGTCTTCGCGACGCCGTGCGCGGAAAAGATCACCGGCGCCTCGCCGTCGGGGACCTCGTCGAGCTCGCGCACGAACACCGCGCCTTTGCGCTTCAGGCTCTCGACCACGTACTTGTTGTGCACGATCTCGTGGCGGACGTAGACCGGCGGCCCGTAGATCGCGAGCGCGCGCTCGACCACGTCGATCGCCCGCACCACGCCGGCGCAGAAGCCGCGGGGGGCCGCGAGCAGGATCTCCAGCGGCGGCTTGACCGTTGCGGTGGCCCCGTCTGAGGCGGTGTCGAGATTCGTGATGGCGCTCATGATCCGGGATGTGGCGAGGGGAGACCCGCCCTGTCAACCGGGCGGCCGCGGCAAACCCACCGCGTGGTCGAACCGTGTAGCACGTTTGCCGGCGCGGGTGACCCCCGCGGGCGACGGTTCGTCTGCGCGGGTTTTTCGGGCGGAGGTGAGCGCTAGCAGGAGCCGCCGACGTCACCTCTTCCCTTCCCCGGCAGTGGGGGAGGGAAGAGGTGGTGTCCTCGTCTGCACGATGCGTGAAGCTGGCAGCCCCTGAGAGAAGGCGCCACCGGTGCGCCCCGCGATCCGTCAGGGGGCGACGGTGAAGGTCGCCGACTTCGGCGGGATGCCGTCGCCGGAAACGGTGACCCGGTATCGGCCGGCCTGCCAGCCGTCCTTGAAGGTGACGGTGAAGCTGATCAAGTTCTTCGCGACGTCGTCGAGGACGACCTTGCTCTGGTAGAACGTGTCGTCCGCCTCGCCGCCCGCCGCCTTCAGCTTGGTCCAGTCCGCGACCAGGGTGGTGCCGGCCGGCACGCCGGACGGGGTGAACTGGAGCAGCACCGCCTCCTCGCCCGCCTTGAAGGTAGTCTTGGCCTCGCCGGCGTTCGAGGTTTTCAAGCGCAGGTCGACCACGTTCGCCTCGGGGCGGGCAAGGTCGAGGGCCTGCTCCTGGCCGGCGGGCGTCAGGCGCAGGCCCGTGAGCCGCCACATGTCGGCGTCGCGCACGGCCTTCACGAACACCTTGCCGTCTCCCTTCGGCCCGGTGGCGGTGAAAGTCAGGTCGGCGCTGCCGTCGCCCTTGCCGTCGTCGGTCTTGATCGAGCCGCCCGCGCTGCCGGCGGTGATCGGGGCGCCCAGGCGCTCGATCGCCTGCGGGCTGGCCTGCAGCCGCACTACCGCGAGCTTGTAGGGCTCGGACTCGTTCAGCAGGGTGCTGACGCCGAGGACGACGCCCAGGATCAGGAGGCCGAACAGGGCGAGCGAGCCGACCATCGCCACGACGCCCCAGATCGCCCATGTCCGCTGGACCCGCTGGAAATGCTCGACGCTGGTCCAGCGCCCGTTCCGCCACGCCCAGGCGCTGCCCTTCGCGCCGAGCACGAACGGCATCACGAAGCCGACGAACGGCGCGAACACCAGGAGCGCCAGGAAGGTGTTGTTGCCCAGGCCCCAGATCCAGTTGAGCAGGAAGGCGCCCCAGTTCCAGCGGTCGAGTTCCGGCGGGATCTCCCGCGGCAAGCCGAGTCCCGGGGCCGATCCGGGCAAAGGCGCGGCGGAACCGGGCGCGGGGGCAGCGGGGGGCAGGGTCGCGGTCGACATGGTCCAAGTCCGGGAGCTCGATCGAACGTGTCCGGCCCGCGCGCCCCGACGACCCGGGTGCGAGCTCAGGCCGCACCGTCCTGATAGCGGCCGATCGCGGGTCCCGCCCGGGGGAGGACTTGGCCCTCCGTCCCGCTTTCGTATCCGCGCGTCCCGAATCCCGGAATTCGAGGCGCGCCCGGCGCCGTTCGGGCTCCCTATGCCCTCGTCTCAGGCGGCCCGCAGCGAGGCGAGCATGCGGCCCATCTCGGCGTCGAGGTGCTCGGACTGGCGCGACAGCTCGGTGGCCGAGATCAGCACCTGGGAGGCCGCCGCGCCGGTCTCGTCGGCCGCCGCCGCGAGTCCGCCGACGTTGGCCGTCACCGCCCCCGTCCCGGACGCCGCCTCGCTGACGTTGCGCACGATCTCCTGCGTCGCCGCGCCCTGCTCCTCCACCGCCGCAGCGATCGAGGCCGAAACCCCGGAGATCTCGCGGATCCGGCCGGCGATGGCGTCGATCGCCGCGACCGCCTGACGGGTCGAGGCCTGCATCCGCCCGATCTGGCCGCCGATCTCGTCGGTGGCCCGCGCCGTCTGCGCGGCGAGTTCCTTCACCTCCGTGGCCACCACCGCGAAGCCGCGGCCGGCTTCGCCCGCGCGCGCCGCCTCGATCGTGGCGTTCAGGGCCAGCAGGTTGGTCTGGCCGGCGATCGACGAGATCATCGCCACCACGTCGCCGATCCGGGACGCCGCCTCGCTCAGCTCCTGCACCACGGCCGCCGTCTGCGCGGCCTCGGCCACGGCACCCTGCGCCAGCGCCGACGAGCCGCCGACCTGCCGCCCGATCTCCAGCACCGACGCGCCGAGCTCCTCGGCGGCGGCCGCCACGGTGTTGACGTTGGAGGCCGCCTCCTCGGCGGCCATCGCCACCGTCGTCGATTGCGAGGCCGTCTGCGTCGCGGTCGCGGTCATGCTCTGCGCCGTCGCCTGCAGCTCGGTCGCCGCCGCGGTCACGGTGGCGACGATGCCGCCCACCGAGCGCTCGAAGGTGTCGGCCATCTGGCGCATCGCGTCCTTGCGCTGCGCCTCGGCGCCGGCCCGCGCCAGGGCGGTGTCGGCCTCCAGCGCGCGCATCCGCAGCAGCGCGTCCTTGAACACCTGCACCGCGTCGGCGACGCGACCCATCTCGGTGCGGGTGCCCTGGAGCGGGATCGCCACGCCGAGGTCGCCCTCGGCCAGGGCCTGCATCGGCCGCACGACGCGGTCGATCCCGCGCCCGACGCCGACGGTCAGCAGCACCGCCATCGCGACCGCGAGGGCCAGAGCCGCCCCGAGGGCGGCCACGATCCAGAACCGGGTGCGCTCGACGGAGACCACGGCGGCGGCCTCCGCCCGCGCCGCGCCCTCGGCGTTGAGCGCGATGATCTTCTCCAGCGTGATCGAGGCCTTGCGGCGGGTCTCGATCCCCTTCGACTGGTACACCGCCAGCGCCTCGGCCTTCTCGCCGGCGCGCGAGTGGGCGAGGATCGGGGCCTCGGTCGCCGTGAAGGCGCGCCAGTCCCGCACGAAGGCCTCGTAAAGCGCCCGCTCCTCGGGGGAGGTGATGTTGCGCGCGTAGGTCGCGATCGCCGCGTCGATCGTCTGGTTGCGCTGGGCGATGTCGGCATCGATCGCGGCCAGCGCCTTCGGCTCGGTCGTCAGCATGTGGCGCAGCAGGCTGGTGGTGTAGCGGCCGGTCAGGGCGTCGACGACGCCGGCATCCCGCACGCTCGGCAGCCAGTTCGTCTGCACGTCCACCAGCAGCCCGTTGACGCTCGAGACGCCGACGAGGCCGAGCATGCCGAGCCCGAGCAGGAACGCGGTCAACGTCGCGAAGGCGGCGACGAGCTTGGCACGGATCGAGAGGATTTTCAGCGACACGACGGACTCCGGGAATATTGTCTTCAGCGGATCATGCTCCCCCGAACATTGCCCTCCTCAGGTCTAGGGGCGCAGCGTTAACGAATACAAAAGTTCAACCGCAAACTGCAGCTGCGCCGCAGGGACGGGATTCCGCGCAGCGCCCGCCTCTAAGGTCGCGCCGTCGCCCCCGCAACGCCGCGCCGTGGGCCGGCCGGGTGACGAACGGCACGCGCAAAGCCCTCGCGCCTCCGCGCCGACCGCGGTAAGGGCAGGACGTCTAGTCCAAGACCTCCCACCCAAGACCTCCCGTCCTCGCGATCAGGCACTTCATGGCGAGCCCGGCCGAACATGCGAGCTTCCTGCCGCCGGTGCTGACGTTCCTGTCGGCGGCGGTGATCGGCGTGCCGATCTTCCGGCTGCTGGGGCAGAGCGCGGTGCTCGGCTACCTCGTGGCCGGCGTTCTGATCGGCCCGTCCGGCCTGTCGCTGATCGCCGAGCCGGAGACGGCGGCGAGCGTCGCCGAGATCGGCGTGGTGCTGCTGCTGTTCATCGTCGGGCTGGAGCTGCATCTGTCGCAGCTCGTCTCGATGCGCCGCGACATCTTCGGGCTCGGCACGGCGCAGCTCGTCGTCTGCGCGATCGTGCTCGGGGGCCTCGGCGTGCTGTTCGGCGCGGCGCCCAGCGCCAGCGGGATCATCGGCATCACGCTCGCGCTCTCGGCCACCGCGGTGGCGCTGCAGCTGCTGGAGGAGCGCGGCGACCTCGGCACCGCCTACGGCAGCCGCGCCTTCGCGGTGCTGCTGTTCCAGGACATCGCGGTCGTCGGCATCCTCGCGGTGATGCCGCTGCTGGCGTCCGCCGGCGGCGGCAGCGGCGCGCCCTGGCTCGGGGACGCCGCACTCTCCACGGGCAAGGCGCTGGCGGCGATCGTCGCCGTCGTGCTCGTCGGCCGCTACGGCCTGAACCGGTTCTTCCGCCTGCTCGCCGCGAGCGGCGCCCGCGAGGTGATGACGGCGGCTGCACTCCTGGTGGTGCTCGGCACCGCGCTGCTGATGCAGGAGGTCGGCCTGTCGATGGCGATGGGCGCGTTCCTGGCCGGCATCCTGCTCTCGGAATCGAACTTCCGCCACCAGCTCGAGGCCGACATCGAGCCGTTCCGCGGCATGCTGCTCGGCCTGTTCTTCATGAGCGTCGGCATGTCGATCGACGGGGAGCTGGTGCGCGCGGTCTGGCCGCTCCTGTTCGGGGCGACGCTGGCCGCGATCCTGGTCAAGGTCGCCCTCGTGGCCGGGCTGTTCCGCCTGTTCGGCTCGACCTGGCTCGACGCGGTGCGCGGCGCCGCGATCCTGGCGCCGGCCGGCGAGTTCGCCTTCGTGCTGCTGCCGCTCGCGGGCTCCCTGGGGCTCACCGACGCCACCGCGACGCGCTTCGCGGTGGCGCTGGCCGCGCTCACGATGCTGATCGGCCCGGTGGCGGCCAAGGGCCTCGACAAGGCCCTCGACGTCGTCCGCGCCCGCCGCGGCGGCGAGGCGCTGCCGGCGACGGACGTGGTCGAGAGCGCGGAGGCGCGCGTGCTGGTGATCGGCTTCGGCCGGTTCGGGCAGATCCTGACGCAGGTTCTGCTCGCCGAGGGCGTCGGCGTGACCGTGATCGACAAGGACGTGGAGCAGATCCGTTCGGCCTCGCGCTTCGGCTTCCGGATCTACTACGGCGACGGCACGCGCCTCGACGTGCTGCGCGCCGCCGGCATCGGCCGGGTCGACCTCGTCTGCCTGTGCCTCGACGACGCGGAGGCGAGCCTGAAGATCGTCGACATCGTCCACGAGGAGTTCGAGTCGGTGCGCACCTACGTCCGCGCCTACGACCGGATGCACGCCGTGGAGCTGATGAACCGCGACGTGGACTACGTCGTCCGCGAGACCGCCGAATCCGCCCTCGCCTTCGGCCGCGCCACCCTGGAGGGCCTCGGGCTGTCCTCCGCCGACGCCGCGGCGCGGGTCGAGGACGTCCGCAAGCGCGACGTCGCCCGCCTCGTGCTGCAGCAGGCCGGCGCGTTGCCCGAGGGCGGCGGCTGGATGCGCGGCATCGGGGTGGCCGAGATGAAGCCCGAGCCGCTCACCGCCCCGCAGCGCCCCGCCCGCGCGCTCAGCGCCGAGACCCGCGACATCATCGGCAACGACCGCCGCGAAGCCGCCGGCCGCATGCTCGACCGCCCGCCGACGGAGACCGCCGAGGCCCGGGCCGAGCGCGAGGCCGAAGCCGAGGCGCAGGCCGAGGCCGACGCCCGCGCGGAGGCGGAGGCTCAGGCCGAACGCGCGCTCCGGACCCCGGCGATGGAGGTTCAGAACGGTGAGCGGTGAGACCCTGGTCCCTCCCCCCTCCACGGGGGAAGCGGGCCCGCCGGCACCCGAATCCGGGCGCTTCGTCACCGGCTCGATCTTGCGCCACGTGGTGGTGATGAGCGCGACCGGCTCGATCGGGCTGATGGCGGTGTTCGTCGTCGACCTGTTATCGCTGCTCTACGTGTCGAAGCTCGGCGACACCAACCTCACCGCCGCGGTGGGCTTCGCCGCGATCGTCCAGTTCTTCGCCATCGCGATCAACATCGGGCTGATGATCGCCGCCGGCGCGCTGGTCAGCCGCGCGATCGGCGCTGGCGACGGCGCGGGCGCGCGGCGGATCGCGACCTCGGCGACGCTGCTCGGGATCGCGGCTTCCGCCCTCCTCGTCGCGCTCCTGCTGCCGCTCTCGGACCCACTGCTGCGGGCGATCGGGGCGGAGGGCGAGACGCTGCGGGTGGCCGAGCGCTTCCTCTGGATCGCCCTGCCCTCCAACGTGCTGATGGGCCCCGGCATGATGTTCTCGGGCCTGCTGCGGGCGGTGGGCGCGGCGCGCCAGGCGATGTTCGTGACGCTGGGCGGCGCACTGGTGACGGTGGGCCTCGATCCGCTGCTGATCTTCGGGGCCGGGCTCGGGGTCGACGGGGCGGCGATCACCACCTGCGTGGCGCGCGCCACCTTCGCGCTGGTCGGCTGGCACGGGGTGCGGCAGCACCGGATGCTCGCCGCCCCGCGCCTCGCCGAGACGCTCGCCGACGCGTCGCTGGTGTTCAAGATCGCCTTGCCGGCGGTGCTCACCAACCTCGCGCCCTCGGTGGCCAGCGCCTTCCTCGCCCACGTGCTCGCCCGATACGGCGCGGTGGCGGTGGCGGCCAACGTGGTGATCGACCGCCTGACGCCGGTTGCTTTCGGCGGGCTGTTCGCGCTGTCGGGCTCGATCGGGCCGATCCTCGGACAGAACTGGGGCGCCGGCCGCTTCGACCGGATGCGCGGCGTGCTTCGCGACGGGGCGCTGGTCACGTTTCTCTACAGCGCGATCGTCTGGGCGGCCCTGGTGCTCGCCCGCGGCCCGCTGATGCGGCTGTTCGAACTCGACGGGGTGGCCGCCGACCTGTTCGGGTTCTTCTGCTTCGTCAGCGGCGGGGTGTGGTTCTTCAACGGGCTGCTGTTCCTCGCCAACGCCTCGTTCAACAACCTCGGCTTCCCGTTCCGCTCGACCCTGCTCAACTGGGGCCGGGCGACCCTGGGCACGATGCCGCCGGCGCTCGCGGGCGCCGCGTTGTACGGCCCGCGCGGCGTCCTCGCCGGCGTCGGAATCGGCTCCCTCGCCTTCGGCGTGGCCGGCATCCTCATGGCCGTCCGCACCGTGACGCTGCTCGAGCGCGACGCCGTCGCGCCCGTGCGCGCGCCCGATCCCGAGGCGGCGATGGCCGCGGGGCCCGCGCAGGGCGGCGCGCTGGTCTAGTTTTCACGCGATCCGCGGTGGATGCGCGGCCCGATCGTCCCGCCCCGCGACCGGACCCCGCGCCGGCAACTGGTCAGCGGCGTCGATAAGGGTCTAGACTTCGTCCGCGCGGCCCGAAGTGGGATGTCGCGTGACGAACAGACCAAGGCCGTGCGCGATGTTCAACCCGCTCGACATGCTTCAGGCCCAAAACGGCGCCGGGATGCAGAATGTCGCGCAGCAGTTCGGCCTCACCCCCGAGCAGACGCGCAGGGCCATGGAGGCCCTGATGCCGGCCTTCGCGCTGGGGCTGCAGCGCAGCGCCATGCCCGACCCGACCGGCCTGTCGCAGATGTTCGGGATGGGCGGTGCACGGCCCGCCGCGAGCCCGGCCGAAAGCATGCTCGGGCAGATGTTCGGCTCGCCCGCCCTGACCCAGGCGATCCTGCAGCAGGCCTCGTCGGCGAGCGGCGTCGGCTCGCAGGTGCTGCGCCAGATGCTGCCGATGATGGCCGGCGCGGTGGTGGCGAGCATCGTCCACATGCTGCTGAACCAGCAGGCTCCGGAGGCCAAGGCGGCGCCCGCCCCGGCGCCCTCGCCCTTTGCGGTCGCACCGGGCTGGGCCGAGATGATGAAGGCCTTCGTGCCCGCCCAGGAGGCGACCAAACCGCAGCCGGCCAGACCTCAGCCGGCAAAGCCGCAGGCTGCCCGGGCCGCGCCGAAGCCGGAGGCCGACGCGACGCCCGGCATGTTCGAGCAGATGCTGAAGACCGGCGCCGAGGTCCAGGAGCAGAACGTGCGGGCGATGCAGGGTCTGTTCGAGGCGTTCTGGACCGAGGCCGATCCGGCCAAGGCGGGCGCAACGAAAGCCGGCGCCGACCTCAAAGCCCGGCACGCGCCCGAATCCCCGGACGCCTCGCACAGGCCGCGCAAGGGGCCGCCGGGCGCGCGGTGAAGGCGGCATGAGAACATGGTCGAGCGCGATGGCTGCCGGCTCGCGTGAAGGCAATGCGCGTACACGGTGGCCGAGAGCGTTTTCGCGTCCCGGAGAGGCTCAGTTCTGGCTGATGGTGTTGCCGATGGTCGCGTAGACTTGGCCGACCCTGGAGGCGTAGAGGCGGATGCTGCCGACCGCGACCAGGAAGACGAATCCGGCGATCAGGGCGTACTCGATGCTCGTCGCACCGCGCACGTCGGCGGCGAAGCGGCGTATCGGAGAGGCGGCCTCGGCCCTCTCCCGCATTTCGACGACCGGCCCCGACATCGATGATCGCTTTCCTTCGCCGAACCGGCCTGACACGATCCTAACGCACGCCACCTTGCCGATGTTTTAAACCCATCGCCGGCAACCGGCCTGAGCAAGATAAGATTTTAGGAATAAACGGCGAATGCCGCCGAGCGCGGAGCGTCCCCGAACGCCCTGCGGGTTCCGCTCTCTCACCATTCCGTCAGGTTCCTCCAGGTCGGCTCCCCCCATCACCGGACGCGTCGCGCGAAGCACCACGAGGCTCCCTCTCCCGTACGGGAGAGGGTTGGAGTGAGGGGATGCTCTTGGATATCCGCCAAGCGCCGCACCGCGTCGTCAGGCGTCCCTGCCCGCTCAGCCGTGGCCGGCTTCCTTGCGCAGGGCGTCGATGCGCTTGGAGGCCTCGGCCTTGTCGAGGTCGGGATCGAACGCCTCGGGCTCCTTGGTCTCCTCGGACAGGGTCTTGAGGTAGGAGGCCTGCGCGCCGGTCATCGGCTCGCCGCCGGTGGTCCACTGATCGGGATCCTTGATCTGGTTCGACACGTCTTTCGGGTCGGTCTTGGGGTTCTCGTTCGAGGCAGACTGGGTGTCAGCCTTGGGGCTGGACTTCGCATCGGACTTGGCGGCGGCCTTGGTCATCGGGCACTCATGCGTTCTTGGAATGTTCCGTTAGAACGCAGCCCGGACCGCCACGGTTCCTCGCTGGCGGGAACCGCCTGGGGATAGGATGTCCGGCCCGCAGCTTTCCGCGCGAAGGCGTGTCGAGCGGGCGCATTTGGTCGGCCGGGCCCCATGCCGCGCATCATCGCGGTCGCCTCACGAAACAACCCGAACGCCGTGCGAGCTGTCGTGTTCACACGTCTTCCGCAAATGGCCCCGGACGGATCGGTGGAGGCGCTGGCGCGGACCCCTCTCCCGAACGGAAGAGGGAACCCGCGCCTCACCGGCACGAGGGATGAAGCGCGGGTGGGACGAGACGAAAACGGCGGCCCCATCGGACCGCCGTGCCTTCCCACTCAAGCCGCTCGCGCGTTTCTTCCCCTCGGGCCGCTCGAGCTTCTTCCCCGCTCAAGCTGCTCGGGCTTGAGGCTGCACCTCGGCGAGGTAATCGTCCATCAGCGTCTGGGTGATGGCGCCGGGCACGAAGCGGTAGGGACCGATCTCGGCCACCGGCGTGACCTCCGCGGCCGAGCCGGTGATGAAGCACTCCGAAAAATCGGCCATCTCCTCGGGACGGATGCGGCGCTCGGTCACCGCGATGCCGCGGCGGCGGGCCAGATCCATCACCGTCTGACGGGTGATGCCGTTGAGGAAGCGGTCGGCGGTGGGGGTGTGGATCGCCCCGTCGCGGATGAAGAACACGTTGGCGCCGGTGCACTCGGCGACGTTGTCCTCGAAGTCGAGCATCAGCGCGTCGGCGTAGCCCTTGTTCTCGGCCCGGTGCTTGGAGATCGTGCAGATCATGTACAGGCCCGCCGCCTTCGAGGCGCAGGGGGCGGTGCGGGGATCGGGCCGGCGGTAGTCGGCGATGTCGAGGCGGATGCCCTTCATCTTGGTGGCGGCGTCGAAGTAGCTCGGCCATTCCCAGGCGGCGATCGCCAGGTGGATGGTGTTGCCCTGCGCCGAGACGCCCATCATCTCCGAGCCGCGCCACGCGACCGGGCGGAGGTAGGCGTCCTGGAGGCCGCTGACCTTCAGCACAGCCTCCTTGGCCGCGACGATCTCGGCGGCGGAATAGGGCACGGCGAAGTCGAGCAGCTCGGCGGAGCGGCGCAGGCGCTCGGCGTGGGCGAGGCTCTTGAAGATCACGCCGCCGTAGGCGCGCTCGCCCTCGAACACCGACGAGCCGTAATGCAGGCCGTGGCTCAGCACGTGGATCTTGGCGTCCCGCCACGGCACCATGGCGCCGTCGAACCAGATGGTGCCCTCGCGCTCGTCGAACGGGATCACGGACATGGGGGGTCTTCCTGGAAATCGTCGCGGCCCGTAGGCACGGGCACTTCGGCGGGGACGATGTCGGCGGGCCGCACCACGGCGGCTCGAGCGGGGTTGACGGGTATCAACCGGCCTGGAATATGTCAACGACACTGACGTATATCGCTTCGGCGTCGCCCCCTCCGACGCCGACCGTCCTTCCTGCCCTTCGCGCCGCAACGGGACACGGGCCGCACGTGACATCCCCCGCCCTCCGCGAACGCGACGAATCCGGCGCGCCGGCCGCCCGCGAGCACGACGCCGCCGCTGCGCCGGCCGCCTGCAGCAGCGACGACCTGATCGAGCTGCTGTTCTTCGCCTATCGCGACTTCGTCGGAGACCCGGACCGGATCCTGGCCGAGTACGGCTTCGGCCGGGCGCACCACCGGGTGCTGCACTTCGTCGATCGCTATCCCGGCCTGACCATCGCCGAGCTGCTCGACATCCTGCGCATCACCAAGCAGAGCCTGAACCGGGTGCTGAAGGACCTGATCGGCCAGGGCTACGTCGCCCAGCGCCCGGGCACGAGCGACCGGCGCCAGCGTCTGCTCACCTGCACCGAGAGCGGCCAGCGCCTGGCCGCCGACCTCACCCGCGTGCAGGCGCGGCGCCTGGCGCGGGCGCTGGCCTCGCCCGAGGACGCCGCCGCCCCCGAGAGCTTCCTGATGGCGATGATCGAACCCGACGAGCGCGCGGTCGTCCGCCGCCTGATGGCGCGTCGCGGCGGCGGGGCCGCCTGATGGCCGCCCACGCCCGCACCGAGCTCTCCGACGGCGCGCCGCACGTCCTCGTGGTCGACGACGACCGGCGCCTGCGCGAGCTGCTCGCCCGCTACCTCGCCGAGCAGGGGTTCCGGGTCACCGCCGCCGCCAGCGCCGCGGAGGCGCGGGCCAAGGCCCAGAGCCTGGTCTTCGACGCGATGGTGCTCGACGTGATGATGCCGGGCGAGGACGGCTTCGCCTACGCCCGCAGCGTGCGCGAGACCTCGCGCGTTCCGATCCTGATGCTCACCGCCCGCTCCAACCCGAACGACCGGGTGATGGGGCTGGAGATCGGCGCCGACGACTACCTGCCGAAACCGTTCGAGCCGCGGGAGCTGACGCTCCGGCTCACCAACATCATCAACCGGGCGTCCGGCCCCCGCCGCGACACCGGCACCGGCGACGTGGTGACGTTCGGGCCGTTCTCCTACCGGATCGAGCGCGGCGAGCTGAGGCGCGAGGACGAGATGATCCGCATCACCGAGCGCGAGCGCGAGATCCTGACGATCCTGGCCGGCGCGCACGGCGCCAACGTCGAGCGCGAGGCGCTGGCCGGCGCCGGGGGGCTGGCCGCCGAGCGCACCATCGACGTGCAGATCAACCGCCTGCGCCGCAAGACCGAGGTCGACCCGGCCAACCCGACCTTCCTGCAGACCGTGCGCGGCGTGGGCTATCGGCTCGCGGTGGATTGAGGCGATTCCGGATCGGGCGCGGGTTCCTTCTCCCAGGGGGAGAAGGACAGGATGAGGGGCGTGAGCTTTCCGGTTAGGTCACGCCCCTCACCCCAACCCTCTCCCCCTGGGAGAGGGAGCCGGTCGGCGCTTCCCGCGCGGTCCCGCCCCTCAAATCTCGATCTCGGTCCCCACCTCGACCACCTGTCGCGTCGGCAGCCCGAAATGCGCGCCGGTTCGCTCGGCGTTGCGCTTCATGAAGGCGTAGAGGCCCTCGCGCCAGCTGTACATGCCGGGGTTGGTGGGCGAGGGGATGATCGCCTCGTGGCCGACGAAGTAGGTGATGTCCTCGATGAACTCCGCCGGCAGCAGTCCGCTGGCCACCGCGCATTGCAGCCCTTCCGGGATCGAGGCCGTCTGCATGAAGCCGTAATGCAGCACCACGCGCTCCATGCCGGGGGTGTATTGCGAGATCGCCTTGCGGATGCCCGAGGCCACCAGGGTCACCTGCGCACGCTGCGTGGCCGGCACGATCGGCTCCTCCTCGTAGATCACGGTGATGAGGAGGATGCGCTCGTGCAGGCAGCGACTGCGCTCCACCAGGCGCCCGAGCGCCATCGGGATGCCCTCGCTCGCCGCCGACAGGAAGGCGGCGGTGCCGGGCAGCGTCACCGGAGGATGCGAGGCGAGGCGGGCGAGGAACGCGGACTCCTTCTGGCGCAGAGGCTCGCGCACCGCCTCCAGCACCCGGTTGCCCTTCATCCAGGTCAGCATCAGGAAGGCCACCGTGAAGGCGAGAACCAGCGGGAACCAGCCGCCCTCGAGCAGCTTCGTGCTGTTGGCCGCCAGGAACACGAGGTCGATGGCCAGGAAGAAGCCGTTGACCGCGAGCACCGCGGCCAGGCTGTAGCCCCAGCGCAGGGCGATCAGCGCAGCGAGCAGCGTGGTGATGCCCATCAGCGCCGAGACGGCGATGCCGTAGGCGCCGGCCAGCGCATCGGAGGAGCCGAACACGACGACGGCCACGAGGGTGGCCAGCGCGAGCAGCCAGTTCACCGCCGGCACGTAGATCTGCCCGCGCTCGTCCCGGTCGGTGTGGACCACCCGCATCGTCGGCATGAAGCCGAGCTGGATCGCCTGCTGCGTCAGCGAATACACGCCCGAGATCACCGCCTGCGAGGCGATGACCGTGGCCATGGTGGCCAGCGCCACGAGGGGATAGTGCGCCCAGTCCGGCGCGAGCCGGTAGAACGGGTTCTCGATGGCGTCCGGCTCGGCGATGAGCAGCGCGCCCTGCCCGCAATAGTGGATCAGCAGCGCCGGGAGCACGAGGCCGAACCAGGCGGTGCGGATCGCCGGGGCGCCGAAATGCCCGAGGTCGGCATACATCGCCTCGCCGCCGGTGACCGCGAGGAAGGCCGCGCCGAGCATCAGGAACGACACGTGCCAGCCGGCATGGAACAGGAAGTCCACCGCCCGCCAGGGGTTGGCCGCCGCCAGGATCTGCGGCACCTGCCAGATCGCGGGGACCGCCAGCAGCACCAGCACCGTGAACCACACCAGCATCACAGGGCCGAACACCCGGCCGATCACCGTCACGCCCTTCCGCTGCACCAGGAACAGGCCGATCAGGATCAGGATCGTCAGCGGCACGACGAAGGGCGTCAGCACCGGCGCGTCGACCTTCAGCCCCTCGATCGCCGACAGCACCGAGATCGCCGGGGTGATCGCGCCGTCGCCGTAGAGCAAGGCCGCGCCGATCAGCCCGACGACGAGCAGCAGCGCCTGCCAGGTGCCGGCCTTGGCGTGGCGGGCGCCGAGCAGCGCCAGCATCGCGACGATGCCGCCCTCGCCGCGGTTGTCGGCGCGCAGGATCAGCACCGCGTATTTCAGCGAGACGATCAGGATCAGCGACCACAGGATCAGCGAGACCGCGCCGGTGGCCGCCGCCGCGACGGGCGCCCCGCCGGAGATGCCGGCCTTCACCGCCTCCTTGAAGGCGTAGAGCGGGCTGGTGCCGATGTCGCCGTAGACGACGCCGAGGGCCCCCAACGTCAGCGCCGGGCCGGCCGCGTGCCGCACGGCCCCGGGCTTTCGCGCGACGGGGGCGACCGGAAGGCCGTCTTTCTCCGCGAGGGGGACGGCTTGGCTCACGCGGGGTGCCCTCGGATCGAAGATCGCGCAGACGCTGCCCGCATCCGCATGCCCGTTCAAGGGGCCGGACCCGGCGAATCCGGAGGACCCACGGCGATTTGTTCCGATCGGAGGCGGACGGCGCCCGCGCCGCTGCTCGATCCGCGGCCGGCCGGCGCCGGCCGCGGGCGCAGGACCCTACTTCTTCATCGGGTCGGCCTTCATCGCGTCCTTGCTCATCGCGTCCTTGTGCATGGAGTCCTTGTGCCCGGACTCCTTGGCCATCGAATCCTTGTGCATCGAATCCTTGGCCATGGAGTCCTTCTTCATCATCGCGTCCTTCGACATCGATTCGGCGGCGTGGACCGGTGCCGACAGAGCGAAGGCGGCGAGCAGCAGGGAGGCGGTGGCGGCGAGGCGATGGCGCATGATCGGACATCCTTGAGGACGGGACACCGTCGTCCCGATGCAGCCCCTTCGACCGGGTTTCGCCACCGGTTACGCGGCGCGCGACCGCCATGAGGCCGGCGATTTTCGCCGTTGTTCGCCCTCGGCGGAACCGCGTAACCGCGCGCCCGTCGCCGGCGAAAAGACCGGATGGGCGCGCGATCACCGCGCCGCATCACCCGATCCCGACGGAGACCGCCATGTCCCTGAAACCCGAACGGTCCGGCCGGAGCGGCGTCGCACTCGCAACGGTCGCGGGCCTCGCCCTGATGGCCGGCGCGTTCTCGCTGCGCGGCCTCGCCCACGCGGAGGAGCCCGGCCGCCGCCTGCCCGAAGCGGCCGTGACCGCCAAGGAGATAGGCCTGCGCACCGCGACGCTCGCCGGCGGCTGCTTCTGGGGCGTGCAGGGGGTGTTCCAGCACGTGCGCGGCGTGCGCCAAGCGGTGTCGGGCTATGCCGGCGGCGACGCGGCGGACGCCCGCTACAGCGCGGTCAGCACAGGCGGCACCGGCCATGCGGAGGCGGTGCGCGTCACCTACGATCCGGCGGTGATCCGCTACGACGAACTGCTACGGATCTTCTTCTCGGTGGCCCTCGACCCGACGCAGGTGAACCGCCAGGGTCCCGATTCCGGCCCGCAATACCGCTCGGCGATCTTCCCCGCCGACGCGGAGCAGGCGGCGGTGGCCAAGGCCTACATCGCGCAGCTCGACGCCGTCCACGCCTACGCAAAGCCGATCGCCACCCGGATCGAGCCCGGCGCGACCTTCTATCCGGCGGAGGGCTACCACCAGGACTTCATGGCGAGCCACCCGAACCACCCCTACATCGCCGCCAACGACGCCCCGAAGCTGCGCGACCTGCAGGCGCTGTTTCCCGAGCGCACCACGCCGGAGCCGACGTTGGTCGGCGGCCGCCCGCCGGCTTGAGCCCCGTCCTCCCGTCCACCGCCTCGTCCTGAGGTGCTTCCGCGAAGCGGAAGCCTCGAAGGAGACCTCCAGGGATCGCAGCGCGTTCTGGAGGCCTCCTTCGAGGCCCCTTGCCAGGGCAAGGGGCACCTCAGGATGAAGGGGCATGGGTAAGATGAAGGCCCAAGCGCGGCCTCCGTCGATGGTGACGGAGCCGCCTCCCCATGGCTCGTCCGTGCAGCTACGGTCGGCTCGCGGAGGATATCGACATGAGCACCCTGACGGTCGGCATCGGCTCCATGGCGGATGCGAGGACCCGGTTTCTCGAGGCGGCCGCTGGAGCCGCGGCGGGGCGTGCCTCCGCAGCCGCGCCGGCGATCTACTTTGCCAGCTACGACGAGATGCATCGCGTCCTGGCGCCTGCCCGTTTGGCGATCGTCAAGGCGATGGCGGGCCAGGGGCCGCTCGCCATCCGCGAAGTCGCCCGCCGCGTCGGCCGCGACGTCCAGGCCGTGCATCGGGACGTCGTGACGCTCTCGGATGCCGGAATCGTCGATCGGTCGGAGGCCAGCGTGACGTTCCCCCACGATCGCATCCATGTCGAGTTCGACGTCGGCGCCGCCGCCTGAACAGCCGCGGGCGACAAACACCGCCCTTGTCCCCGCCCGGCGCCGTCCCCGCCCTTGTCCGCGCGTCCCGATCCACGCCAGGATCGCGCATCAGGGGCGCGGGGACGAAATCATGGCGGCGGCTTCGGGACCGGGAACCTCCAAACCCCTCGACGTGGTGCCGATCGAGGATGCGAGCCTCGGGGCGTTCTACCGGAGCATGAACCTCACCGAGCGGCGCACCTTCTGGGCCTGCGCCGCCGGCTGGGCGCTCGACGGCATGGACTTCATGATCTACCCGCTGGTGATCGGCACGATCATCAGCCTGTGGAAGGTCGACCCCGGCACGGCGGGGCTCGCCGCCACCGTCACGCTGCTGGCCTCGGCTTTGGGTGGGTGGATCGCCGGGTTCGTCGCCGACCGCATCGGCCGTGTGCTGACGCTGCAGATCACCATCCTGTGGTTCTCGTTCTTCTCGCTGGTCTGCGCCTTCGTGCAGAACTTCGAGCAACTGCTCGTCGCCCGCGCGCTGCTGGGCCTCGGCTTCGGCGGCGAGTGGGCGGCCGGCGCGGTGCTGATGGGCGAGACCATCCGGGCGCAGTATCGCGGCCGGGCGGTCGGCTCGGTCCAGTCCGGCTGGGCGATCGGCTGGGGCCTGGCGGTGCTGTCGCAGGCGGTGCTGTTCTCCTATCTGCCGCCCGAGAGCGCATGGCGCTGGATGTTCGTGATCGGCGCGTTCCCGGCGCTGCTGGTGTTCTACCTCCGCCGCTACGTCGAGGAGCCGAAGGTCGCCGCCGAGACCCGCGCCAAGGCGCGCGCGGCCGGGGAGCAGCCCAAGCTCTGGGAGATCTTCGCCGGCCCGCTCCTGCGCACGACGATCCTCGCCTCGCTCGCCGCGGCCGGCTGCCAGGGCGGCTACTACGCCATCACCACCTGGCTGCCGCGCTACCTCACCACCGAGCGCGGCCTGTCGATCGTCTCCTCCACCGGCTACCTCTCGGCGCTGATCGTCGGCTCGTTCGCCGGCTATCTCGTCGGTGCCTGGCTCGCCGACCGGCTCGGGCGGCGCCCGCTGTTCCTGATCTTCTCCGTCGGCGCGATCCTCGTCATCGTCGCCTACACCCAGCTGCCGCTCTCGAACGCGGTTTTGTGGGTTCTGGGCTTTCCGCTGGGCTTCTTCGCCTCCGGCTACTTCTCGGGGATGGGCGCCTTCCTCACCGAGCTCTACCCGACACGGCTTCGCGGATCGGGCCAGGGCTTCTGCTACAATTTCGGCCGGGGCCTCGGCGCGCTGTTCCCGTACCTCGTGGGCGAGCTCTCCAAGTCGATCGGCCTCGCCTCGGCGATCGCGGTCTTCGCCGCCGGCGCCTACGGCGTGTTCTTCCTGGCCGCCTTCGCCCTGCCGGAGACGCGGGGCAAGGTGCTGCACGTGGACGGTTAAGGGGCGAAGAAGCCCTTGCATCCCCGCCCCCTCTGCTGGGGCGGGAAGACGCGTCGAGCCCGGACGAGAGGACGCCATGACCCCGATCCGCGATTGCCCCGCCCCCGATCCGACCCCATCCGGGCCGACGCGCTACGCCGTGCCGGCGGGCGCCGTCGACACCCACGCCCACGTCATCGGCCGGCCGCCGGCCTATCCGTTCGTGGAGAACCGCAGCTACACCCCGCCGGCCGCGCCCGCGGCGGCCTACCGCGCGATGCTCGACGCCACCGGCATGGCGCACGGCGTGCTGGTCCAGGTCAGCGTCCACGGCACCGACAACCGGCTGCTGCTGGAGACCCTGGCGACCGACCCCGCGCGCCTGCGCGGCGTCGCCGTGATCCCCCTCGGCCTGCCCGAGCGGGACCTCGCGGCGATGAAGGCGGCGGGCGTGGTGGGCTTGCGCCTCAACGTGCTCTACGGCGGCGGCATCGATTTCGATCAAGTCGAGGCCTACGGCGCGCTCGCCCGAGAGATGGGCTGGCACCTGCAGTTCCTGATCGACGCGCGCAGCCTGCCGCCGCTCGCCGCGCGGCTCTCGCGGCTGCCGGTGCCGTTCGTCGTCGATCATATGGGCCACATGCCGACCTCGGCGGGCCTCTCGGACGAAGGCTTCTCCACCCTCGTGGCGCTGGTGCGCGACGGCGCCTTCGTGAAGCTGTCGGGCGCGTTCCGCACCTCGGTCGCGGGCGCGCCCTACGCCGACACCATCCCCTTCGCCCGCGCGCTCAACGACGCCGCGCCGGAGCGCTGCCTGTGGGGCTCGGACTGGCCGCACGTCGCCGCCTGGGACGGGCCGCCGAAGCTCTCGACGCTCCTCGACCTGATGGCCGACTGGGTGCCGGACGAAGGGCGGCGCCAGAAGCTCTTCGTCGAGAACCCGCGCGCGCTCTACGGTTTCGGCTAGGCTTGGGGCTTCAGCTAGGTTTGGGGCTTCAGCTAGGTTTGGGGCTTCAGCTAGGTTTGGGGCTTCAGGTAGCTCCGGCCGTCGAGGTAGGCCTTGCGCCAGCGCTGGATCGCCACCCGCTCGAACAGGCCGGCCTTCGTGAACGGGTCCTCGGCGATGAAGGCTTCCGCCTCCGCCCGGGTTTCCACGTCGACGACGTAGAGGCCGCCGCCCGCATCCGACCCGTCGTCGGCGAGCTTGGCGCCGCAGGCGAGCAGCAGCGCGGCCTGGGCTTCCAGGAAGGCGAGGTGCTCGGCGCGGGCCTCGCGGCGCAGGTGCTGGTGGCCGGGCTTGTCGAAGGTCTCGATGATGAACGGCATGGCGGCTCCGGGCGCGCGGCTGATGTTTCCGATGCGCCAGGTGTAACGCGGCGCAGGGCGCGCGGCGCCGGCGGGCCCTGACACCGGGCAAGCGTTCTCACCGGTTCGACCCGGCCGGGCGCGATCGGTGAGCGGGACGCACCTATAAGAAGAGCGCCGACCCGCCGCGCGCCGCCGTTCTCCTGGCGGATTGCGCGCACGGCACCGGCCTGCCTCCGGACGCGGGACGACCCGCCAACCGGGGGAGGCCGCACCACCGCTTCCGCGCATGAGCACGCGGAGCGGCCTCGCGCCGCCAGCCCTCGGGAGGACCCTCCGTGACACGCATCATCCCGGCCTCCGCGCTCGCCGCAGCGCTGCTCGCAGGTGGCCTCGCGGCCACCCCGGCCCGCGCGCAATACGCCGACGGCGGCATCAAGATCGGCGTGCTGACCGACATGTCCGGCGGCTACTCGGACCTCGCCGGCAAGGGCTCGGTGACGGCGGCGCAGCTGGCGATCGAGGATTTCGGCAAGACCGTCGGCGGCCGCAAGGTCGAGCTGATCGTCGCCGACCACCAGAACAAGGCCGACATCGCCTCCACCATCGCCCGCCGCTGGTTCGACACGGAAGGGGTGGACGCGATCTTCAACACGAACTCGTCGGTGGCGGGGCTCGCGGTGCGCGAGGTGGCCCGCGCCAAGGGCAAGGTCGACGTCAATTCCGGCGCCGGCTCGATGGCGCTCACCAACGCCGCCTGCTCGCCCACCGGGGCGCACTGGTCCTGGGACACGCACGCGCTGGCGGCCGGCACCGCCGCGGCGCTCGCGGACGACCCGAAGAACACCTGGTTCTTCATCACCGCCGACTACACCTTCGGGCACGACCTCGAAGCCCAGGTCACCCGCGTCGTGAAGGCGAAGGGCGGCACCGTGCTCGGCTCGGTCAAGCACCCGTTCCCGAACGCCGACTTCTCGTCCTACCTGATCCAGGCGCAGGCCTCGGGCGCCCGGATCATCGGCATGGCCAACGCCGGCGCCGACACGATCAACACCATCAAGCAGGCCGCCGAGTTCGGCATCGCGGAGGGCGGCCAGTCGCTCGGCGGGCTCAACATCTTCCTCACCGACGTCAACTCGGTCGGCCTGAAGGCGGCGCAGGGCATGATCCTGACGACAGGCTTCTACTGGGACCTCGACGACCGCACCCGCGCGCTGGCCCAGCGCTTCGGCGCGCGCATGGGCGGCCGGATGCCGACCATGGTCCAGGCCGGCGACTACTCGGCGGTGCTGCACTACCTCAAGGCGGCCGAGGCGGCGGGCACCGACGACGGCCTCGCGGTGATGGCCAAGATGCGCGAGCTGCCGATCGAGGACGCCTTCGCCCGCAACGCCAAGCTGCGCCCCGACGGCCGCATGGTGCACGACATGTACCTGGCGCGGGTGAAGACGCCGGCCGAGTCGAAGGGCCCGTGGGACTTCTACACGATCCTCAAGACCATCCCCGGCGACGAGGCCTTCCAGCCGCTGGCGCAGAGCACCTGCAAGCTGGTGACGAACCCGTAGGCGGACGGGTAGCCCGCGCGTCCCTCACCTCCCCGTCGTCCCGCGCCTGCCTTCCGCGACCCGGGAGACGGGGAAGGGTGCCGTCGCGCGTCGGACCAAGGCCGGCTCAGATCGCCGACGGATGCCGGGCCAGCGGCGTCACCGCCACGCTCATGAACGGGAAGAGTGGCAGGCTGGAGAGGATGGCGTGGAGCTCGTCGTGGTCGGCCACGTCGAACACGCTGATGTTGGCGTACTGCCCGGCGATGCGCCAGAGATGCACCCACCGGCCCGATTCCTGAAGCGCCTGCGCCTGCGCCTTCTCCTCGGCCTTCAACCGGTCGAACTCGGCCGGCGGCAGGTGCGTGGGCGGATGGACCTCCATCCTGACGTGATACAGCATCGCTTCCTCCCCGCTCCCTCGTCGCCAGCCCGGCCGCGCCATCATAGCGCCGCCGCATCACGGTTGCGCGCGGATCGGCTCCCCCGGGTGTGCTAACCCGCGATCCGAGCAAGGAAGAGGCACCCGCCGAAGCCCCGCGCGCAAGGCGCGTTGCCGAAGCATCCATCGACGGATCATTTGCAGTCATTGACCGACGGGCGTGCCCATGGCCGTGCTGACGATCCGCAACATCGACGACGCCCTCAAGGCACGCCTCCGCGTCCGCGCCGCGATGCACGGCCGATCGATGGAAGACGAGGCGCGCGACATCCTGCGCTCCGCCCTTTCCAGCGAAGTTCCCCGCCCCCGCGATCTCGGCCGGGCGATTCATGAGCGTTTCGCGGCGCTCGGCGGCGTCGACCTGCCGGACGTGCCACGCGAACCCGGCCGGGAGTCGCCGGACTTCGAGGCGTGATCGTCCTCGACACCAACGTCCTCTTCGAGTTGATGCGGCCCAGCCCCGAGCCGAAGCTCCTGGCCTGGTTCGCGCTGCGACCGATCGCGGGCTTGTTCACCCCGCCCCTGACGCAGGCTGAAATCTTCTACGGCCTCGTCCTCCTCCCGGAGGGTCGGCGGCGCGATGGGTTGATGGCGGCGGCACGAACGATCTTCGAGGTCGAGATGGCGGGACGGGTCTTGCCCTTCGACGGCGATGCCGCCGCGGCCTATCCCGAGATCGCCATCGGGCGGCGCAAGGCCGGCCAGCCGATCGGTCCGATCGATGGCCAGATCGCGGCGATCGCTCGGTCGCGCGGCGCGCGGCTCGCGACGCGCAACGTTCGGGACTTCACCGGCTGCGGGATCACCGTCATCGATCCCTGGACGGTCGCCTGACGGAAGCGTCGCGTTTCTCACTGACGCGCTGGTCATCGCCTCGGCCGCGCAGCCGCCGCGCGTCGCATGTCGGGCGTGGGCCGCCTGCATCAAAAGCACTTGTTGCGACGCGCAAAACCGGTTCCCCTGCCGACGAGCCCAGGGATCCGAGCCCCCGCGCATCCCGCCCCCCACCGAGGAGCCATCCATGTCCGACCTGAACGCACCGACGGATGCGCCTGCGCGGAAGAACGCGCCCGCGTTGGAGGCGTTCTGGATGCCGTTCACCGCCAACCGCCAGTTCAAGGCGGCGCCGCGGATGTTCGTGGCGGCCGACGGCATGCACTACACCACCGACGACGGCCGGCAGGTGCTCGACGGGACGGCGGGTCTGTGGTGCTGCAACGCCGGGCACGGGCGGCGCGGGATCGCGAGCGCGGTCGAGCGCCAGCTCGCCACGATGGACTTCGCCCCGACCTTCCAGATGGGGCACCCGATCGCGTTCGAATTCGCCGAACGCCTGGCCGAGATCGCCCCCGGGCCGAGAGGAAAGAAGCTCGACCGGGTGTTCTTCACCGGCTCGGGCTCGGAATCGGTCGACACCGCGCTCAAGATCGCGCTGGCCTACCAGCGGGCCGTCGGACAGGGCACCCGCACCCGGCTGATCGGGCGCGAGCGCGGCTACCACGGCGTCGGCTTCGGCGGCATCTCGGTCGGCGGCATCGTCTCGAACCGGCGGGCCTTCCCGACGCTGCCCGGCGCCGACCACCTGCGCCACACCCACGATCCGGCGAAGAACGCCTTCACCAAGGGCCAGCCCGAGCACGGGGCCGAGCTCGCCGACGACCTCGAGCGCCTCGTCGCGCTTCACGGCGCCGAGACCATCGCGGCCTGCATCGTCGAGCCGGTGGCGGGCTCCACCGGCGTGCTGGTGCCGCCGAAGGGTTACCTCGAGCGCCTGCGCGCGATTTGCGACGCCCACGGCATCCTGCTGATCTTCGACGAGGTGATCTCCGGCTTCGGGCGGCTCGGCGCGCCCTTCGCCGCCGACTTCTTCGGGGTGACGCCGGACCTCGTCTGCACCGCCAAGGGGCTGACCAACGGCACCATCCCGATGGGCGCGGTCTTCGCCGGCCGCCACGTCCACGACGCCCTGATGGACGGCCCGGACGGGATCGAGCTGTTCCACGGCTACACCTATTCCGGCCACCCGGTGGCCTGCGCGGCGGGGCTCGCGACGCTGGACATCTACCGCGACGAGGGCCTGCTCACCCGCGCGGCCGAACTCGCCGACGACTGGGCCTCGGCGATGCACGACCTGCGCGGGCGCAACCGCGTGATCGACATCCGCACCATCGGCCTGATCGCCGGCATCGAGCTGGAGCCGCGCCCCGGCGCGCCGGGCAAGCGCGCCTACGACGTGTTCGTGGATTGCTTCGCGCGCGGCCTGCTGATCCGCGTCACCGGCGACATCGTCGCGCTCTCGCCGCCGCTGATCCTGGAACACGGCCAGATCGACGAGATCGCCCGCGTGCTCGGGGATGCGATCGACCGGGTGGCGTGAAGGGGGGACGGAGCGCGTCTTCGCCCTTCGCTGCAACGCAACGCACGCCCGCTGGTTGAACCCGCGAAACGAGGGCCGCGCGCCCTCGGCAGCGAGGATCATGCATGACGGGTTCGGTTCTGATCGTGGGCGCCAGCGGCATCGTCGGGAGCGCGGCCGCCGAACGGTTCTCCGCCGAGGGCTGGAAGGTGGCGGGGCTGGCGCGCAAGCCCGTGGCGCAGGACGGCGTCACACCGGTCTCGGCCGACCTGCAGGACCCCGCCTCCCTCGAGCGGGCGCTCTCCGGCCTGGCGCCGAGCCACGTGGTGCTCGCCACCTGGATGCGCCGCGACACCGAGGCCGAGATGATCCGCGTCAACGGCGCGATGGTGGAAAACCTGCTCGCCGCGCTCCGCCCGGCGGGCTCGCTCCGGCACGTGGCCCTGGTCACCGGCCTGAAGCACTATCTCGGGCCGTTCGAGGCCTACGGGAAGGGCGCCGTGCCGCAGACCCCGTTCCGCGAGGAGCAGGGCCGGCTCGACGTGGAGAACTTCTACTACGCGCAGGAGGATGCGGTGTTCTCGGCGGCCGCCCGCGACGGCTTCGCCTGGAGCGTCCACCGCCCGCACACGATCATCGGCAAGGCGGTCGGCAACGCCATGAACATGGGCACGACGCTCGCCGCCTACGCCACGCTCTGCCGCGAGACCGGCCGCCCGTTCCGCTTCCCCGGCTCGGGGATGCAGTGGAACGGCCTGACCGACATGACCGACGCGCGGCTGCTCGCCCGCCACCTGCTCTGGGCCTCGACCAGCGCGCGCGCGGCCAACGAGGACTTCAACGTCGTCGACGGCGACGTCTTCCGATGGAGCTGGATGTGGGGCCGGATCGCGGAATGGTTCGGGATCGCGGACGAGCCGTTCGACGGCACCGTGCGGCCGCTCGAGACGCAGATGGCCGAGGACGGGCCGGTCTGGGCCGAGATCGCGGCCCGCCACGGCCTCGCCGAGCCCGACCTCGCGAAGCTCGCCTCGCCATGGCACACCGACGCCGACCTCGGCCGGCCGATCGAGGTGGTCACCGACATGAGCAAGAGCCGCCGGTTCGGGTTCCTGGACTACCAGCCCACCGACGACGCGTTCTTCGACCTGTTCGCCCGCCTGCGGGCCGACCGGCTGATCCCGTAAGACGCTGGCTGTGAGAGCACGCGCCACGTCGGCGGGGCGCGACCAGCCCGTCGACGTGGCCGCCAAGACGAGACTAAGAATACTTAGACGAAGAAGGAATTATTATCCAATCAAGGGTAGTGGCGCCCTTATAGGGCAATCTTAATCGTGATCGGCAATCTAGGATCCGACGTTTCAAGGATTCCGCGATGTTGGCCCATGTCACGATTCGAACGCGCCTGATCGGCGCAGTGCTGGTGCTGTTCGCCCTCACGGCGGGGTTGGGCGGCTTCTGCTTTTCGCGCATCCACGCCCTCAGCGCGGTCACCGACGACCTCGGCGGCAACGCGCTGCCGTCGACGCGCACCCTCGGGCGGCTCGCCACGAACTTCGAGACCCTGCGCAGCCGGCAGCTCGCCTACCTGCTGTCGAGCGAGGAGCGCCGGCCGCAATCCCTGCCGCGGCTGCGCGCCAGCATGGCCGACATCGAGTCCGACATCGCCGCCTATGCAGGCCTCGTCAGCGACGGCGAGGGTGCGCTGTGGGACGCGGTGAAGGCGACGGTGCCGGCCTACTCGGCCATGGGAGAAGAATTCATCCGCCGCCTCGACGCCGCCGACACGAAGGGCGCCACCGCCTACGTGCTCGACGGAATGCTGCCGGCGCTCAACGCCGCCCGCGCCGCCCTGAAGGCCAACCTCGCCTTCAACGAGGCCGCCGGCAAGACCAGCGCCGCCGTCGCGCAGGCGTTGGGCGAGCGCGCCCGCCTCGCCATCGCCGTCGTCCTCGCCCTCGTCGCGGCGACCACCGTCGCGGTCGGCTGGATGTCGGTCTCCACGATCTCCGCGCCCGTCCGGCGGATGGCGCGGGTGATGGACGTGGTGGTGGCCGGCGACACCACGGTACTGGTGCCGCATACCGGCGAGCGCAGCGAGCTCGGCGCGATGGCGTCGGCGGTCCAGGTGTTCAAGGAGAACCTGATCCGCACGCGCAAGCTGGAGGCGGAGACGGCGGACGCGCGGCTGGCGGCGGAGGCGCAGCGCAAGGCCGGGATGCGGCAGATGGCCGACGACTTCGAGGCGGCGGTGGGTGGCATCGTCGGGATGGTGTCG
>NZ_BPQG01000056.1 GCF_022179125.1 Methylobacterium cerastii
GCTGCCATCGCGGCAGGGCCTTGCCGTCCATCTGAGTGGTGAACAGCCAGGATCCGTAGCATCCCTGTCCGCTGTCGGGAACGAGCGAGAGCCGCGGGATCCCAGCCTTGTCGTAGGTCTCGATGAGCAGGGCCGCGACTTCCTCGGCCGACAAATGGGCGTAGGGCAACCCCGGCTTGTAAAAGTCGTAGTCCAGGGACGCCGCCCCAATGCCGGTGACGTTGGCGTTGCCCCGACGGCCGGAGAACCTGAGCTGCCCCTGGTACTCGATCTCGGCTTCGGCGATCTGCTTGGAGAGCGCCTTCGAGGACGGTGCGACGATGCCCTCGTCCCAGCCGCGGCCGTCCCGAGCGGCCCGGGCCGTGCAGATTTTCCCGCGCGACCGCCGCGGGTGAAGTTCCCGGATGTGTCGGCGCTGGAGCGCAAGGCGGTCTGAGGGAGAGGGGAGCAAGGGGCTCAACGGTCAGCACGGGGAACGGGACCGTCGACGGGGCAGCACTCCCACCGACGAATTCGAGGATGGTACCCGCGTCGCGTGAAAGGTCAAAATGGCCGGACCGGCGGCAGAGTGCGCAGCCGTCGCCTCCGAGGCGGGCCGGCCCGAGATGCCCCGGATCGGCACCTCGGCGTCGACCCCGGCCTGCATGGGGCTTGGGCGCTCCTCGACGGGCACGGCCTGCTGCTGGTCGCCGGCGACTTCCCGATCGGCGCCGACGGCGAGATCGACGTCGTTAGGCTCGCCGACACCTGGCGCGACCTGGCGCCCCAGGCTGCCACCGTCGAGCTCGTCGGGCAGATCACCCGGATCAAGGGCCGGGCCATGGGGATCTCGGGCCGGTTCAACTTCGGCCGCCGCTACGGCGCGGTGCTGGCGGTCCTCGACCTGCTGGCGATCCCGCGGGACTCGGTCGACCCGACCTTGTGGAAGGCCCGCACCGGCGTCAGCGCCGACAAGAAGACGTCGCTCAACCTGGTCCGCCGGCTCTGGCCCGCGCACGCGCCGACGATCTTCCGCCTGATCAAGCACGAGGGTCGCGCCGAGGCCGCGCTGATCGGCCGGTACGGGCTCACCCACCGCAACCTGCGCCGGAGGGCATACTGATGCGCGGCCACGACCTCACGCTCGCCCGCATCGACGACGCCACCGTGAAGGCGGTCGCCGGCGGCCACGAGCTCGCCACCACCATCTGGGCGCCCCGGGTCGACGGGGATCGCCTGACCCATTTCGCCGCCGTCGCGATCGTCCGGGAGACCTACGCGGGTTGGGAGCCCGAGGACTTCCAGCGGGCGAACCTCCAGCTGCACCGCGCCGCCCGGGACCGCCTGCGCGAGCTGGCCACCCGAGCCCTGAGGGATGCCGACTGATGCGCCCCCGCCCACCGCGTGACCCGCCTCGCCGCCTTCCTCGTCCTGGGGGCCCTGGCGGCGACGCCGGCCGCCGCTGGGGGCCAGACAGTCCTCTCGATCGTCGAGGACCTGCGCGGGCGCCTGCCCGCCACCGCGTACGTCGCCGAGGTCTTGGCGACCGTCACCCCGACGATCCTCGCCTGGCTGGAATCGGAGGGCCTGCCGCATCGGGCGGACCAACTGGTTCAGGTCGCCGGGCCCCGGGGCTTCGCCCTGATCCTCGTCGCGAGCGACACGGACTGGGACTGCGACTGGATCGCGACCGTCGAACTCATCGGGGACAAGGCAGTGGAGCTCGCCCGGCTTGTGCGCCGGTTCCGCGAGCTGCGCGGCTACGGCCCAGAGCGCGCAGCATGACCGCCTCGGACATCACCCTCCTCAAGGCCGAGATCGCCCTGCTGCGGTCGGTGTCCCCGACGAAGGGGCCCGCCCAGCGCTACGGCGAGGCCGCGATCCGGAACGTCATCGCCGACGCCGGCGAGCGCCTCGCCGCCTCCACCTTCCGCAATCCCGTGACCCGGAGGTCCTGATGGCCCGCCCCAAGGACGGCACATTCCGCCAGCTTTGCGGCGAGATCGACCCGCGCAAGGTGGCCGAGATCGTCGACGGCTACGGCCTCGGCATCGCCCGCGAGCGCTGGCACTGGGCCTACGCCTTCATCCACGCGCTTGCCCAGGAAGGTCGCCGCATGAAGGTGGCCGGCGAGACCTGGAGGCGCGTCCCCCGGCCCGCCGGGCCCGAGGTCGAGGAGGTCGAGGCCCCGCCAGCCCGTCCCCCGCGTCCCATGCCGGCCCCACGGCTTGTCGAGCGCCAGTCGGCTCCGGCGCCCCGGGCCACCCCCATCGTCCCGGCCGAGGTCGACCAGGTCGCCGACCTGTTGCGTAGGCTGGCCAGCCACGAACACCTCATCGAGGAGATGGCCGCCAGGCTCGCAAGGTTGGAGGCCCGGCAGACGGCGACGTCGCCCTGGGTCGTCCCGATCCGCCCGGCGCCCGCACCGGCCTGGGATTTCCCGGTCGAGCCTGATGCCCTGCTGCGGATGCTGCGGCGCTGGTCGGTCCGGATGGTCGCCCTGACGTAACGCGTCCACCCAGCGTCGGGTCCGCGAGGCCGAGGCCATGGCACAGACACTCACCCGGAAGGCCGCCTGATGACCGCCGCACGCGCCACCGACGACCAGATCCTGTCCGCCGTCCGGGACGCCGGCTCCGTCCGGGCCGCCGCCAAGGCCCTCGGGATGGCCCGATCGAGCGTCTGGGAGCGCGTCAAACGGCTCTCAGGGACGGTGCAGAGTAATGATACCGAACGGGCTTTCAGTGCCTATCGCGGGGAACTCGGCACCAAGTCGGTGCTCCCGGGCTTCGAGCTGAAGCGGACGACGGCGGTCCTCGACAGGCACGGCGACGTCGCCCGCGAGTACGTGACCCAGTTCAAGGCCCCGGGCCGCCTGGCTGAAATTCCAGCCGGCCGTCTGCTGAAGGGCGTGTCCATCCTGAAGGATTCCTCGGGCCGGGTGACCCAGGAATGGGTGAAGACCCGCGAGGGCCGGGACCCTCAGGACGTCATCGAGGCGATCAAGGCGGCCTTCGAGGGCTACGAGGGCCGGCACGAGCCGATCCCGGCGCCGGCGGCCGCGGGAGCCGACCTGCTGACGCTGCTGCCTCTGGCCGACTGGCACATCGGGGCGCACAGCTTGGGCCGCGAGACCGGGACGGACTGGGACCTGAAGATCGCCGAAGAGGTCATCGGCCGCGCCGTCGAGAACGTCGTCGAGCGGTCCCCGGCCTCGGGCCTCGGCGTCGTCCTCGGGGGCGGCGACCTGATGCACGCCGACAACCAGGACAACCGCACCGCCCGGTCCGGAAACCAGCTCGACGTCGACGGCCGGTACCCGAAGGTGTTCGACGTCGCCTCCCGGCTAACCGTCCGGACCGTCGATGCCATGCTGCGCAGGCACGACCGCGTCGTCGTCCGGATCCTCAAGGGGAACCACGACGAGCACTGCGCCGTCGCGATCGCCCACTTCCTCTACGCCTTGTACCGCAACGAGCCCCGGGTCGCCGTCGACCTCGACCCGTCGCTGTTCTGGTACGCCCGGTTCGGCCGGGTGATGCTGGCCGCCACCCACGGCTACGAGACGAAGCTCCAGGACCTGCCTGGCGTCATGGCGGCCCGGCGCGCCGAGGACTGGGGCCTGACACGGTTCCGCTACGCCCACGGCTTCCACATCCACCACAAGCGGCTGCTGGGCTTCGAGGCCGGCGCGGTCGTGGCCGAGTCCCACCAGGTGCCGGTGGCGCAGGACGCCTGGCATTATGGCGCCGGCCTCCTGTCCGGGCGCTCGATCCAGACCATCACCTATCACCGCGCCTACGGGGAGGTGTCGCGAGCCCGCGAGGCCATCCTCGACGCGCAGCCCGAGGGGAACGCCTGATGATCCGCACCGACAACGTCGCCCTGCGCGCCTGCCTGCAGCACGCCATCGGCAGCCGCATCTACATGGCGAGCCCCTTCACGGTGTACCCGACGAAGGAGATGGCCTGGAAGGACGCCTGCAGGGCCGCGGCCGCGCTGCAGGCCTGCACGCCGCTCGCGGTCTACTCGCCGATCGCCGATTCCTACGGGGTCGAGGCGATCGGCGGCGCGAAGCTCACGCACGCCGACTGGATGATCCGCGACAAGGCCATGCTGCTGGCCTGCCAGCTCGTCGTCGTCGTCATGCTGCCGGGGTGGGAGCGGTCCAAGGGCATCGCGCAGGAGATCGTATGGGCCCACGAGGCCCGGCTACCGGTCTACTACGTCCAGCCCGTCGGCCAGCACGACAGCGGCGCCTACGCCATCGGCTCGATGGAAGCCGGGCCGGACGAGGGCTACCCGGCGCTTCCGCTGTTCCACCCGGACCTGATGCGCGAGGTCTGGACGGCGGTGCTGCCCGAGAAGCCCTACGCCGGCGAGACCACCTTGGAGGTCCTGAAGGGCCTCACCGAGATCCACCTCCCGGCCGGGACGAGGGTGCAGCCGGTCGAGCCGTTGCACCTCACCCCGGGCACCATGGTCACCGCCCCGGCCGGCTGGCTGGCCGGCGAGGACATGATCGGGGCGTTCTATGCCAAGTGACGCGAACACCGTGCACCTGGTCGCCGCGGCCCTGTGCGGACTCGGCGACAGCTGCTGCGTCAACACCTTGAAGCCCTGCCCCTACGAGGACGACGCTCGCGCCGCGATCGAGGCCCTGCAGGACGCGGCCCCGGCGCCGCGCGAGAACCCGAAGCGCACCGTCGGCATCCGCAAGCTCCCCCTGGAGCTGATCCCGCGCATCGCACTGGTGCAGGAGGCGGCCGTCCTCGGGCTCGGCGCCGACTGCCCGGCCAAGGCCTACGGACGGCACAACTGGCGCACCGACCCGATCGACGCCGAGACCTACGTCGGCGCCATCGAGCGGCACCTGACGCTGTGGGCCTCGGGCGAGAACGCAGACGACCAGTCCGGCGTCAGCCACCTCGCCCACATCCGGGCGACCTGCGCGATCCTCCTGGATGCGATCGACGCCGGGACGTTCCTCGACGGCCGGATCCGCAGCCCCGAGACCATCCGGATCCTCAAGGCTTACGACGCGAGCTCGATGCCGGTCGTGAAGGCCGCCTGAACGGGTAGTAACGCAGATCCTGAATTATGCCCGTTGCTATACCTGATCGCTAAGATGCTTTCAGGCCGAAAGAATTCGAAAAGTATAGCCTAGGCTAACCGGAAGGCGCACACGGGCGCACGTGCGCCTGACGTGCGCCTGACGTGCGCCCGACGTCGGCCTACGGGCAGGGCGGCCGGCCGTCGCGGCGCCGGAACGTCACCCCATCGTGCACCAGCCCGCCGCTCGGCAGGACCTCCAGATCGGTCGTGTAGGGCACCCGGTCGCCGCCGTTCGTGACGCATGAAGGCGACAGCACCTGGCCGCCCTCCAGGCGCACCTTCCCGCAGTCCAGGGAGTCGATCACCATGCCGCCGTCCTCCTGGATCCGGATAGGCATGACGTTCTCGCCGATCGGGCAATAGAACCCGGGGGCGGGCAGGAGCCAGGTTATATCCTCCGCGAGGGACGGCGTGGCGCTGGCGGCGACGGCCGCGGCGAGGAACAGGGAACGCATCACAGCGGGGGTCCTTCGAGTTCGGGGAGGTCGTCGTGGGTGTCCTCGGACGGGGACGGCGGGGCGGCCTGAGCGGGCCGGAACGCGCCGCGGCGGCCGCTCAGGATCCGGGTGCGCTTGTGCTGCCGGTTCTCTCGGCCGAGGACGTAGAGCCGCCCCGAACTCTCGGTGATGGCGAACCCGTTGCCCTGGTGCCGGATGACGCTGGTCGTCAGGAAAGCGTCGCCGGCGACGGGGTGGCCGTAGACGGTTCCCTTGAGGCAGGGGCGGTCCGTTCCGGGGTAGCGGGACGTCTCCCACCGATCGAGATAGGGGGCCGCGGCGACGGCGTCCGCGCCCGGATTCCAGTCGGCCTGAAGGTTCTCCACGACCTCGCGGAGGCGGGCGCGCCGGAGCGCCATCTCCACCAGTTCGTCAGGTCGCATTTCGCGCGGGCGCATCAGAGCGTCACTCCGGTCGAGGGGATCGCGGAACGGGGCGTGCCGAGCCGGAGGAGGCCGGTGCCGGTGACCCATGCCCAGCCGGCCTGGATGTCCCAGCCCTGCACCTGTCCGGTCTCCCGGACGCGGCCCTGTTCGTCGGTGCCGACGAGGACGTACCCATCGCCGCGGCGGCCGGCGCGCTGGAGTGCCCAGTCGTCCAGCAGCCCGGCGCGCGACACGTGCGCCAGGTCGGAGCTGAGGATCTTGCGGTCGTAAGGTCTGGCCATGTCGGTCCCTCCCGCCCCCAGCCTCTCACCCGGCCCTGCAAGGCACCATGCGCTGCCGTCTGCCTCGAACCAGCAAGCATTCCACTCGGAGACCGGACGGCCTTCCGGGTCGCGGAAGCCGGGGCGGTCGAGCCGGTACCGGATCCGGACCGCCTCCGCCGGCCGGGGCAGTCCCGGGACGGGGACACCCCGGGCCCATGCGTGCACGTCCCTGATCCCTAGGCGGAGGCACCGGAGGCGGGAGGCCTCCGAGGTCCGGAGCGTCACGCCGGCGAGCGCGATCGCCGGGACGTGCCCGACGACGCGGCCTGCGATCCGGATGGACCACGCCTTCCGCGTCAGGTTGCGATAGACGTCAGCACTTGGCGTGGGCATCGCAGGTCGTCCGCAGCCATCCGCTGGGCCGGAGCGATCCCGGCGCGCCGCACACGTCGCAGACCGCCCCCGAGATCCACTCGGCCGCGGCTGCGATGCGGATGATGCGCGTGCCGCCGCCATGGCAATAGAATCGCAGAGTGCCGTACTTCTCCTTGACCTGAACCGTGCTGAACCCCTTCGGGATCGCGCCTTCCTCGATCCACGCGGCCGTCGCAGCCAGCACCCAGTGCCAGCCCCGGCTCGTCTCGGTCGGCGCATCGTAGATCCGGGGGTGCGCCTCCATCAGGACCATGTAGCTTTCCTCGGGGACCGGGCGCGGCGCCGGTCCGTCCCGCCAGCGCAGCGCCACCATGCGGCTGACGAGCTCGGCGACAGCCTCCCGGTCCGGCACGCGCTGCGGGTCGACGCGGGCCCGGCGCAGGCGGGGCACGATGAACCGCACGCGGGGGCCGGCGTCGGTCACGTCGACGCCCTCGACGGCGATGCCGACCGCGCCGTCATCGCCCAGCGCGCCGCGCAGGAACGTCATGGCTTCATGGGGGATCACGCGCGGCATCGGTCGCTCCATGGACGAGGGGTTGGCAGGCGGGGGACGGCGCGGAGGAATCCCGCGGCGCTGCGGCCCTCGTTCAGGGCCCGGGAGGGATCCCGGTCCCCGTCGGCGACGAGGCGGGCTAGGGCGCCGAGGTAGCCGTGGACGCCCCGGCCGAGGTGGGCGTCGACGCGCTCCATCTCGACGTCGGCCTCCACGTCGGCGCGCAGGGCGCGGAGTTCGGCGAGGACGACGCTCATTGGCGCAGCCCCCCGTCCCGGGCATCGAGGACGACTTCGATCAGGCGGCGGAGGGCGCGCAGGCTGCCACCCTGAGACCAGTTCTCCTCCAGGGCAGCCCATTCCACGCCGTCGAACGGCGGCGCCCAGACATCGTCCAGGCCGCGCTCGGCCTTCACGTCCTCCAGGATCGAGGTCGCCAGGACGCGCAGGTGCTCGGCCCCCGGCTCGTCGACGCGCAGGACGAGGCAGCGGTCGATCAGCGCGCGCGGGACGGTGTCCAGCGTATTCGCGGTGAGGATCCACTGCACGCGACTGGCGTCTACGTCGGCGGTCAGGTAGATGTCCCTGTAGCGGGCAGATGTCTCGACGCCGAGCAGGTTGATCAGGGCGTCGCCGGCGTTCCCGTTGTGTCGGGACGTCCCCATCTTGTCGACCTCGTCGACGACGATCATCGGGTTGGCGATCTTCGTCCGGATGAATTCGCGCATCGGCGCCGAAAATCCGCCGGTCGACCACCCGCGCGAAACCCCCATAATCGCCATGGCATCCATCGAGCCGGCCATCGAATAGACCGCCGGCTGGAGGTCCAGGACCTCCCCGATCCGCCGGGCGAGCCGCGTCTTGCCGCCGCCGGGCGGTCCCCACAGCAGGACGTGCGGCAGCCGCGTCGTGTCCTGCATCGCGAGCGGGCGCAGGAGTCGATCGACGATGCGCACCCCGTGCGGGCATTCCGCCAGGAGCTCGGCCCGGACCGCCGCCAGGTCGGCCGGGGGCATCACCAGGGGCAGGTGCTTGCCGATCACCCCCTCCGCCTCCTTGACCGGGTCGTCCCCCTTGGACCCCTTCTTGACGTGGCTGACGTCGCCGACGACGCGCAGGCCGGGGCCGGTCGGCAGCCACCCGTCGAGGTCGAGCCCGCCGTCGACCGGGTCCGGGCGCGGTGGGGCCTTCTCGGCGGGCCGGCGCACGATTCCGGCGCGGTCCTCGGCGACGGCGGCCGCCTCGATCGCGGCCATCTCCTCGTTCAGCGCGTCGACCGAGCCGATCTCGCCGGCGGCGATCGCCTCCTGCACGACGCCGAGCACGTGGACGAGGCCGCGGATCGGCGTCTCGTGCATGCCGACCTGCATGTGTCTGCTCTCGGGCAGATAGCTCTCGCCGTCGTCCGTGCAGATCGTATCGGCCATCGCCAGGTAGTCGATCGTCGACCGCATCAGCCCGTACGTGATGACGTCGACGAACGAGGAGATGCCCCGGGACGGCCAGTAACGGGTGCACAGGACCGCGCAGCGCTTCGATGCCTCAGGGCAGCCCAGGGCGGCCCCGTAGACGGCCATCCGCTCCATTAGGTCCCGGATGAGGAACAGGGTCTCACCCAGCACAGGCGGATGGCCGGCCTCCGCCTGCTCGACGATGTGCAGGCACTCGGCCTCCAGGCTGCGGAGGGTGCTGATCCGCGGCTTGGCGAGCGCCGCCCGGATTGCCCGCCCGAGGCCCTTCGGCAGCCTGTGCTTGCTGTCCGGCGCCAGGAGCGGCCGAAGGACAGTCTCCATGTCCACCAGGGCGGAGCCGCCAATGAATTCGGCCCCCGACAGCAGCTCGATCGTCGCCGGGTTGTGGTCACCGATCTGGTGCCAACGCGGCTGCGTATAGGCGGACAGCTTCTTCCGGACGGCCTTCACGGCCGAGTCGCTGATCTTGGACATGGGGGAGGCTCACTGAATTCGAACGCGCAGGGCGCCGAGCGCTGGGCTCAGGCGGCGAAGGGGGCGCGTTTCGATTTCAGGAGATTGCTCATGGCGAGGACCATGACAGACGAGGAATCCCGGGGCAACGGCCGATCGATGATCTGGTAAAGAAATCCCTGGACGCCGGGGGTGGCGTTACAAGATGCTGACAGATCAGCGGATCGGTCAGCACTTTGTAACAGAGAAGGCCCCGGGTTTCCCCGAGGCCTTCCCCTGTCCATCCCGCCCGAACCGGGCGGGCACTGATCGTTGCAAACTCGGATATGCACAAGTGATCGTCAGTGTCATCCCTGCCGACTTGGCAGGGGAGGTCCAGACGGGCGGCCATTCGGCTGCCTGAAGGTGTCATCCCCGCACAGCTTCTGCAGGGGGCAGGGTCACCTCGTGCACGAGGGGGCCAGCCAGTGTCATCCCCGCGACCAGTGCGGGGGGCAGCGCCGTCGTGGCCGCTGCATGACCCGAAGATGCGGCGGACAGACAGTATTGGGGAGTCCCCGCACGTCTGGATGTCTCGGATGTCGGCTCGGTGTTGCAGGCGCGCCTCTGTACGAATCCGGGACCGGTGCGACCCTCAGAGCAACAGAGGGGATCCCGTGTTGCTCGACTTCGACATCCATCCCGACGAGCTCATCGTCGACAGCTTCGCGGGCGGCGGCGGCCCGTCCGAGGGCATCCGGCTCGCGCTCGGCCGGGATCCCGACATCGCGATCAACCACGACGGCGAGGCCCTGGCGATGCACCGGGCCAACCACCCGGGGACGCGTCACCTCAACCACAACATCTGGAAGGTCGACCCCATCGCCGCGACCGGCGGCAAGCGCGTCGGCCTGCTCTGGGCGTCGCCGGACTGCAAACACCATTCGAAGGCCAAGGGCGGGAAGCCGCGCGAGCAGGCGATCCGCGACCTGGCCTGGGTGGTGGTGCGCTGGGCCAAACAGGTCCGGCCCCGCGTCATCCTCCTGGAGAACGTCGAGGAGTTCCGGAAGTGGGGGCCGCTCGACAAGGACGGCCGCCCCTGCGCCGCCCGCTCCGGGCAGACCTTCGACGCCTGGTGCGGGGAGCTGCGCCGCCTCGGCTACCGGGTCGAGCACCGCGAGCTGCGCGCCTGCGACTACGGCGCGCCCACGATCCGGAAGCGGCTGTTCCTGGTGGCGCGCTGCGACGGCAAGCCGATCCGGTGGCCAGAGCCGACGCACGCCGCCCCGGGATCAGTGGAGGTCCTGGCAGGCCTGCGCCAGCCCTGGCGCACCGCGGCCGAGATCATCGACTGGTCGCTGCCGTGTCACTCGATCTTCCTCTCGGCCGAGGAGGGGCGCGCCGTCGGCGCCAACCGGCCGCTCGCCGACAAGACCATGTCGAGGATCGCCAAGGGGGTGAAGCGGTACGTGCTGGATGCGGCATCACCGTTCATCGTCGAGACGGCTTACGGGGAGCCTCGGAACGGATCTGGATCCCGGTCGCTCGATGCACCGATGGCAACCCTGACCGCGACGGTCGGGCATGGGCTGGTGACGCCGTTCATCACCTCCTACTACGGAACCAAGGTCGAGGGCGGCGAGCGCGTGGCCGATCTCGATGCGCCGCTGCCGACGGTCACGACGGCGCACCGCTTCGCCCTGGCGACCGCCTTCGTCGCCAAGAGCAACCACGGCGACAAGCCTCACTACGCCGCGGACGAACCGGTGCACACCGTGATGGCCGGCGGCACGCACCACGCGGTCGTCGCCGCCTTCATGGGCAAGCTCGCCGAGAACGGCGCGGGCGTTCCGGCCGACGAGCCGCTGCACACCGTCATGGCTGGCGCGCCCCGGCACTACGTCACCGCCGCCTACCTGGCCCAGCACAACCTCGGGAACGTGGGGCGCGAGGCTGGGGAGCCGGTCTCGACGGTGACCGCCACGGGCTCGCAGCAGACCGTCGTCGCGGCCCTGCTGGACCGGCAGTTCGGGGCCTCAACCGGTGCCGCCGTCGACGCGCCGGTCGGCACGGTCACGTGCGTGAACAAGACCTCGGTCGTCGCCGCCTTCCTCGCTCAATACTACGGGGCGGACGGGGACCCGGCGGTCACGGATCCCCTGCACACGGTCACCACCCGTGACCGGCACGCCGTAGTCACCGTGGATCTCGCCGGCGTCCCGCACGCCATCGTCGACATCGGGATGCGGATGCTCGCGCCCCGCGAACTGTTCCGGGCTCAAGGATTCCCGGACGCCTACGTCATCGAGACCGGCATCGGGCCCGACGGCGCGCCGGTTCGGCTGACCCGCACGGCGCAGGTCCGCATGTGCGGGAACAGCGTCGTCCCGCTGCTGGCGAAGGCCTTGGTCGAGGCCAACCTGGCGCCGGCGCCGGCCAAGGTCCGCCGGGCTCCCGCACCCCTTCCCCTGTTCGCAGATCTGCAGGAGGCAGCATGACGATCGAGCCCACCGAGTTCGACATGATCGCCCTGGCGCGCCGGGGCCTGCAGGCGCACCTCGACGAGGCGATCGCCGAGGACGAGTTCGCGTCCCGGTTCGCCATGGTCGACAAGCGCGGCGAGCTGACCGGCGAGTCGATGCTGGCCTACCGAACGGCCGTCGAGGCGATCCGCGTCGCCCGGGACCGCCTCGCCCGCTTCAACCTTCTCTACCCGGAGCGGGCCGCGGCATGACCCGGCCTGCCACCGTCCCCGCGCCGGCCCGGGCCCGCGAGGCCGTCGCCCCGTACCTGCCCGGCGAGCCCGCCGACCCGGCGTTCGCCCGCATGCTCGGGGCCTACGCGCGGTGCAGCGGGGGATGCCTCGATCGGGCCGAGGGCAACCCGGAGTGCTGGGAGATCTGCAGGCGCGCGAAGGCCGCCGCGAGGCGGAAGGGATGACCAATATACGAGTCAATCCGGGCTCAACCGGCTCGAATGACCAATATACGAGTCATTCCGCCCTCTCGGCCGCCACGCTCGCCAGGATCGCGGATGCGTCCCCCACGCAGGACGAGGCCCCGCCGGCGGTCCTACCGCGGGGCGGGCACACCGAACTGTCGTTGGACCGCTTCACGCACGAGGACGCCCGGATCCGCCGCGGCGGCGGGCTGCCGGCGTGCGGGTCGTTTTTCAGCTGAAAGGGAACACCATGGACATCAACGGGCAGACCCTGATCGGCTGGGGCTTCAAGCCGGGGCGCCACTTCCAGGCGGCGATCGCCCGCGCGAACGAGCTTCGCACCGCCGGGCAGGATGACGAGGCGATCGTCTCAGCCGTGCGGGAGCTGATCCCGGTCGAGGTCACGATCCCGATGCGCGCCGCGCCCCTGGCCTACGGGGTGTTCCTCGACGCCGAGACCGACGAGGAGCGGGCGAACCTCGCCGGCGTCATTCGCCACATGGACGAGCTGATGCGGGTTCCGACGATCGAGGCCGGCGCTGTTATGCCCGACGCCTGCCCCTCCGGATCCGCCCCGGGCACGATCCCAGTCGGAGGCGCGGTCGCGGCCCGCAACGCGATCCACCCCGGCTTCCACTCGGCCGACATCTGCTGCTCGGTCGCGATCACCGTGTTCGCCGGCGGCGTCGATCCCAAGACCCTCCTCGACGCGGTCCAGGCCATCACGCACTTCGGCCCCGGGGGGCGCAGGGATCCCGTCGCGCTGCCGGTCGGGCTCGCGGACGCGATCGCCGCCAACCCCTTCCTCTCCGACCTGACCGGCAAGGCCGCCGGCGACTTCGCGAGCCAGGGGGATGGCAACCACTTCGCCTACGTCGGACGCCTGGCGTCGACCGGGCAGGTCGCCCTCGTTACGCACCACGGGTCCCGTGGGTTCGGCGCCGGCCTGTACAAGAAGGGCATGGCGGTCGCGAAGCGCCACACCGCGAAGGTCGCGCCCGAGGTCCCGGCGCACAACGCCTGGATCCAGGCCGACACCGCCGACGGGCAGGCCTACTGGGAGGCTCTGCAACTCGTCCGCGTCTGGACCCGCGAGAGCCACTACGCGATCCACGACCTCGCCCGGGCGCAGCTCGGCATCGAGGCGCTGGTCGTCGACAGGTTCTGGAACGAGCACAACTTCGTCTTCAGGCGCGCCGACGGCCTGTTTTACCACGGCAAGGGCGCGACCCCGTCCTGGTCAGGGTTCTCGCCCGAAGACGCCGGCCGCACCCTCATCCCGCTCAACATGGCAGAGCCGATCCTGATCACCCGGCATCGCGACCGGAAGGAGACCCTCGGCTTCGCCCCCCATGGCGCCGGCCGCAACCTGTCCCGCACCGCCTACCTGCGCAGCCACGCGCCTGCCTGGCCTGAGGGAATCGACGCCCGGTTCTATTGCGGCCGCCCGGACCTGTCCGAGCTGCCCGGCGCCTACAAGGACGCCGCGTCGGTCCGGGCTCAGATCGAGCGCTACGACCTCGCCGAGATCGTCGACACGGTCGAGCCCTACGGCTCGATCATGGCCGGGGACTGGGAGGCCGACGCACCGTGGCGCCGGAGGAAGGCCGCGGCGGCAGAGCCCCAGGCCGATAGCGTGGAGGCCTGAGCGAGATGAGCACCTTGGAGATGGTCCTCGCCGGGCTCGCCTTCCTCGCCTTCGGGCTGCCGATCGGCCTGATGGTCGCCGCGGTCGTGATCGTCGGGCTGCCGATCGCGATCGGGCGGCTCTGGATGCTGACGTTCCTCTTCCTCCGGCTCGTCCGCGACCTCGTCCGGGAGGCATGGGACAGGCGCCGGGCCCTGCCGCGCTCCCCGACGAGGATGCCGACACCCTCGGAGCCCTGATCTAGGGGGCAAAAAACACTGGTAACGCGTTTCCTGAAATATGCCGGTTGCTATACCTGACCCATAAAAGACTGCAACGGCGCTCGAATTCGGAAAGTATAGCCTAGGGTATACGGAGGGCGCACACGGGAGCACATGGGCGCACGTGCGCCCGACGTCGGCCCGCCGGTCCGGGCCGGGGCGTTCCGTAGGTGGTGCGGCAAGGCCGATACGGTCCCGTCCGCGATACGTTGGGGGTCGCGAAATGCCGCGGCCAGGGATCGACTCCGCGGCGGATTTGTTCTCCATTCGTTCTCATGGACGAATCAATGGAGCGCGCCGTGGACGAGATGGAGCAGGCCTACCTGGAGGCGGCCGACGGCGACGCGCGCGACGCCCTGCGGCGGGCGCTGGGGGACGCCCTGCAGGAACTGGCGACCATGTCCGGGCAGGTCAGCCGCGGCTACGTGCGGGCATCGAGGCCGGCCGACCTGGCGAGAAAGTTGGGGCGGGAGCGCCGGGACCGGGACGCGGCGCGGGCCGCGGGGCGGTGAGCGCGGAAGGATCGGGCGGCCGATCCTTGTGGATGGCGGCCCCCGGCGCGGTACGCAAGGGCCGGCGATTTGCGGTACGTGTGCGGTACGCGGGCCGTCGTAGATGTCTGCGACCCGTTGAAATCGCTTCGGTTTTCGGGGCCACGCATGGGTGGCGGAGACGGAGGGATTCGAACCCTCGATACCCATTTCTGGGTATGCTCATTTAGCAAACGAGTGCCTTCAGCCGCTCGGCCACGTCTCCAGCGTCGTCGGCTCTAAGAGGTCGGACCGGGGCGGTCAAGCGAATCTCGGGGCGGAGAGGCCGCGGAGGCCCTTCGGCGCTCGTAGTGTTTCGCGATGCGCAGGTGGCGCGAGATCGCGTAGTTCATCGCGGTGAGGAAGCCGTAGACGCCGCGCATGCAGTGGCGGCGGCCGAGATACGCCTTCAGGAAGTTGCCGGGCAGCTCGACGAACACTCGCCAGGTCGGGATCGCGACGCCGCGCGCCTCGAGGTCGTCGGCCTGCTGGTCGGAATAGCGGTTGAGCTTGTCGAGCTGGTCGCCGAGCGAGCGCACCGAGAAATGGTGGATCACCCCCTTCAGCCGCCCGGGCTCGACGCCGGGCTCGAGCGCCACGCGGTCGTGGACGGGGGAGGGCGAATAGCGCCCGCGGTCCTTCCGGTAGAGCCGCACCGGCGTCAGCGCGTAGGCCCAGCGGTGGGGGCGGCTCTCGCCGGGGAAGACCTCGGCGATGGCGATGCGCCAGGCGGCCTTGCCGGGCTCGCCCTCGGCGAACAGGGCGCGGATGTCACTCGCGAGGTCGGGGGGCACCACCTCGTCGGCGTCGAGGTTCAGGAGCCAGTCGTGGCGGCACCGGTCCTCGGCGAAGCGCTTCTGCGGGCCGTAGCCCGGCCAGTCGTTGTGGATCACCCGGGCGCCGAGCGAGGCGGCCAGCGCCTGAGTCCCGTCGGTCGAGCCGGAATCGACCACGACGAGGTCGTCGGTGAGGTCTCGCACCGCGCGGATCGTCGCGCCGATGCGGTCCGCCTCGTTGCGGGCGATGATGAAGACGGAGATCGGCAGGGCGATCGTGCCGTTCGGCGGGTTCGCGGTCACGTGCTACGAGCTCCGGCCGCGGCGGCGAGCCGCTTGCGCTGCACCTTGCCGTTGGCGGTGCGGGGGAGGGCGTCGAGGAAGCGGATCTCGCGCGGGCGCTTGTAGGCGGCCAGCCGCTCGGCACACCACGCGATCAGCGCGTCGGCATCCGGCTCCGCGCCCGGCTGCAGCACAACGAAGCCGCAGATCACCGACACGTCGGCCCGCACCGGCAACTCGGCGACACCGGCCTCGGCGACGCTCGGATGGGCGATCAGCGCGCCCTCGACCTCGTTGGGCGAGACGCGGTAGCCCATCGCATTCATCAGGTCGTCGTTGCGGCCCTCGAACCAGAGGTAGCCCTCCGCATCGAGGCAGGCGAGGTCGCCCCCGGCGAACCAGTCGCCGCGCATCACCTGCGCCTCCTCGTCGGGGCGGTTCCAGTAGCCGAGCATCAGGCCAGGCTCCGAGCGGTGGACGGCGAGGAGGCCGGTCTCGCCGGGCGGCAGCGGCTCGGGCGGTCCGGCGACGGGGAGGATCGCCACGTGACGGCCCGGCTGCGGCTTGCCGGGCGAGCCGCGGCGCTGCGGGATCGTCGGCCCGGTCGAGACGTAGGTCGAGATCTCGCTCATGCCCAGCGCCTCGTAGAGCGGCTTTCCCGTGGCTTGGGTCCAGGCGTCGAGCACGTCCCCGGGGAGCGCCTCGCCCGCGGTGCAGCCGTGGCGCAGGCTCGACAGGTCGAAGGCGGCCGGGTCGCCGTATTTGAGGATCTGGCGGTAGAGGCTCGGGACGGCGGCGAAGATCGTGGCGCGATGGCGCGCGATCAGCCGCGGCCAGACGACCGGGTCGCGCGGGCCGTTGTAGAGCACCGCCGTCGCCCCGACCGACCACGGATCGGTGATGCCGACGCCGAGCGTATAGGTCCAGTTCATCGTGCCGGCATGCAGCATCGTGTCGGCTTCCGACAGTCCGAGCCAGTGGTCGAGCATCGGGCGCCGCCCGTAGATCGTGCGGTGGGCGTGCAGCACGCCCTTCGGCCGGCTCGTGGTGCCGGAGGTGTAGACCAGGGTCGCCGGGTCGTCGGCGGCCGTGTCGGCGTAGTCGGGGATCGGGTCTCCGGCCTTCATCGCGGCGATCGCGGCGCCGTCGAGGAGGATGCGGTCGCCGAGGTCGGCCGGCTCGATCACGCAGCCTCCGCCGACGGCGACCGCGGCCGCGCCGGAATTCTCCATGAGGAACGCCGCCTCGGCCGGCGTCAGCTGCGGCGAGGAGGGCAGGGCGACGAGCCCGGCGGCGAGCGCAGCGAAGTAGACGAGGACGTAGTCGGTCTCGTTGCCCATCCGGATCATCACCCGGTCGCCGCGGCGCAGCCCACGGGCGAGGAGCCCGGCCGCGATTCCGCGCACGGCCCGGTCGGCCTCGGCGAAGGTCAGGCTCTCGACCGCGTCGTCCGCGCCGACCAGGATCAGCGCAGTCTTCTCCGACCGCGCCTCGGCGTTCACCCCGAGGCAGTAGCGCGTCGCGTTGAAGCGGGGCGGGGGATGGCGGTCGGCGGACACCATGGTGTGGCTCCCGGATGTTGGCTCATCGCGGGATGTCCACCGAACGTGCCGCCGTCAACCTGCGGTGTCGATCATGCCCGGCGCGGGGCCCGTCCGTCCTGCTCCTCGAAACCCTTCAGCACCTTGTCCAGCGTCAGCGGGTAGTCGCGGATGCGGATGCCGGTGGCGTTGTAGACGGCGTTGGCCAGAGCCGCGCCGGCGCCGCAGATGCCCAGCTCGCCGAGGCCCTTGCTCTTGAGCGGGTTGGCCTTGTCGTCGACCTCGGGGAGGAACACCGCATCCATCGCCGGAATGTCGGCGTGCACCGGGACATGGTACTCGGCGAGGTCGTGGTTGACGTAGGTGGCGGTGCGTTCGTCGATCACCGCATCCTCCATCAATGCTGCGCCGACGCCGAAGGTCATCCCGCCGATCGCCTGGCTTCGGGCGGTCTTCGCATTGAGGATGCGCCCACCGGTGAATACGCCGAGCATCCGGCGGAGCCGGATCTCGCCGGTGTCGCGATCGACGCCGACCTCGGCGAAGTGCGCGCCGAACGAGTAGTGCGAGTACTTCTCCTTCAAGGCGCCCGGCTTGATCTCGCCCTCCGCCGAGACGCCGTCGGCGCCGGCGAGGTCCACCAGCGCCTCCGAGCGGTTGCCGGAGGTGACGCGCCCGTCGGCGAAGACGACGCCATCCGGGTGCAGGTCGGTCGCCGCCACGAGCTTGTCGCGCAAAGCCGCGCAGGCGACGTAGAGCGCTGAGCCGGCCGAGCCCGCCCCGAACGATCCGCCGGAGCCGGAGGCCGCCGGGTAGGCGGTGTCGCCGATCTCGACGCGGATGCGCTCGATTGGTAGGCCCATCATCTCCCCGGCGATCTGAGCGAGGATGGTGTAGGTGCCCGTCCCGATGTCGGTCATCGCCATCCGCACGGTGAGGTATCCGTCGGCACCGAGCTTCACCGAAGCCGAAGAGGGCATCAGCGGGTTGAGGCGGGCCGCCGCCGACATGCCCATGCCGACCATCCAGTTGCCGTCATGCGTCGTGCCGGCGGGCTTACGCCGGTCCCAGCCGAAGAGCTTGGCCCCTTCCCGCATGCACGGTACGAGCTGGCGCACCGTGAACGGCACCTGCTTCTCGGGGTCCTGCGTCGGCTCGTTGCGGACGCGCAACTCGATCGGATCGAGGCCGATCTGCTCGGCCAGCTCGTCCATGGCGCACTCGAAGGCCAACATGCCGACGGCCTCGCCGGGCGCGCGCATCGACGAGGCGATCGGTAGGTCGAGCTTGGCCAGGCGGTGGCGGGTGATGCGGTTCGGCGCGGCGTAGAGCGAGCGCGTGACGTTGGCCGAGGTTTCGTAGAACTCGTCGCCCTGCGCGGTGTCGGACCACGATTCGTGCGACAGAGCCGTCAGCTTGCCATCGCGATCCGAGGCCAGCCGAATGCGCTGGATCGTGTCGGTGCGGTGGGTCGCGACGTGGAATTCCTGCTGCCGGGTCAGCGCGACCTTCACCGGGCGCCCGGTCGCCTTGGAGGCCAGCGCCGCCAGCGTCGCCTCCGGCATCGGCTGGAGCTTCGAACCGAAGCCGCCGCCGATGTAGTGGCTCACCAGCCGGACGTTCTCGACCGGCAGCTTCAGCACCGAGGCCAACGACTTCTGCCCTCGGTTGAGCATCTGGTTCGCCGTATAGAGCACGACCTTGTCGCCCTCCCAGGAGGCGATGGTGGCATGCGGCTCCATCTGGGCGTGGATCTGCGTCGGGGTGGTGTACTCGACATCGAGCTTGACCGGGGCGGACGCGAACGCGCCGTCGAAGTCGCCGAGCTTCGAGTCCGGGTCGGTCTGGACCTTCTTCGGCTCGATCGCCTGCGGCAGGGCCGCCCGAAGCGATGCCTTGGGCGTCCGGACGTCGTAGGCGACCTTGACGAGCTTGGCCGCGGCACGGGCCTGCTCGAAGGTCTCGGCGACGACGAAGGCCACCGGCTGGTCGAAGAACGCGACATTCGTCCCGGTGAGCTGGGGCCAGACCTGCTCCTTCTTCTCGCCCTGCGCGGGCACGTTCTCGTGGGTCATCACATGGATGACGCCCGGCGCCTTCACGGCTGCGGCCGTGTCGATCGAGCGGATCGTGCCGGCGGCGATCGTCGCGCCGACGATGAAGCCATAGGCCGGGTTCTTCACCTCGCGGGTCTCGTAGGCGTAGGGCGCGCGCCCCATCACCTTGAGGCGGCCGTCGATGCGGTCGATCGGCCGCCCGACGAGGCCGTCGGCCTTGTCGTCGAGCGGCGTCTTGCCGACCGGCTGGTTCATCTCCATGGCGTTCATCCTGGAAGCTTGGGACGGTCAGGTCCGGGTGGCGTCGGTCACCACCGCGCGGAGCGTCCGCCGGGTCAGCGGGATCTTGAAGTCGTTGGTGCCGTAGCCGCGGGCGCCGGCGAGCACCGCGTCGGCGGCGTCGTCCGCGCTGCCGCCCTTCGCGAGCGTGGCCTCGGCCGCCTCGACCCGCCACGGCTTGTGCGCGAGCCCGCCGAACGCCATCCGCGCCTGGGTGATCTTGCCGTCCGCCTTCCCGATCACCGCGGCGATCGAGACGGTAGCGAAGGCGTAGGAGGCGCGGTCGCGGACCTTGCGGTAGACGTGCAGGCCCTCGACCGGCTTCGGCAGCGTCACCGCGGTGATGATCTCGCCGGGTTGCAGAGCGGTCTCGATCTGCGGGGTGTCGCCCGGCAGGCGGTGGAACTGCGCCATCGGGATCGTGCGGGTCGCGCCGTTCGGCGACAGGGTCTCGACGCCGGCATCGAGGACGCGCATCGCGACGTTCATGTCGGACGGGTTGGTGGCGATGCAGGCGTCGCTGGTGTCGAGCACCGCCATGATGCGGTTGAACCCGCCGATCGCTGAGCAGCCCGAGCCGGGCTCGCGTTTGTTGCAGGGTTTCGACGTGTCGTAGAAGTAGTAGCATCGGGTGCGCTGAAGCAGGTTTCCAGCGGTGGTCGCCTTATTGCGCAGCTGCCCTGAGGCGCCCGCGAGCAGGGCCTTGGCCAGCACCGCGTAATCCTTGCGCACCCGAGGGTCGGCGGCGAGGTCCGAGTTGCGCACAAGTGCGCCGATGCGCAGGCCGCCGTCGGCGGTGGCTTCCACCTTGTCGAGCGGTAGGCGGTTGATGTCGATCAAGGTCGTCGGCGTCTCGACCTGCAGCTTCATCAGGTCGAGCAGGTTGGTGCCGCCGGCGATGAACTTGGCGTTCGGCCGCTCGGCCGCGAGGCGGGCGGCGTCGCGCACGGTGGCGGGGCGCTCGTAGGTGAAGGCTTTCATCGCGCGCGCCCTTTAGAGTTCGGTGCCGGCGGAGGAATCCGCCACTTCGCGGATCGCGGCGACGATGTTCGGGTAGGCGCTGCAGCGACAGAGGTTGCCGCTCATCCGCTCGCGGATCTCGGCATCGGTGAAGTCGGCCTTGCCGACGAGGTCCTCGGTGACGTGGCTCGGCCAGCCGGCCTTGGCCTCCGACAGCATGCCGACACTGGAGCAGATCTGGCCCGGCGTGCAGTATCCGCACTGGAAGCCGTCATGGTGGAGGAAGGCGGCCTGAAGCGGGTGAAGCTGCTCTTCGGTGCCGAGGCCCTCGATGGTGGTGATCGCGTCGCCCTCGTGCATCGCGGCCAGCGTCAGGCAGGAATTGATCCGGCGCCCGTCGATCAGAACCGTGCAGGCGCCGCACTGGCCGTGGTCGCAACCCTTCTTCGAGCCGTTGAGGTCGAGATGCTCGCGCAACGCGTCGAGGAGCGTCGTGCGGGTGTCGAGGGTGAGGTCGTGCGCCGTGCCGTTCACGGTCAGGCGGACCGGCAGCATCTGCGGGGCCGGGTCGCCGGGCTCCGTGGCGAAGGCAGGCCTTGCCGAAACGCCGAAGCCCGTGGCCGCCGCGGCGGCCGCACAGCTTTCCACCAGCGTCCGCCGGGTCAGCGCGAAGGCGCCGTCTCGTGTCTTGTCCGTCATGCTCGCTGTCCCGTGCGGCCGGCATGCCGGGCGCTGTGGTGCGGGCGAAGGGCGTGCCCGCAGGGCGGTGTCGCAACGGGAACGCCAGACGGATTGATTCGATCCGTTCCAAACTGCGCCGTATCGGCGCAACTGGATGAAGAATGCGATCGGCAGAAAGCAACCGGGCGTCGCGCAGGCGGCGTCGTGGAGGCTCGCAGGCGCGCCGCCGCTTCGGTCAGGCTCCGACGCCGACGGCGCTTTCGCCGATCGCCGACAGGGTGAGGTGGTCCGCCCCGACCTCGGCGCCGGTGTAGCCGAGCATGTGGGCGAGCTGGTCGCGGGCGCGCCAGACCCGGCTCTTCACCGTGCCGATCCGGCATTTGAGGATCGCGGCCGCCTCCTCGTAGGACACGTTCTCGACCGCCACCAGGATCAGCGCCTCGCGCATCGGCGGCGACAGCCGCCCGAGCGCGGCCTGCACGTCCTGCAGGTCGAGATGGCCGCCCTGCTCGGGCAGGCTCGTCAGGCGTGCGGCGTGGTCGCCGCCGCTGTCGGCGACCTCGCGGGCGTGCTTGCGGTGCACGCTGTAGAAAGCGTTCCGCATGATCGTGAACAGCCACGCACCGAGGTTGGTGCCGACCTTGAAGCTGCCGCGGCTGCGCCAGGCGCGCAGCATCGTGTCCTGCACCAGGTCGTCGGCTGCCGACGGGTTGCGCGTCAGCGAGATGGCGAAGCTGTGCAGGCTGGTCGCCGCTTCGAGGAGGCCGGCGCGGAACGCCGCGTCGTCGCGCCCCTTCGCGTCGGCGAGCAGGGCCTCGAGCCGCGCCAGCAGGTCGCCGAGATGCGGCGGCGGCGGGGCCTGCATCGAGGCGGCATAGGTGGTTCTTAGATGCTCACCCAGGTGGATGCGGATAGCATCGGACAGTTTCGGCGCCTCGACGGACAGGGATTCCGAGGTGCCGTTACAGTCTTCCGTGGTGATGAGCATCGTGCCCCGCGCAGCTGGAGTTCCGATGGCGCCTCGGCACCCAATCGGGATTTCGCGCAATCGTTCGGGCACCGCAGCAACATAGGTTATCTTCGAGCGATTTCGGCCTGCGGCGATCTGGGTCGGCGCCGACGCGGCTCGTGTGGACGGGCGGCGTGTCGCGACGCATGCGGGCGGGTGCGTCGCAAAACCGTTATGCTCAGTCTCAGCATATCTAGACAGGGCGATGCGGCGCGCCTAACTTAGGCGGCACAATGCTCAAACTGAGCATAATGGAGGGCGCCATGGCGTCGACCGCGTTTCCTGTCTCCGCCCCCCGCGCCGTCCCCGCCGGGATGCCGCTGCCCGACATCTACGCCCGCGTCAGCCGGCACATCCCGGCGATCGAGTGGCCGGCCCTCGTGCCCGACATCGAGGCGATCCTCCGCCTCAAGCGCGAGCGCAACGCCGTGATCCTGGCGCACAACTACCAGGCGCCGGAAATCTTCCACACGGTGGCCGACATCGTCGGCGACAGCCTGGCGCTCGCCCGCGAGGCGGTGACGGTGAAGGCCGACGTGATCGTGCTCGCCGGCGTGCACTTCATGGCCGAGACCGCCAAGCTCCTCAATCCGGGCAAGACCGTGCTGATCCCGGACCTCGCCGCCGGCTGCTCGCTCGCCGACTCGATCACCGCCGCGGACGTGCGCGGCCTGCGCGCGAAGTACCCCGGCGTGCCGATCGTGACCTACGTCAACACCTCGGCCGCGGTGAAGGCCGAGTCCGACCTGTGCTGCACCTCTGGCAACGCGGTGGAGGTGATCCGCTCGCTCGGCGTGAAGCGCGTGCTGATGATCCCGGACGAGTTCCTGGCGCAGAACGTCCAGGCGGTGCTGCCCGAGATCGAGATCCTGACCTGGGCCGGCCACTGCGAGGTGCACGAGCGCTTCACGCCCGCCGACATCCGCGACGTGCGCGAGAGCTATCCCGGCGTCACCGTCATCGCTCACCCCGAATGCCCGCCGGACGTGGTGGCCGAATCCGACTTCTCGGGCTCGACCGCGATGATGATGAACTTCGTCCTGGAGAAGCGCCCGGCCCAGGTCGTGCTCGTCACCGAGTGTTCGATGGCCGACAACATCGCCGCCGCCAACCCGGACATCGAGTTCATCAAGCCCTGCAACATGTGCCCGCACATGAAGCGCATGAGCCTGTCGAACATCCGGCACGCCCTGGAGACCATGACCCACGAGGTCGTCGTCGATCCCGCGCTGGCCGACCGGGCGCGGGCCGCCGTGGAGCGCATGCTCGCGGTGGGTGCGCGATGAACGCGTTCTCGCGCAACCCCGCCGACCGCGTCGTCGTCGTCGGCGCCGGCGTCGCCGGCTTGAGCGTCGCCCTGCGGCTCGCGCCGCGACCGGTGACGCTCGTCAGCGCCGCGCCGCTCGGGCTCGGCACCGCCACCGGCTGGGCCCAGGGCGGCATCGCCGCCGCGATCGGCGCCGACGACGCGCCGTCGCTTCATGCCGCCGACACCGAGGCCGCCGGCGCAGGCCTCACCGATCCCGCGGTCGCCCTGCGGGTCGCCGCGGAAGGCCCGCGGCTGATCGACTGGCTGGTCTCCCTCGGCGCGCCGTTCGACCGCGACGCCGCCGGCGCGCTGGCCCTCGGCCTGGAGGCGGCCCACGGCCGCCGCCGGATCGTGCGGGCCGGCGGCGATTCCACCGGGGCCCGCGTCCTCGAGACTCTGGTCCGGGCGGTGTTCGCCACGCCCTCGATCGAGCTGGTGACGGCCTCGGTCCACGACCTGCTGCGCGACGAGCACGGGGCGGTGGCCGGCGTGGTGTGCGAGCGCGACGGCGCCCGCTTCCGCATCCCCGCCCGGGCGGTGGTGCTCGCCACCGGCGGCGTCGGCGCGCTCTACGCCTCGACCACGAACCCGCGCGGCGCCACGGGTCAGGGCCTGGCGCTGGCGGCACGCGCCGGCGCGGTGATGCGCGACCTCGAGTTCGTGCAGTTCCACCCGACGGCGATCGCCGTCGGGGCCGACCCGATGCCCCTCGCCACCGAGGCGCTGCGGGGGGAGGGCGCGCGCCTCGTCGACGAGACCGGCGCCGCCGTGATGGCGGGCATCGCCGGCGGCGACCTCGCCCCGCGCGACGTCGTCGCCCGCGGCATCTTCCAGGCGCTGGCGCGCGGCCGAACCGTCTCCCTCGACACGCGCGGGGCGCTCGGCGCTGCGATGGCGACGCGGTTTCCGACGGTCGCCGGCCTGTGCGCCCAAGCCGGCATCGACCCGGCGCGGCAGGCGATCCCGGTGCGGCCGGCCGCGCACTACCACATGGGCGGCATCCGCGTGGACGGCGCGGGCGCGTCGAGCGTCCCTGGCCTCTACGCGAACGGGGAGGTCGCCTCCACCGGCCTGCACGGCGCCAACCGCCTCGCCAGCAACTCGCTCCTCGAGGCGCTGGCCTATTCGGGCTTCATCGCCGACGCCTTGGACGCGATGCCGCCGGGGCCGGCCGTGCCGGACATCCGCACCGAGCGCCCGGCGGGCGACCTGCCGGCGATCCGGCAGACCATGGAGCGCCACGTCGGCGTGGTGCGCGACGAGGCCGGGCTTCGGGCCGCCGTCGACGCCCTGACGCCGCTGGCGGAGGCGGGCTGCGATGCCGCGCTCACCGCCGTGATGATCGCGCAGGCCGCCCTCGACCGGCGCGAGAGCCGCGGCGGCCACTGGCGCAGCGACTTCCCCCACGCCGCGCCGGCACGGCACAGCGAGACGACGTTGCACGCCGTGATGCCCGAACCCGAGCGCACCGACGAGGCGATGGCCCGATGAGCGATATCCTGCCCCTGCCGCGGCTCCTCGTGGAGCCGATCGTCCGCGCAGCCCTGCTGGAGGACCTCGGCCGCGCCGGCGACATCACCACCGACGCGATCGTGCCGGCGGATGCCCGCCTCGACGGCGTCATCGCCGCGCGCCAGCACGGCGTGATCTCCGGCGTCGACGCCGCGGTGATCGCCTTCGCGCTGGTCGACCCGGCCGTCCAGGCGGTGATCGAGCGCGGCGACGGGGCGCGGGTCGCCCCCGGCGACGTGGTGATCCGCCTGTCGGGGCCGGCGCGCGCGATCCTCACCGCCGAGCGCGTGGCGCTGAACCTGCTCTGCCGGATGTCGGGCGTCGCCACCGCCACGTCCGGCCTCGTCGAGGCGGCGCGGCCGCACGGCAAGGCCTCGATCGTCTGCACCCGCAAGACCACGCCGGGCCTGCGCGCCCTGGAGAAGCACGCGGTGCGCGCCGGCGGCGGCTCCAACCACCGCTTCGGCCTCGACGACGCGGTGCTGATCAAGGACAACCACGTGGCGGTCGCCGGCGGCATCGTCCCGGCGATCGAGCGGGCGCGCGCCAGGGCCGGGCACCTCGTCAAGATCGAGGTCGAGGTCGACACCCTCGACCAGCTGCAGGAGGCGTTGTCGGTCGGCGCCGACGCCGTGCTCCTCGACAACATGAGCCCTGAGCAGCTCGCCCGCGCGGTCGCGATGATCGACGGGCGCGCGCTGTCGGAGGCCTCCGGCCGGATCAACGCGTCCACGGTCGGCGCCGTGGCGGCCTCCGGGGTCGACCTGATCTCCTGCGGCTGGATCACGCACAGCGCCGCGATCATCGATCTCGGCCTCGACGCCGCCTGATCGCATCCGCGGCGGGCCGGGCCCTCGCGGCGACGGCCTTGTGCCGAGGCCTCCGACGCCGCATGGCTCCGTCGCCTCGGGCGCGAGGCGAAGCGGTCCGGCATCCTTCGGCCCGGGCGGATGTCGGGACGGGGTCTCATGGCGGTCGGCGTGGAGGACGACGTGACGGAGGGGGCGGCTACGCCCGAACAGCCGCCGATTCCCGGAATGCCGCCGCGCCCGGCCCGCCGGCTGCCGACCTGGACCTTCCTCAAGACCGCCGCCACCAACTCGCTGGCGGCCTGCGACGCCGAGCTGTTCGAGACCCTTGTGGTCCCGCGCAACTACTGGAGCCAGCAGGTCCTGTTCGTCAGCGATCCTGAGGCGATCCGGCACGTGCTGATCGACCGGTTCGACAACTACCCGCGCGTGACCTCGATCCGCCGCCTGTTCGAGACCGACCTGCGGACGGGGACGCTGGCGAGCGAGGGCGAGGTCTGGCGCCGGCACCGCCGCGTCGCGACGCCGACGATCGATCCGCGCTCGATCCGCCCCGACGTGCCGGCGATGCTCGACCTCGCCGGGCGCATCGCCGACGAGGTCGCGTCGGCGGGCTCGACTGCGCCGGTGGACATCGAGCGGTCGGTCGGAAGTCTCTCGACCCTGCTGTGGAACCAGGTGGTGACCGGCGGCGACCCGGCGGGCCTGCCGATCCTGCGCTGGCTCTCGAAGGTGCCGCACAAGCCGCGGATGATCGACCTGATCCCGAAGCCGACCTGGCTCGCGGACCGCCTCGTCCACCACCGCCGCGACCCGGCGCTGCCGCTCCTCGACGCCGAGCTGCACGCGATGATCGCCGCAAGGCGCCAGCCGGACTATGCCGGGGCGCACGACCTGCTCTGGCGCCTCGCCCACGGCCGCGACCGGCAGACCGGGCAGGAACTCCCGGATTCGGAGGTCCGGGACGAGGCGGCGAGCCTGATCGCCGGCGGCGCGGCCTCCGTCCGGGCGCTGACCTGGATCTGGTATCTGCTCGCCCTGCATCCCGCTGTCGAGGCGCGGTTCCATGCCGAGCTCGATGCGGCCATGCCCGACGGCGTGGCGACGCCCGAGGCCCTCGACCGGCTCCCCTACACCCGCCGCGTGCTCGAGGAGGTGATGCGGCTCTATCCGCCGATCCCCGCCATCCTGCGGCAGGCCTCGGCGCGCGACGTGGTCGCCGGCCACCGGGTTCGCCGCGGCGCGATCATCGCGGTCATGCCGTGGATCGTGCACCGGCACCGGAAGCTGTGGCGCGACCCCGACCTGTTCGATCCCGAACGCTTCACAGAAGCCAACGGCGTCGGCCGGCCGCGGCTCGCGTACCTGCCCTTCGCGACCGGCCCGCGGGTCTGCGTCGGGGCGTCCTTCGCGATGACGCAGATGCTGGTGGTGATCGCCGTGCTCGGACGCCGCTTCCGGTTCCGCCTCGCCTCGGATGCGCCCGTGGTGCCGTTCGGTGCCATCAGCCTGCAGCCGAAGGGCGGCCTGCCCGTCCTGGTCGAGCCGCGCTGATCCCGAGCGCAGGACCGGACAAGGAAAAAGCGCGTCCTCGATCATGAGGAACGCGCTTCCGAAGGTGGCCCGTGGTCTCAGGATACGGGCGCAGTTCTCCTAGCTTGCCGCCGCAGCATCCGTACCGGGGTTCAGAGCCGAATAGACTACAAAGGCAGCGCGATGTTCCGTCCCCGGCGGGACGCGAGGACATGGAAATCCCGGCTTCGATGCGGCGTCGCGGTATTCGATCGCTGCCGGCAAACAATGGCGGATCGATCCCCGTTCGAACGGCGCCGCCAGAGCGCGATTTCGCCACGATACGGCAACGCTGCCACAGTGTTGCCACCGTGTCACGGCGCGGCGCCAACCATGGTGCGGCGCGGTTTCAGGCTTGGCTTTGGGCCGCGCTCGTTTACCCCTTGGCGAGACTTGGTACGCCAACGTGCCGAAGCGTCGTCCACCGCGTTCTCCACAGCTTTCGCCTGCCTTCTGAGAGGCCTTGATGCGTCGTAACTTCGCCCTGATCGGGCTCGTCTGCGCGGCTGCCGCCTGGGCGGCTCCCGCACTCGCCTACGAGATCGACCCGCTGACCCGTCAGCCGCTGAACAACGCCCTATCCGTGCGCGTGCGCCCGCAGGCGGTCCAGGTCGTCGCGGTCCCGACGGCCAACGCCTCGCTGAACGCCGCCGACCCGATGGCCTCCACCGTCCCGCAGATGTCGGCGGTGCCGCGCGAGACCGTGGCCTATAGCGGCCCGTACTCGGCCGGCACGATCGTGGTCTCCACCGCCGAGCGCCGCCTGTACTACATTCTCGGCAACGGCGAGGCCCTGCGCTACGGCGTCGGCGTCGGCCGTCCCGGCTTCACCTGGGGCGGCGTCCAGAACATCACCATGAAGAAGGAATGGCCGGATTGGCGCCCGCCGTCGACCATGCTGCGCCGCCGCCCCGACCTGCCGCGCTTCATGAAGGGCGGCATCGAGAACCCGCTCGGCGCCCGCGCCATGTATCTCGGCGGCTCGATCTACCGCATCCACGGCTCGAACGAGCCGGAGACCATCGGTACCGCCGTCTCCTCGGGCTGCATCCGCATGGCCAACGAGGACGTGATCGACCTCTACACCCGCGCCAAGGTCGGCACGAAGGTCATCGTCCAGCGCTGATCGCGTCGATCCCGGACCACGAGCAAAGAAGGCCGGCCGAGACGCCGGCCTTTTTTGCTGCCCCGCCTGCCCTCAGTGGCAGCCGCACCCGCCGCCTCCGCTCCCGCATCCGCCCTTCGCCGCGGTTCCGCCCTTGATCGGGGCGACCTTCGCGGTCTCGCGGTCCAGCCCGCGCTCGGCGAGTTCGTCGAGGTAGGTCGCCCAGCGAGAATCGTATTCGCGGCCGAGCTCGTGCAGGTAGTTCCAGCCGAAGATGCCGGTGTCGTGCATGTCGTCGAAGCCGAGCTTCACCGCGTAGTTGCCGACCGGCTGGATCTCCAGGATCGCCACCGCGCGCTTGCCGCCGATCACCTTGCGCTCGGCCGGCGAGTGGCCCTGCACCTCCGCCGACGGGCTCGACACCCGGAGATATTCGGCCGGCAGCGCGTAGCGCCCGCCGTCGTCGAAGGCGACGTTGAGCACGCGCTTGTCCCCCGACAGCCGGATCTCGGTCGGCCAGCGTTCCTCGGTCACGGTCGGACTCCCTTGTAACGTCTCTTGCGACGTCTCTTGCAACTTCTGAGGCGGGCGGCGCCTCTGCGGCCCTGCACGCGCTTGCCCGCGGGCCTGCGTCCCATCATATGCGCATCCATGCTAGGTTCGTCATCCGATCCCCGCGCGGAAACCGCGTCGTCGCGTTCAGAGTCCCGCATGGGTCATCAGAGCCACCCTCAGCCGGCACCGCTGATCGATCCGTTCCAGCGGGCGATCACGTACCTGCGCATCTCCGTGACCGATCGCTGCGACCTGCGCTGCGTGTACTGCATGTCCGAGGAGATGAACTTCCTGCCCAAGCGCGACCTGCTCACGCTGGAGGAGCTGGACCGGCTCTGTGGGGTGTTCATCGACCGCGGCGTGCGCAAGCTCCGCATCACCGGCGGCGAGCCGCTGGTGCGGCGCGACATCATGCACCTGTTCCGCCGCCTGTCGCGCCATCTCGGCACCGGCGCGCTGGACGAGCTGACGCTTACCACCAACGGCACCCAGCTCGGGCGCTTCGCGGCCGAGCTGGCCGAGCTCGGGATCCGCCGCGTCAACGTCTCGCTCGACACCCTCGACCCCGACAAGTTCCGCGCGATCACCCGCCGCGGCGACCTGCCGGTGGTACTCGACGGCATCGCAGCCGCGCGCGCCGCCGGCATCAAGGTCAAGATCAACGCCGTGGCGCTGAAGGGCGTGAACGAGGACGAGATCGCCGACATGATCGCCTGGGCCCACGGCCTCGGCATGGACATGACGCTGATCGAGGTGATGCCGCTGGGTGAGGTCGACAACGACCGCACCGACCAGTTCCTGCCGCTCTCGGTCGCCCGCGCCCGCCTGGAGCATCGTTACACGATGACGCCGCTTCCAGACCACACCGGCGGCCCGGCCCGCTACGTCCGCGTCGAGGAGACCGGCGGGCGCCTCGGCTTCATCACGCCGCTGACCCACAATTTCTGCGAGAGCTGCAACCGCGTCCGCCTGACCTGTACCGGCAAGCTCTACATGTGCCTCGGCCAGGAGGACGCCGCCGACCTCCGCTCGGCGCTGCGCGCCTCGCCGGACGACGCGCTCGTCACCGCGGCCGTGGTTGAGGCGATCTCGCGCAAGCCGAAGGGCCACGATTTCGTCATCGAGCGCCAGCGCCCCGCCGCGGTGCCCCGCCACATGAGCGTGACCGGCGGCTGAGACCCGCCCGGCGCTTTTACGCCGGTGATTCTTCCTCGGGTCCACCGATATCGCCCCATTGCGTTACGGTCTCGGATCACGCGCGGGTCCCCCTCTTCCCGCAGGCGGGGAGAGGCCCGCACGGACCTCGTCGTCCGTGCGGGAAGCGAAGGCGGAGCCGAAGCGACGGTGAGGGGGCGCCAACGGACGAGGCTCCTCCGGCTCAGCCCCCTCACCGTCGGCTGCCGCCTCGCTTTGCCGACGACGAGGTCGACAAAGCCCTCTCCCCGCACGCGGGGCGAGGTGATGCGCGTGCGGCGAGCAGCCAAGTGTACGACCGGCAGGAGTACGGATGCCCGAAGCCGGTAGCCCTCGGTTTTCGGAATCACTTGGTTGGACGAAGGCCCGATCCGATCCTCGGCCTCACTCGACGACGATGACGTGGTTCGGCAGTTCGTCGGGGTTTTCGGGACCGGCCGGGACGTGACGCGCCAGCTCCGCGCCGATGCGTTCGATCGCGCGCAGGAGCCCGGCTTCCGCCTCGCCCGCGCGGAGCGCGGCCGTGAGGTCGGCCAGCGTCGTGGTCCATCGCGCGTCGCCGACCCGCTCCAGGATGCCCGTGTCGGCGACGATCTCGGCATGCTGCTCGGCGAGCGACAGGTGGAGCAGGATGCCGGTCCGCCCGCGGGTGCGCCCCAGCCCCCGCGCCCGGAACGCGCGGCGCGCGGCGTCGCGGGCGCGCGCCCGGCGGACGCGACGCGGCGTCAGGCCGAGGCGTAGCCGCTCCGACAGTCCCGCCGCGAGGATGGCCGCCACCAGGGCGGCCTGCGCCAGCAGGATGGTCCCGGTGCTCCAGGCGGTCAGGGCGAGCAGGGGCCAGGGCAGGATCAAGCCGCCGACGAGCGCCGCCACGGTCGCGAACGATCGGTATTGCCCGGCGCGCGCCGCCACCATCACGACGATCTCGCCGGCGGTGCCGGCCTCGGCGTGGCCGACCGCGCGCTCGATGCGCGCGCGGGCCTCGGCGTCGAGCAAGGGTCTACCAGTCACCCGATGCCCCTCCGCCGCCGGAGGAGCCGCCCCCGCCCGAGAACCCGCCGCCATCCGAGAAGCCGCCGCCGAACCCGCCCGAGGTGCCGCCGCTCCATCCGCCGGAGCCCGGACCCGGCAGGAAGACGATGCCCCCGCCGCGCCCGCTCCCGCCGCGGTTCATGCGCCACGCGACGAACAGGACCAGGAGGAACAGGCCGACGAAGAGCGCCACCTGCGTCGGGTCGACCTCGTCGGCGCGGACCTTCGGCTTGCGCTGCCAGACCTCCGCGTCGCCCGCGAGGATCGAGAGGATGCCGTCGACGCCGGCGGTGATCCCGCCGGCGAAGTCGCCCTCCTTGAAGCGCGGCGTGATCGCGCTGGCGATGATCACGCGGGACAGGGCGTCGGTGAGCGCGCCTTCGAGGCCGTAGCCGACCTCGATGCGGACCTTGCGCTCGGCCGGCGCCACGATCAGCAGGACGCCGTTGTTGGTCTTCGCCTGGCCGATCTTCCACTCGCGGAACAGGCGGTTGCCGTAATCCTCGATCGTGGTGCCCTGCAGGTTCGGCACCGTTGCCACTACCACCTGGTCGGAGGTCTTGTCCTCGTAAGCCTTCAGCTTGGACTCGATCGTCCCGCGCTGCTCCGGCGTGAGGATGCCAGCGGCGTCGACGACCCGTCCGGTCAGCTTGGGGAAGCTCAGCTCCGCGCCGAGCGCAGCCGCCCACAGCCCGACGCAGGCCGCGAGGGCGAGGACGAGGGGGAAGGCGAGGCGCGCGCCGCGCAGCATGCGCGAGGTGCCCTAGAACTTCACGTTGGGCGCACGCTCCGCGTTCGGCGTCGCCGTGAAGGTCTCCATCGGCTTCGATTCCGGATAGAACCACGAGGCGATCCAGCGACCGGGGATGGTGCGGATCTCGGTGTTGTAGGCCTGGACCGAGCCGATGTAGTCGCGCCGCGCCACGGCGATGCGGTTCTCGGTGCCCTCGAGCTGCGACTGCAGCGCCAGGAAGTTCTGGTTCGATTTCAGGTCGGGGTAGGCCTCGACCGTGGCGAGCAGGCGCCCGAGGGCGCCGCTGAGCTGGTTCTGCGCGTCTTGGAACTGCTTGAACTTGGCCGGGTCGGTGATCGTCGAGGCGTCGACCTTGACGCTGGTCGCGTTGGCGCGGGCCTCCGTCACCTTGGTCAGGGTGTCCTGCTCCTGCTTGGCGTAGCCCTTCACCGTCTCGACGAGGTTCGGGATCAGGTCGGCGCGGCGCTGGTACTGGTTCTGCACCTCGCTCCAGGAGGACTTCGCCTGCTCCTCCAGGGTCGGCACGCGGTTGATCGCCCCGCAGCCCGAGAGGCAGGTCGCGAACAGCATCGCGATCAGCGCGCCGGCGACCCGGGCGATGAGGGGGCTGGTTCGCGGCGTCGCGAAATCCGCACTCGACGACATGTCCACCACTCCTGGAAGCTGCATCCGGCCCAGCTTGGCCGTACTTCACGTCCGCGTGAGATAGGGGCTCGGACCCGCCGAGAGAAGGGCCGCGCCGGCTTTCCGCGACGCTCGTCCGGTCCGCCGTCACGGGCCGTGCCCGAGGTTGACAAGGCCACCCCCGCGGTGCGCTGTGCGCGCCATGGATGACACGCCCCATGCTGCGGCTGACAAGCCGCGCGTCGCCATCACCTATTGTACCCAGTGCAACTGGCTCCTGCGGGCCGCCTGGATGGCGCAGGAACTGCTCTCGACCTTCCGAGACGACCTCGGCGAGGTCGCGCTGATCCCGGCGACCGGCGGGGCGTTCTCGATCACCGTGGGCGCCGACACCGTCTGGGAGCGGACCCGCGACGGCGGCTTCCCCGACGTGAAGGTCCTCAAGCAGCGGGTGCGCGACCGGCTCGATCCGGGGCGCGACCTCGGCCATATCGACCGGGCGCGTCCGGAACCGTCTCGATCGGATCCGACCAAGTCCGACCCGCCGAAGTCCGACCCGTGATGGCGCGATGCTTCAGGACCACGCCCCCGCCGCCGAGCCCGGCGAGATCGCGGATGCACCGGTGAGCCCGAGCGAGCTGCCCGCCGCGCCGGTCCGCCGCGGCCCGCCGCCGAACTGGCTCCGGCGGCGCATCGCGCGGCTGGAGCGCAACGGCGCCTCGACGCAGGTCTACCTCGTCGCGCTCGTGATCGCTTTGATCGGGCCGGGCCTGATCTTCACGGCGATCCTGCTCGCCCGCTACGCCTCCGTCGAGCGCGCCCGCTTCGAGCAGGACGCGCGCGAGAACGTGCGCGGCATCGCCCTGTCGGTCGACCGCGACACCGCCGGCCTGGTCTCGGTGCTGCAGACGCTGGCCACCTCGCCACGCCTCAAGGACGGCGAGTTCGAGGCGTTCGACGCCCAGGCGCGCCTCGTCCGCGAGGCGATCGACCTCGACATCATGCTGCGCCGGCCGGACGGGCAGCAGATCGTGAACACCGGGATCAAGCGCGGCGGCATGCTGCCGGTCACCGCCCTGCCGCTCGACAAGGAGGTCGCCTCGGGCACGCAGCGGGCGATGGTGACGGGCTTCCTGCCGGGGCCGATGCCGAGCGACGCGACCTACGCGGTCGCCGTCCCGGTGATGGTGGGCACGAACGTCGCCTACATCCTGAGCTTCAACGCGCCCTTGAGCCGCCTCCAGGCGATCCTCGCCCGAGAGGTGGTGGAAGGCTGGACCACCGGCATCTCCGACCGGCAGGCGCTGGTGCTCGCGCGCCTGCCGGACCCTGGCTCGGTCGTCGGTCGCCCGCGCCTCCAGAGCCTGCGCCAGATCCAGACCGAGACCCCCGGGGTGTGGGAGGGCAAGGACCGGCAGCATCGGCCGGTCGTGGTGGTGGAGGCGCGCTCGCGCCTCACCGGGTGGACGGTCGGCACCAGCATCCCGCAGGCCCTCGTCGACGCCCGGCTCCGGCGCTGGGTCTGGGCCTTCGGCGGATTCGGCCTCCTCGTGCTGGCGACCTCCTCGGCGCTCGCCGTCGTCCTGTGGTCGCGGGTCTCGCGCCCCTTGCGGCAGCTCGCGGCCTCCGGGCCGGCCCTTTCGCGCGGCGAGGCGATCCCCCGCATCGCCTCGCCGGTGCACGAGATCCGCCGGCTCGGCGACGTGCTCACCGACGCGTCCCTGCGCCTCAAGACCCGCGAGGGCGAGCGCGACCGGGCGCTCGCCGACACCCGCCGCGGGCTCTCGGCCCTGCGCGAGAGCGAGGCGCGCTTCCGCCACATGGCCGATTCCGCGCCGGCGCTGATCTGGATGACCGACGAGGACGCGACGATCAGCTTCGCCAACATGCACTTCGAGCACATCTTCGGCATGCCGGCGACGGCCCTGGCCAACGAGGGCTGGCACAAGATCATCCACCCCGACGACCTCGCCGGCTTCTCGACGACCTTCACGGAAGCCTTCGGGGCACGAAAGCCTTTCCGCACCGAGGTCCGCGTGATCGACCGCGACGGCGCGGTGCGCTGGCTGCGCTGCGAGGGCGTGCCGCGCCTCGACGACGGCGGCACCTTCCTCGGCTACACCGGCTGCAACGTCGACATCACCGACGCCAAGTTCGCAGAAGAGCACCTGCTGCTCCTGATCCACGAGCTGAACCACCGGGTGAAGAACACCCTGGCCACCGTGCAGTCGATCGCCAACCAGTCGTTGCGCGGTCTCGAAGGCGCCGAGGCGGACGCGGCCCGCGCGGCCTTCGAGGCCCGCCTGCTGGCGCTCGCCCGCGTCCACGACGTCCTCACCCGCGAGAGCTGGGAGGGGGCCGAGATCGGCACCGTCGTGGCCGACGCGATCCGGCCCCTCGACGCCACCGAGGTCTCGCGCTTCCGGGTCTCCGGGCCGCCCTTACGGCTGCCGCCGCGGATCGCCCTCTCCATCGCCATGGCGCTGCACGAGCTCGGCACCAACGCGGTGAAGTACGGCGCGCTCTCGCGGGAGGGCGGACGCATCGACATCGGCTGGACGATTCGGCGCGACGACGAGGTCTGCCTCACCCTGCAATGGGTCGAGAGCGGTGGGCCGCCGGTCGCCAAGCCCACCCGCACCGGCTTCGGCTCGCGGCTGATCGAGCGCAGCCTCGCCCGCGAGCTCGCCGGCGAGGTCAACCTCGCCTTCGACCCCGGCGGCGTCGTCTGCACGATCGTCGCCCCGGTGCCGCCCCCCGGCCTGCTCGAGCGCAAGGGCGGCACCGACGTGCCGCGGATCGCCCCGCTCCCGCGGCTGGGGTAACGGCGCTCGGGTTTCGGGTGGGGGCGAGGTAGCCGGGTCGGAGAGCCTGTCGGTTTCCTGCCGAATGCCGAAGCTGAACGAGCCTCCGTCCCACCCACCCCTCATCTGACGTGCTTTCGCGAAGCGGAAGCCTCGAAGGAGGCCTTCAGTGGTCGCGTGTCCGGCTGGAGGGCTCCTTCGAGGCCGCTTGCGCTGCACCTCAAAATGAGGGGGGTGGGTGGGGTGAACCGTAGAATATGAAGCCGCCGCGAGCTGATGATCGCGGCGGCGGGTCTTCAGACCGGTGGGGCGTCGGGGCCGGATCAGAACCGGTAGGTGAAGTTGCCCTTCACCGCGTGGTCCTCGGCGCGGGTCCCGACCTGGCCGGTATAGGCGACGCCGAGGGTGGCGGCGGCCGAGACCCGCAGGTCGAGGCCGGCTTCCGCCACCAGGGCATCGCGGTCGATCGGGATGCCGGCGGTGAGGAAGGCCGGGCCGGTGGCGCCGAAGGCGAGCAGCGCGGTGGGCACCACGTCGCCGAAGGCGCGGCGGTAGCCGAGGAGGCCGTGGGCCGAGACCGGCACGCCGAGGCCGAGGTCGAGGCTGGTCTGCGCCCGCACGCCGGCGGTGGCGGTGCCAAGGTCGTAGTCGCGGGCAAAGCCCGTCAGCGCGGCGATGCCGCCGGTCTCGGTGAAGCGGTCGCGGCCGATCGAGACGTAGGCGCCGCCGACGAAGGGCTCTATGTAGGAGAGCGTCGTCACCGGGACCGGGGCGGCGTCCTTGCCGATCGGCGGCGTGGCGCCGCCGAAGACGAACTTGTAGCCGAGTTCGCCGAAACCCTGGATCGTCGAGCCGCCGGTCCGGGCGCTCGGCGTATCGGAGACGCCGGCGAACAGCACCGTCCGGCGCAGGCGCGCCGCGTTGTCGGCGTAGACCGCGCCGAGCCGCAGCGAGACCGGCCCGAGCTCGTACCCGCCGTAGACGCCGCCGAAGCCGCTCTCGATCGAGCCGGATTGCAGGCGGCCGGCCGTGTCGAGGCTGGTCGAAGTGTAGCCGCCGGCGACGCCGACGCGGAAGCCGCTCTCCAGACGCACGTCCGCGCCGAGCACGAAGCCCGAGGTCTGGCGCGACAGGCTCGCCGCGTTGCCGTCGGTGCGGGCCTCGCCGAAGCTGCCGAAGCCCTGGCCCCAGAGCCCGAACACCCGCGGATCGAGGGTGCGGACCGCCACCGGCGTCGGCGCGGCGCGCCGGCCGGGTAGGTCGGCGGTGTAGGCGGCCGGCAGGCGGCCGTAATCGGCCCCGTCCGCGTAGCCCGGCGTCGCGCCCCAGCGCATCCGGTCGAGGATCGCCTCGCGGACGAAGAACGCCGTCTCGAACTCGGCCGAGATCGCGCTGGCATGGATGTCGCCGGTGAGCGCCCGGAATGCGCCGACCGCCTCCGAGGTGGTGAGCCCGACGGTGCGGTCGTAGACGCCGGCGCCGGGGCCGGCGGCCTGGATCGCGTTGGCGACCGCGCCCTGGTTGCGCGTCTGCGCGATCGTCGCGAAGGCGACGTCGTTGCGCGTCAGCGTCAGGTCGACCTCGGTCGGCTGGTAGCGCAGGGTCGGGGTGAGGAAGGCGAAGTTCGCGGTGACGCCCGAGAACTGGCCGGCGACGCCGCCCGCCGCGGTGAGGATCGCGTATTGGGTGCGCGGATCGTAGCTGCCGGCGGCCGCCAGGACCTGCACGGTGCCGCCCGCGAGCGTCGCCGCGCCGCCGACGGCGAGCCGGTCGGACTGCCCGGCGGCGTTGGCCTCGACCTGGAACGTCGAGCCCGCTGCGAACGCCGCGTTGCCCGAGACCGTCAGCGTGCCGATCGAATTGCCCGGCGCCACGGTGCCGCCCGACAGCGCGGTGATGCCGCCGACCGTGCCGGTGCCGCCCAGCAGGCCGCCGCCGTTGACGGTGACGAGGCCGGCGATGGTGCCGTTGGCGTAGAGCGCGCCGCCGCCGCCGATTCCGACGTTGGTGTTCAGCGTGTCGGCGGCGTCCATCCGCAGGGTGCCGGCGACGTTCCCGAAGTAGCCCGCAGCCGAGTACAGGTCGAGGCGGGCCCAGTAGCTCAGGTCCGTCCCGTAGAGGGCGGCGAGCGCGTTGGTCTGGGTGTTGACCAGGATCTGGTTGATCGTGCTCGTCTGCAGCGTGCCGTAGAGGCCGCCGTTCGGGGCGATCGTGCGCGCGGCGGCGGTGCTGCCGCCGTAGAGCGGCGCCAGCAGGATCGAGGCGTCGGGGCCGTTGGCCGGGGCCGCCTCGCGCGGGGCCTGCGCGAAGGTCAGGGTCGGCAGGCCGTAGGTCAGGCGCGCCTGGTAGAGCGCTTGGTTGGCGGCCGAGGGCAGGTAGGGGTTGTTCACGGTGTTGGCCGCGCTCGCCGCGCAGGCCGCGACGGTGTTGCCGCACTGCGCCGCCTCGTAGGCCTGCAACTCGGCCGCCGCCTTGGTGAACAGGCCCGGCACGTTGATCGCCGTGCCGGTCGTGGCCGCGTTGTTGACGTAGGCCGGGTTGGTGAAGGCCTGGGCGAGGTCGTAGGCCGAGAACGCCCGCGAGGCGATGATGTCGAGCGGGTAGTGGACGCCGAGCACGATGCGGCTGTTGCCGTAGTCCGACGCGCGCAGCAGCATGTTCTGGTACTGCTGCGGCACCAGCATCGCGAGCAGGTATCCGTCGGTATAGGCGTACTGCGTGTGGCCGCTCGGGAAGGACGGGTTGGTGGCGATGCCGCTCAGTGCCGTCGGGTCGAAGACGTTGTAGCGGGCCTGCGCGACCTGGATCGGACGCGAGGAGCCGTAGACGTCCTGGCCGGCTTGCGTGTTGCGCACGCCGTAGGCGAGGTCGAGGACGCTGTCGGAGCGGTTGGGCAGGGTGCCGGTCGTCCCGGCCGCACCGGCGGGGGATCCGGCGGGGATCGTGTAGGGACCGGTGGGCAGGGTGTAGCCGGCGGGCGCCACCGCCGGCACCGGCACGTAGCCGGCCGGCGTTGTGCTCGGGTTCGTCGCCGCGCCGTTGGCGAAGTAGTTCTTCGCGACGCCGAGGTCGGCGCTGAACACGCTGTAGGCCTGGTTCAGCAGGTTGAAGGTGCCGGTCAGCGGCCCGGAGGTCGCGTTGCTCGCGCGGATGCCGGTCTGGTAGATCGCGCCGAGCTGCGGCCCGAGGCCGCCGACGGGCTGGACGGGGCTCAGGCCGCCCGCGCTCTGCGGCGCCTGCGACGGCAGGCCGCCGGCGATGTTGTCGGCCGGCCCGAGGTTGACGCGGGTCCCATTGGCGAGGGTGATCGTCGTGGCGAAGGCGGCGCTGCCCGGCAGCGCCTTGTCGCTGATCGCCTTCTGCTGGTCGGCGACCGAGGCACCCTGGTTCTGGGCGATCGCCTGCGAGAGGTTGAGCTGCAGCGTCTGCTGGCCGACGGTCGTTCCGTTGAGGCCGAGGAACGGGCCGAGCAGGTTCAGCACGTTCACGTTCGACGGCGTCGTGTTGACGGTCTGCGCCTGCGCTGTGCCGGCCCCGTAAGTCGCGACCATCACCGTGATGATCGACACGCCCTGCTTGAAGTCCATGATTCGCCCCCTCGCGCCGCTCGTCGCGCTCGATGGCGAAGGACTATCGAACTCTACGGCCGAGTCTTCGTCATAATCCAGTCACAATATTCACGCCGATCCAGCGTTGCCGGAAAGCAACATTCAAGAATACAACGTCGGCTAAGGACCAGGATTGGTGTCGGCCATCCATGGCGTGACTTGGCGCTACTGGGCGCGCCGCGACGGCGTCAGGCGCAGCCCGGGCGCGGGGCGTTCGAGCAGCACTTCGCGGCGGAAGCGCACGAGCCGCGCAGGACGGCCGGCGGTGCCGCTGGTGACGCCCTCGGTCTCCTCCACCAGCCCCTGCTGCGCCACCAGGCGGCGGAAGTTCTGCTTGTGGAGCTGCGCACCCGACAACGCCTCGACGGTGCGCTGGAGCTGCAGCAGCGTGAAGTGCGGCGGCATCAGCTCGAACACCACCGGGCGATACTTGATCTTGCCGCGCAGGCGCCCGATCGCGGTGGCGAGCACCCGGCGGTGGTCGAAGGCCATCGGCACGCCGGTGGGGTCGCCGGGGCGGGCGGGGCCGGCGTTGCCGGCGGCCTCCGGGATCAGCCCGGCCTCGAACAGCAGCTCGTAGCGCTCCAGCACGCGTTCCTCGTTCCAGGTCGCGCCGTTGAGGCCGAAGGTGAGGCCGAGGCGGTCGGCCCGCGAGCGCCGCAGCTTGGCGTCGGCTGGCGCGCCGGCCCAGGCCAGGAGCTCGGCCTCGATCGCGTCGAGCTCGGGCGGGCGCCCCTTCCGGAAATCCTCGTAGGGCAGGTAGCGATACCAGTTGCGCCACGCCGCCTCGGCGAGGCCCGCCGGGCGCTCCTCGCGCACCAGCGCGAGGTAGGCCACCGACAGGGTGTGGACGCCGGACGTGCTGTCCCCCTTGGCGTCGGCCTGCCGGTCGCGGTCGCCGAAGGTGTAGAGCTGCTCGACGTAGCCGAGGCGCTGGTGCGTCTGGCGCTCGACCCAGGCGCGCAGGCCCCGCTCGAGGGTGGCGTGCTCCGAGACCAGCGGCCCGGCCGGCAGCCCGTCGCCGCGCCCCGGGGCCTGGTCTGGCACGTGGACGGTCAGCGCCCGCGGCTCGCCCTCGGTGGCGGCGATGATCGCGGCGGCGAGCCCGACGGAGGAGGGGCTGGGCACCGTGCCGCCCGCGCGCGAGTCCGCCGACATCGTCTGTCCCGTCGCCCTGCCCATCGCAACTCCGTCCGAAGCCGGCCGAATGCCCGTGATGCGGCCGCGCTGCGGCCCGCCGTTGCTTTAGCCGCAAACCCGCGTCCGCCGTCAACGCGGCGGGCACGATCGGGCGGGGACGGCGCGATCCCGTGGGCTCTCGAAAGCGCTTGCTAAGCGTCGGCGCGATGGCCAGACATGCCTCGAGGTCTTCACGCGAGCCGGCATCCCTGTCGCTCCACGAAGCTTTCGGGGAGGTGGGCGATGCAGGCGGGCGGCAGCCTCGGGAACGCGACCACCGGCCGCGCGGCGGGTCCCAAGGTCGACCTGCGGCTTTACGGCCTGCTCGACGTCGGCGTCTGCGGCGGCGACGGGCGGCGGCTCGCCGAGATGGCGGCGGCTGCAGTCTCCGGCGGCTGCACCCTGTTCCAGTATCGCGAGAAGGACATCGCCGACGCGCGCGCCGCACTCGCCCGCATCCGCGCGATCCACGCCGCGCTCGCCGGCCGCGCGCCGCTGCTGGTCAACGACCGGGTCGACCTCGCGCTGGCCGCCGGTTGCGAGGGCGTGCATCTCGGCCAGTCGGACCTGCACCCGGCCGACGCGCGCCGGCTGCTCGGCGAGGGGGCGATCGTCGGCCTGACCCTGAAGACCGGCGCGCAGGCCGACGAGCTCTACCGCCTGCCGGTGGACTACGCCTGCATCGGCGGCGTCTTCGCCACCGCGAGCAAGGACAACCCGGACCCGCCCGTCGGCCTCGACGGGTTCGCGCGGATCGCATTCCGCGCCAGGCTCGCCCGCGGCGGCGCGGTGCCGGTCGGCGCGATCGCCGGCATCGATGCGAGCAACGCCGCCGCGGTGATCGCCGCCGGCGCCGACGGGATCGCGGTGATCTCGGCCCTGTTCGGGGCCGAGGCGGTGGAGGGGAGGGCGCGCGACCTGCGGGCGCGGGTCGACGCGGCGCTCGCCGAGCGGGGAACCATCCGATGACGCCGATCGCGCTGACCATCGCAGGATCGGATTCGGGCGGCGGTGCCGGAATCCAGGCCGACCTCAAGACCTTCTCGGCGCTCGGCGTCTACGGCGCCAGCGCGATCACCGCGCTGACCGCGCAGAACACCCTCGGCGTCCAGGGCATCCACGACGTGCCGGCCGGCTTCGTCGCCGCGCAGATCGAGAGCGTCTTCACCGACCTCGCCGTCACCGCCGTGAAGATCGGGATGCTGTCGCAGCCGGCGGTCATCGAGGCCGTCGCGGCAGCACTCGAGCGCTACGCGATCCCCAAGCGCATCCCCGTGGTGCTCGATCCGGTGATGGTCGCCACCAGCGGCGACCGGCTGATCTCGGACGATGCGGTCATGTTGCTCCGCAACCGCCTGATGCCGCTCGCCGACCTCGTCACCCCGAACCTGCCGGAGGCGGCGAGCCTCCTCGACGAGCCGGCGGCCGTGGACGAGAACGGCGCGGCGGCGCAGGCCCGGCGCCTCGTCGCGGCGGGCGCCCGCGGCGTGCTGATCAAGGGCGGCCACGCCGAGGGCGACGAGAGCGTCGACCACCTGCTCACCGCCGACGGGCTCGTGCGGCGCTTCTCTGGAACCCGCCACCCGACCCGCAACACCCACGGCACCGGGTGCACCCTGTCGGCGGCCGTCGCCGCCGGCCTCGCCAAGGGGATGACCCTCGAACAGGCGGTGCGCGCCGCCAAGGCCTACGTTAGCGACGCGATCGCTGCCGCAGACCGGCTCGCGATCGGCGCCGGGCATGGGCCGGTGCACCATTTCTTCGCGGTCTGGGCCTGAACGCACGGCAGAGACGCCGTCCCATCCACACGCGCCGCCTTGCATCCGCCGGGCGATTGCGTTTGTAGTAGCGCACGATCGTTCCGATAAACGGAACGCAATGGCGAAGCGCGGATGGCTGCGGCGATGCAGGAACAGGCGGAACGGCCGGGTCGGGGCCGGGACATGCTGAACGGGGCGGCCGTGCTGTCGGGGCAGCTCGGCAAGACGATCCAGCGCCTGCGCAAGGCCTACAACCTCTCGCTGTCCGAGCTGGCCGAGCAATCCGGCGTCGCCAAGTCGATCATCAGCCAGATCGAGCGCAACGAGACCAATCCGACGCTGGCGACGATCTGGCGCCTGTCGCAGGCGCTCGACGTCTCGATCGAGCGGGTGCTGGCGGCCAACGATGAAGAGCCCTTCATCGAGAAGTCCTCGCGGGCCGACACGCCGATCCTCGTCTCCGAGGACGGCAAGGTGCGCCTCGCGATCATCGGCTGGGTCAAGACCATCGAGTGGCTGCAATGGTACGAGGTCTCCGCCGACCCCGGCGGAGTGCTCGATTCCGATCCGCACCAGCGCGGCTCAGTGGAATCGCTTTCGGTCTCGGAGGGCTGCTTCGAGGTCGAGATCGGCGGCGTCGTCCAGCGCGCGCGGGCTGGCGAGACCCTGCGCTATCGCTGCGACCGCCAGCACGCGGTGCGCTGCACCGGCGACGTGCCGGGGCGCGCGACCATGGTGGTGATCATGAAGGCGGCGGTGATGGAGTGAGCGGCTTAAGCGCTTAGAGCATTTTCAAGCGAGGTGGATGCCGGCTCGCGTGAAGAAAATGCGACCACACAGTAGGTTAGAGCATTTTCCGTGATCCGGAGATCACGGAAAATGCTCTAGCGCCCGCCGTTCACCCACCGCACCATGTCCGCGAGCACGGTGCCGAGCGCCTGGTCGAGGGCGCGGGCGCCGTTGCCGGCATCGACCGCGGCGACCGGCACGCGGGCCGTGAAGATCCGCGCCGCGACGACCTTGCCGGTGCCGTCCGCGATCAGCTTGGCCGAGATGTCCACCACCGCCTCGCCGGTGCCGGCGGCGATGTCGAAGGCGCGGATCTCCGAGATCAGCTGGTAGTCGGACACCACCTTGTCGCCGGGGCGCGAGACCGAGCGCATGCGGCCGGCATTCTCCAGGCTCTGGATGATCCGGGTCTGGATCAGCCGCGGCAGGCGGTCGGCCCATTGGCCGCCGCCGAGGAAGGCGAGCGAGCCGCCGGCCTCGCGCACGATGATGCGGTCCGCCTCGAACGGCTGGATGCCCACGGGCTCGGCGACCACGATCGCGCGCGCGGTCGCGGCCGGGCGGCCGGTCGCGGGGAGCGCCATGAGGTCGAAGGTCAACGGCGCCGCGCCGCCGCCGCAGCCGCCCAGCATCGGGGCGACGAGCGCGGCGGCGAGCGCCAGACCGGTTACGGGGCGGAGCATACGCGATACCTGAACGATCCCGGCCGCACGGCCGGGATCGGATGAAGCTGTGCCGTTCAAACTACGCGAGCGCGGCAAACGTGCCGTGCGCCGGGGCACATCGACCCGGAAACCGGCGCGTTCAGCGGCCACCGTTGTATTCCGGCAACGTCGGCTTGCCGCCGAAGATCACCTGCGACGGGTCCCGCTCCAGGGTGCGGACCGTGCGGTTCAGGGTGTTGAGGGTGCGCTGCCCGTCGGTGGACAGGGCCTCGACCTCGCGGCGGCCGGTGCCGCTCAGCCGCCCGAAGCTCGTGGCGATGTTGGCCGTGCGCTTGTCGAGGTTCTCGGACAGGGTGCGGAACGCCTTGCCGGCGTCGCGCACCGAGATCGCGGCCTCGCGCACCTGCGTGAAGGTGCTGGCGCCGGCCTCGCCCGAGGCGGAGCCGAGGAAGCCCTCGGCGCCCTTCAGCACCGCGTCGATCTTGTCGGCTGACGCGTTGAGCTTGGCGGCGAGCGAGCGGGCGTCGTGCAGGCCGGCCTCGATGTCGGGGCTCGACGTGGCGAGCGCCGAAGAGAACCGGTCGGTGTTGTCGATCACGCGGTTGAGCTTGGTCCCGTCCACCGCCTTGACGAGGCTCGAGACGGCCGGGCCGGCCTCGGCCAGGGTCTTCGAGAAGCTCTCGACGTTGGCGAGCGTGCGGGTGATCGCGCCCTCGTTGCCGGCGACCACCTTGTCGAGGCGCTGGAGCACGTCGTCGGCCCGCTGCGCGATCTGCTTGGCGGCGGCCATCATGTCCTGGATGTCGGACGAGTCGGCGAAGATCGTTGGCATCTCGCCATTGCTGCCGGCCGCGAGCGCCGGGGCGTCGGCGTTGCCGCCGTTCAGCGCGATCACCGAGACGCCGGTGAGCATCGCCGAATCGAGGCGGGCGCGGGTGTCGGCGCGCAAGGGGGTGGTGGGCGCCACCTTGATCTCGGCGATGACCCGGCGCGGGTCCTGCGGCAGCAGGTGAACGTCCGTCACCTCGCCGACCTTGATGCCGTTGAAGGTGACGCTCGATCCGCGCGACAGGCCGCCGACGCTGCCCGAGAACACGATGCGCACCGCCTGGCTCACCTGGCGCGACGAGCCGCCCGACAGCCACAGCACGAAGCCGAAGCCGACGAGGATCACCCCGAGGGTGAAGGCGCCGATGAGGGCGAAGTTCGCGCGGGTCTCCATCGGTCAGGCCTTCCGCCAAGCTGTGGCATTCACGCGGTGCGCGGGCGCACCCTTGCTGTGCGCCGACGCACGCACCCGGTGCTTACGCTCACGCATGGGCCGGCTCTCCAATCTGCGCAGGCGCCGGCGGCACGATCGCGCGGGCGCGCTTGCCGTGGAAGTACGAGCGCAGCCACGGATGGTCGTGCGCCAGCATCTCGTCGATCGTGCCGGCGGCGATGATCTGCCCGTCGCCGAGCGCCGCGATGCGGTCGCACGCGGTGTAGAGGCTGTCGAGGTCGTGCGTCACCATGAAGACGGTGAGGCCGAGCGTCTGCTTCAGGGTCGCGACCAGCTCGTCGAACTCGCCCGCGCCGATCGGGTCGAGGCCGGAGGTCGGCTCGTCGAGGAACAGGATCTCGGGGTCCAGCGCCAGCGAGCGGGCGAGCGCCGCGCGCTTGATCATGCCGCCCGACAGCTCCGAGGGCAGCTTGTCGGCCGCGTCCGGCTTCAGGCCGACCATCTCGATCTTCAGGCGCGCGAACTCGTCGAGCAGGCGCTCGGACAGGTTCAGGTGCTCGCGCATCGGCATCTGGATGTTCTGCTTCACGGTGAGCGCGGAGAACAGCGCGCCCTGCTGGAACAGCACGCCCCAGCGCTGCTCGACGCCGCGGCGCTCGGCGATGGTGAGGCCGTCCATGTCCTGCCCGAACACCTCGATGGTGCCGGACCGCTTGGCCACGAGCCCGAGGATAGTGCGGGTCAGCACAGACTTGCCCTGGCCCGAGGGGCCGACGAAGCCCAGGATCTCGCCGCGGCGGATGTCGAGGTTCAGGCCCTTCAGGATGGTGCGGTCGCGAAAGCCCACGACGAGGTCGCGGACGCGGATGATCGCTTCGGGCTCGTTCGTCTCGGGCATGGAACCTGGGTTTCGCACGGACTCGTCAGAAATCGATCGCGGCGAAGAAGACCGCGAACAATCCGTCGAGGACGATGACCATGAAGATGGATTTGACCACCGAGGCGGTGACGTGGCGCCCGAGCGATTCGGCCGAGCCTTCCACGGCGAACCCCTCGATCGTGGCGATGATGCCGATGATCAGCGCCATGAACGGCGCCTTGATCAGCCCGACGAGGACGTGGTGGACGCCGACCGCGGCCTGCAACCGGGCGAGGAACTGCTCCAGGGTGAGGCCGCCATAGGCCATCGCGGTGAGGCCGCCGCCGGTCAGCGCCGCGAGCGCCGCGATCAGCGTCAGCATCGGCAGGCCGACCACGAGGGCGAGGATGCGCGGCACGATCAGGATCTCGATCGGGTCGAGCCCCATGACGCGGAGGGCGTCGACCTCCTCGCGCATCCGCATCGAGCCGATCTCGGCGGTGAAGGCCGAGCCGGAGCGCCCGGCCACCATGATCGAGGTGAGCAGCACGCCGAGTTCGCGCAGGATCAGCAGGCCGATCAGGTTGACGACGAAGGCCGCCGCCCCGAAGCGCTGGAGCTGGAAGATGCCCTGCTGCGCGACGATGCCGCCGACGAGGAACGAGATCAGGAAGATGATCGGCACGCCGCGGAAGGCGACCTGCTCGATCTGGTTGACGAAGGCGCGGCCGCGGAAGCTCGAAGGGCGCGAGGCCACCCGCAGGCAGGCGGCGATGACCTCGCCGAGGAAGGCGAGCCCGGTGACGAGGTCGTGCCCGCCGCGCACGACGCGACGGCCGAGGCCGTCGAGCAAAGCGACCACGCGGCCCTGGCGGACGGGGCTGGCGGGCTCCGGATCGCGCAGCTGCATCTCGCCGAGCAGGATGCGGTGCTCGGGCCGCACGCCGGCATAGGTCAGGTGACCGCCGGCGGCCTCGATCTCGCCGCGGGTCCGCTCCAGCACCCAGGCGCCGAGGGTGTCGAGGCGGGCGACGTCGCCGAGGTCGACGACCACCGGGCGCACCCTGGCCTCGGTGGCGATGCGTGCGGCGGCGGTCTCGACGGCGCCGCCCTGGTCGGCGGTCCAGCGACCGTCCAGCGCGACGCGGCCGTCGCCCGGCGCGATGGTCGCGCCGGCGGGCTGCCGGTCGGGCCGGCGGGTCGGCGTGGTGGCGGTGGCCTGCACGAAGCCTGTGTCCCTGTTCGGCGCCGGTCTGCGCCGGCGATATGTCCAGATTAGGGTTGACGGTCCGTATCGTACCGCACCGCAACCGAGACTTGTGCGGTTGAGGGCGTCGTCCGGCGCGCGGCCGCCGCCGTCAGGGCGAGGCCCGCGACCGCGAGCGGCGCCATCGCCAGGAAGGCGAGGGGCCCCCCGGCCCGGTAGGCGAAGCCGCTGAGCAGCGTGGCGCCCGCCGCCGCGGTGGCGTTCGCGGCACTGAGCGTGCCCTGCGCCCGGCCGCGGGCGCCGTCCGGGGCGAAGGCGGAGACGGCGGCCATCGCCCCGAGCTGCGTCGCGCCGAAGGTCAGGCCGTGCAGCGCCTGGAGCCCGACCAGGGCGGCCAGGCTGTCGCCGAGCGCATACATCCCGAGCGCGCGCACGAGGGCAGCCCCGCCCCCCAACGCGAGATAGCGGAACGGCGTGCGCCAGCGTGCGGGCAGGCGCGCGACGCAGGCGAACAGGACGATCTCGGCGGCGACCCCGACGCCCCAGAGCGCGCCGACGGTGGCCGTCGAGAAGCCGTGCGCCGTCCAGTGGATGCTGCCGAAGGCGTAGATCGCCGCATGGCTCGCCTGGATCGCGGCGGCGGCGGCGATGCAGAGCTTCAGGCGCGGCGGCAGGCGCGGGCGCATTCCCTCCGCGTGTTCCGGGGCAGGCGCGGCGACCGACCGGCTCGTGAACGCGACGGCGCTGGCGATCAGCGCGAGCCCGGTGAGCAGCAGCGGCACCGCGAGGGTCTCGCCCATCGCCGTCAGCAACGCGCCCCCGGCGAGGTTGGCCAGCAGGAACGCCACCGAGCCGGACATGCGGATCCGCGCGTAATCGAGCTGAGGCCGGCGGCGGATCGCGGCGAGGGTGAGGTAGTCGATGCTCGGCACGAGCGGCGCGCCGGCGACCGCATTGAGGACGACGAGGAGCGCCAGCGCCGCCCAGCCGATCCCGGCGCCGGCCGGCATCAGCGCGTAGGTCCCTGCCAGCGCGAGGCTTCCCGCCAGCAGCAGCGCCCGCGCACCGACGCCCCGGTCGATCAGGCTCATCAACGGCGCCGTGGCGACGATGCGCGTCGCGATCGGCAGCGCGAGCAGCAGCCCGATCACCGACGCGTCGAGGCCGAGCGCGGCGAGCCAGACCGGCATGAACGGCATCGCGATGCCGATCTCGACGAACACCACCGCATAGAGGAGCGACAGGCGGATACGGCTGGGCTCGAGGGGCGGTGACGCGGCCAAGGGTCTCGATCGATCGGCGTGGACGGGGCGGAGGCGGCGTCCGTAAGCCGCCGTTAAATCGATCCTGTCAAATTGTGCGCTCGCCAGTGTCGTTCCGGAGCCATGTCGAGCCCCACCGCACGCGGCCATCGCCCGCAAGGACGCGTACCATGTCCGGTTCCCACTCGCTGACGGCCTTCGAGCCGACCGAGTACGAGGCCATCGAGGCGACCATGAGCGGCAGCGCCCGCGGGCGCTGGTTCCTCGCCGAGTTCGCCAGCCGCAACCGCAGCGCCGACACCAACGTGCTGCTCGATGCGATCGCGCGGCTCGAATCCGCGGTCACGGACGGGCGCGGCCCGGACGCGGTCAGCCATTTCCGCGGCGACATCATGGAGATGGCGAACGCGATCGGCCGGACCAAGGCCGAGATCGCGGCGATCACCGATCCCGGCCACGACCAGACCCGGCTCAGCATCGCGTCGGAAGCCCTGGACGCGATCGTCCAGGCGACCGAGCGGGCGACCACCGACATCCTGGCCGCCGCCGAGCAGGTGCAGGAGAGCGCGTGGTCGCTGCGCGAGAACGGCATCGACGCGGCGGCCTGCGACGCCCTCGACCGCTACGCGACGCAGATCTACACCGCCTGCTCGTTCCAGGACCTCACGGCGCAGCGCACCGGCCGGATCGTCCACACGCTGCGCTACCTCGAGGAGCGCCTGAACGCGATGATGGCGATCTGGGGAGACGCCGGCGACCCGGTCCCGCCGGGGCCGGGCGACGCGACCTACCGCCCCTCGATGGAATCGCGGCCGGCCGATCTCGACCAGAGCGACGTCGACCGCTACCTCGGCACCGACGCGCCGGCGACGATCGCCGCCGCGCATGCGGCGCTCCGCGCGATCGAGCCGGGGGCGGTGCCGCTCCACGACGACATCGTGTTCCTGCCCTCGGCCCCCGAGCCCGAAGAGCTTGAGGTTCCTGAAGAGCCGGCGATGCTCGAAGCCCTCGGGGAGCCCGAGCCGTTCCAAGAGCCCGATGCCGACGTCGCGCTCGACTGGGCCGAGGATTTCGAGGCGCAGATCGCCTCGAAGGAGGTCGTCGCCGAGCCTGAGCAGGACCCGGAGCCGGAGCCGGAGCCGGAAACGGACCACGAGCCGGAGGCGGAGCTGGCGCCCGAGCCTGAAGCGGATCCCTCCGAAGACGCTTCACCCGAGCCGGACGCCGTGTCGCCTCCGGCCACTGAGCGCGCGATGAGTTTCGCCGAGATCGACGCCCTCAGCGTCGAGGAGAAGCTGGCCCTGTTCTGCTGAGGCAGGCTTCGCGAGGACGGCACTTGGTCCTGCGATAGGAAATCGCGCACGACACGCGGCGCGGCCGTTGCACGCTCCGGCGCGATCGCGCCATCTGTCGGCTGCGAGTCGGAGCAGCGGGGCCGGGGCGTTGGCGAGATACCAGGTCAAGACGTTGCCGCCGCCGTACCTGAGGCGGGTCTGGATTCCCGACGACGCGACCCACGACCGCGACGCCTATCCGTTCTGCCTTCCGCTGTTCCGGGAGGGCGGGTTCGAGCTGGCGTTCGACCGCCCGGTCACCATCGTCGCCGGGGAGAACGGGGTCGGCAAATCCACGCTGCTGGAAGGCATCGCGGTGCTCGCCGGCTTCGACGAGAGCGGGGGCGGCCCGGGCTACCGGGCCGTCGACAACGCCCGCGCCGCCGAGACCGGCGGCGGAAGCCTGGCGCGGTCGCTCAAGGCGAGTTGGCTGCCGAAGGTCGGCGGCGGCTGGTTCTTCCGGGCGGAGAGCTTCTTCTCCGTGGCCCGCTACCTCGACGAGGTCGGCAGCCCGTCGGCGGACTTCCTGTCCCATTCGCACGGCGAGGGCTTCATCCGGTTCTTCAAGGAGCGCTGCGCGCGACCCGGCCTCTTCATCTTCGACGAGCCCGAATCCGCCCTCTCGCCGACCCGGCAGTTCGACTTCCTCAAGCTCCTGAAGCGGATGGAGGCGGGCGGCCGGACCCAGGTGGTGATCGTGACGCATTCGCCGATCATCATGGCCCATCCGGGGGCGGGGCTGCTGCGGATGACCCGACACGGGCTCGAGCCGGTGGCGCTGCAGGACACCGAGCACTTCAGGATCATGCGGCAGTTCGTGAACGATCCGGGTGGCATGGTCGAGGCCATGACCGAGGGGTGACCCGGCCGCGCTCCCGCGGACCGGGACGAAGGGCCGCGCACCCGCTGCGACGATCCGCGTTACACGCTCTCTCGCATCGCCCCGCGCCTGCGAGAGACCGACGAGACCGTGGCCCTTCACCTGCTCAAGCTCTGCGTCGGCCCGGCCTCGATCGAGGAGCTTGCGGCGCGCCAGGCGCGGTTCCGCGACGAGGCGCTGCGGCTCGGCCTCGCACCCGCGCCGGTCCACACCACGCGGATGGTGCCCAAGCGCCGGAGCGAGATCGCCGGTCGCGGCTCGATCTACTGGGTGATCAAGGGCACGCTGAGCTGCCGGCAAGCGGTCGCAGCGATCGAGCCCTCCACCGGCGACGACGGCATCGGCCGCTGTCGCCTGGTGCTCGATCCGGCGATCGTCGCGGTCGCGCCGCGCCCCTACCGCCCGTTCCAGGGCTGGCGCTACCTGACCCAGGGCGACGCGCCGGCCGACCTCGGCGAGGGCGCGGCCGGCGACCTCGCGGCGATGCCGGAAGCCCTCCGTCGCGAACTCGTCGGCCTCGGCCTGCTCTGATCCGACGGCCTGGCCGATCAATCTTGCCCAAGAAGAAGGGGGCGCCCCCGATGGAGGCGCCCCCTTCTCGTCGTCCGATCCCGCGTGGAGCCGTCAGGCCCCCTCGAACCGTCCGCTCGCGTGGGCGAGCATCGTGTAGACCTTGCCCGTCTCGGAGGTGAGGTAGGCGTCGGCGCGGGCCGCGTCCTTGTCGTTGCGGGCCACGTCGCCGAGCAGGCGCTCGAACTCGCTGACGTAGCGATCGACGGTGCGGCGGAACTCCGCGTCGGCCCGGTAGCGGCGCTGCATCTCCAGGAAGGTCTGCTTGCCCTGCGGCGTGTAGATCTTGATGTCGAACAGGTTCGGCTCGCCGCGGCGGTAGCGCTCCCACAGGTCCACCGCGGTGCGGTGGTCGATCATCCGCGCGATGTCGGCCGAGATCGTCTCCAGGGCGATGCGGCCGGTCTCGACCGCGGCCTTCGACGCCGCCGGGGCGGGGCTCTCGGTGACGCCCGCCTCGTCCTCGTCGTCGAGGGAGGCGCGCGTCAGCAGGTCGGACAGCCAGCCGCGCTTGTCGCCCGACGCCTGGCCGGATGCGGGCCGGACGGGGGTGGCGGGGCGGGTGGCTGCGGTCTCGGTCCGGGCCGGCGTCGCCGGCCGCGGGGCGGCGGTCGTCGGCGCGGGTTGTGCGGGGGCGGCCGTCACGGTCGCCTTGGTTGGCGCCGTCGCGGCGGGCGCGGGCTGCGCCGGGGCGGTGCGGGCGGCAGGCGCCGAACGCGCGCCCGCTTCCGCCGTCCGCCGCTGCTCGTTCGCCTGCGGCTGGACCACGTCGACCGCGCGGTTGGAGCGGGCGACGAGGGCCGAGAGCTCGTTCAGCGCCTTGATCTGGTCCGAGACCACCCGGCGCATCTCGCCGGCGGCGTCCTGGGTCTCCTGCGGCAATTCCAGCACGCCGCGGGCGAGGTCGGCGCGGGTGGCGTCGAGCTCGGTCCGGATCGCCCCGGCCATCTCGCGCATGCCGGCGACCGACTCGCCGAAGCGGGCCTGCGCCTCCGCGAAGACGGTGCGCATCTCGGCCGAGGCGGCGGCGATGGCGACGCGGACGGCCTCGGTGGTCTTCTCGCCCTCCGTGCCGGCATCGGTCCGCAGGCCTTCGAAGGCCCCGGCGACGCGGGTGCCGGCGGCCTCGGCCGACTGGGTCAGGCTCTCGCCGACGGCGCGCGCCCGCTCCTCGGCGGCGCGTAGTGCGCGCTCGATGCCCTCGGCGAAGGCCGCGGTCCGGCTCTCCAGCGCGACCGAGCGCTCCTGCAGGCCGGCCAGAGCCGTCTCGACCGCTTCCCCGCGGCCCGACAGGCTGGCGGCGAGCCGGTTCTCGACGCCTTCGAGCGAGCCGGCCGCGCGGCCGAGTTCGGAGACGTGGGTGCGCGACTGCTCGGCGAGCGCACGGCTGCGCCCGTCGAGGGCTTCGGCGAGGTTCGTGGCCTCGCGCACGGCACCCTCGGCGACGCCGCGCAGGGCCTCGACCTGAGCCGAGACGCCTTCGCTCGCCGTCCCGGTCTGCGTCGCCACGTCCTGCAGCGCCGACTGGATCTGGTGGACGCGCTCGGCGAGCTCGCCCTCGACCGCGCCGAGGTTGGCGTTGGCGCCGACCAGCAGATCCTTGAGCGCGGCGTTCGCCCCCTCGATCCGGGCGACCACGCCGCCGAGGTCGCGCCGCAGGCGCTCGTTGACCTCCGACAGGCCGGCGATGGAGCGGGCGGCCCCGTTCTCGACCGCGGCGCGCAACGCCTCGGCGGATTCCCGCGACTGGGCGGTGAGCGCCTCGGTGCGCTCGCGCAGCGCCTCGATCAGCGGCTGCCCGGTCTCGGCCAACGCCCGCTCGATCGCTGTGCCGCGCTCGGCCAGGGCGCCGGAGAGCTGCAGCACCGGCCCGTCGATGACCGCGCGCAGGCGCTCGATATGGCCCTTCATCGTGTCCGTGACCGAGCGGCCGGTGCCGTCGACGCGCTCGACCAGGGCTTCGCCGCCCTCCTCGATGCCGCGCACGATCGTCTCGGCGCTCTGCGCCAGGCGGCGCGCCAGGGCTTCGCCACGCGCGTCGACCAGGCTGCCGAGCGCGACGGCGCGGCGCTCGAAGCCTGCGGACAGGGCCTCGGTCCGCTCGTCGAGCAGGGCCGCCATCGCGGCGTTGCGTTCGTCGAGGGTGGTGCCCAGCATCGCGCTGTGGCCGTCGGTGAGCGCCGCGTGGTCGCGGGCGCGCTGGTCGAGGGCCGCCACCAGGGAAGCCATGCGCTCCTCGACGAGGCCGGCGAAGGCGTCGTGGCGGTCGTCGAACGCCGTGGCGATCGCATCGCCGCGCGAGGCCACCAGGGTGGCGAAGGTCTTCATCCGGCTGTCGATGCGCTGGGTGAAGGCCTCGCTGCGGCCGTCGACGCTCACGGTCAGGGCCGTGCCCTGCGCCTCGACGGTCTTGGCGAAGGCCTCGGTCCGGGTCTGCAGCAGGTCGGCGAGGTCGGCCATGCGGGCGTCGAACGCCGCGGTGATCGCCCGGGTGCGGGCCTCGACGTCGCCGCCGAGCGCCGTGGTGCGGTTCTCCAACAGGTGCTCGATCGTGCCGGTCGCCTCGTCGAGCAGGGCGCGCAGGCCCTCCATGCGAGCCGCGACCGTGCGGGAGAAATGCTCGGCGCGATCTTCGACGGCGTTGCCGAGGGCGTGGCCGCTCTCGTCGAACAGGGTGCGCAGGGTCTGCGTACGGGTATCCACGGTCTCGGCGAGCTGCCGGCCACGGCTCTCGACCATCCCGTCGAGGGCTTCGTGGGCCTCGGAGAAGGCGTCGCGCAGGGCGGCCGTGCGGTCGTCCAGCGTCTGGGTGAGCTGTTGCTGGCGCGCCTCGACGAGCTGCACCAAAGCGGCCGGCGCCTCGTCCAACACCGCGCGCAGGGCGACGACGCCGGCGTCGACGGTGGTGGCGAGCTGCCTGCCGCGGTTCTCGACCAGCCCGTCGAGGGCCGCGTGGGCCTCCGAGAAGACGTCGCGCAGGGCGGCCGTGCGGTCGTCCAGCGTCTGCGTGAGCTGTTGCTGGCGCGCCTCGACGAGCTGCACCAGCGCAGCCGGCGCTTCGTCGAACACCGCGCGCAGGGCGGCGACGCGGGCGTCGACGGCGGTGGCGAGGTCGTCGCCGCGGCCTTCGACCACGGCGTCGAGGGCGGCGTGCGCCTGCTCGAACAGGGCGCGCAGCATTTGTGCCCGCGCGTCCACCGTCTTGGCGAACTGCGTGCCCCGGCCGTCGACGAGGTTCGCCAGCGCATCCAGGCGCTCGTCGAACAGGCTGCCCATCGCCTGGGTGCGGTCGTCCAGCGTGGTGGTGGCGTGGCCGAGCGTCGCCGCGATGGTCTCGACCAGCTCGCGGCCGCGGTTGTCGAGGGCGTCGTGGAGCGGTCCCATGCGGCCGTCGAGGCTCGACGACAGGGTGGTGGCGTGCTCATCGAGCAGGACGCGGATCTGGTTGGTGCGGGCGTCGAGCAGGTCGTGGACGGTGCGCACGCCCTCGTCGAGCAGGCCGCTGATGTCCGAGGTGCGGGACGCCAGCGTGCGCCCGAGTCGGCCCTCGCCGTCGCCGAGCATGCGCTCCGCGTCCGCGATGGTCTGCTGGAGCTTCGCCAGCACGCTCTCGCCGCGCTGATCGATGACCTCGCCGAGCGAGGTGCCGCCGCGGTCGAACAGGCGGGCCAGCTCGGTGATGCGGCCGCCGATGGCGCCGAACACCATGCGGCCCTTCTCGTCGAGCTCGCTCGACATCGCGGCGGTGCGCTCGTCGATGAGGTGGCCGAGCAGGTCCGAACGCTCGGCGAAGGCGCGCCGCACCGCTTCGGTCTGGGTGGCCAGCGCCGCGTCGGCGCTGGTGGCGCGCTCCTCGATCAGCGCGACGAGTTCCTGGACGCGCCCGGCGAGGGCGGCGTCGATGCCGCCGGTCCGCTCCTCAATGGCGCGGGTGAGGTCGGCGACGCGCGCCGCCATCGCGGCGTCGATCCCGCTGGTGCGGCTCTCGATGGTCGCGACGAGCTCGCGGGTGCGGCCGCCGAGTTCCTCGTCGATCGCGCGGGTGCGGCTTTCGATCAGGCGGATCGCCTCGAAGGCCTGGGCACCGAAGCGCTCGTCGACCAGGCGGCTGCGCTCCTCCAGCGCCGCGCCGATCGCTTCCAGGCGGCCGAGCACGCCGGTGTCGAAGCGTCCGGCCCCCTCGTCGAGGCGGCGCGCCATCTCCTCGCTGCGCTCGGCGAGGGCGTCGCTGAGGGCGGCGGCACGGGACGCGATGTCCTGGCCCAGGCCCGCGGCACGGCCGTCCAGCGCCTCGACGAGGTCGCGGCTGCCCTCGGCCATGATCCGCGCCATTTCGCCGGTGCGGCCGATCAGGGCCTCGTTCAGCGCCGTCGCGCGGGTGCCGAGATGGCCGTCGATGTGGCTCACGAGGTTGGCGAAGGTCTCTCCGATCTCGGCCGAACGCTTGGCGGAGCGGTCTTCCAGGGCGCCGAGATGCGTCTCGACGGCGTCCCGCGCGTCGCGGGTGCGCTCGACGATGGTCTCGGCGAAGGCCTGGCCCCGGACGGAGATGAGCCGGTCCATCTCGGCGAGGCTGCCGCCCATGGTCTCGCCCAGCGTGGAGGTGTCGCGGGAGATCTTGTCGGCGAGGATGTCGCCGCGGGCGATGATGTCGTGGAGGGCGGCGAGGCGGTTGCCGATCGTCTCGTCGATCGCCTTCACCCGCACGTCGGCGGTCTCGCCGAAGCTGGCGCCGCTCTGGTGCAGGGCGTCGGCGACGCGCGCGCCCTGGGTCGCCACGGCGAGCACGATGTCGCGCCCGGTTCCGGCGATCCGCGCCTGGGTCTCCTCGGCATGGCTGGCGAGCAGGTCGGTGACGCCGCGGCCGTGTTCGCCGAAGGCCGCCTCGATCGTGCGCATCCGGGCCGACAGCTCCTCGGCGACCTGCTCGGCCGCGCGGGCGATGGCGCCGGTGGTCTCGTTCGAACGGGTCGAGAACTCGGCGTTGAGCGTGCCCATCGCGGTGCGCAGGGCTTCGATCGCCGCCTCGGCGCGTCCGCCAAGCTGGCCGCCGGCCTCCTCGGAGGCGGCGCCGATCCGGCCGAGCAGGCCGTTCATGTGGGTCTCGACGGCGCTCGTCACCTCGCCCGAGGTGGCGCGCAGGGCGTCCATGGCGGCGGAGACGCGGGCGGCCATCTCTGCGGTCTGGGCGGCGGTCGCCCCGTGCGCGGTCGAGGCGGCGAGGGTGATCGCCTCCGCGGCTTCGGCGCTGCGGGCAGCGAGGTCGGCGGCGGTGTCGGCGAGGCGCCGCTCGAAGATCTGCACGGCCTCGACGGTGCGGGCTTCCAACTCGCCGGTGGCGCCGGCGGCGGAGCGACGCATCGCCTGCGCCGCCTCGGCTCCGGTGGCGCCGATCGAGACCGTGGTCTCCTCGGCCGAGCGGCGGAAGCTGTCGACGGCCTCGGCGGTGCGCGCCACGATCTCGGCCGACAGGGTCGCGATGGTCTCGCGCAGGGACCCGGTCGCACCCGAGGCACCGTGGGCGAAGGTGTCGCCGAGGCTGGCGAAGGCGGCCTCCAGGCTGGAGGCCGCCTCCTGCGAGCGCAAAGCCACGAGGCTGCCGGCGCGCTCGCCGGCCGCGTCGAGGCGGGTCTCGAGGGCGCCGCCGTGGAGCGTGATGGTCTCGTGCAGGCGCCCGGCGATCGCCTCGATGCGGTCGGCGACGACACCGCCGCCGGCGGTGACGGTCTCCGCGATGCGCTCGGCGGTGCCGACGAGGTCGTCGCGAACCGTGGTCGCGCGGGTGGTGAAGGTCTCGATCACCCCGGCTGCGGCGAGCGCGAGCCCGGCCTGGGCGTCGCGGCCGCGGGCCTCGATCGACGCGGCGACGCCGTCGCCGGCGGTCTCGATCTCGGTGCGGAGGGCTGCGCCGCGTCCGGCGATGTCGTCGGACAGGGCGGTGCCGGTCGCCGCGAAATGCGCGCGCAGGGCGTCGCCGGTCTCGGCGAAGCGGGCGGTGATCTCGCCGCCGGTCTGGGTGAAGCGCTCGGCCAACGCGTCGCCGCGGCTGAGGAAGGTGGTCTCCAGGCTTCCCGCCGAGCGCTCGAAGCTTTCGCGCACGGTGGCGCCCTGGCGGTCGAGGGCGTCGATCACGCCGGCGCCGGTCTCGGCGAGCGAGCGCGCGACCTGGCTGGCGTTCTCGGCCAGCCGCTCGGTGAGCGCGCCGCCGGTGCTCTCGAACACGCGGGTCACGTCGGCGGCCCGGGTCTCGAACGAACGGGTCAGCGTCTCGCCTACCTCGGCGATCGAGCCGCGCACGCCCTCGCTGGTGGCGGCGAGCCGCGCGATCAGCTCGTCGCCGCGCCCCGACATCACGCCGACCACACGGTCGCCCGCCTCGCCCAGCGACGCCGTGATCGCGTCGCCGCGCGCGTCCAGCGCCCCGGTGACGCGCTCGCCGGCTCCGGTCATCGCCGTGACGATGCGCTCGGCCGCGCCCTCCAGCTCCTGCGTCAGGCTCTGGTGCGAGCCGGTGATCGCGCCGCGCACCCGCTCGGCGTTGGCGACGATGCTTTCGCGCTGCGCGACCAGCTCGTCGACGAGCGAGCGGATCCGGATCTCGTTGTCGGAGTAGGCCCGCTCCAGGGTCGCGATCTCGCCGCGCACCAGGGTCTCGAGCTCGCCGGCCCGGGCGAGCGCCCGCTCGACGCCGTCGCCGACGGCGGCGACTTCGCGGCGCACGGTCTGCGACATCGTCAGCACGGCGTCGGTGGAGAAGCTTTCGGGCTCGGCCAGGCGGATCGCGACCTCGCCGACGGCGCGCGCCACGAGGCGCATCTCCTGCGCGCGCACGGCCAGCATGCCGGTGATCAGGAACAGCACCACCGGCCCGACAAGCGCGGCCGCGCCGACGGTCGCCTGCAGCGCGGTGAGGCCCGTGAGGAACCCGCGCAGGTCGCCGCCGGACTGGTTCCAGGCGAGCAGCGCGAGGCCGTTCACCCAGACGAAGGCCGCGAGCGCGGCGAGGATGTAGGGGGTGCGGGCCGGGCGGACCCGGAGCGTCTGCTGCAGGATGCCGATGTTGCGGCGGTCGTCGTTGGCCACGAGGGAGCGGTCGGGCGGCAGCAGGCCGCCCTCGCGGTGGGCGCGCTCGCGGCCGGGCGGCGGCACGTCGGAGGCGAGCGGCGGATCGAGGTCGAGGCGGGGCGGGCTCAGGCGGCCGGCCTGCTCCTGCAGCGGGTCGCCGTCGCCGACGTCGGGCAGGCGCGGCTCCGCGCGGGCCTCGGCCTCGGGCGTCAGGACCTCGAGGTTCAGCGCCTGCTCGATCGCAGAGAGCGCCGCCTCGGCCGGGTCCTTCAGCTTCTTCTCGGTGGCCATGCAACGCCTCGTTACGCGATCCCGCGACCGCCGGCGAAAGCCGGAGGCGGAGACACAACTACCCGTTTACCAAGTCAATTTAGACCCCGTCGCCCCCTCGGGATACCCGACCGGCGCGTCGGCGCCGGAAATCCTTAACGGAATGGTTACCAAGGCGGGGCGGCCCATGCGGACGGGCCGCCAAACCATGATGCCGCAAGGACGATCCGGTGGCGACCGCTTTGCCGCCTGCCCTGTGGACAGCAGGGACGCGGGCAAACCAGACAGGCAAGCTAGAAAGGCAAGAGGGATCGGTAGAAGGGGAGGTACAGGTCGATGGGCAGGTAATAGGGCATGTGGATGGGCAGGTAGAAGGCGTCGAGCATGGAGACCATCGATCGCGCGCATCTCGCCGCGCAGACCTTCGGCGACGCCGACCTCGCGGCCGAGCTTCTCGGCCTGTTCGCCGACCAGTGCCGGCGCATCCTGCCGCGCTTGGCCGACCCCGCGCTGCCGGCCCAGGACCGCGCCGACCTCGCCCACACCCTGAAGGGCTCCGCGGCCTCCGTCGGCGCCAGCCACGTCCGCGACCTCAGCTCGGCTGCCGAGACGGCGTTGCGCGGCGGCGGCGACGCCGCCGCGGCGGTGGCCGACCTGGAACCGGCCGTCGCCGCATGCCTCGCCGAGATCGGTTGAGCGGCCGCCCTCTGCGGCAAAAGCGGTCGCGCGCGTGCGGTGCGGGAACACCCTGCAGGTTTTCGCGTAGGCCGCAGCAACAAAGGCCGCAGCAACAAACCGCTCGCGTGGGCTTGCTCAGGCGTGCCCGGACGTCGCCGTGCTTGCAATCCGCGTCATGCCCCGTAAGCAGGCCCAGCGCTCGCCGGACACCTGCCCGCCCGACACTTGCCCGCCCGATCCACGAGCCCGGAGTCACGGATGCCCAAGATCACCTACGTCGATCATGCCGGAACGGCGAGGACCGTCGAGGGCAGCGTCGGCGCCACCGTCATGGAGACGGCGCTGCGCAACAACGTGCCGGGGATCGACGCGGAGTGCGGCGGCGCTTGCGCCTGCGCCACCTGCCACGTCTACGTGGCCGACGACTGGGCCGCGGCGGTCGGTCCGGCCGAGGACATGGAGCAGGACATGCTCGACTTCGCCTCGGACGTGAAGGCGACCTCGCGGCTCTCCTGCCAGATCCGCATCAAGCCTGAGTTCGACGGCCTCACGGTGACGACGCCGGCCCGCCAGGGATAGAGCGTTTTCCGTCATCCCTGGATCACGGAAAACGCTCTATCTCATTGCGGGGTCGCATTGTCTTCACGCGAGCCGGAAACCACCTCGCTTGAAAGTGCTCTCGGCGGTCTGGGCGGTCATCGCAGCAGCGCCCGCATCGCGCCGTCGAGGCCTTCAAGGGTCAACGGGAACATGCGGTCGGAGAACAGCCGCCGCATCATCCCGATCGACTGCGTGTAGCCCCATTGCGGCGTCGGCACCGGATTGAGCCACACCGCCTTCGGGAAATGCGCGAGCACCCGCTCGACCCAGGCCGCGCCGGGTTCCTCGTTCCAGTGCTCCACCGAGCCGCCGGGCGCCGCGATCTCGTAGGGGCTCATCGAGGCGTCGCCGACGAACACCACGCGGTAGTCCGACGGATAGGTTCGGATCACGTCGAGGAGCGGCGTCGTCTCGTCGTGGCGGCGGCGGTTCTCGGTCCATACCGCCTCGTAGGGGCAGTTGTGGAAGTAGAAGTGCGCAAAATGCTTGAACTCCGAGCGCGCCGCCGAGAATAGCTCCTCGACCTGCTCCACGTGCCAATCCATCGAGCCTCCGACGTCGAGGAAGAGCAGAACCTTTACTGCATTGCGCCGTTCCGGCCGCAGGCGCACGTCGATGTAGCCTTGGCGCGCGCTCTCGCGGATCGTGCCGTCGAGGTCGAGTTCCTCGGCCGCGCCCGTGCGCGCGAAGCGGCGGAGGCGCCGCAGCGCCAGCCGCATGGTGCGGGTGCCGAGCTCGACGGTGTCGTCGAGGTCCTTGAACTCGCGCTTGTCCCAGACCTTCACCGCGCGGAAGTTGCGGTTGCCGTCCTGGCCGATGCGGATGCCTTCCGGGTTGTAGCCGTAGGCGCCGAAGGGCGAGGTGCCGCCGGTGCCGATCCACTTCGAGCCGCCCTGGTGGCGCTCCTTCTGCTCGGCAAGGCGCTGCTTCAGGGTCTCGAACAGCTTGTCCCAGCCGAGCGCCTTCATCTCCGCCTTCTCGGCGTCGGTGAGGTACTTCTCGGCGAGCTTGCGCAGCCATTCCTCGGGGATCGCGGTCGGCGCCACCGCTTCGCCGACGGTTTCGAGCCCCTTGAACACCGAGCCGAACACCCGGTCGAACCGATCGAGGTGGGCCTCGTCCTTCACCAGGGCGGTACGGGCGAGGAAGTAGAACTCCTCCACCCGCTTTTCGGCGAGGTCGCGCTCGAGCGCGCCGAGGAGGATCAGGTACTCGCGCAGCGAGACGGGGACGCGCGCCTCGCGCAGAGCGGTGAAGAACTGAAGCAGCATGGGCCGATAACGCGCCGCAGGCGCAGTCGGGTCAAGCGCCGGCGGAGGATGCCGGTCGGCACGATTTGGACCGAGAGGCGCGGATTCCTGGGCACAAGTCCGCATTCCTGTTGATATCTGGTCGAGTCAGACTCGCACGGTCACTGAAACAGTCATGGGAATCGACCATCTCGGATGCATCGAGTCCAGCCGGGCGTGACAAGAGTCCACATGTCCGGAATCGGGAGGTCTGCGATGGCAGTCATCCTACGCAACATGTCCGAATTCAAGCGGTTTCTCGGGAAGCCGGGCGCGATGATTCAAGTCGTGCGCAACACCTTCATGGATCGCCAACCGGAGGCGGCCCGCGCCGCCTATCGCGACAAGGGCATGTACTTGCCGCGCACCGTCCAGGCGATCTCGCGCAAGGCGGCGGTATTCGCCTTGAAGGGGCATCCGGGCACGGTCTGGCTGTACTGGGACAAGGGCGCCCGCGGCTGGCGCTTCAACGGCGACACGGTGATGGTGCCGCTCACGATGGGGTTGGGACCGCCCGACGAGATCGTCTACCGCTGCAGCTTCGCGGACGGGTTCGAGCCGGCTCGCGCGGTGAAGACGCGGAAGGCCGAGGCCCGCGACTGGCACGGCGAGGCGATGCCGAACCTGATTTGATCCCCGGCCCTGATCTGATCCCTTGCTGCGATCCCGGAGGGCTCAGGCCCGCCGCACGACGGTCGCGGGCTCGTCCTTGGGCGGGGCCTCCCGCGGCCCTTCCTGCGCCTTGCCGACCGTGCGCCGCGCCCGGAACACCGGCCGCGTGTCGGTCTCCTTGCGCTTGAGCATGGCGCGGTACTCGTCGCGGCGCTCGTGGATCGACGCGATGACGAGACCCATCGGCACGCCGACGTCGACCAGCACCGCCTCCGAGAGCTGCAGCGAGGCCTCGATCGTCTCCGGAACCGCGTCGTCGACGCCGAGCTCGTAGAGCGCGGTGGCGTGCTTCGCGTCGCGGGCTCGGGCGACGATGGTCAGGTCCACCCGCTCGGCGCGGGCGGCCACCACCACAGCCTCGACGGCGTGCGGGTTGTCGAGGGTCACTACCAGCGCCCGCGCGGTGGCGATGTCGCACCGGCGGAGCAATTCGGTGTTGGAGGAATCGCCGAAGTAGACCGGCTTGCCGAGCCGGCGCTGCTCGGCGACGCGGGCCGCGTCCGCATCGAGGGCGAGGTAGGGGATCTTGTGGCGGGCGAGCATCTCGCCGACCTGTCGCCCGACCCGGCCGTAGCCGGCGACGATGACCCGGTCCTGCTGCTTGTCCGGCGGCGGGTCGGCCCGCACCCGGCCCTGCTGATGCTTCGAGGCCCGCTTGCCGATCCGCCGGCCCAGGGCGGCGAGCCCCGGGATCATGATCATGGTCACCGTGGTGACGATCAACGCCGCCCCGCCCACCGGCTCCGGCACGAGGCCGGTGGCCATCGCCCCGCCGATCAGCACGAAGGCGAACTCGCCGCCCGGCCCGAGCAGCATCGCGGTCTCGAACGCGACCGCGCGGGAGAGTTTGAGGGCGGGCGCCGCCATCACCACGACGGCGGCCTTGATGAACAGCAGCGCGAAGGCGAGCCCGAGGATCGCGCCGGGGGCCGCCAGCAGCTGCGCCGGATCGAGGTTCATCCCCACCGAGACGAAGAACACCCCGAGCAGGAGCCCTTTGAACGGATCGATGGTGGCCTCGATCGCCCGGCGGTACTCGGTCTCGGCCAGCAGAAGCCCGGCCACGAAGGCGCCGAGCGTCATCGACAGGCCGGACGCCGCCGCCGTCAGCGCCGTGGCGACGATGACGAGGAGACAGGCCGCCATGAATAGCTCGGCCGACTTGGTGCGCGCCACCAGGTGGAACAGCGGCCGGAGGGCGAGCCGCCCGGCCACCACGATCACCACCAGGGCGATGGCGGCCTGCGCAAGCGCCAGGGCGAGCGCGCCGCCCATGTCGGCGCCGTCGCTGCGGCCCGAGACCGCGATCGCGAACAGGACCGGCGCGACGGCTAGGTCCTGGAACAGCAGGACGGCGAAGCTCGCGCGCCCAGCCGGCGTGTTGAGCCGCCGCTGCTCGGCCAGCACCGGCAGCACCACGGCGGTGGAGGAGAGCGCCAGCGCGATGCCGACGATCACCGCGCCGGCCAGCGGCACCTTCAGCCCGAACAGGATCGAGCCGATGATCAAGGCCGAGCAGATCACCTGGATCGAGCCGAGGCCGAAGACCAGGCGCCGCAGGGTGCGCAGCCGCTCCCAGGACAGCTCGACCCCGATCATGAACATCAGGAAGATGACGCCGAACTCGGCCAGGTGCGCGATCTCGGTGCGGTTGCCGATCGTGAACAGCGAGACCCAGTGGAACTGGTCCGAGAACCGGCCGAGCCCGAACGGCCCGAGCAGCGCGCCCGCGCCGATGAAGCCGAGCACCGGGCTGATGCGCAGGCGATGGAACAGAGGCACCACCACGCCCGCGGTGACGAGGAACAGGATCGCTTCCTTGTAGGAGCCGGCATGGACGTCGGGCATCGGCGGTCGGTTCGAACCTCTTGGCGACGTGACTGGGCGGGGCTGGCGCGATCATGCGAGGTGGGCGCTCCCCGAGCAACCGGGAATCGCCGTCGCGGCGCGATTGGACGGGCGTGCGCCGGGCGCCGGCCTCGGAAAGTGAGGCATTTGCGCCACCTCCCGAACGGTAGCGGTGGACGGCCGCCATGCGGCCCAAATTCGGCACAATGCCCGCTTAGCGAAAGCGGTTAACGAACGGTTACGCTCAACCGCGCGTCGCGTACGATCCGACCTTAGAGAGCCCCATGCGAAAGATGCCCCCGAGCCGGGAGGTCCAGCGCGAGCGCCGCGCCTGGGCCGTCGAGTCCGACAGGTGGACGCACGAGCGTCACATCGAGAAGGGCTACCGCATCAAGTGGGGCTACGTCGCGATCGCCTACCTCGTCGAGTTCATGGTGATCGGCGCCTCGCTCTGGGGTGCGTGGTTGTTCGCCTCCGTCTACAGCGACGGCGACGACCACGCCTTCTACTTCATGCTGCTGGCGCCGCTGGTCTACGCAGCGGTGGAGCTGTGCCGCGTGCCGCTCGGCATCTTGGCGCGCACCCAGCGCTCGTACTTCATACGCGCGCTCGCCATCGTCGGCATCATCTTCGCCGCAGGCGTGACCACGAAGTCGGTTTCCCAGCTCGGCGAGATGATGTTCCATCCCCGCCTGATGGAGGCCTCGAAGACCAAGACCGCGCTCAAGGACGCGCAGGCCGACCGCAGCACCATCGACAACCGCATCTCTGCCGCCGACGCCCGCGTCGCGCAGTACACGACCGAGCTCGACCAGATCGAGAAGCGCGCCGCCGACAACGCGGCCCAGCTCTCGGCCCTGCCGGCCCAGCGTTGCGAGAAGGTGTTCGGCACCAACAGCCGCGGCGTGCGCTACCAGAACCTGAAATGCGTCACCGACCCGCGCACCGCGACGCTTTCGGCCGGCGTCGCCAAGGCCTCGGCCGACCGCGGCGTGCTGACCAAGGACCTCGAGGAGGCGCGCAAGGCGCGCGCCCAACTCGACCGCGGCGCCGCCGAGCGCAAGGTCGCCGACGCCGAGCAGGCCTACCGCAACGCCGTGAACCGCTCGCAGCTCCACTCCTTCACGGCCATGGTCTACGGCGTCGACCCGATCGACGTGTCGGAGCAGCAAGTGCACGCCTTCCTGCGCATCTTCGTGTTCCTGCCGGCGCTCTGCGCCGCCTTCGCCTCGACGATCCTGGCGCTGTGCGCGGTCTCGGTGCGCAAGACCTTCATGGACGAGGACGACCTCGGCGCCGCCGTGAACCTGGAGGCGACGCCCTACATGCTGGAGTCGATCACAGAGGCGCTGAAGCAGAACCTCGAGCCGGTCCTGCCACGGCCGAACCGCGAGGCGGCGACGGGGGCGGTGATTCCGATCAACCGTCCGGCCGCCGGCGCCGCGCCCGGAATGAACGCCGCCAACCAGCCGGGTAGCCAGCCGATCCTGCCGGCCGCCAGCGCGGGAGCGGGCGCATGAGCTACGTCGCGCAAGGCTCGCCCGAGAACATCGCCCTCGCGCAGCAGGTCAACGGCCGGCTCCGCGCGGAGTCCCGCATCGTCTTCGCTCGCGCCTTCCTGTTCCGGGCGGCGGGCGCCGGGGTCTTCGTCGCGCTCGCCGGCATCGGCGTCGGGGCCGCGGCCTACGGCTGGGCCACGATGAACCAGTTCGACTCCGCCGCCGAGAAGATCGCCGCCGCGATGCAGGCGGCGCTCTCCGACGTCACCCTGAAGACCAAAGGCGAGGTGACGCTGACGGACAACGTGCTCAAGCTCGAAGGTGCCCTGCCGAAGGCCGCCGCCGCGCCAACCCCGACGAAGGCGCAGCTCGGCGCCGACGCGGCGCCGGCTTCGAAGGCGATCGTCAACACCACCTTCACGGTCTTCAAGCAGGTGCCCTATCTCGACGGGCAGATCGTGACCGGCTGGAACTTCAAGGACAGCGCCGACCAGCCCTATCAGCAGTACTGCTACTTCTCCCGCCGTTCCAACGAATCGAAGGGCCAGGTCGAAATCAAGATCGACCTGGCCATGGACGGTAAAACCCTGCCTCAGCCGCAAAAATCAGACGTGAATCTTGCGATTCTCGCCTCGAACTGCGTGTGGCACGACGGAAAGTCCCTCTAACCGGCAAAGACGCGGCTTGCGCGCACGGCAAATCGGTTCAGCGGAAACGGTTCCCTAACCGCTCTCGGGCGAGGATACGTCTGCACGAGCGTGCGTGCAGACGTAATCCGAGTACCGCCGATGGACGACCTTCTGCGCGAGTTCCTGACCGAGAGCGGCGAGCATCTCGACACGGTCGACACCGAACTCGTTCGCTTCGAGCAGGATCCGAACAACGAAACGATCCTGCGGAACATCTTCCGTCTCGTCCACACCATCAAGGGTACCTGCGGCTTCCTCGGCCTGCCGCGGCTCGAAGCGCTGGCGCATGCCGCCGAGACCCTGATGGGCCGGTTCCGCGACGGCCTCGCGGTGACGAGCCCGGCCGTCAGCCTGATCCTGGCGACCCTCGACCGCCTCAAGCTGATCCTCGCCGACCTCGAAGCCACCGGGACGGAACCCGCGGGCGCCGACACCGACCTCATCGAGGCGCTGGAGCGGATGTCGCTCGGCACGCCCGAGGTCGAAGCCGTCCCCGAGGTCAAGGCGCCCGAGCCGAAGCTGCCCGAGATCGTGGTGCGGGAATGCAAGCCCGGCGAGGTCTCCCTCGACGACCTCGAAGCCGCCTTCCTCGCGGCGCCCGGCCCCGACGACGCGCCCGCGGCCTGGATGCCCGAGCCCGCTCCGGTGGCGGCCCCCGTCGCGGCGGCGCCCGTGGTCCTGGCCCCCGTAGCGCCGGCTCCGGTCGCCCAGGTGCAGGAAGCCCCGGCACCGGCTGTGAAGGCCCCGGCGTCGAGCGATGCGCCGGCGGAAGCCCCCGAGGGGGGCATGGCCAAGATGCAGACCATCCGGGTCAACGTCGACACCCTCGAACACCTGATGACGATGGTGTCCGAACTGGTGCTGACCCGCAACCAGCTCCTCGAGATCGCCCGCAAGCACGAGGATTCGAGCTACAAGGTCCCGCTGCAGCGGCTTTCCCACGTGACGGCCGAGCTGCAGGAGGGCGTCATGAAGACGCGCATGCAGCCGATCGGCAACGCCTGGCAGAAGCTGCCGCGGGTGGTGCGCGACCTGTCGAGCGAACTCGGCAAGCAGATCGACCTCGTGATGCTCGGCGCCGAGACCGAACTCGACCGGCAGGTGCTGGAGGTCATCAAGGACCCGCTCACCCACATGGTCCGGAATTCGGCCGACCACGGCCTCGAATCCACCATGCAGCGGATCGCGGCCGGCAAGCCGGCCCGCGGCTCGATCCGCCTCTCGGCCTATCACGAGGGCGGCACGATCACGATCGAGATCGCCGACGACGGCAAGGGCCTCGACCTCTTGGCCATCCGCAAGAAGGCGGTGGAGCGCGGGATCGCGACCCAGGTCGACGTCGAGCGGATGACCGACGCCCAGGTCGCCAAGTTCATCTTCGACGCCGGGTTCTCCACCGCGGCGGCCGTCACCTCGGTCTCCGGCCGCGGCGTTGGCATGGACGTGGTCAAGACCAACATCGAGACCATCGGCGGCGTCATCGACATCGCCACGCAGAAGGGGGTCGGCACCACCTTCACCATTAAGATCCCGCTGACGCTCGCCATCGTCGCCGCCCTGATCGTCCGGGCCGGCGAGAGCCGGTTCGCGGTGCCGCAGCTCGCGGTGCTCGAGCTGGTGCGGGTGGACGCCACCGCGCCGCAGCGGATCGAGCGCATCAACGACGCGCCGGTGCTGCGCCTGCGCGAGCGTCTGCTGCCGATCGTGACCCTGAAGGGCCTGCTCGGCCAGGACGACACCGGCACCGAGACCGGATTCGTCGTGGTGGCCCAGGTCGGGCGCCAGCGCTTCGGCATCCTCGTCGACGAGGTCTTCCACACGGAGGAGATCGTCGTGAAGCCGATGTCGACGAAGCTTCGCCACATCCCGCTCTTTGCCGGCAACACCATCCTGGGCGACGGCGCCGTCGTGCTGATCGTCGACCCGAACGGCATCGCGCGCCAGGTCAGCCAGGGCGCGCAGGGCGGCGGCCCGATCGAGGCCGAGTCGGAGTCGGGCGAGCTCGGCGACCCGAAGACGACGCTCCTCGTGTTCAAGGGCGGCGCCGGCAGCTTCAAGGCGGTCCCGCTCTCGCTCGTCACGCGCCTAGAGGAGATCGACGCCGCCAAGGTCGAGTGGCTCGGCGGGCGTCCGCTGATCCAGTACCGTGGCCGGCTGATGCCGCTTGTGCCGGCCGACGAGGCCATCGCGATCCGCACCGAGGGCACGCAGGCGCTGGTGGTGTTCTCCGACGGCGACCGTGCGATGGGCCTCGTCGTCGACGAGATCGTCGACATCGTCGAAGAGCGCCTCGACATCGAGATCGCCGCCGAGCGCTCCGACCTGATCGGGTCGGCGGTGCTGCGGGGCCGCGCCACCGACATTATCAACATCGCCCACTTCCTGCCGCTGGCCTACGACGACTGGGCGCGCGGCACGAAGGCGGCGTCGGTGAAGACGACGACGCTGCTGCTCGTGGACGACTCGGCCTTCTTCCGCGACATGCTCAGCCCCGTGCTGAAGGCCGCCGGCTACCGCGTCGTCACGGCGCCGGGTGCCGAGGAGGCTCTGGCGATGCTCCAGGCCGATCCCCGGATCGGCGTGGTGGTGACCGACCTGGAGATGCCCGGCCGCAACGGCTTCGACCTCGTCGGAGCGATGCGCGGCGGCGACGCGCGGACCGCCGGCCTTCCGGTGATCGGCCTCACCGGGACGATCGGCGCGGAGGCGGTCGAGCGGGCGCGCACGCTGGCGATCAGCGACCTCGTGGCGAAGTTCGATCGCAGCGGCCTTGTCGCGGCGCTCGCCGAGCTCGATGCCCCCCCGGCCGTCGCGGCCCACGCCCGCGCCGCCTGAAGTCCCGACATCCCTCCGGTGCCGCGCCGACCTCGGCGCGAACCGACCCACCTGGTTTGACCGCGCCGCTGCGCCGGGGAGACACCACCATGCAGGCTGCCAACAGCAACGCCACGGAGGCCGGGGCGACCCAGGACTTCGTCACCGTCTTCGTCGGCGACACGATGTTCGGGCTCGCCATCGACCGGGTGCACGACGTGTTCATCCCGGCCGGCGTCACCCCCGTGCCCCTGAGCCCGCCCGAGATCGTCGGGCTGCTGAACCTGCGCGGGCGCGTCGTCACCGCGATCTGCCTGCGTCGGCGGCTCGGGCTTCCGGCGGCCGAGGGCTCGGCGCGGATGGCGATCGGCCTGGAGCAGGGCGGCGAGACCTTCGCCCTCGTGGTCGACGGCGTCGGCGAGGTGCTGAAGCTCGGCACCGAGACCCACGAGCCGGTGCCGATCAACCTGGACGCCCGCTGGCGCGACCTCGCGCTCGGCGTGCATCGCCTCGACGGGCGGTTGCTCGTCATCCTCGACGTGAACGCCCTGCTGGTCTTCGCATCCGACCGGGCCGGCGCGACCGCCGCGTGACGTCGCCGACTGCCACCCACCAAGAGGGTAAGACGCCGTGACCAACGACCCCGCCGAAACCCGCACCTGCCTCGTCGTCGACGATTCCGCCGTGATCCGGAAGGTGGCGCGGCGGATCATCGAGACGCTCGGCTTCGCCGTCACCGAAGCCGAGGACGGCAGCGACGCCCTGCTGCGCTGCGCCGAAGCGATGCCCGACGTGATCCTGCTCGATTGGAACATGCCCAACGTGGACGGCTACGCCTTCCTCCAGGCGCTGCGCCAGCGGCCGGGCGGCACCGGCCCGAAGATCCTGTTCTGCACCACCGAGAACGACGTCGGCGCCATCGCCCGTGCCCTGCGGGCGGGCGCCGACGAGTACATCATGAAGCCGTTCGACCGCGACATCCTCACGGCCAAGCTCGAACAGGTCGGCGTGGTCCAAGCCGACGCCGCCTGACGCCGTCTTCCACGGCGCGCACGCCGGCTCGTCCGAGGCGGCTGTACCGCGATCGTTTCCAACCCATCATTGTCATTGGGATGTCGAACCCATGTTGGCCGTCAACCCAAGCCTCGCGCCCAAGCCGCGGCCGACCCTGCCGGTGCCGATCAAGGTGCTGATCGCCGACGATTCGGCGGTGGTGCGCGGCCTCGTCGCGCGCTGGATCGGCGAGGCCGGCTTCACCGTCGTCGGCACCGCCTCGAACGGGCGCATCGCCGTCGAGATGATGACGCGGCACGACCCCGACGTGGTGCTGCTCGACATCGACATGCCGGAGCTCGACGGCACCGAGGCGCTGCCGCGCATGCTCGCGGCGAGCCCGACCGTGCAGGTCGTGATGATGTCGACCCTCACGACGCGCAACGCCGACATCTCGCTCAAGTGCCTCGCCCTCGGCGCGGTCGACTACCTCGCCAAGCCCGAGAGCAACCGCGGGGTCACCACCTCCGACGCGTTCCGCGCCGAGCTGGTGGAGCGTGTGCGCCTGTTCGGCGCCGCCCGCGCCCGCCGCCGTGGGCCCGCACCGGCCCCGATCGCGCCCGGCGCGCCGACATTCCCGTCTCTCTCGTCGGCGCCCCCGGCGACCGCCCCGCGGCCGTCCGCCCCGATCGTGCTGCGTCCGAAGGCCCGCGCGGTGACCCCCCGGGTCTTCCTCGTCGGCGCCTCGACCGGCGGCCCGCGGGCGGTGGGCGAGATGCTGGAGAAGATCGGCGCGGCGACGCTTCGCCGGGTGCCGATCCTGATCGTCCAGCACATGCCGCCGATCTTCACCGCCGTGTTCGCCGAGCATCTCGCCACCCGCACCGGCCTCACCGCCGCCGAAGGCAAGGCCGACGAGCGCCTGGAGCCCGGCCGGATCTACGTCGCCCCGGGCGGGCGCCACATGGGGTTGACCGGAGGGCCGGGCCGAGAGCCGGTGATCCGCCTCGACGACGGGCCGCTGGTGAACTTCTGCCGCCCGGCCGTGGACGTCCTGTTCAAGGACGCCGCCACGCTGTTCGGGCCCGCGACCCTGTCGGTCGTGCTCACCGGCATGGGTTCGGACGGCACCCACGGCGCCCGCGCGCTGGTCGAGGCCGGCGGCGCCGTGCTCGCCCAGGACGAGGCGACGAGCACCGTCTGGGGCATGCCCGGGAGCGTCGCCAAGGCGGGACTCGCCCAGGCCGTGCTTCCGCTTCCCGAGATCGGCCCCGCGCTTCGCGCCTTGCTCACGGGACAGGGCGCATGACCGAGCTCGAATTCGACTACCTGCGCGCCTACCTCAAGCAGCGCTCCGGCCTCGCGCTCACCCCGGAGAAGCGCTACCTCGTCGAGAGCCGGCTCACGCCCGTCTGCCGGCGCTTCGGCCTCGCGACGCTGCGCGACCTCGTCGGCACCCTGAAGGTCGCCCGCGACTCGGCGATCGAAAAGGCGGTCGTCGAGGCGATGACCACCAACGAGACCTTCTTCTTCCGCGACCGCACGCCGTTCGACCTCTTCCGCGACGTGCTGCTGCCGCAGGCCATGGCGCGCCGCGCCGGACAGCGCCGGCTGCGCATCTGGTGCGCGGCGGCCTCGACCGGGCAGGAGCCGTACTCGCTGGCGATCCTGCTGCAGGAGGCCGGCGTCAAGCTCGCCGGCTGGCAGGTCGAGATCGTCGCCACCGACCTCTCGACCGAGGTGATCGAGAAGGGCAAGCTCGGCCTCTACAGCCACTTCGAGGTGCAGCGCGGCCTGCCGGTGCAGTGGCTGCTGAAGTACTTCACACAGATCGGCGAGCAGTGGCAGATCGCGCCGAGCCTGCGGTCGATGGTCGACTACCGGCCGCTCAACCTGCTCAACGGCTTCGAGGCGCTCGGCACCTTCGACGTGATCTACTGCCGCAACGTGCTGATCTACTTCGACACGCCGACGAAGGCCGACATCCTCGGACGCCTGGCCGACCGGCTCGGCCCCGAAGGCGCGCTCCTCCTCGGCGCCGCCGAGACGGTGATCGGGCTGACCGACCGCTTGAGCCCGAACCCGCAGCACCGCGGGCTCTACGGCGTCGCGGCTCCGGTCGTGCGCGCGGCGAGCCCGGTCGCCCCGCCGGTCTCGCAGCTGCGGGTCGCCGCCCGCTGACGGGCTCGTCCGCCGGCGCTTGAGCCGGCGGCGACCGCGACGAACGGAGACGCCGGAGACATTTCGAAATCCTAAGGGCAACAACTCCTTAATCGCGGCGTGGGCACTTTGCACACGGACCCGCGGCCGGGCGTTTCCGGCGCCTTCACGGGATTGCCCCCATGAGTTCGATCTCCAGCACCACCGCGTCGCAGCTTCAGCCGGCGCAGCGGCCCGCGCACGCCCACAAGAACCGGGTCGCCTCCGAGATCGACAGCCAGGCCTCGGCCGGCACGATCTCCTCGACCGACGCGACCGCGCTGACCAGCGCCCTCGGCGCGATCGACGCGAGCCTCAAGTCCGGTAGCAGTGCAAAAGACGGCGCGTCGGCGGCGTCGGGCGGCACCGCGACCGCCCGCCTCGATCCCTCCGCGATGAAGGACAAGATCGACGGCCTGATCGCCGACCAGGTCACCAGCGGGACGCTGACGAACGACCAGGCCACGACCCTGAAGTCGCTCTTCGCCGAGGGCGACAAGAACGCCGGCGGCGCGGTTGGCGGGGCCGGCGGCCGACCCTCCGGGCCGCCCCCCGGCGCTCCGCCGAGCGGCGATGCGTCGTCGGGCCTGAACCTCGATTTCGCGGCCTCCGACACCACGGGCACCGCGTCGACGAGTGACCTCCTGGCGAGCTTCATCAAGCAGCTTCAGGCGACGCAGACGACCGGCTCCGGCTACGCGTCGAGCGGTTCGGCCAGCGCCCGCAGCAGCGCCTCCGCCCTCGTGGTCGACTTCCGAAGCTGAGCGCACGGCCGCCGTGTTGCGGGATGGGAGGGCTGGACGCCGCCGTTCCCGCCGCGCCTTCGACGGTCGCGCGTGTGCCGGCGCGAGACAGGAACGGCGTCTGCGGGTAGGACGCCGTCTCGGCGCCTAGCGGCAGGAGACATTCGATGACGGCAAGGCCGAAGGTCGCGTTCATTGGCACCGGCGGGACGATCTCGTCGCTGGGCCGAGATTCCCTGGACATCCTCGACTACACCGCGACCGGCAACCGGCTGGAGGCGCAGGCGATCCTCGACGCGGTGCCGGAGGTGCGCGCGGTTGCCGAGGTCGTGCCCGTCGCCTTCCGCGCCGTGCCGAGCCCGGCGATCGGCTTCGCCGAATGGCGCGACCTGGTGAAGACCTGCGAGCGGCTGGCGGCCGAGCATCCCGACCTCGCCGGCATCGTCATCGGGCACGGCACCGCCACCCTGGAGGAAACCGCCTACGCGCTGAGCCTGACGCTGACCGTGGACGTGCCGGTGGTGCTCGTCGGCTCGCAGCGGCCGATGAGCGCCCTGTCGAGCGACGCCGGGCTCAACCTCGTCGCGGCGATCCGCACGGCGGCGTCGCCGCACTCCCGCGGGCGCGGCGTGCTCGTCGTCCTCAACGACGAGATCCAGGCGGCCCGCGAGGTGACCAAGACCTCGGTCGCCCGGCTGCAGACTTTCCGCACGCCGGATTTCGGCGTGCTCGGCCATGTCGACGGCGCGTCGGTGCAGTACTACCGGCGCTCCGAACGCAGCCACGCTCCGGGCACGCCCTTCGACGTCCGCGCGCTCGACGCGCTGCCGCGGGTCGACGTGTCCTACGGCTACGCCGACGCCGACGGCACGGCGGTGCGCGCCTTCCGCGCCGCCGGCGCGCAGGGGATCGTCTCGGCGGGCCTCGCACCCGGCATGACGCCGCCGCGGGAGGCCGACGCCCTCGAAGAGGCGGCGGCGGCCGGAATCGTCGTGGTGCAGTCGACGCGCGCGGGCAGCGGCGTCGTCCCGCTCACCACCCGCCTGCGGGAGCGCGGCATCCTCAGCGCCGACAACCTGACGCCGCAGAAGGCCCGCATCCTGCTCGCCCTGGCGTTGACGGTGACGCGCGAGCCTTCGGAGATCGCGCGGATCTTCGCGACCTACTGATCCGCCGTGGGAGCACGATGCCTGTTCGCTCGGCCGGTCCGCTCGGCAGGGGTCCGCCATCGACAAGGATCGATGGGAGGCGCAAGACGGTGCCATGGCTATGGCGGCATCATCCATCGTCTCCCTGTCGGGACCGGAACGCGAGCGCATCGCCGCGGATCTGGCCGAGATCGCCTGCGCCGCCGGCGAGATCCTGCTCGGGCACCACGGCCACGACTGCCCGCACGTGCTGAAGGTGGACGGCTCGCCATCGAGCCATGCCGACCTCGAGGCCGAGCAGCTGATCCTGGCCAACCTCCTGGAGCGGTTCCCGGCGATCCCGGTCGTGGCCGAGGAGACCTGCCACGACGTGCCGCCCGCCGACCGGTTCTTCCTCGTCGACCCCCTCGACGGCACCCGCGACTTCCTCGCCGGCAGCCCGGAATTCGCGGTGTGCATCGCCCTGATCGAGGGCAACCGGCCGGTCGCCGCCGCGCTCGCCGCGCCGGGCGTCGGCCGCGTCTGGCAGGCGGGCGTCGTCGCGCACGAAGCGCCGATCGAGGCGGGTCGGCCCGGCTCCATCCGCGCCGTCCACACCCGCCCGGAGCCGAAGGACGGGCTCACGGCCCTGGGCAGCCGCCGCCACGGCGACATCGAGACCGAAGCCTGCCTCGACGCCCTCGGCGTCACGGAGCGGCGTCCGGCCGGCTCGGCCCTCAAGTTCGCGCTGATCGCCTCGGGCGAGGCCGACCTCTACGTCCGCTGCGGCCCGACCATGGAGTGGGACACGGCGGCCGGCGACCACATCCTCACCGCGGCCGGCGGCCGGGTCGTGACACCGACCGGGCGGCCGATCATCTACGGCCGGCACGCGATGGCCTACCGTAACGGCCCCTTCGCGGCGCTCGGCGACCCCGCGCTCGCCGCCCGCGTCGCGCTGCCCGACCGGGGGCCGATCCTGCGGCCGCGAGAGAGTGCAGGCGTGCCCGAGCTCACTCCCGTGCTCCGTCCGTGAGCCCCTGCAGGGTGGGCCAGGACGCCTCGGCCTTCGCCGCGAGGCTCGGCTCCGCCACCACCCGGTCGCGGTGTTCGGCGTTTCGGAACAGGTAGAGGCGCTCGTCCACCAGAGCGAAGACGAGCGGGTCCGCGTCGACCAGCCGCCCGTCGAGGATGCCGACGAGGTCGTAGCCGCCGAGCCGCGGCGTGTAGACCGTCGGGTCGCGCAGGAACACGGCCCGGTTGGCGGCGCTGGCGAAGCGCCAGCTCCAACCCGCGCCCGAGACCTCGAACGTCGCCAGGCCCGCCTGCGGCCCCTCCGGCAGAAAGTAGCTCACCGGGTCGAACCCCGCGAGCCCGAGATAGCCGGACGCTGGCGTCTGGCCGCGTGCGGGCCCGGCGAGACCCGCCAGGACGAGGCCGGCGCAGTCACGTCGCGTTAACCACATCGTGTCCACTTGATCCCCAAGTCTTGAGCCCGACGTTCGCAACCGGTTTCGCGGCCTCATCGATCGTCGTGCGGAGCGGCGCAAGGCCTGCCGCTTGTCCGGGGGGCGAACGCAGGGCTTCGTCCAGGCGCGCGACCGCGTCCCGTGAAGGCGCCGCCCCGAGCGGATCGAGGAGGAACCATGACCGCACCCGATTCTCCCCGCACAAACCATCTCTGCCAAGCCGACGCGAAACGCCATCCGACACCGACCCGCCGCCATGCTCTGGCCGGCCTCGGTTCGGCCGGCCTCGCCGTGCTCGGCTTGCTTCCAGGCGCCGCCCTTGCTCGCGGCGTCGACGACCCTGGCGCGCCCGAGAATTTCCGCCCGGGCGAGATCGTCGATTCGGGGCACAAGTTCTTCGGCAACGTCTCGCGCGGGCTGGCGCTGACCGTTCAGGAGGCGACCAAGCGCTGGGGCGAGCCCAACGGCTACATCCTCGGGCAGGAGGCCTCCGGCGCCATCGTCGGCGGCGTCCGCTACGGCGAAGGCACGCTCTACACCCGCAACGCCGGCCAGCGCCGGATCTATTGGCAGGGCCCGACCCTCGGGTTCGACATCGGCGGCGACGGCGACCGCACCATGATGCTGGTCTACAACCTGCCGGCGGTGAAGGGCATCTACCGCCGCTTCGGCGGCGTCGACGGCTCGGCCTACTTCGTCGGCGGCTTCGGCATGACGGCGGTGACCAACGACGGCATCGTCGTGGTCCCGATCCGCACCGGCGTCGGCGCGCGGCTCGGCATCAACGTCGGCTACCTGAAGTTCACCGGCACGCCGACCTGGAACCCGTTCTGAGGCGTCGCGAATCGCGATTTCGCGCCCGCGTCCAAAACCGGTTAGACTGAGCGCCAACGTTGGTCGGGCATGCCCGGCTCGCGGGCGCGGTGCACGGGTTCAGCTCGGGTTCCGGTGCCCGTTTCGGCGTGTGGTCGCGTCGTCGCACGAGCGGGCAGGGGTCCGCCGCGCGGCGTCGCTCAAGGGAACGAGTTCGCCCGCGTGATCGAAACCGTGATGGTCTTCGCCCTCGGCTTCCTGGTGGCGACCCTGTGTGCGCTGCTGGCTCTGCCGGCCGTGAACGCGCGCGCCGCCCGGCTCGCGCGGCGGCGGACCGAGGCGCAGCTGCCGCTCTCCGTCGAGGAGATCGCGGCGGAGAAGGATTTCCTGCGGGCCGAGTTCGCGGTGGGGCAGCGCCGGATGGAGCGCGCCGTCGAAGCCGCACGCGCCAAGCGCCACGCCGACATGGCGGCCCTCGGCGGCCGAACGCTGGAGGTGGCGGCGCTCGCCCGCGACGTCGCCGCGCGCGACGCCGAGATTGCGGAAGCGCTCGCGCTCCGGAAGCGCCTGGAAGGCGAACTCGAGACCGCGCAGGCCGACGGCTCTGCGGGCCTCGCGACCCTGCTCGCGCTCGAGGAGGCCCACGCCGACCTGCTCGACAGCCTGCTCGCCGCACGGCTCGATCCAGCCGCGCCCGAAGCGACGCTCGCCGACCCGGCCGAGAGCGAGCGCAGCGTCCGCGAAAAGCTCGCGGCCGCCGAGGCGGCGCTCGCACGGTCCGAGTCCGATCGCGGCGAGACGGTCGAGCGCGAGAACGCCGACCTGCGCCGGCGCATCACCGAAGTCGCCGACGCGCTGGCGCAGCGCGAGCGCCTGCCGCCGGTGGCGGCCTACGCGATGCACGCATCGTCGCACTGATCGGCCGCCGGCGCAGCGGATTTCGAGTGGCGCGCTTGCGAAACCCCTCCGCGATGCCTTGTTTCCACCACGCGATGGCATCATCGCACCGCCATCCCGCATTTCGACCCGACAGATGGAACGACGCCCCATGGCCTTGAAGCTCATGCCCCTCGCCCTCGCGCTCGGCTTGGCCGTGTCGTTCTCCGCGCCGGCCTCCGCCGCGCCCGAGACCAAGCGCGGCAACGAGACCCTGAAGAAGTACTGCACCGGCGATTACCTGAACTATTGCGGCAACCTTGCCCCCGAGGATCCGAAGCTCGACGCGTGCTTCGAGAAGAACTGGAAGTCGCTGTCGGAGAACTGCCGCCGCGCCATCGACGCCTACCAGGCGACCACGGGCGGAAAGAAGGGCTGAGCCCGCGAAAGTCGACCGGCGCGCTTCGGATTCGCGCTATGGCGCGGGGGCGCTCGCCTCGGGGTGCGGCAACGGCTAAGGTGTGATCCTCCCTCGGGAGGACCACACCCAGAAGTGCCCGCCGGACCCTCCGCGATGCCGCCCTCCCGCGTCCTGACGTCGATCCTAGCCGCAGCCCTCGTCGCGCTCGCGCTGGCGGGCTGCGGCCGCCGCGGTGCCCTGGAGCCGCCGGGCGCCTCGGCCACGGTGCCGGCACGGAACACGGCCCAGGGCACGCCCACGACGACGGCCGGACCTCGGACGCTTCCGGTCAGCACCGGCCTCGGCGGCGGCGCGCCGGAGCCCGATCCGCTCGCGGTCCGCGCCGGCGACGAGCTGCCGCCATCCGCGCTCGCCCCCGCTTCCGGCACCGAGGCGCCGGTGGAGACGAGCCGCGGCGCCAAGCGCGGCTACCGCATCCCGAAGGACCCCTTCATCCTCGATCCGCTGCTGTAGGCCGCCGCCCGCGCGACGGATCGCACGCACCGTCACCAAACCTTGCTCTTCCGCCTCCGGGCGAGGTTCCCCCGCGGACGGGATCTCGAGCCGAACGGCGGATCTCGACGCTTCCCGGACACGGCCGAACGATGCACCATTTCCAGGATCGCGGCGGACGCCTGCACGCCGAGGACGTCGACCTGACGGCCTTGGCCGAGCGCGTCGGCACGCCGTTCTACTGCTACAGCACCGCCACCCTGGAGCGGCACTACCGCGTGTTCGCCGATGCCTTCGCCGGCGACGACGCGCTGGTGTGCTTCGCGATGAAGGCGAACTCCAACCAGGCCGTGCTGGCGACGCTCGCCCGCCAGGGCGCCGGCATGGACATCGTCTCCGAGGGCGAGCTGCTCCGCGCGCTCCGCGCCGGGGTCGAGGCCCGCAAGATCGTGTTTTCGGGCGTCGGCAAGACGCAGGACGAGATGGCGGCGGCGCTGAAGGCCGGCATCTTCTGCTTCAACGTCGAGAGCGAGCCGGAGCTGCTCGCGCTGTCCGCGGTGGCGACCAGCCTCGGGATCGACGCCCCCGTCTCGATCCGCGTCAACCCCGACATCGACGCCGGCGGCCACGCCAAGATCTCGACGGGCAAGTACGAGAACAAGTTCGGCGTGCCCATCACGCGCGCGCCCGCCGTCTACGCCCTGGCCGCGACGCTGCCGGGCCTCGCGATCCACGGCGTCGACATGCATATCGGCAGCCAGATCACCGACTTGGCGCCGTTCGAGAACGCCGCCCGCCTGCTCGCCGGCCTCGCCGGACGGCTGATCGCCGAGGGCCATCCGATCCGCCACATCGATTTCGGCGGCGGCCTCGGCATCCCCTATCGCGACGACAACGCCCCCCCGCCGGACCCGGCGGCCCTGGCCGCGACGATCCGGCCGCATTTCGCACCCCTCGGTTTGCGCCCGGTCTTCGAGATCGGCCGGATGATCGCGGGCAACGCCGGCATCCTCGTCACCCGTGTGCTGTACGTGAAGGAGAGCGAGGGCCGCACCTTCGTCATCGTCGACGCGGCGATGAACGACCTGATCCGGCCGACGCTGTACGAGGCCTACCACGCGCTCCGGCCGGTCGAGGTGCCGGCCGCCGACGCGCCGCGCGTGACCGCGGACGTAGTCGGCCCGGTCTGCGAGACCGGCGACTACCTCGCCCTGCAGCGCGAGATGCCGCAGGTCGCGCCCGGCGCGCTGATCGCGGTGATGACCGCGGGCGCCTACGGCGCGGTCCAGGCCGGCACCTACAACACCCGCCGCCTCGTGCCCGAGGTGCTGGTCAGCGGCGCGCAGGCCGCGATCGTTCGCCCGCGCCAGACCTACGACGAACTGATCGGCCTCGACCGGATGCCCGACTGGCTCGCTTGAGGGTTCGCCGCCGCCTCAATGCCCCGGCGTCGCCACCGCGCCAGGCTTGTCGTGGGTGCCGAGGCGTTCGACCAGGGTCGCGCTCGCGCGGTTGAGGCCGACGATCTCGACCGCGCGGCCGTGGTGGCGGAACTTCAGCACCACCCGGTCGAGGGCGTTGATCGCGGTGATGTCCCAGAAATGCGCGGCCGTGAGGTCGAGCACGATCCGCTCGGCGTCGTCGCGGAAGTCGAACGCGCCGTGGAAGGCCTCGGCGGTCGCGAAGAACAGCTGACCGGTGACGACGTAGGTGCGGACCGCGCCCTCGCGCCGGCTCGCGACGTCGAACACCCGGGCGACCTTGCGCGCGAAGAACACCCCCGACAGCAGCACCCCGACGAGCACGCCGCGGGCGAGGTCGTGGGTCGCCACCACCACCGCGACGGTGGCGAGCATCACCACGCTCGACGAGCCGGGATGGCGGGTGAGGTCGCGGATCGAGCGCCAGGAGAAGGTCTGGAGCGAGACGAAGATCATCACCGCGACCAGCGCCGCCATCGGGATCTGCCGGACGTAGGCGCCGAGGACGAGGATCAGGAACAGCAGGAAGCAGCCGGCCCAAAGGCAGGACAGCCGACCGCGGGCGCCCGAGGTGACGTTGATCACCGTCTGGCCGATCATCGCGCAGCCGGCCATGCCGCCGAAGAAGCCGGAGACGATGTTGGCCGCGCCCTGGCCGAGGCATTCCCGGCTCTTGTCGCTGCCGGTGTCGGTCATCTCGTCGACGATCGCCGCGGTCATCAGGGATTCGAGCAGGCCGACCATCGCCACCGTCGCGGCGTAGGGCAGGATGATCCGAAGCGTCTCGAGGCTCAGCGGCACCTGCGGCAGCAGGAAGGACGGCAGGCTTGCGGGGAGCGCGCCCATGTCGCCCACCGTCCGCACCGGGAGCGCCAGCGCGATCGCGGCGATGGTCAGCAGCACGATGCAGACGAGGGGCGAGGGCACTGCCTTGGTGAGCCGCGGCAGGCCGTAGATGATCGCCAACCCGATCGCCACCATCGCGTAGACGGTCGGCCCGCGCCCGATCAGCTCGGGCATCTGCGCGAGGAAGATCAGGATCGCCAGCGCGTTGACGAACCCGGTGATCACCGAGCGCGAGACGAAGCGCATCAGGTCGCCGAGGCGCAGCAGGCCGGCGCCGATCTGGATCAGGCCGGCGAGGATCGAGGCGGCGAGCAGGTATTGCAGGCCGTGCTCGCGGACGAGGCCGGCCATCACCAGGGCGGTGGCGCCGGTGGCCGCCGAGATCATCGCCGGGCGCCCGCCGACGATGGCGGTGGTGACCGCGATGCAGAACGAGGCGTAGAGCCCGACCTGGGGGTCGACGCCGGCGATCAACGAGAACGCGATCGCCTCGGGGATGAGGGCGAGCGCGACGACGGTGCCGGCGAGCAATTCGCGCGGCACGTGCGGGGCCCATTCGGCCCGCAAGGTCTGGAAGGTCATGCAATATGTCCGGCCCGCGCCAAGCTGGAGGCGGCGTGCGAGCCCAAAAAGAGGAGCGATCTCGAAGGGTGACGGTTCGACGGACCGCGTGCGCCGTCCCGCGGAGGCGGACGGCGTGGCGGCGGGGCGCGCTACGGCGGCGTCGTCGAGGACGGGCGGGCGTCTGTCGGAACCATGCGCCTTGTTAGACAGCCGCGCGCCGCGCGGCAACCCGTCGGCCGCTCAGGCCGACGCCGCGGCCACCGCGCGCAGGTCCGCGACCAGTTCCGCGACGCGTTCGCGCTTCGCGTCCCAGGCGAACATGAACCGGGCTCCGCCGCCGATGAAGGTGTAGAAGCGCCAGCCCTTGGCACGCAGGCGCTCCATCATCTCCGCCGGCATCGCCAGGAAGACGGCGTTGGCCTCGACCGGAAACATCGGCGCGATCCCGGGCATGTCCGCCACCGCCGCGGCGAAGTCCTGGGCGCAGGTGTTGCCGTGCGCGGCGTTGTGGAGCCAGGCCCCGCTTTCCAGTATCCCGACCCAGGGCGCCGACAGGAAGCGCATCTTGGAGGCGAGCTGCCCTGCCTGCTTGCAGCGGTAGCCGAAATCCTCCGCCAGCGCGGGCTCGAAGAACACCACCGCCTCGCCGGCATGCATGCCGTTCTTGGTGCCGCCGAAGCAGAGCACGTCGACGCCCGCGCGCCACGTCATGTCCGCCGGGCTGCATCCGAGATGCGCGCAGGCGTTGGCGAAGCGCGCCCCGTCCATGTGCAGCGACAGGCCGAGGTCGCGGCAGGTGGCCGAGATCGCCTGCAACTCGGCCAGGGTGTAGACCTGCCCCGTCTCGGTCGGCTGGGTCACCGTCACCACCCGGACCTTCGGGAAGTGGATGTCCTTGCGATTGGTGGCGAGCGCCCGGATCGCGTCCGGGGTCAGCTTGCCGCTTTCGGTGCGGACCGTGAGCAGCTTCGAGCCGTTGGAGAAGAATTCCGGCGCGCCGCACTCGTCGGTCTCCACGTGGGCGGCGTCGGCGCAGATTACGCTGTGGTAGGAGCGGCAGAGCGAGGCCAGGGCCAGCGCGTTGGCGGCGGTACCGTTGAAGGCGAAGAACACCTCGCACCGGGTCTCGAACAAGGTGCGGAAGGCGTCCGCGGCGCGTGCGGTCCAGGCGTCCTCGCCGTAGGCCGGCGCATGCCCGGCGTTGGCCTCCGCCATCGCCCCCCAGGCCTCCGGGCAGATGCCGGAATAGTTGTCGCTGGCGAATTGCTGCGCGTCGTCGTTCATCGGTCACCCCTGCCGTAGGACGATCGCCGTGTGGCCGCCGCCGTCCGGCAATCCTTGTGTGGTGTCGGCGCGAACACCCTACCAGAGCCGCGACTGAGGCTGCCCGGTCACAGTTCGCGCGGATCGCGTTCGCGTCGCCTATCCGGTTGGAACTCGCCGCCGCTTGGTGTAAGAGCCTGCCCAAGGTGCAGATCTGGTGCCGAATCGAGACGGTCCGAACCGCGTCCCGCCCGGGCGATCCCCGGGTCCGGGGCGCTGTCGGTTTCCCGCTCCGTCGCGGGCGTCTCGCCGCCGACACCGACCGAATGCCACGTTCAAACTGGTTCTAGAGGATCCACTCCGTTGCAGGTACTCGTTCGCGACAACAACGTCGATCAGGCGCTCCGCGTCCTCAAGAAGAAGATGCAGCGCGAAGGCATCTTCCGCGAGATGAAGCAGCGCAAGGCCTATGAGAAGCCTTCGGTGCGCAAGGCGCGCGAGAAGGCCGAGGCCGTCCGTCGCGCCCGCAAGCAGGCCCGCAAGACCGCGATCCGCGAGGGCCTGATCGCCGCCCCTAAGCCGAAGCCCCGTTTCGGCGCCGGCGGCCCCCGTCGTCCCGGCTTCCCATCGATGACCCCGTCGGCTCCGGCCGGTGGCGCTCCGGCGGCCCCCGCCGCCGAGTAAGTCGATCCGGGCCGCGAGGCCCGTCGATCGCGATCCTCGAAAAAGCCCGGCCGCGCATGCGGGCCGGGCTTTTTTCGTGCGCCGAAGGATGTTCGATCCCGTGAGATCGCGGACGACGCGTTCGGCGCCGTCCGGGTCGATCGAGCGAACGCTCAGGCGGCGCGGGCGGCTTCCGTCGCGTGCTCGGCCTGGACCAGCACGTCGAGGGCGCGCCACGGCTTCTGCATGAACACCGCTTGCGCCGGCATCCGCGCGTCGCCGCCGGCATCGTAGCCCGAGGTCACCACCACCCGCACGTCCGGCCAGCGGCGCTCGACGGTGCTGGCGAGCGCGAGCCCGTCCATCGCGCCGGGCAGACGGATGTCGGCGAAGAGCAGCGCGACGGTGACGTCGTCGCGCTCCAGAATCGAGATCGCGGCCTCCGCGCTGTCGCAGGCGATCACCCCGAGGTCCGTCTCCTCCAGCACGGCGGCGGCGAGGTTGCGGACCGCGGCATCGTCCTCGACGACCAGGGCGACGGGACAGGGGGAGGGGGCGCGGTCCATGGGACCTCCTTCGCGAGATGTGAGGATGCGGTGATGCCTGACGGGCGGTGCGGCCTCGTGGCGAGCCGCTGATTCCCGATTCAAGCATGCTGCGCCGTCCGAAGCCGGGTAACAAGCGTCGGATTTCGTCTCATGCGCATGCCTGCCTTGCGACCGGTTTGGCGAGGATCCGTTCGGGACCGCACGAACTCTGTGTATGGTGCGGTGCGTTAGCGAACTGTTCACCATCGACATCTAAATGTTACGGTTCGGCGACGGCGCGGGACCGGGTTTGCCCGACAGGCAAATCCGGTGCGTTTCGCGGCCGTGCGATCAGCGAGAGGTTGGTCCCAAGCATGTGCCGCTTCCTGGCCTATAGCGGCGAGCCGGTTTTTCTCTCGGATCTCGTCTGCGCGCCCACCCACTCGCTCGTGCACCAGTCGCTGCACGCCGAGCAGGGGAAGACCGAGACCAACGGCGACGGCTTCGGCCTCGGCTGGTACGGCGAGCGACCGGAGCCGGGCGTCTATCGCGACATCTTGCCGGCCTGGTCGGACGAGAACCTCGTCAACCTGTGCGGGCAGGTCCGCGCGCGGACCTTCTTCGCCCACGTGCGCGCCTCGACCGGCACGGCGACCGCGCGGACAAACTGCCACCCCTTCGTCAACGGCCGCCACCTGTTCATGCACAACGGGCAGATCGGCGGATACCTGCGGATCAAGCGCCGCCTCGAGGCGCTGATCCCGGACGCCCTCTACGACGGGCGTCGCGGCAGCACCGATTCCGAGGCCCTGTTCCTGCTGGCCCTTGCCAACGGCCTTGCCGAGGACCCGGTCGGCGCCATGGCCAAGACGCTGGCGACCGTGCGCGACCTGATGCGGGGCGCCGGCATCACCGAGCCGCTGCGCTTCACTGCGCTCCTCACCGACGGCGAGGAGATCTTCGCCTATCGCTGGGCCTGCGATGCGCGGCCGCCGAGCCTGTACTACCGCCAGACCGAGACCGGGCTGGTGGTGGTTTCCGAGCCGATCGACGGCGCCAAGGAAGGCTGGCAGGTGGTGCCGAAGGGCGGCACGCTGCGCGCGCGCCGGGGGGGGGCGGTGACGGTGAAGGGTCCCGAGCCGGTCAAGCGCAGCATCACCGCCTGACGCGGACATCCGATCGCGTTCGTTCCCCGCTCCGCCTTGCCCCCCGGGGCGCCGAGGCCGACATTGCCCCCGTCGCCGGCCCTCGCGGCTGGCCGGGCAGGGAATGCAAGCCGACATGTATCCGGACGTGAAGCTTCACATCGCCGGCGCCTGGGGCGCCGGCTCGGGCGGCGAGACGCTGCCGGTGCTCAACCCCGCCACCGGCGAGACCATCGGGCAGTGCGCGGTCGCCACCCAGGACGACCTCGACCGGGCGCTCGAGGCCGCCGCCCGCGGCTTCGCGCAGTGGCGCCGAGTCTCGGCCTTCGATCGCGCCAAGGTGCTGCGCAAGGCGGCGGACCTGCTGCGCGAGCGCGCCGACGACATCGCCCGCATCATGACGATCGAGCAGGGCAAGCCGCTCGCCGAGGCCCGCGTCGAGACGATGGCCGCGGCCGACGTCACGGACTGGTTCGCGGAAGAAGGCAAGCGCGCCTACGGCCGGGTGATTCCGCCTCGCGGCGACGGCGTGCTGCAGTTCGTGGTGCGTGAGCCGGTCGGGCCGGTGGCGTGCTTCACGCCCTGGAACTTCCCGATCAACCAGGCGGTGCGCAAGATCGCCGCCGCGCTCTGCACCGGCAACCCGGTGATCCTGAAGGGCCCCGAGGACACGCCGGCGAGCTGCGCCGAGCTGGTGCGCGCCTACCTCGATGCCGGCGTTCCGGGCGATTGCCTCGCGCTGGTCTACGGCGACCCGGCGACGATCTCGTCGTACCTGATCCCGCATCCGGTGATCCGGAAGATCTCGTTCACCGGCTCGACCGTCGTCGGCAAGCAGCTCGCGGCCTTGGCCGGCCAGCACATGAAGCGGGCGACGATGGAGCTCGGCGGCCATGCGCCGGCGATCGTATTCGGCGACGCCGACGTCGAGAAGGCGGTGGCGGTACTCGGCGCCAACAAGTTCCGCAACGCCGGCCAGGTCTGCGTCGCGCCGACCCGGTTCCTCGTCCACGACTCGGTGTTCGACCGCTTCGTCGCGGGCTTCACGGACCTCGCCGCCAACCTCAAGGTCGGCGACGGGCTCGACCCCGACACGAAGATGGGGCCGCTGATCCACGGGCGCCGTCTTGAGGCGATGGAGTCGCTCGTGGCCGACGCCAGCGCCCAGGGCGCGACGCTTCGCACCGGCGGCAAGCGCATCGGCAACCGGGGCAACTTCTTCGAGCCGACGGTGCTCACCGACCTGCCGCTCACCGCGCGGATCATGAACGAGGAGCCGTTCGGCCCGGTGGCCGCGATCCAGCGCTTCAGCGACGAAGAGGACGCCTACGTTGAGGCGAACCGCCTGCCCTACGGCCTCGCGGCCTACGCCTACACCCGCTCGTCGGAGCGGGCGACGCGGGTGTCGAACCGGGTGGAGAGCGGCATGGTCTCGATCAACCACCACGGCATCGCGCTCCCGGAGACGCCCTTCGGCGGGGTGAAGGAATCCGGCTACGGCAGCGAGGGCGGCACGGAAGCGCTGGACGGCTACCTCGCGACGAAGTTCGTCACCCAGGCGAATTTCTAAGGAGCAGGCGGCGCCGACGCCTCGTCCATCCCCCTTCTGCGGGGGAGGGTCGAGGCCGCTCGATCCGGCTCAGTAATGCGGCGGCGGGGGCTCCGCGCCCCCCGTCGCCGCGCGGGCGCCGGCTTCCTCGACGCGCTCGGTCAAGGTGTCCACCTGCCGCCGCAGCCGGTCGATCAGCCGCCACTGCTCGGTGATGGTGCGGTTGAGGTCGTCGATCGTCGCGTCCTGCTCGGTCAGGCGCATCTCGAGATGGTCGATGCGCGCGGACTCGCTCGTCGCCGAATCGGTCATCGCAGCGCCTCCGGCGGATGGTCGGGCCGTTCCGCCAGCGCCGGCCCCAGCGCGATGCGGCCGTCGAAGACGAAGCAGTCGCCGGTCCAGCGGCTCTCGGCCTCCGGCACGGCCTCGAGGTACTTCAGGATGCCGCCCTTGAGCAGGTGGACGCGGGCGAACCCGCAGGCCGCGAGGTAGGCGCCCGCTTTCTCGCCGCGGATGCCGCCGGTGCAGAACAGGGCGAGTTCGGCCGCCGGATCGAGGGTCTCCGCGAAATCGCGAAAGTCGCCGAAGCGCGTCAGCCCGGGATCGACCGCGCCCGCGAACGTGCCGAGCGCCACCTCGAAGCGGTTGCGCGTGTCGACCGCCACCACGCCGGGCCGGTCGAGCAGGGCGTTCCACGCCTCCGGCGCGACATAGGTTCCAACCCACGCGGAGGGATCGGTGGCGCCGCCGTCGAAGGTCACGATCTCGGGCTTGAGCTTCACCTTCATCCGCGCGAAGGGCGGCGCCTCCGCCGTCGACAGCTTGCGTTCGAGCCGGTCGAGGCGGCCGTCGAACAGGTCGGGCCCGTTCAACGCAGCGAGGAACGCGTCGATCGCCTCGGCCGACCCCGCGACGGTGCCGTTGATGCCTTCGCGAGCCAGCAGCAGCGTGCCCGTGAGGTCGAGGCGCCGGCAGACGCGTTCCAGGGCCGGGGCCAAGGTGGCGGCATCCGGGAGGGCGACGAACTGATACAGGGCGGCGACGGTGTGGGGCATGGCGCGGGTTTAGCAGGCTTCAACTGCGCAGGAAGCTTCCTTTTGAAACCGTCTCCTGCGACGGGTCCGGAATTTAACAGGGTTTCGAATCAGGCCAACAATCCCGTTAGTAGGAAAGTTCACTCGAAAAATGAACTGTCATATGCGATGGTGAGAGGTGGCCAAGGAGTATTGATGTGACCAAAAATCGATCTCTAGATCAATATATCGGAAATACTCGTTTAAAGGTCAGGTGATTACAATTTAGATTTTCTCTATTAAGAGATCATATTCAAATAAAAGAACATGATCCTAATCAGCCCCGAACTCCAGCGGGGGACTCAAATGGTGGAAGGTGGGTTGGACGTGATGACAGTCGATCTATCACGGTCGATCAGAAGCCGATCTTTAATAGCCGATATGCTTCGCCGGCAAAAAACCCTGAGAAGTACTGCGATGATCAATATAAACGAGAAGTTTTCAATGTAAAATGGTAGGGCTAAGAGGTTGTTACGCACAGGCGATGGTGGGGCTAGTGGCTTGCGAGCAAGGAAAAACAATTCCGCCCCTAAATTATTGAGGCTATGATGTTGATAGCAACCAGACTGATTACGCTTATTCAGAATTCGGACAAAATTCAAGTCGAGGTCCGTTTATTTGCACCTACAAAAGAAGAGGCTGATTGGATTTGTCGGTACGAAATCGACTGGCCCTCTGCTCGAAGGTCTAGTTTTGCTGCAGGATTAGATTCAATGCAAGCTATTTATCTAGCGCAGCAGAAAATTGGAATCGATATATATATGAGTAATCATCACGCTAAAGGTAGTATTTATTGGCAAAAACCCAACTCCGGGTATGGTTTTCCCGTTCCAAAAAATGGCCGCGTTTTTCTTGTCGGAGAAGATAAACTATTCGATGGATAAAGTACAAATTTGCGGGGGCGCCCGGTCAATGCGCCTCCTCCCAGTTCCCCGCCGCCCGCGCCTCCACCACGAGCGGCACGTGCAGCGTCAACGCAGGCGCGGGCGCCTCTTCCATGATCCGCTTGATCACCGGGATCGCGCGGTCCACCTCGTCCGCGTTCGTCTCGAACACCAGTTCGTCGTGCACCTGCAGCAGCATGCGCACGTTCAGGTGCTCGGCGACGAGCGCCGCCTCCATCCGGGTCATCGCCCGGCGGATGATGTCGGCGGCGGTGCCCTGGATCGGGGCGTTGATCGCCTGGCGCTCGACGCTGGCGCGCTCGGACGGGTTGTTGGAGCGGATCTGCGGGTAGTGGCAGACGCGGCCGAACAGCGTCGTCACGTAGCCCTTGTCGCGGCAGATCTTCTTCGTGGTGTCGATGTAGTCGCGGATGCCGGGGAAGCGCTCGAAATACTGCTTGATGAACAGGCTCGCCTCCTCGCGCCCGATGCCGAGGCGGTCGGCCAGCCCGAAGGCCGAGATGCCGTAGATGATGCCGAAGTTGATGGTCTTGGCCCGGCGCCGCAGGTCCGGCGTCATGTCCGAGAGCGGCACGCCGAACATCGCGCTGGCGGTCGCCGCGTGGATGTCGATGCCGTCGGCGAAGGCTTGGCGCAGCTGCGGGATGTCGGCCATGTGGGCGAGCAGGCGCAGCTCGATCTGGCTGTAGTCGGCCGAGATCAGGCGGTTGCCCGGGTCGGCGACGAAGGCGCGGCGGATGCGGCGGCCCTCCTCGGTGCGGATCGGGATGTTCTGCAGGTTCGGGTCCGACGAGGACAGCCGGCCGGTGGTGGTGGCGGCCAGCGAGAACGAGGTGTGCACCCGGTTGGTGTCGCGGTCGGCGTGCTCCTGCAGCGAGTCGGTGTAGGTCGACTTCAGCTTGGCGAGCTGGCGCCAGTTGAGGATCTTCTTCGGAAGGTCGTGCCCCGCTTGGGCCAACTCCTCCAGCAGCGTCGCCGGCGTCGCCCACTGGCCGGACGGCGTCTTCTTGGCGCCGGGCAGGCCCATCTTGCCGAACAGGATGTCGCCGATCTGCTTCGGCGACGAGACCTGGAAGCGCTCGCCGGCATCCTCCTGGATCTCCTCCTCCAGCCGCGCCAGGATCTGCGAGAAGTCGCCCGACAGCCGCGAGAGCATGTTGCGGTCGACGCGGATGCCGTGCTGCTCCATCCGGGCGATCACCGCGATCAGCGGCCGCTCCAGGGTCTCGTAGACGGAGAGCCGCCGCTCGGCGACGAGGCGCGGCTTCATCATCCGCCACAGGCGCAGCGTCACGTCGGCGTCCTCGGCCGCGTAGGCGGTGGCGCGGTCGAGCGGCACACGGTCGAAGGTGACCTTGGCCTTGCCGGTGCCCGCCACGTCCGAGAAGGTGATCGGCTGGTGGCCGAGATGGCGCTTGGCGAGCTCGTCCATGCCGTGCCCGCCCTTGCCGGCATCGAGCACGTAGGAGATCAGCATGGTGTCGTCGCACGGGGCCACGGTGATGCCGTAGCGCTGGAACACGAGCCAATCGTATTTCAGGTTCTGCGCCACCTTGAGGACGCTCGCGGCCTCGAGCAGCGGCTTCAGCCGGTCGAGCGCGGCCCCGCGGTCGACCTGCGACGGCAGCGGCTCGACGAGGTCGGAGGCCTTCGCCCCGCCGCCGAACAGGTCGTCTGCGTTCGGCGCGGCTTCGACGGCGCGGACGTGGGCGAGCGGGATGTAGGCGGCCCGCCCCGGCGCGACGCAGAGCGAGACGCCGACGAGGTTGGCGTGGTGCGCATCGAGCGAGTCGGTCTCCGTGTCGACCGCGATCACCCCGGCCTCGTGCGCTTCCGCGATCCAGGCATCGAGGTGTTCGAGCGTGAGGATCGTCTCGTAGGCGCTGGTGTCGAACGGCTTGCTCGCCTCCGCCGCGCGCGCCGCGACGAGGGTCGAGGGCGACGGATCGGACGGGCCGCGGGCCTTCGGCGCCGCATCCGGCAGGCCGAATTCCGCGAAGGGATCGACCTCGGCGCCACCCTCTGCGCCCGTCGCGGCGTCGGCGAAGGGTGCGTCGTCGGCCTGGACATGGCCTGGGAGCAGGCGCGGGTCGGGCTTCACCGCCTCCGGGTCGACGTGCAGCATCGCGGCGATGCGCCGGGTCAGCGTGTTGAACTCCATCGCCTTCAGGAAGCCGACGAGCCGTTCCGGGTCGGGCTTGGGCAGGCGCAGGTCGTCGAGCGCCACCGGCACGTCCACGTCCTCGACCAGCGCCACGAGCCGGCGCGAGAGCCGTGCCTGCTCGATGCCGGCCAGCAGCGTCTCCCGGCGCTTGGGCTGCTTGATCTCGCCCGCCCGCTCCAGCAGCTGCTCCAGGCTGCCGTATTCCTTGATCAGGGCGGCTGCGGTCTTCAGGCCGATGCCGGGGACGCCCGGCACGTTGTCGGAGGTGTCGCCGATCAGCGCCAGCGCGTCGCCGATCTGGTTCGGCTGCAGGCCTTCCCACTTGGCGACGATCGCCGCCTCGTCGAGGTTGCGCTCCGGGCGGTGGCCGGGCTTGCCCTTCGAGCCGGATTCGAAGTCGTAGAACCGCACCAGCGGCCCGACGAGCTGCATCAGGTCCTTGTCGGACGAGACGATGATGACGCCCGCGCCCCGCGCCTCGGCCTGCCGGGCGTAGGTGGCGATCAGGTCGTCGGCCTCGTAGCGCTCCATCTCGATCGCGTGCAGGCCGAAGGCGCGCACCGCGTCGCGCATCAGCGGCATCTGCCGCTTCAGGTCGTCCGGCGCATCGGGGCGGTGGCCCTTGTAGTCGGGGAAGAGCTCCTTGCGGAACGAGCCCTCCGACTTGTCGAAGACGATGCCGAGATGCGTCGGGCAGATGCCGGCGGCGCCCTCCTGCACGAACTGCGCGATCTTGGTGCAGAACAGCCGCACGGCGCCGGTCGGCAGCCCGTCGGACGGCCGGAAGTTGAACTTTTCCGGCTGGTTGATCGCCTGGAAGTAGGCCCGGAAGATGAACGACGACCCGTCCACCAGGATCACCTGATCGCCGGGGCCGACAGGTGATGATGTTGGACTGTCGGCGGTCATGGCGCGCGGGTGTCTCGAAGAATGGGAGGGAGATGGATTAGGCCGGCGAAGACCGATCGGCCTCGAGTTCGGCGCGGCAGACCACGGCAATCTCCGTCAGCGGCTGGTGGACGGTCTTCCACACGATGTCCAGCGCGACGCGGTGATAGGCGTGGCGGTAAAAGTTGCCCGTATCTGCGATGTTCTGCCAGGGAATGTGCGGATGCCGGGCCTTGAATGCGGCGCCTCGGCGCCGGCTCGCCTCGGAGACGATCTCGATGCAACGGATCACTGCGTAGCTCGTCCGCAGGTCGGTGGCGAAGGCTTCGAAGGACATGCCGTCGATGAAGTTGCGGGCGGCCTGAGCGTCGTCGAGGATGTCGACGCAGGCGTCGGATTCGCGCTCAGAAAGCACGGATGGCATCGCGTTCGGCTCGCGAGAGGATGTGAGGCTTCAACGTTTCGCGAGTGGCGACATCGACGGGGACTGAAAACAAGCTCCCGATTGCCCGGCAAATTCCGACATCGTTGAAGGCGTCGCGCACCGCCTCAGCTTCGATCTCGATCAGCACGTCGAGATCGCTGTCCGCATGACCTTCACCTCGGGCGATGGAGCCGAACAGGGCGGCATGGCGGACGCCGAGGCGCTGTAGGGCGTTCTCGTTCGCCCGAAGGATACCGATGGCGGTGTCGCGATCCATGGGACGTATCTATCCCTGAATCGCGGCGAATTAAACAATCCTCAGGTCGCAACCCCGACCGTATCCGCCATCTTCGCCCGCCGCGTGCCGAGCGGCTGCGGTGCGCCGACCGTGGTGTCGTGCGCGGTCTGGTGCTCCATCTCGGCGTTCACCTCCGCGCCGAGCAGGACGATCACGGTCGAGATCCAGATCCAGGTCATGAAACCGATCACGGCGCCGAGCGAACCGTAGGTGTCGTTGTACTTGCCGAAGTTCGCCACGTACCACGAGAAGCCGAGCGAGCCGGCGAGCCACGCGAATGCGGCGAGCGCGCTGCCCCAGGTCACCCAGCGCCAGCGCGGCGCATCCCGACATGGCCCGTAGCGGTAGAGCAGGGCGAGGCCCCCGAGCACGGCGACGAACAGCGCCGGCCAGCGTAGGAGGGCGAGGTACCACGCGTCGCCCGAGAGCCCGACGGTGTTGAACACCACCGGCAGCACCACGATCGCGCCGAGGGCGAGGATGATGAACAGCAGCGCGCCTCCGGTGAAGGCGAGCGAGCGCAGGTTGAGCCAGACGAAGTTCCGCGTCTCGCGCTCCTCGTAGACGATGTTGAGCGCGTCGAAGATCGCCTTCATGCCGCCGTTGGCGCTCCAGACCGAGAGCAGGATGCCGGTGAAGAAGGTGATCCCGAGGGTGGTGTCGCCCTTGGCCGCGATCCGCTTCACCTGCTCGCCGACGATGTCGATGGCGCCCGAGGGCATCACCCCCTGGAGGCTGGCGAGGTGGTCGTTGATCGTGGCGACGTCGGCGAACAGGCCGTAGCAGGACACCAAAGCCGCCACCGCCGGGAAGATCGCCAGCAGCACGTAGAAGGTGACGCCGGCCGCGACCGAGACCAGGCGGTTCTCCTTGAGGTCGCGGAACACCCGCAGCCCCACATCCTTCCAGCCGCTGCCCGGGATCTCGGACGGGCTGCGCGCCTGGCGGCCGCGATCCGCCTCGGTGCGCGCCACCGCCTTGGCCTCGCCGCCGGCATGCGACGGGGCCTCTGCACGCGGCCCGTCCGAACCGGTCTCGGACCGCGCGTCCAGCCGGTCTCCGCCGCGCCGCCGGGGCAGGACGGCGATGCCGACGAGGGTCGCGGCGAGCGCCAGCGTCCAAATCGCGGACTGGCGGTCGTCCTGCGTTCCCGCGCCGAAGTCTCGATCCGTCATCCAACATCCCGTCGCGGTGGCCGTCCAGGGGACGGCGCGTCGCGACGACAACCGGAGGTCGTGAGGAGTGTTTCCCCCGGGGACGGACGAATTCTCAAGGACGCGGGTTTTATTTCACCTGAACACTGTCCACGACCTCACGAAATTTGGCGAGCGTGCCCTCGCGCTGGTCCTGGCGCACCACGCCGAGCGCGCGCAGGTATCCGTCCGGCGCGAAGCGGATCGTCTGGGAGACGACGACCGGCGTATTGGTCGGCAGGTCGGTCGCCCGCGCCACGATCTCGTGCCAGTCGACGCCGTTCGAGCGGTAGCTCTGCGAGCGCTCGATCACGAAGTCCTTCATGGTCTGGTTCGAATACAGGGCCGCCTTGGCGAAGCCGTCGCGCTGCTCGGCCGTCGGCGGCTGCTGCACCGCCTGGGCGAGCACCAGGATCGGCTGCTCCAGGTTGGTCATCTGGTCCTTCGGCCCTTGAGTCATCAGCACCGAGTTGCCGGCCAGCACGCGCAAGGGGCGGAAACCCGCCGGGTCGCCGACGCGGAAGGGCAGGGCGTCGACCTGCTGCTCCAGCGTCAGGGCCGGGCGGATCGTCACGCCGGTGACGAGGCTGCGCATGGTCTTCTCGGTCTCGGCGTCGGGAACCGCCTGGCCGATGATCAGGCCGGTGACGGTCGCATCGCCCACCAAAAGCAGCCACTTGCGGATCGTCGGCGTGCTGCCGCCCGGCTCGCCCGGCTGCGAGCCGGTGAACAGCATGCCCTCGGCCTCGCCGATCTTCACCGGCTCGCGCGTCTCGACGGAGAAGCCCTGACTCTTCAGGTTCGCGTCGGTGAAGGTCTGCACGAGGTCGGCGAAGGCGGTGGCCGGCAGCTCGACCACCGAGAGCGTCGCCCCGCCTTCCTTGCGCTCGAAGCCGGCGAAGCGGCGCGAGGGCGACATGTCCGAGGGCGGCTCGAAGCCGAAGCGCGAGCCCGCCGGGTAGACCGGCTCGGCGGCCGAGGCCGGCCCCGCTTCGAAGCCGAGCACCAGGGCGAGCAGCGCGAGGGTGGACAGACGGTGGCGCAGACGCATCGAACCAGGATCTCCACGATCCGGGACGGTGCCGGACCGGCTGCGATGGGTCGGCCCGCGGCCGGGCTCTGTCAAGCGGACGCGTTTACACGACTTGCCGAGCGGCCGACGGAGGTCAGAACGCTCACAGGGCCGAGCCCGTCACGCGCCGCAGGGTCAGGTTGCAGCGGCCGCCCGGCGGCAGGAAGGCGGGCAGCGGGTCCTCCGCCTCCGACAGCAGGTCGCCGCCCGCGATGATCCGGTCGACGCCATGGTGGATCAGGCGGGAGGCGCCGCCGATCACCAGGGCGTCACCGGCCGTCAGGCGGATCGATCGCGTCGGGTCGGATCGCCGCAGGCCGCCGTAGCGGAACACCGCCGCGGCGCCGAGCGACAGCGAGACCACGGGCGCCGACAGGTCGGCCTCGTCGCGATCCTGGTGCAGGCCCATGCGGGTGCCGGGCGCGTAGAGGTTGATCAGGCAGGCTTCCGGTGCCGGAAAGCCCGCCGCGAGCGCATCCCAGGCCGCGCGCACTGTCGCGGGCATCGCCGGCCAGGGCGCGCCGGTCTCCGGGTGGTCCGGCTGGTAGCGGTAGCCGGCGATGTCCGAGACCCAGCCGAGCGGGCCGGCGTTCGACATCCGCACCGAGAACGGCTTTCCCGTCTTCGGCATCCGCGGCGTGAACGGCGGCGCCAAGGCCAGCACGGCCGCGATCTCGTCGGCGAGCCGCCGCCGGCCGGCCCGATCGAGCCAGCCGGGATGGTGGATCAGGCCCGGGGCGAGTTCGACCGCCATGGCGCGCGCGTCACGCGTCGTCGATGTCGCGCTCCAGCACCGCCTTCGAGGCGACGGTGGTGTCGGCCTTGAGGCGGTAGACCAGCGGCACGCCGGTGGCGATCTCCAGGCCGGCGATCGTCGTGGTGTTCAGGCGGTCGAGCACCATCACGAGGGCGCGCAGCGAGTTGCCATGGGCTGCGACGAGCACCCGGTCGCCGGCCATCACGCGGGGCAGGATCGTCTCGATGTAGTAGGGCAGCACGCGCGCCGCGGTGTCCTTCAGGCTTTCGCCGCCGGGCGGCGGGATGTCGTAGGAGCGGCGCCACTGGTGAACCTGCTCGGCGCCCCAACGCGCCTTGGCGTCTTCCTTGTTGAGGCCCGAGAGGTCGCCGTAGTCGCGCTCGTTCAGGGCCTCCGAGCGGATCGTCTCGATGTCGGAAAGCCCCATCTCGCCGAGCATCAGCTTGCAGGTGCGCTGCGCCCGCCCGAGGTTCGAGGTGAACGCCACGTCGAAGCCGTAGCCCTCGCTCTTCAGCCAGCGCCCGGCCTTGTGCGCCTCGTCGACGCCGCGCTCGGTCAGGTCCGGGTTGCGCCAGCCGGTGAAGAGGTTCTTGAGGTTCCACTCGCTCTGGCCGTGGCGAGCGAGGACGAGCAGGCGGTCCATCGGTGTCCGGTCTTTCTGGAAGCGCCCGGTCGGGCTTGTCGGTGCGGCTCCTACCAGAGGCGGGCCGAGGCCCCAAGCGCAGGCCGGAGACCCGCCCCCAACTGTCCGCCAGCCTGAGGCTTACAGGCCGAGCACGTCTGTCATGCTGTACAGGCCCGGCGGCTTCGGATGCGCCCAAAGCGCCGCCTTCACCGCGCCGGCGGCGAACAGGCTGCGGTCCTCGGCGTGGTGCGAGAGGGTGATGCGTTCGCCGGCGCCGGCGAAGATCACCGAATGGTCGCCGACGACGCTGCCGCCGCGGAGCGTCGCGAAGCCGATGTCGCCGGGTTTCCGCGCGCCGGTATGGCCGTCGCGGGTCGAGACGCGCACGTCGGCGAGGTCGACGCCACGCCCGGCCGCGGCGGCCTCCCCGAGCAGCAGCGCGGTGCCCGAGGGCGCGTCCACCTTCATGCGGTGGTGCATCTCGGCGATCTCGATGTCGAACTCGGGCCCCAGCGCCGCGGCGACCCGCTTCACCAGCGCGGCGAGCAGGTTGACCCCGAGGGACATGTTGCCGGAGCGCACGATGCGGGCGTGGTAGGCGGCGGCGCGTAGCTTGGCGAGGTCGTCCTCCGACAGGCCGGTCGTGCCGACGACGTGGACGATGCGGGCCTGCGCCGCGAGCTCGGAGAACATTACGGTCGCCGCCGGCACGGTGAAGTCGAGCACGCCGTCGCTGGCGGCGAAGGCGGTCAGCGGGTCGTCGGTGACGGGCACGCCGAGCGGGTGGAGGCCGGCCAGCGTCCCGGCATCGTGGCCGATCGCGTCCGACCCTTCGCGCTCGATCGCGGCCGAGAGCGTGCAGCCCTCCGCTTCCGCCACCGCGCGGATCAGCATCTTGCCCATGCGCCCGTCGGCGCCCACCACCACCAGCCGCATCGTCTTCGCCGTCCTTCGATCCGTCGAGCACGGGGGTATAGGGTCGTCGTCGGCCTGCCAACCCGGCCGCGCCTGTGCGCTGGAACACCATTCGGCTGCAGCGCTTACGGAATTCGTCGCACGATTCCGCTAGGCCGATGCGACACCCGCGTCCGACGCCGAATCCAGGAGACGACCGCCCCGTGCCGCATGCGACCGAGCTGATCGCCATCATCGCCCTGGGCCTCGTGATCGCCTTCGTCTTCGGCATGCTGGCGCAGAGGCTGCGGCTGCCGCCGCTGGTCGGCTACCTCGTGGCCGGCATCGCCATCGGCCCGTTCACGCCGGGCTTCGTCGGAGACCAGAAGCTCGCGGGCCAACTCGCCGAGATCGGCGTGATCCTGCTGATGTTCGGCGTCGGCCTGCACTTCTCGATCAAGGACCTGATGGCGGTGCGCACCATCGCGCTGCCGGGCGCCGTGGTGCAGATCGTGGTCGCGACCGCCATGGGCGGCGGCCTGGCGCTCGCCTGGGGCTGGGGCCTCGGGGCCGGGCTCGTGTTCGGCCTCGCCCTGTCGGTGGCGAGCACGGTGGTGCTGCTGCGGGCGCTGGAGGAGCGCAACCTCCTCGACAGCGACAAGGGCCGCATCGCGGTGGGCTGGCTCATCGTCGAGGACCTCGCGATGGTCCTCGCGCTGGTGCTGCTGCCGGCGCTGGCGCCCTCGCTCGGCGGCAGCGCCGCCGGCGGCGACCACGCCACCGGCAACTCGCTGGCGCATTGGCTCTCCGGCCATCTCGGCGACAGCATCTGGCTCACCCTCGGGTTGACGCTGGCCAAGGTCGGCCTGTTCACCACCCTGATGCTGGTGGCCGGCCGCCGCGCGGTGCCGTGGCTCCTCGACCAGGCGGCGCGCACCGGCTCGCGCGAGCTGTTCACGCTGGCCGTCCTCGCGCTGGCGCTCGGCATCGCCTTCGGCTCGGCGGAGCTGTTCGGGGTGTCCTTCGCGCTGGGCGCCTTCTTCGCCGGCATGGTGCTCGCCGAATCCGACCTCAGCCATCAGGCGGCGGCCGATTCCCTGCCGCTGCAGGACGCCTTCGCGGTGCTGTTCTTCGTCTCGGTCGGCATGCTGTTCGACCCCGGCATCCTCGTGCGCGAGCCGCTCTCGGTGCTGGCCGTGCTCGGGGTGATCCTGCTCGGCAAGTCGATCGCCGCGGTGGCGATCGTGTTGGCGTTCAAGCATCCGGTCGGCACGGCGCTCACCATCGCCGCGAGCCTGGCGCAGATCGGCGAGTTCTCCTTCATCCTCGTCGGCCTCGGCCTCTCGCTGAAGCTGTTGCCGGAGGAGGGGCGCGACCTCATCCTCGGCGGCGCGCTGCTCTCGATCACCCTGAACCCGCTGTTCTTCGCGGCTGCAGCCCGGGTCGAGCGCTACCTCGCCGACCGGCCCGACCTCGCCCGCCGCTTCGAGCGGCGCGGCGCCGACGCCATCGCGGTCTCGGAGCCGGCCAAGGCCCATCGCGGCCACGCGATCGTCGTCGGCTACGGCCGGGTCGGCAGCGGGATCGGCAAGGCGCTCGACGCCTGGGACCTGCCCTTCGTGGTGGTGGACCGCGACCGCCGCCGGGTGCTCGACCTGCGCGCGTCGGGCCTCGAAGTGGTGTTCGGCGACGCGCTCGCGCCGGGCATCCTGGCCGCGGCCGACATCGCCCAGGCGCGCCTCCTCGTGATCGCGACGCCGGATTCGCACAACGCCCGGCGCCTGGTCGAGATCGCCCGCGAGGCCAACCCGCGCATCGACACCCTGATCCGCACCCACAGCGACGCCGAGCGCCGCCGGATGGAGGAGGAGAAGGTCGGGCTGGTGCTGATGGCCGAGCGCGAGCTCGCCTTCGGCATGACCTTTTACGCGCTCCGCAGCCTCGGCCTCACGGAAGGCGAGGCCCGCCTCTACGTCGACGCCAGCCGCGCCGACAGCCGCGCGGAGGCCCCGACTGAGGCCGAGATCGAGCAGGCACCGGAACTGAGGCCGCACAAGGAGGAGCCGGCGGCGGGGTGAGGCGGTGCCCGTCCGATCACTCGGTCGGATGGGAGGCGGGTATTCCGTTCCCGGGCCGACCGTCAGCGCTGGATGGGTTTGCGGCTGTTGGTTCCGAGCACCTTCCCGATGGTGCACTCGTCAACACCGCAGCGGGATCGCGAACCGTTCCTTCTTTGCGCTGAGCGCCCCGGTTCGGAGGTAGAAACGGATGGCTTCCCTGTTCCAGACCGGCGTCTGCCATTCGAGACGATCGACGCCCTCGATCTGCGCGAGCTTCGCCACCGCGTCGAAAAGTTGCCTGCCGATGCCCCGCCCGCGCGCACTCGCCGCGACGAACAAGCAGTCGAGATGGCCGTAGGTGCGCCCTCGCCAGAGCGAAAAGTCGAACGTGACCGCCGCGTAACCGACCAGCGCGTTGCCCATATCCGCTACGAGCAGGTGGGTCGGCAGGCTGTCCGTCGACAGGATCGCTTTCAGGTCGTCGAGCGACAAGGATGCCGTCCCGCGCTCGAATGCGGCATGCGCCCGAACCATTTCGAGGATGGATGTTGCGTCGGACGCAGCCGCTTTCCGAAAGTGAGCGCTCACGCCGTGGCCTCAGACCGCGCCAAGTCGAAGCCCTCGTCGAGCCAGCCGGTGATGCCGCCCGCCATGATCTTGACCGGGCGCCCGAGTTCCGCGAGCCGCAACGCTCCCCTGGCGGCGCCGTTACAGTGCGGACCGGCGCAGTAAGTCACGAACACCGTGCCCTCGGGCCAACGTTCGAGCTTGGAGCGCACGATTTTGCCGTGCGGGAGGTTGATCGCGCCGGGAACGTGACCGGCAGCGAACAGGGCGGGACTGCGCACGTCGAGCAGCACGAAATCCGCCCCGCGCGCCAGGGCGTCATGCACGTCCCAACAGTCGGTCTCAAACGCGAACTCGGCGGCGAAGCGCTCGCGGGCGAGGTGGCTCGGGGCAGGTGAAACGGCGTTGACTGCGGTGGGCATGGTGATCCTTCTTGATGGACGGCACCATGTCGGGCTCGCAAAGCTCGGTTTGCAATTGGCCGAAACGACAGGCATCGTGAAGATCGTGCCAAACACGACCGGACCCCTCGCCGTCGCGCTTCTCTACGATGGCCTGTGTACCTTCGAGTTCGGGATCGTGGCCGAGGTGTTCGGCCTGCCCCGGCCGGAGATGGGCGAGGCGTGGTATCGATTTGCCAGTTGCGCAGTGGAGGGTGGGCCGTTGCGGGCGCACGGGGGCTTCACCCTGACGCCGGACCACGGCATCGAGCTGATCGACTGCGCGGATATCATCGTAGTCCCCGGCTGGAAGGGGAGCGACGAAGCGGTCCCCGAGGATCTCTGCCACCGCCTTCGTGAAGCACATGAGCGCGGAGCGCGGCTGGTTTCCATCTGCTCGGGTGCGTTCGTGCTCGCAGCGACCGGGCTACTCGATGGCGGGACGGCGACGACGCACTGGCGCTACGCCAAGGCGCTGCGCGATGCCCATCCCAAGGTCGCGGTTGACCGCTCCTCCCTGTATCGATCCTACGGGCGGGTCTTCACTTCGGCCGGGAGTGCGGCAGGGCTCGACCTCCTGATCGAGATCGTGCGTCAGGATTACGGGCCAGAAGCTGCGAACTCCGTCGCACGGCGCCTCGTGATGCCCGCCCACCGTACCGGCGGTCAGGCGCAGTTCCTGGAGCGGCCAGTGCCGGTGCGCCGGCACAACGAGGTGGCGCCCCTGATCGACCGAATGAGGGCCGAACTCGGTGCGCCGTGGCCGCTGACCCGCATGGCCGAGGCGTGCCGCATGAGCCTGCGCACGTTCATGAGGCGCTTCAACGAGGCGACGGGGGCACCGCCGGGCGAGTGGCTCGCGGCCGAACGGATCGAGGAGGCCAAGCGCCTGCTCGCCGCAGGCCGTCTGAGCGTCGACGAGATCGCGGTCTTCGTCGGCCTGGGCGGGGCCGACACGCTACGGCACCATTTCCGCAAACGCATCGGCATCAGCCCCGGCGAGTTCCGGACACGTTTCAGCCGTCCGGAGTCGGCACGAGGTGACGTGTCTGTCCCTTCGGCCTGCGAACATCCTGCGTTGTGTTCACAGTGATCGACTTCGGTGGGATGCCGACCCGGCGTAGGCGGACGAAATCTTGTCCGTCGGCGTTCACCCTGCCAGCTCGCGCCCCAGCTCGGCCACCCGCCGAAGGTCGCCGACGAAGGTCGCGTAGGCTTCTTCCTTCGCTTCGTCGGGCAGGCGCAGCAGGTAGGAGGGGTGGACGGTGATGAAGCCCTGGAAGCGGTCGTCGAGACGCTCGAAGCGGAACGGCCCGCGCGCGCGGGTGATCGGGATTGACTTGCCGGTGAGCGCCAGCACCGCGGTCGCGCCGAGCGCCACCACGAGCTTCGGGGCGACGAAGTCGAGCTCGCGGTCGAGCCACCAGCGGTAGTGGCTGACCTCGCCCGCCGTCGGCTTCTGGTGGATGCGGCGCTTGCCGCGCTCTTCGAACTTGAAGTGCTTGACCGCGTTCGTGAGGTAGCTCGCTTCGCGGTCGATCCCGGCCTCGGCCATCGCCCGCGACAGCAACTGGCCCGCCGGCCCGACGAAGGGGCGGCCTTGCCGGTCCTCCTGGTCGCCCGGCTGCTCGCCGACGAAGGCGATGGTCGAGCCGACCCGGCCCTCGCCGAGTACCGCCTGCGTCGCGCCCGGCACCAGGGGCTCGGAGCGCTTGATGATGGCGTTCAGCGCGTCGAGGGTTTTGGGCGCCTGGTCGGACATCGCCGCCACGGCCTTGGCCGGATCGCGCTTGATCGTCATCTGCGGGGCCCTTTCGATCATCTGGGTGGTCCGGGACGCGGCCGCCCGGACGAGGCCGGGGATGGCGGCGGTCTCGGGCATGTTGTGCCAGTATTTCTTCGGCATCTCCGCCCGCATCGCCTTCAGGTTGGTGCGGGCCGGATTGAACGTGCTCTCGTAGTAGTCGCGCCATCCGGCCTCGAAGCCGTCGCCCTCGGGCAGCTGGGCCTTGTCGCCGGGCGGACCGAAGGCGAGCGTCGCGCGGTCCCAGTGCGCCGAGCCGTCCGGCGTCAGGATGGTCCAGTCCATCGAGCGGAAGCGGTCGACGAAGAACGGCGCAGCCGCCTCCAGGATGTGGTTGTCGGGCTCGAACCAGGCGACGAACCGTTCGCCGGCTGCGGTCTCGATCCGGCGGAAGCGGAGGAACGCGTGCATCTTGTGCAGGTCGCGGGCGATCGCCTTGCGCATGCCGCCGAGGCGGTGGACCAGCGGATCGCTCGCCACCTCGGTCAGGTGGCGCTCGCCGTGGCGGACGCGCCAGACGAGGGTGTGGAGCAGGGCGTAGCGCTCGCGGTCGCGGTGGGGCACCACCATAGGGATCAGCCCGGCCACCGGCTTCGGCAGCGCCACCGGCGGCGCGTCGGGCTCCGCGCCGGGCGACGACCCGAACAGGCCGGGCGCGTCGCCGGCCGACCACGTCACGCGATCGGGCGGCACGTCGTCGGCGACGAGCCGGCGCAGGGCCGCGCGGAAGCCGTCGAGATCCGCGCCGGGGCGCAAGTGGATCGTGCGAGACCCACCCTCCACCGCTTCAGGGGGAGGGAACAGGTCCGGCGCGTCCATCAGAACAGGCTCAGCTGCTGGGCCGGCTCCACCAGCCGGCTGCGCAGGTCCAGGCGATCGGTGAGCCCGCCCGGCGTGTAGTCGGCGGCGATCAGGAACGGGCGGGCGCGCTTCAGGGCGGAGGACAGGCGCGCCACGTCGTCGAGGCGCAGGCGCGTGTGCCGGCGGGCCTTGATGATCTTGTCGACCGCCCGCGCGCCGAGTCCCGGCACGCGCAGCAGCATCTCCCGGTCGCCGGTGTTCACGTCCACCGGGAAGCGGTGGCGGTTCTTTAGCGCCCAGGCGAGCTTCGGGTCGATGTCGAGGGAGAACATGCCGTCGTCGGCGGCGTCCGCCACGTCGTCTGCGGAGAAGTCGTAGTACCGGATCAGCCAGTCGGCCTGGTACAGGCGGTGCTCGCGCTGGAGCGGAGGCGCCTTCAGCGGCAGGATGCCCGAGCCCTCCGGGATCGGGCTGAAGGCCGAGTAGTAGACGCGCTTGAGCCCGACGCTGCCGTAGAGGTGGGCGCTCTTGCGGATCAGCGCCTCGTCGGTGGTCGCGTCCGCACCGACGATCACCTGCGTCGACTGGCCGGCCGGCGAGAACCGCCGCCGCTCGGCCTTGGCCTCGACGATGCGCTCGGCGACCTGCGCCATCGCGTTGAGGATCGTGGCGCCGTCCTTCTCCGGGGCGAGCGTCTGCAGGCTCGCCTCCGTCGGCAGCTCGACGTTGATCGAGAGGCGGTCGGCGTAGAGCCCGGCCTCCTCGATCAGCCAAGGGCTCGCCTCGGGGATGGACTTGAGGTGGATGTAGCCGCGAAACCCGTGGTCGCGCCGCAGCGACTTCGCCACCCGCGTCAGCAGCTCCATCGTGTAGTCGGGCGACTTGATGATGCCCGACGAGAGGAACAGCCCCTCGATGTAGTTGCGCTTGTAGAACTCCACCGTCAGCGTCACGACCTCCTGCACCGAGAAGCGCGCGCGCTGCACGTTCGAGGAACGGCGATTGATGCAGTAGGCGCAGTCGAACAGACAGTAGTTCGTCAGCAGGATCTTCAGGAGCGAGATGCAGCGCCCGTCCGGGGTGTACGCATGGCAGATCCCGGAGCCGGTGGTCGAGCCGAGTTCGTCCTTGCCCGCCTTGCGCTTCGGCGCACCCGACGACGAGCACGAGGCGTCGTACTTGGCGGCATCGGCGAGGATGCGCAGTTTCTTGGCGAGAGCTTCATCCATCGAACAAATTAGGAACCCGGGGGTCGCAAGGACAAGGTGCCAAAGGGCGTTGCGCCCCTGTGGCGATGCCGCACCCCGCGGCGTCGTCGCGGGGCGCGGCGTCCGGAAACGTCGGTCAGCCCTGCTTGAGGGTGGCCTTCAAGGTGATCTCGCAATCGAGGACCTTCGAGATCGGGCAGCCGACTTCGGCGGCGTGCGCCAGCTCGTCGAACTTCGCCTGGTCGATGCCGGGGATCGAAGCGGTCAGCGTGAGGGCCGACTTGGTCACCTTGAAGCCGGCGCCGTCCTTCTCGAGCGTCACCACCGCCTCGGTGCTCATCTCGGTGGCCGCGAGACCGGCTTCCTGCAGCTGGAACGCGAGCGCCATCGTGAAGCAGCCGGAATGGGCCGCCGCGATCAGCTCTTCCGGGTTGGTGCCGGGCTTGTCCTCGAAGCGCGTGTTGAAGCCGTAGGGCTGGTCGGACAGCACGCCGGACTGGGTCGTGATCGTGCCCTTGCCTTCCTTGCCGTTGCCCTTCCAGACAGCGTGCGCCTTGCGGTTGATCATCGAAGCTCTCCAGAATTCGCGGCTGCGCGCACGGACGGCGCGCGACGTCACCGTCGACCCTCGGCCAAGTGGCGCAGTTTCCGGCGAGTTCCAGGCTCAAGGCCCGTCGGGCACCTCCTCGGCGTCGACGGTGCGGCGCGCGAGATCGTAGCCGAAGCCGGCGCGCGCCAGCGCTCCGAGGTCGCGGTCGCGGTGGAGCGCGCGGATGTCGGGACGACGGAACGGCCCGAGCCGCCGGCGCTTGGCGTAGGCGAAGGCGGCCTTCTCCTCGATCGCGGCGGCGTCCGCCTCCGGCACGGCTTCACGCTCGGCCTCCATCGCGGTCTCCACCGCGTCGCGCGACAGGCCCTTGGCCGAGAGCTTGGCCGAGGCGCCGCGGGACGAGGTGCCGCGACGGCGCAACGTCGCCAGCCGCGCCGTGGCGAAGCGGGCGTCGTCGACGAGGCCGGCCGAGACCGCGCGTGCCACCGTCGCCTCGATCATTTCGAAGAACGCGCTCGCATCCTCGCCGCGGGCGCGGGCGCGCTTCTCGACCCGGCGCCGGAGCGTCCGGCGCAGCATCTCCACCGAGGCGCTGTAGCGCTCCAGGTAATGCAGCGCCGCCCGCTCGACATAGGTCGCGGTGACGGGGGGCGTCGGCCGCGCCGCGCGGTTCGCCCCGGGTTCTGCAACGGTTGCGCGTTTCACGTGTTCTTCACGATCCGGACAGGTTTGCGTTCCATGGATCAGCCATGGAACGCAGGCAACGCGGCAGGATCGGTCATGGTCTCCTCCCCGCAGCATCGGCCATCCTGTTGAGACGCGAGTGGCTCCTCGTGCTGCTCGCCCTCGGGCTCGCCGCCACGGCGGCGGCCGTGGTCTACCTGTCTCGGCCGACCACGCTCACCGTCGCCGTCGGGCCGCAGGACGGCCCCGAGGCCGCGCTGATCGAGGCCTACGCGAACGCCCTGTCGCGCGCCCGCGAGGACGTACGCCTGAAGGTGGTGCGCTACGCCGACGTGCGGGACAGCGCGGCCGCGCTCCAGGCCAACAAGGCGGACCTCGCCGTGGTGCGGCCGGACGTGCTGCTGCCCGAGAACGGCCTGACGCTGGCGATCCTCCACGACGAGGCCCTTGTCGTCGCGGCGTCGGAGTCGGGCGAGATCGACGAATTCCCGGCGCTGGCGCGCAAACGCCTCGGCATCGTCGTGCGGCACAGCGCCGACATCCCGTTCATCACCAACATGCTGACCTTCTACGACTTCGTCCCCGCCGCCGCCGACTTACCGGACGGCGAGGAGGTCCCTCTGGGGCAGGTCGCGCTGGTGACCCTGAAGCCGTCCGAGGTCACCGCCGCCATCGCCGACAAGCGGGTAGACGCGGTGGCGATCATCGCGAGCCCGACCTCGAAGGCCGCGGGCGCCATGGTCCACGCCGTCGAGGTCGGCCTGCCCGACAAGAAGGTCGGCCTCGTCTCGGTGCCCGACGGGGATGCGATCCTGCAGCGTTACCCCGAGCTGCAATCCGTCACGATTCCGGCCGGCACCTTCGGCGGCCGCCCGAAGCGGCCGGCCGAGGAGGTCAAGACCGTCGGCGCCTCCTATCGCCTGATGGCGCGGGGCACCGTCAGCCGCGTCGCCGTCGCGTCGGCGACGCAACACCTGTTCGAATGGCGCTCGCGGCTCGCCGCGACCGCGCCGATCGCCAAGCTGATGAAGGCGCCCGACTTCGACACCACCGTCGCCGCCACCTCGGCGCGGCTGCCGAACCATCCGGGCGCGGTGGATTATTTCGAGCGCGAGCAGCAGACGTTCCTCGACCGCTACGAGGACTACATCTACCTGCTGGCCTTCTTCGGCGGCACGATCGGCTCCGCCGTCGCGTGGCTCGGCCAGCGCCTCGCGCGCAAGCGCCGCGAGCGGGTCGACATCGTACTCGACCGCCTGCTCGACGTGATGCGCGAGGTCCGCGCCGCGCCGACGATGGCCGAGCTCGACGCCCTGGCGATCGAGGTCGACGACCTCGTCGCCGACGTGGTGCGCTACGCCCGCGAGCGCTCGATCGACGCGCGCACGGTCAGCGCCCTGATCCTGGCGGTGGACGGCGTCCACGCCGCCATCAACGACGGCCGCCGTGCGCTGTCAGCCGCGGGTGAGCCGCGCCCCGGCGGCCGTACCCGCGCCGCCCGCTCGCTCGCCCTCAACCTATCCGCCGCGGAATAGGTCGCATCCGGCCCTACCCCTCGATGATCTCGCGGATGCGGCTCGCCAAAACCTCGACCGGGAACGGCTTGGTGATCATCTGCATGCCCGGATCGAGGCCGCCGTTGCCGAAGATCGCGTTCTCGGCGTAGCCGGTGATGAACAGCACCTTCAGGCCCGGCCGCACCAGCCGGGCGCGGTCGGCGAGCTGGCGCCCGTTGAGGCCGGGCAGGCCGACGTCGCTGACCATCAAGTCGATCCGCGCCCGCGATTCCACCATGCGCAGGCCCGTCGGACCGTCCGACGCCTCGAGCGCGGCGTAGCCGAGCTCGGCCAGAACTTCGACGATGAGGTCGCGCACCACAGGGTCGTCCTCGACCACGAGCACCGTCTCGCCGCGCTCGGCGCGCAAGGCCGCGGCGATTCCGGGGCCGGTCCCCTCGGCCGCCGCCTCGCCGCGGTAGCGCGGCAGGTAGATCTTGATCGTCGTGCCGGACCCCACCTCCGAGTAAATCTTGGCGTGCCCCTCCGACTGCTTGGCGAAGCCGTAGATCATCGACAGGCCGAGGCCGGTGCCCTGGCCCAGGGGCTTCGTGGTGAAGAACGGGTCGAAGGCCTTGGCGACCACGTCCGGGGGCATGCCGGTGCCGGTGTCGGTGACGCAGACGCAGATGTACTGGCCCGGCTCCACCTCCGGGTGCAGGCGCGCGTAGGCGCGGTCGAGGTGCGTGTTGCAGGTCTCGACCACGAGGCGGCCGCCGTCCGGCATCGCGTCGCGGGCGTTGATGGCGAGGTTGAGCAGCGCGTTCTCGAGCTGGTGCGGGTCGCAGAGCGTGAGCCAGAGGCCGCCGGCGGTGACGATCTCCAGGTTGACCTGCTCCGTCAGCGTCCGGCGCAGCATGTCCTCCATGCCGGCGATCAGGCCGTTGGCGTCGGTGGGCTTCGGCTCGAGCGGCTGGCGGCGTGCGAAGGCCAGCAGGCGGTGCGTCAGCGCGGCGGCGCGGTTCGCGGAGGACAGGGCGGCGGTGGCGTACTTGCCGATCTGCTCGGTGCGGCCCTGCTTGATCCGCGTCTGCATCAGGTCGAGGGAGCCGACGATGCCGGTGAGCAGGTTGTTGAAGTCGTGCGCGATGCCGCCGGTGAGCTGGCCCACCGCCTCCATCTTCTGCGCCTGGCGCAGCAGCTCCTCGACCGCGCGCTGCTCGGTGATGTCGCGGCCGACGATGTAGAACAGGTCGCCCTCCGGCACCGCGTTCCACGACACGGTCAGGCGTTCGCCGTCCTTGCGGATCACGTGGTCGACGAAGCCGTCGACGGTCTCGCCGCGGGCGAGCCGCGCGAGGATCTCGGCGGTCTCGGCGTGGTCGTCCGTGTCGATGATCGCGGCGAACGGCTCGGCGAGGAGTTCGTCCTGGCTCCAGCCGAGCGCCCGCGTCCAGGCCGGGTTGACCGCCTTGAGGTAGCCGTCGAGCCCGGCGGTGCCCATCAGGTCGGTGGTGGTCTCCCACAGCCGGTTGCGCTCGCGGGTGCGCGATTCGACCTCTCGCGTCAGCGCCGCCTCGATCCGCGTCCGGTCGGTGACGTCCTGCACGAAGGCGTAGAAGCCGTCGACGGCGCCGTCGCGATCCCGGCGCGGGATGTAGCGGATGTCGGCGACGCGCTCGCGCCCGTCCGCGTGCGGCCACGGCATCTCGAAGCGGATCTCTTCGCCGGCGAGCGCGGCGGCGAAGGCGGGCTGGCGTCGCGCGAAGCCGTCCTCGTCGATCAGGTCGCGGACGGTGCGGCCGATCACGTCCGAGAGCGGGCGCGAGAACCAGGTCTCGTAGGCGGCGTTCGCGAAGCGGTAGGTGAGGGTCGGGTCGATGAAGGCGATCAGGCTCGGAAGCGCGTCCGCCACCAGGCGCAGCTCCTGCGCGGCCGCGCGAAGCGCCTCCTCGGCGGTGCGGCGCTCGGTGATGTCGAAGGTGACCCCCGGGAACCGTCCGGGCCGGCCTTCGGCATCGAGCACGCACTGGCCTTGCGCCGCGACCCAGCGGACGCCGTCGTCATGGATCAGGCGGTACTCGGCCGAGAACTCGCCGCCCGTCCGCATCGCCGTGGCAATCCGCTCCTGCATGCCGGGCAGGTCGTCGGGATGGATGCCGCCGAAGAACGCGGCGATCGGCGCCCCGGCGGCAGCCCGGTCCGGGTCGACGCCGTAGAGCCGCGCGAACCGGGCATCCGCCGTGACGCGGTCGGCCGCGACGTCCCAATCCCAGGTGCCGATGCCGTCGCCGGCCGAGAGCGCGAGCTCGAGCCGGTTCCGGCTCTCTTCCCGTGCCCGCTCGGCGAGGACCTGCGCCGTGGTCTCCCGGGTGATGCAGATCATCCCGGCGATCGCGCCGGAATCGTCGTGGACCGGCGAGTACGAGAACGTCCACCAGGTCTGCTCGGGCCGGCCCTGGCGGTACATCGTCAGGGGCAGGTCGTGCACCGACACGCTCTCGCCGGAAAGCGCCCGGTCGCAGAGCGGGCCGATGTCCTGCCACAGGTCCGCCCACAACTCCGGGAACCGGGTCCCGAGCGTCCGCGCCACGCGGTCGCCCAGCACCTCGCGGTAGGGGTCGTTGTAGAAGCTGAGGAGGTCCGGCCCCCAGGCCAGGAACATCGCCACCGGGCAGGCCAGCATCGTCGCGAGCGTGGTGCGCAGGGCCACCGGCCAGCCCGCGAGCGGGCCGAGCGACGAACCGCGCCAATCCTTGGCCAGGATCTCGCGGCCGGTCTCGCCGCCCTCGGCGAGGAAGCGGAACCTCGGGTCCTCGTGGGCGGACGTCATCGTGCCGGACCAGGCACGGTCCGGGTGCGCTCCGGAGTCCGGCCGAGGCGTCGCTCCGGGCGGGCGAGAACGTGCGAAGCGTCGGTCCGAGACATCGCAGCAGGGATGTCGGCAAGTCCCGTGGGTGTCAACGCGGCGTGGGCCGTCCTCAGGCTGCGACCCGGCCTTCGAGCGGGAAGACCTTCGCCGGGTTCATCATCCAGTGCGGGTCGAAGACGTTGCGCACCCGCATCTGCTGCTCCAGGTCGGCCTGGGTGTACTGGAAGCGCATCAGCTCGCGCTTCTCGATGCCGACTCCGTGCTCGCCGGTGAGGCATCCGCCGACCTCGACGCAGAGCTTGAGGATCTCGTCGCCCGCGGCCTCGGCCTTCTGCAATTCACCATGCTTGTTGATGTCGAACAGGATGAGCGGATGCAAGTTGCCGTCGCCGGCATGGAACACGTTGGCGACGCGCAGGCCCTGCGCCCTGCAGATCGCGCCGATCCGCTCCAGCACCACCGAGAGCTGGCCCGTCGGAATCGTGCCGTCCATGCAGATGTAATCGGAGATGCGCCCCGTAGCCCCAAAAGCCGACTTGCGGCCCTTCCAAATCGCGGCGGATTCGGCCTCGGACTTCGAGACGCGAATGCTCGTCGGGCGGAAATCCTGCGCGATCGCGGCGATGCGGGCGAGCATCGCCTCGCACTCGGCGTCCGAGCCCTCGACCTCGATGATCAGCATCGCCTCGGCGTCGCGCGGGTAGCCGGCCTGCGCGAAGTCCTCGGTGATCAGGATCGCCTCGCGGTCCATGTACTCGATGGCCACCGGAATGATGCCGGCGGCGATAATCGCCGCAGTGCAGGCGCCGGCATCCTCGACCGAGGAAAAGCCGACGAGCGCGGGCCGCGCGCCCTCGGCCGCGCGCAGGATCCGCACGGTCGCCTCGGTGACGATGCCGAGCTGTCCTTCCGAGCCGCAGATCAAACCAAGCAGGTCGTAGCCGCCGGATTCGAGGTGGTCGCCGCCGATCTCGACCACCGTGCCGTCGTTCATCACCAGCGTCACGCCGATCAGGTTATTGGTGGTCACGCCGTACTTGAGGCAGTGCGCCCCGCCCGAGTTCATCGCGATGTTGCCGGCGATGGTGCAGGCGAGCTGGCTCGACGGGTCGGGCGCGTAGAAGAAGCCTTCGTGGCTGACCGCGCCCGAGATCGCGAGGTTGGTGATCCCGCTCTGGACGCGGGCGACGCGGTCCTCGAAATCGAGGTCGAGCACCTGGGTCATCTTGCCGACGCCGAGGATGATCGCATCCTCCTGAGCGATCGCGCCGCCGGCCAGCGACGTGCCGGCACCCCGCGGCACGACGCGGACGCCGTGCTCGTGGCAATAGGCCATCACCGCCGAGACCTCGGCCGTTGTCGAGGGCAGCACCACCGCCAGCGGCATCTTGCGGTAGGCGGTGAGCCCGTCGGTCTCGAAGGCGCGGCGCTCGTCCTCCGTGATGACCAGGGCCTCGGGGCCGACCAATGGCCGAAGGCCCGCCACGATCGCGTCGCGGCGCGCGACGACGCCGGCATCGGGCTCGGGGAAGCGGATGGACATGGCGTGAACCTCCGGGATTTTCGAAGTCCCCTAAGCGCCGCCGGCGATCCTTCAGCCTACGGTCAGGCGCGGGCGGTAAAGGTGTCGGGCGGCGACGCGGGGACCTGTTGGTGGGCAGTCTAGCCCAATATGGGCGAGCCCGCACCGCCGTCGATCGGCCGGCTGGAACGAGGTGGAGGATGCTGC
>NZ_BPQG01000057.1 GCF_022179125.1 Methylobacterium cerastii
CCTGAAAACAGCGCTTACGGAAGATCTCAGGCTTGGCCTCGTAGGTCGAAACGATCAGGTCGGCTTGCGCTTCGATCGTCTGCGAACGCTGATCCCCGCCCATCGGCTTGGGTACGACCCGCCCTTCTTGCACAAAGCTCTCGTACCAGCGGATCGCGCTGGTCGGGCTCACACCGAACCGCTTGGCCGCCTGACGGCGCGACACGCCTTCCTCGACGGCGGCCACGACACGCGCGCGCAGATCGACGGATAGAGCAGTTGCCATGCGGCTTTCCTGCGAAAGCCGCGAAGAGAATCACATCACGCCCCAGCGGTTAACCCCAGTGATTCAGCCCGGTCGGTCGTCGCTCTAGCTGGTAGGCGGTCTGATCGAACGAGATCACGAGCGCCATCCTGGCAGCCCAACCCAAGCCTCGACAAGGGCCGCCTCGCGCCCAGCCTGATCCGGCGCGGCATCGACGACTTGGCGCAGCACCGCCTCCACCGCCTCGCCTCCACCGATCGCCGCGGCCTCCTGGCCCTGGCGACGGATGGCCGAGTGGTACGCCTTGCCAGCAGGGCCAGCCTTCGGCCCACTTTCCATTGCGCTCAGGATGGCGGTCAAAGCGGACACGATGGGTGCGAGATCACGCCAGTTGGCAGGAGTGGCTACCTCGGGCTCGTGGGCCTAGTCCTTTTTGAGCGGCGGGGCGGCAAGGTTGGTCGTCAGAGGGCGCTTCATGGCGACTTCTGCTGTTGATCTGCTACTGAGCTGTTCAATTCTTTCTCCTCAGTTCCAGTTAGCGCATCCCATGAGCTTTTTGCGGTCGCTCAAGATTTTCTTCAGTCGGTCGAGTTCGCCAAGGAGACCTGCTTAGAACAGCGGCCACCAAGGCGCAGACTTTACGGCAAGGCACGATTTCTCGGCCGACTATAACCAAGCGATGGAGACGCTTAACCAGCGGATCAACACGAGATTTCCGGACAACTATCAGGCTGGATTTAACCCCAATCGCGAGCAGGGTCGTGATTATGGGGATGATCGAGCTGCAGCTATCGCCACCGCCTCCGCTGCCGTTGCGGCCGCTCTGCGTGGCGGTGCGACGGTAAGGCAGGCCGCTGAAGCCGGAGCATCGAGCATCGGCATCTGAGTGGGACCAGGCCAGGCGCTCGCCCGGCTCGATGCCGTCGCGCCAGGGGCCGAAGCGGTCTCCGGGGGCGATCATTGGCCGAGCTTTCAGATCAGGACGCCTTGCAGCTGCCCGAGCTTCTGGCGGTGCGTCATGTGGCCGAAAGAAATCGTCGTTGCCGTGATGGCTCGAACCGGCCCGCCGAGCGGGATGACCAGGCCACCGCAAGGGTCAACGCGCAGGATGCCGATCTGCGGGTGAACCGAAAACAGCCGCAGGGCGTCCCAGCCTAGCGCCTTGGCCTGCTCGCCGAAGGCATCGAGGAACGCTAGCGTGCGGGCTCGCGCTGATCCAGGCCCGGAGGTTGGCAACCGCCTGCGTCTCGGGGTCCAGGGCTACAGCGTCGGTTGAGCGTTGGAACCACGTCCACGCTCACCGCACGGCTCCCTCTACGTCCATGTCTACCGGGAGCAAGCTAAACCGGCGGGCGAGGCAGCCCGTCGTGAGCAAGATGAAGAACGGGCTGGCAGTGCCGACCATTGCACCGTCGGCTCCCTCACCTGCCAGTTTCGTCGCAGCGGCGTTGATGCCCTCGCGAACCGTGTGGGGCTCCCGGTGCATCCCGGCCGCAATCATCGCTTCAACGAAGGCGGGGCTGGCATGTCCAGAGTTCCGGTCTACGGCCTGGATCTGCGCCATAACGGCTTGGTCAGCCGCTCCAACGCCGTCCACGGCGATCCTCAGCGACTAAATCACATCTTATCGCCGGACATTCATCCCGTCAAACAGCCATGGGACGAACGGGGGTGAAACAAGCTCTTTGTTGCAGGCACCACCCATGGCGAAGACATTGCAGCAGCAGGTCCAGAACACGCACTGCTGCGAGAGGTGAGGGGGCCTGCGCTCTCCGAGGCTTGAACGCCTTCCAGGGCCCTCCCAGGCCACTCAGGGACCGCCATAGTTTGGAGGCCTCACATGGAGAACCTGCGTCGAAAAACCGGAACACGCAGAGCGTGTCTATCAGAAGGGAGGAAGGCCGTGGATCTCAGAGCTGCTGCCCTACCACTCCCCAGCTCGCAGCACGTTGAAGCCGTCTCTGCTCAATGCGGAGAAGGATCACCTCTTGAAGAGCGCCCCTACGGGGCGCGGGGACGTCGCAGTCGCGCCGTGCTTCGCACGCCGCTTGGTGCGCCTTACCCCGGATAGTCAATCTTTCTTGATCAAGCCTTAGGGAGGAGGTGAAGGGGCAGAGAGAGAAAGGGGATCGTCTGGGGAGGTAAAAGGCAATAGGACGAGATTACCGCGCGGAGCGCAGCATGGGGTCTTCCTAGCGATCAGGAGGCGTCGTCGGTCACGTAGCTCGGCAAACGTGGCACGACCTTAAAAGCCTGCGGGCTTCATCTCTCTACCCCGTGGGATCAAAATGCCCAGCGGGGATGAAGTAGTCCCATGATACAGGACGAGGTAGTTCCTTGGCAACGTAGTTCGCCGCGCCTTCGTCGAGGATTTGCTTGATGTCGGTTGAACCAGACCGGATGATGGTGGTCCAGATTTCGTCCGTGTGATCCTGCAGCTTGGCGATCTTCTGCATGTACCTGGCTGGGTCAGGTTCCTGGATGCGCGCGAGGACATGCCAGTGCGGGTTCGAGTACGCTCGCTCGAGGAAATAGAACGCCTGCAGGCGCTCGCCGGACTTGTTGGTCCGGGCCCACCGCGGTCCGAGCAGCCGGCGGTTCATGCGACCTTCCCACGCTCTCGCCAGCTCCACCATGCGGTCGTGACCCCGGAACCCGCGGATGAGGTGTCGCTGAGCCGAGCGCAGGTCGAGATCGTTGGTGGCAAGGGTGATGAAGTGGGTGCAGCTAAAGCTGGCGAGCCACTCGATGGTCTGCCGCTGCTCATCTGACGTGAACCTCCTTGCCGATCCGCCGGCGATACCCTGGCGGATATTGACGTGGTTCGACATCGGCCGCAGCGAGCGTCAGGGTGCATAAGCCTGTATGTTCATGGGAGTGGCGTCGAGTTTAAGTTGGCGGATCACCCCGGATGATCCGCATGAAGCGGTCCGAGGTGGTACGGGATGTCGGCGCGCATAGAGTGCCAAGGGGGAGCACCCCGACATCCAAGGGCGTCGACCGGATGTCGGTGGGCCCAGGACGCAAGCCCCTCGACAGAGTGACCGCATCCTGGGACTTCGTCCTTCCTATGTTTAGAAGCGTGAGTCCGCTTATATGCTCATGTAAGGGACAAGTAGATGCTACCCATTCCCCCAGCGCACAAAAACGATTATTCATTACAGTATTTCAATATTTTGTCTCTAATACCAAAAACAAATGAAACGCTTATCAAATCTTGATCAAATCTCCCTTCAGATGAGCGTCAACCATGAAATCCAACATTTCAAACATCGTCTTCGTAAGATGACGGTGGCTATCCCTCTCATACTGTATGTCTTCTAAAATTCCTGCGCTCACTTCCTCATAAGCCTGAGTTAAGATAGGGTCCTCAGGTAACAACTGGGTATTTTCTTCAGTCAAATCAAAGGCACTGTTGATATTTGCGACCTGCCTCATGATATCAACAAGCTTTGCAATCACATCGTTTGCTTTAAGAAATACCATCCGACGGAGCATGGGATCAAGAGAATTCAGATTGTTGTGCTGGGTAATGTTTAAGTTTGCGGCACTGGTCTTCAAGTCAGCCAAAGGCTGATCCAGCTTTTCCATACGCTTGATGGCCAAATGAGCCCCAGGACGCCTACGGTCGAGCAGCCGCTGCCGCAAAGTGGCCATCTCAATAGCCTGAGGGTGCTCCATAGGAGCATGAGGCGTATCCATAGCAGAGGGGGTGGAACGAAGCTTCAGCATAGCGGAACCAGACACTGCGTTTCTCCTTTGTCAATCAACGTTGATTGATCTTTTCTCGCGGAACGGCAGGAGAGTCCACCCCCCACGGGGCTATTTTCGCAAAAATTTTCGCGCGGCCGGTCGTCGACTTGATCCGAGCGACAGGGTTCGTACTGCACGGACAGGGGTGTTGGCATGCCCCTATCCGATCAGATGCCTCAAGCTTCCGAAAGTGGGGCCAACCCAAACATCGTCCACCCTGCGTTCGCGTGATGCCGCTACGATGGACGACGTTGGCGTGTGAAGGGCTTGGCGCCACCAAGAGCAGAGCTTCAACTCGCTCTACGCTCCTGCGCCTCTACAGACGCATCCTTGAGAGAGCGAGAATCGTACGCCTCAACTCGAGCGTATGTCGGTCCCGTTCACCCACGAGTGGCACGGCGGAGGCCTTCGAGGAGGGCGATCGCGTTGTCGATATCACTCTCCTGGAAGCCGCTCGTGATGAACTCGAGCAGAGCGCGCTCCCTCGCAGAGACGATCCGTTCCGAGAACATCTGATCCAGAGCCTCCCTCTCGTTCGGCCACCACTGTTCCAGCCCCGCGCGAAACAGGACGACCAGATCGATGTCGAGGGCACGGGCGAAGGCGGGCAACCGCTCAAGCGGGACCTTGGCCTCCCCCCGCTTGTACATCGACAGCACCTGGGGCTTGTCGTAGCCGATCTCAGCAGCGATCTGGCGCTGGGTCTTCACACCGGACAATTCGTTGATCCTGTCACGGATCAGATTGGCGATCTTCGTGTTCTCGTAAGCGTATTTCGGCGTCGGATCGGACAAGATATGGCTCCTTCAACGCCAATGTGATTGACACTTCGTCGAATGCAATTTCTCTGGCGTGATGTATCTATATAATAGTGTTTCGCGATCGAGAAGCATTGATTGATTGTAAAATATCCTAAAAATCATAGGCCGTTATATATGTCCTGATTGTCATAACCGCTGCCTAGGCATCGTGCTTTAGCGAAAGCCCCACGACGGATTGGCTCTGTGGAGGTAGAAGGCGGATTGCGGGCGAGGATCACTCGTGGTTGCACGGCGAAGATGCGCTCTGGTTTACCGACGCTCTATGAGGTCAAAAAGAAAAAATCAATTGAATTTGATTGTCAGCCTAGATAGACCCTGCTTGACTGGATCTGATTGTCGTATCGCCGGTCGCCATCACCCTCGTTGACGAGGGTCAGCTTCTGGTCTCGGCTCATGTGTGGCGTTCCACTCGATCAACGACAGGCGAAGAGGAGAGTTTGGCGTGTATCTGCAAGTGGTTGCGCATGCTGACGATGGTCGCCGGCGTAGGCCCTGCTGGGGATTAATCGGAAAACCCAAGGCGGACAGCGCGCCGGGCGCGAGAGCAGCGTGATCCGCCGGTCGATGGAGCTATTTCGCGAAATCGCGGCCTATCCGGAAGCCCTCTACGGCACGGGTGTCCATCTGCCTGAGCCCTCCTGGATGTCTAGGCGGACAGTGCGTCATGCCCCCTGGTAGGGGCCTCGGAACAGGTCGCCAGAGGCCTTACGCAGGAACAGTGTCCGCCAGCGCCGGCGTCGATGCTCAGGGCGGTCATAGTTCAGGTGGCAAGCCTGGCAGAAGGCGGCGAGGTTGGCGTTCGTGTTGTTGGCGGTGTCGTGATCGCGGTGGGCGGCAGCCAGCACCACGCGGGTCGTCTTGATCACGCCGAGGTCCTCGATCGTCGGGAGGGCTCGCAGACTTCGTCCCCGGCCATCGCGTCAGGCACCGATGCTCGGGTCCCACCAGCGCCCATCACCGAGATGGTAGATCGTCTGGCCGTGCGGTCGTCCGCAGACCTCGCAGGCGCCACCGGCCCTCCGGAAGCGCACCGTGGCCGAGAGCTGCGGCCAGTCGATTGGGTAGTAGAAGCGGTGCTCCCGGCGGATCGGCATGGTCCGAGTCTGCCACACCTCGACTCCGGGAACAGCCCGGTAACCGCGATCAACCGCTAGCCAGATACGACTGCCTGCATTACATTGTCATGCAGATGGAGAAGCCTCATGGCCAACGCTCTCGTGCAGACCCGTATCGACCCGGCGCTGAAGGAAGAAGCAGCCACCGTTCTGGCAGCGATGGGGCTGACCGTCTCCGAGGCGGTCCGGCTGATGCTGACGCGGGTTGCGCGTGAGGGGACGCTGCCCTTCGAGCCGCTCATCCCCAACGAGGCGACGATCGCTGCGATGCGCGAGGCGCGGGCAGGCGATCTGCCCCGCTTCAACAGCGTGGCCGCGCTGATGACCGACCTCGATGCGGACGATTGAGCGTACGGGGCAGTTCAAGCGCGACTACAAGCGCGAGATGAAGGGGCAGCACCGCACGACCCTCGTCCCGGATCTTACATCCGTGCTGGACGCTCTGGTCACCGATCAGCCGCTCGCGGCGCGGCACCACGATCACGCGCTGACCGGCAACTGGCGGGATCACCGGGATTGCCACGTGCGGCCCGACCTGGTGCTGATCTACCGGCTCCCCGACGGGCAGACGCTGCAACTGGTCCGCCTCGGCTCGCATGCTGAGCTCGGGCTTTAAGGCTGTAGTTGCTGGCTGCGTGCCCGCGCCTGGGGGAAGTAGCTGTAGAAGGTGTCTCGGCTGACCCCGAGGCGCTTGGCGATTGCCGCGATCGAGATGGTGCCGCTCTTCAGCAGGGCACGACCGACCTCGATGTCGGCCTCCGTCAGCTTTTTCGGGCGTCCACCTTTGCGCCCGCGGGCGAGCGCTGCCTTGAGCCCCTCCATCGTGCGCTCGCGGTTGAGGTCGAGGAAGTACTCCGCCATCGCGCCGTGCATTTGCAGGGCGAAGCGGCCATGGGCGGTGTCGGAGTCGAACTGCTCGGTCAGCGAGCGGAAGTGGATCTCCTTCACCCGTAGGCTGTCGATGGTGCGCATCATCTCGACGAGCGACCGGCCGAGGCGATCGAGCTTCCACACGACGAGCACGTCTGTCGGCCGGAGATAGGCGAGCGCCGCCTCGAACTCCGGGCGCTTGGTCCCGGCCTTGCCGGACTTCTTCTCCTCGAACAGCTTCTCGCAGCCGGCGCCTTTCAGCGCGTCACGCTGCAGGTCGAGGTTCTGGTCGAGGGTGCAAACGCGGGCATATCCGACGAGCATGTCGGGATAGTGATCCAAGAGCGTTTTATCTGCAATAGAAAACCAGTCATATTTTCCCGACAGAAACAGAGCCATTTCGACCCGCGGATCGAGCGCCCATGAAGCGTGTCGGACAAACGGTCGTTGAACATCATCAGGAGGACGCAATAGGCCGCCTGCGCCATGTCGTCCCGGCGCGGCGCGTTTTTCTCTCGACGCTTAGCGTCGGACCGGACCTGGGCCGCCGCATGGGGTTCGTTGCGCTGGATCTCGTACTTCGACAACGGCGCGGGCTTGATGGCAGCGGTATCGGTGGTGGTTGCGAGGGACATCGGCGTGGCTCCGGTGGCTGGAGCCCCGATGATCTCATCGCAGAACGAAAGTCGAAATGGCCTGAGCGGTCAGCGGTCGAAAATAATTTGCGTCAGCCGCTGACCAGATCGGGTTGTGCCTTGCCCTCTCAGCCCGTGTGCGCACGAGGTCGGGCCGACGTCAGGATGTGAGAGCCCGAGGACAGCTTCTCGGCCAAAAGGTAGAAGGCGGCCCTGCTACAGGGTGAAAGCAGGGCCGCCACGGCGGATCGGGGGGGATCAGCCGGGTGCGGAAGCAGCACGAACTACATAAATGGTAAGAAAAGTCAGATTTCGCGTCAGCGCTTATCTTTAGGTTTCGAAAATTTATCGCTCAGTATAAGTCCAGTCCGGAGCCAAAGGGGCAGAGAGTCAAAATTTCTCTGATTGGCTACTTTAGATCCTTTGTCTGGCGATACTGAGCCGCTGGGGCGCCCGGTCTTCGTTTCTCCAACAAGAGATGTATACCCGACAGCTTGAAAAACCGTTCCGGCAGTTACAGGCACACCGAATATCTTAGACATCTTTTTAAGTAAATCATCCCCTTTTTCGCCGGATCCAGTATTGCATCCTTTTAATACAACATGTCCGTCCCTTGAAAAAAGTGTCTTTAACTCGCGCCACTTCTGATCTTCTAAGGATTCCACAGTGATCATCGATTGCTTTTGCTCTTCTTTAAGTATTTTTTTTCACGATTTTTTTGATCATCGCTAAGATCGCTAACTGGGTTCGGATCTGACCCATCCCCGAGAGCTGTGAGTTGCGCACCGGGGCTGCCATGTCCATAGAAGATAAGTCCGTCAATTTTCGCCTTTTTCACGCTTGACTTTATGGATGTAATTACTTGTGCGTTTCCGTTACACATAGGCCCAAGCTTAATTACGACGTCATCTGAATTTTTACTTGAGTTATTGTCAAAATTTACTCCCTCGTAGCCCGATAGGCCAATGTCGACGACGTGTACCAGAACGCCCATATGCCACCCCCCCCTACTTATTGATTTGCAGTTCAAAATTCAGCATCCAAACTGAGTGGAGTCAACTATGGCGCAGGAACATAGGATGTGGCGCGAAGCCTTATCGTTGAAGTTCAAATTGATTTTTCGGAGCGTTGCGCCAGTCCGCGTTATGGCATGCGTCTAGTTTTCTGGAGCTATATTGTGCAAATAGCTTGTATCATAATGGTTGCTTGTCAGATCTGGTTCGATCGTCTGCTAAGCCTCGTCTAACAATCAATGATAATCTTCAGTAATGAAATTACTTCGCCCTCAATAAATATAAAAAACTTCTGTCGCAGATGCTTGTGCCGATTTCGATCCTAGACCCCGAGGAACCTGGCCTGCCTCCATTTGGTGGCCCAGGTTCGAATTTAGTGCATTGTCGGTTGTGTGACGATGGCAGGACGAGCAGACGGAACTGATCCGCTCTGTTCGGTTGGCCAGATGACGACCTCCGGTGCAGGTGGCTGGTAGCCTGTGCGTGCGGTGCTCGACGCAGTCGTAGGACCAGACGTGGTCGGGACGCTCGGGCCGTAAGCGAAGGCAGGAGCCGTCGTTGAAGCTAGAGGCGCGACCGCTTCGGCTGACGAGCGGGAACCTTGAGGCCCTCGCGGCACCAGATCCGCTCGACCCGCTTCACGTTCACTGTCCAGCCGTCACGCCGGAGCAAGGCCGTGATCCGACGGTAACTGTCGCGCCCGTATTGGACGGCCAACGCAATGATCGCAGCCGTAAGAGCAGCTTCGTCCTCGACCACCACGGGGCATTTGCGCTGGGTCGAACGATGTTGCCCCAGGACACGACAGGCGAAGCGTTCAGACACGCCATGCTCGGCAACGACGTCGTCGACACAAGCCCAGCGGCGAGCCGGGCTCAGAAGTTTCCCGAGGCTGCCTCCTTCAGGATAAGCTTCTCCAAGGTCAGATCCGAGATCGCCCGGCGGAGGCGCTGGTTCTCGGTCTCCAGAGACTTCAGCCGCTTGACCTGATCGCCCTTCAGGCCGCCGAATTCCGAACGCCAGCGATAATACGTGACTTCCGTCACCTCAATGGACCGGATTGCTTCGGCGACCTTACGGCCCTGCGAGATCAGGACATCAACTTGGCGCAGCTTGGCAACAATCTCTTCAGCCGTTTGATTCTTCCGTACCATGACAACATCGTACGCCTCCGGTGAGGGCCGCGATCGAGGGCATCGCGCTCTTCGCTGAAGCCTGACCTTAATGCTGGCGTTAAGGTCGGCGGGTCGGGGTGATGCGGGTCGCGCTGCTGGAGGATGCCGAACGGCGGCGGCGCTGGTCGTTCGATGACAAGGCGCGGATCGTCGAAGCCTCGTACGAGGCCGGGGTGTCGGTGTGTTCGGTGGCGCGCCGGCACGGGATCGCCCAAGGCCTGCTGTTCACTTGGCGGCGTCAGGCGCGGGAGGGCCGTTTGGGCGGGGACGCGCAGGCCCCGGTCCTCGTGCCCGTCGCGATCGCCCCGGAGCCGTCACGTCCTGTTCCCGCTGCGCAGTCGGATGATCCGCGTGCTCCAGCGCCGCCGCGCCGGCTTCGTCGCAAGAGCGGCGTCATCGAGATCGATCTCGGCGGCGGTCGGCGTCTCACGGTCGACCGGGACGTCGACGGCGGAGCTCTGCGTCGGGTGCTCGATGCCCTGGAAGGCCGATGATCCCGCTGCCGGCCGGTGTGCGGGTCTGGCTGGCGACCGGCCACACCGACATGCGCAAGGGCTTTTCCAGCTTGGGGATGATCGTCCAGGAGACGCTGAGGCGCGATCCCCATTCCGGGCACCTGTTCGTCTTCCGCGGCCGGCGCGGCGACCTGATCAAGGTGATCTGGCACGATGGCCAGGGCGCGTGCCTGTACACCAAGCGGCTCGACCGCGGTCGTTTCCTGTGGCCGTCGGTGGCGAACGGAGCCGTGACGATCTCGACGGCGCAGCTCGGCTACCTGCTCTCGGGCATCGACTGGCGGATGCCGCAGGAGAGCTGGCGTCCGAGTGCGGTCGGATGAGGATAACGCGTTACAAAGCCTGAGCAATATGCTCTTCTCTCGGGCGTGCCGAACGCGTCCGAGCCCCCGCCGCTTCCCACCGATCTCGC
>NZ_BPQG01000058.1 GCF_022179125.1 Methylobacterium cerastii
CACCGTCTCCGGCCTGAAGCGGGCCGACGCGGTCTGGCGCCGGATCGACGGCGACTTTGTAAGCGCTGTTTTCAGGCCACGGCTCTGAGGGCTGGCATGACCGGGTAGGCCCATGGCAGCAGGTCGTCGAGACGACGTTGTGGATGGCCCTCGACGATGCGGGTGATGACGTCGGCGAGGTAGGCGTGCGGCTCGACGCCGACGAGCTTGCAGGTTTCGATCAGCGAAGCGATCACCGCCCAATGCTGGCCGCCGCCGTCCGAGCCGGCAAAAAGCGCATTCTTGCGGTTCAAGGCCAGGGGTCGGATCGCGCGCTCGACGATGTTTGAGTCGATCTCGACCCGGCCATCGTCGAGGAACAGGCTCAAGCCGGCCCAGCGCGACAGGGCGTAGCGGATCGCATCGGCGAGTTTGCTTTTGCGGCTGACCAGGCCGAGCTTCTCGCGCAGCCACGGCTCCAGCGCCTCGATCACGGGCCGGCTTCGCTCTTGACGCACGGCACGTCTCTCGTCGGCCGGGCGAGCGCGGATCTCGGCTTCGATCCGATAGAGCGCAGCGATGCGCGCCAGCGCCTCCGTGGCGATCAGCGAGGCGGGGCCAAGTTCGTAGAACAGCCGCCGTGCGTGGCTCCAGCAATAGGCCAGCCGGATCGCGCCGTCCTTGGCGAGCACCTCGTAGGCCGCATAGCCATCGACCTGCAGCACGCCTTCGAACCCAGCCAAATGCGCGATCGGTCGGCTCGCGGTGCGGTCGGGGGCGTAGACGTAGGCGACACCGGGTGGATCGGATCCGCCCCAGGGCCGGTCGTCACGGGCGTAGGCCCAGAGCTGGCCGGTCTTGGTGCGCCCGCGCCCGGGATCGAGCACGGGCGCCGTGGTCTCGTCGGCAAACAGCTTGCCCGAGCGCTTCAGCGTCTCCAGCAACCGCTCGTGCACCGGCCGGAGCAGGAAGGCGGCGCGCCCGACCCAGTCGGCGAGCGTCGAACGGTCGAGGACGACGCCCTGGCGGGCGAAGATCTGCGTCTGGCGATAGAGCGGCAGGTGGTCGGCGTATTTGGAAACAAGCACCTGAGCGACCAGCGCGTCGGTGGGCAGACCGCCCTCGATCAGCCGCGCCGGGGCCGGGGCCTGCACGAACGCGTCCTCGCAGGCCCGGCAGGCGTAGCGCGGGCGACGGATCACCAAAACCCGGAACTGCGCCGGCACCACGTCGAGGCGCTCGGATACGTCCTCGCCGATCCGGTGCAGGGCGCCCGAGCAGCACGGGCAGGCGGTACTGTCGATGTCGACGAGGGTCTCGACCCGCGGCAGATGAGCTGGGAGCGCCCCGCGGTTGGTGCGACGTTTGCCGACCCGGACCGCCTTCTTGGCCGGTTCGGCCTCCTCGGCGGCAAAGCCCGCGGCCTCGACCTGCTCGGCCTCTTCCAACCCGAGCAGGAGCTGGTCCTCGGGCAGGCTCTCGGCCCGGCGTCCGAAGCGGTGGCGCTGCATCGCCAGGATGATCTGGCGCAGCCGCTCGTTCTCGGCCTGCGCCTCGACGAGCTGCGCCTTGAGCGTCTCGGGATCGTCGGACAGGCGTGAAGCAGGCTTAGCCACGAAGCGGATTAAAGCATATCTACCAGAAGCTTACCATCGTAATGGGGCCCGCGCGCTCGACCTTTTTGCTCACCCTGCCAGCGCTGGGGCGATGACCGTGCGAACCGCGTGAACACGCTTCCAGTCGAGCCCTTCGAGCAAGGCCGCGAGCTGCGCTGCCGTGAGGCGTACGACGCCATCCTCGATCTTCGGCCAGCAGAACTGACCGGCCTCCAGGCGCTTGGTCGCCAGAACCACCCCACTCCCGTCCCAGAACAAGAGCTTGGCCCTGTCCGCTCGCTTCGAGCGGAACACGTAGACCGTGCCGGAGAACGGATCCGCGCCCATCGCATCCCGCACCAGGGCGGCCAACCCGTCCATGCCCTTGCGGAAGTCCACCGGCCGCGTGGCCATCATCACGCGCACCGCACCGGACGGCCCGATCATGCCGTGGCCTTCAGCGCCCGGATCACTGCCGCGATCTGAGCCTCGCCCGCGTCCGGCCCGACGCGCACCAGGACGCCGCCCACCTCGACTTCGATCCCAGTGCAGGCCGCTCGTCGATGTGGCTCAGCCTTCGCCTCGACAGGTGTCGGCTCCAGCGGTTCCGACATCAGAACGGCTGGCACGAACCGCAACTCGGAGCGCCGATCGCCCGCCGCTTCTTGACGGGCCAAGCGCCGCCACGTGAACAGCTGCGAGACGCTCAGGCCATGCCGACGCGCGACCGCACTGATCGAGATCGTCGACGCCGCACTCTCGGAGACGATGGCCGCCTTCTCATCCTGCGACCACGTTCGTCTCCGGCCGGCACCGGTGAACAGTTCAAGCCGCCGGACCGGCTCCGACATAGGCATACGACCTGACATCGACATGTGACGAAGCTCCTGCCCGGCTCCGTATGTCCCCGTCACACCGCCTGCCGAAAGGTGCCGTCCAGACACCGCTTACCATCGATCCCCTGCTGCATTATCTGCAGTCTGGTGCGCTCGAAGGACGGGCAACCTCAAAAGCTATGCGTCCG
>NZ_BPQG01000059.1 GCF_022179125.1 Methylobacterium cerastii
GATCGAGGCGTCCGTCAGCTTGAAGCCCAGCACAACCGTGTCGTCACCCGCCCCACCACTCATAGCATTTGAACCGGCCCCTCCGATGATAACATCATTCCCGGCGCCGCCGAATATTGCGTCGGAGTTCGTGGAGCCTATAAGGGTGTCAGCACCAGTATTCCCAACAATGGAAACGCCATCCGAGAAAGCAATATCGGGAAGATTTGGCGTAGAATCAAGAGTAAGGTTTTGATAGCTCTGCGATGTTGTAGAACTTTGTCCAAATAGAAGTCCGTTAACTAGCCCTAAAACACCACCAACGGTGTCGGGGACGATGCCGGTGACGTGAGATCCAAAATCTACTGGGATCGGCACGCCATCATAGCTCGCAATTGAGTTGCCGCCCGCGCTGACTTCAATATGATTGTAGTATCCACTGGCCGAAACAGATCCAGACAATGACAGCAATCCGCGGTCTGTCGTCACGGTGAACATGCCGGAGTATTTATAGGATACACCGGCTTGCGTGAACGAGAGACTGGAATATGTGTCTACCTCACGTCCAGGCAGGATGCCGACCAGAGGATTGTTATTTGTACTAATTAGTCCCTCGAAATGGGCCTTGTCGGAGGAGTTGATCGACTGAACCCAGAGGTTCGGGGTGTAGAAGCCATTGGGCGTACTGACAGTTACAGACGACATCACAGGCACCTCGGAAGCCCTTGGAGGATCACATGGGACACAATGATGATTCCTGAATGCAGCGCAACCAGGGGTTGTGTTTTAGCTTAATTTAAAACTACGCAGATGCGGCTTGCTTAGGACATTCTGGCTGAACAGCTGTCGCTCCTGAGTGTTTCGTTCCAGCACTCAACCAGTGCCAGCAGACCCAACTGCCAGGGGTGAGCTTCGGGCTTTAAGTGGTTATCAGACTTGAAAAAGAGGCTCATTCAGTGGCTTAAGGCATGGCTTGCGACAAGCTCGGCTGCCGGGCCAGTCGCATCCGTATTTGCATCTATGGGACGGCCTGCTGCCGATGCTTGAAGCTGCGACCGCGAGGGCCTACCCGGATCCTGCGTTCCAGACCGCGGTGGACATCGGCCACATCTCCTGGTTGTGCACAGCCAATGGCATCGGTCCGCTACCGGAGCCGCTGCTCGACAGGATGCGGGTCATCAAGATGCCGGCTCCGACGGCCGGCGATCTGGAGACTGATCGGCCCCCACGAGGTGATCCAAGGGTAAAGTTAGTGCGCGGTGGGCCGCTTCACCATGGGTAGCTTGGCCGGCGGAGCTGGTCGGGCGGGCGCAGCCGGCCAAGCGGAGAAGGCTGGCACGAACACCTCCGGGGCCGGGGGCCGGTATCCCATCGATGATCATCATCTCGGATGATTGATGCTGTTTTATACAGTCATCCATCGGATTGCCTGCACGTCAAATCCTGAAAAAATGTTTATCGCATGATAGATACAAACGATTTCAGGTCGCCGAATACCAAAGAAAGAGGGCCAAATAAAACGGCCGGGGCATTTCTGCCCCGGCCATCGTAACGCAACCGATCCGTGTGGCGTTAGGCGACGCCGCCCCCGAGGGGATGGAACACGCCATCGGCAAAGGCACTGCGGCCCTCGACGGCACCGT
>NZ_BPQG01000060.1 GCF_022179125.1 Methylobacterium cerastii
CCCGCAACCAAACATCATATCATCCATAGCGAGCCCGCGCCGTCGAAAGACAGCGCGGGCTCGTCGCGTTTGGGCAGTGAGGCTGAGGTCGGACCCGGTCCAGGCGGAACGCGCCTCATCCGTTTCCGCGCCGGCGTGCCGGTCGGCCCAGGCCGAAGCGTGCGGGGCCGCCCGGTGCACCCTTCACGACGGGCGCGCCCGGGCCGGCGCCTGTTTCCGCCAGATCCTCCATGATCGGACAATACGGCCTGGCGTCGCCGTGGCAGCGCGCGGCCAAAGCCGTCAGCGTCCGGCTCATGGCATGAAGCTCCTCGGCCTTACGCTCCAGGGCTGCCACGTGCTCCAGCGCGATGCGCTTCACGTCGGCGCTGGCGCGGTCCCGGTCGCGCCACAGGGCGAGCAGCGTGCCGATCTGCTCCACCGTAAAGCCGAGGTCGCGCGCACGGCGGATGAAGCGCAGGGTGTGGATCCCCACCTCGGTATAGTGCCGATAGCCGGCTTCCGAGCGTGCGGCCTCTGCGATCAAGCCGGTGCTCTCGTAGTAGCGGATCATCTTGGCCGAAACGCCGGAGGCGCGTGCGGCCTCGCCGATCGTCATCATCGTTGCACCTCACAGGCCGGGCGCCAGCGACGCAGCAGCAGCGCGTTCCCGACGACGCTGACGCTGGAGAACGCCATCGCTGCGCCCGCCACCACCGGGCTGAGCAGCCCGAAGGCCGCGAGCGGGATGCCGACCACGTTGTAGGCGAGCGCCCAGAACAGGTTCTGCCGGATCTTGGCATAGGTCCGCCGCGCGATGTCGATCGCGTCGGCAACCAGCATCGGATCGCCGCGCATCAGCGTGATGCCGGCCGCGTGCATCGCGACGTCGGTGCCGGTGCTCAAGGCAATGCCGACGTCGGCGGCGGCGAGCGCCGGCGCGTCGTTGACTCCGTCGCCGACCATGGCGACGCGGCGCCCGCCCGCCTTCAGGCGGAGGATCGCGGCCGCCTTGTCCTCCGGGAGAAGCTCGGCCACCACCTCGTCGAGGCCGAGCGCCTCGGCCGCGCGGGCGGCGCTGCCCCGGTTGTCGCCGGTGAGCATCACCGTGCGCAGGCCGCGCCGGCCGATTGCCGCGATGGAAGCGGCCGCGGAGGGTTTCACCGCATCGCCGAAGGCGATCAGGCCGAGCAGCCGCACGGGCGCGGTCCCCCCGGCTTCCTCCTCCGAGATCCAGGAAACCGTGCGGCCCGCCCGCGCCAGGGCTTCGCCCCGGTCCGCGAGGGGCGCCAGGTCGACGCCGTCCTCCTCCATCAACCGGCGGCTGCCGAGGCGGAGCGCGCGGCCGTCCACCTCGGCGGCGACGCCGCGGCCCGGCAGCGCCCGCAGGTTGGCGGCCGGCGGCGGCGACACGCCCTCCGCTGCGGCGAGCGTCGCGACGGCGCGGGCGAGGGGATGCTCGCTGCCGGCCTGCAGCGCGGCGGCACGGCGCAGGAGGTCTGCGCGCGTGACGCCCGGCGCAGGCTCGAGGTCCGTCACCGTCGGGCGCCCTTCCGTCAGCGTGCCGGTCTTGTCGAAGGCGACCGTGTCGAGGGCGTGGGCCACCTCCAGGGCTTGCGCGTCCTTGATCAGGATGCCGTGGCGCGCCGCGACGCCGGTGCCGGCCATGATCGCCGTCGGCGTCGCGAGGCCGAGGGCGCAGGGGCAGGCGATGACCAGCACCGCGACCGCATCGATCAGCGCCGTTTCCGCGCTAGCGCCGGCAATGAGCCACCAGCCGAGGAAGGTGAGCAGGCCCAAGCCGAGCACCACCGGCACGAACACCGCGCTCACCCGGTCGACCAGGCGCTGGATCGGCGCCTTGGCAGCCTGCGCGTCCTCGACAAGGCGGATGATCCGCGCGAGCGTCGCCTCCGCGCCGACCGCGGCGACCTCGACCACGAGCCGGCCGTCGCCGTTGATGGCGCCGCCGACGACCCGGTCGCCGACGGCTTTTGCCACCGGCAGGCTCTCGCCGGTGATCAGCGCCTCGTCGATCCGGCTCGCGCCGTCGCGGATCGTGCCGTCGGCGGGCAGGCGTTCGCCGGGGCGGACCACGACCGCGTCGCCGACCCGGAGCGCGGAGACCTCGATCTCGGCCTCGCTGCCGTCCGGCCGGCGCAGGCGCGCGCGCTCGGGCCGCAGCGCCGTCAACGCCCGGATGGCCGACGCGGTGCTGCGCTTGGCGCGGCTCTCCAGGCGCTTGCCGAGCAGAACGAGGGTGATCACCACCGCCGAGGCTTCGAAGTACAGGTGCGGGGTCGCGCGGCCGGCCTCCGCGGCGCGGACGAGCTGGTACAGGCTCAGCGCGTAGGCCGCGGAGGTGCCGAGCGCGACGAGCAGGTCCATGTTGCCGGCGCCCGCCCGCAGCGCGCGCCAGCCGGCCCGGTAGAACCGGGCGCCGAGCCAGAACTGGATCGGGGTCGCGAGCGCCAACTGCACCCAGCCGGGCGGCATCCAGGCGATCCCGAACGGCATCAGCAGCATCGGCGCGACCAGCGGCGCCGCGAGCGCCGCGGCGACCAGGAGGTGGATTTCGTCGCGGCGGGCGGCGGCGTCGCGTGTGGCCTCCGCGGCGTCGGGTCCGCCGGCGGGCGCGGCCGGCGTCGCATCGTAGCCGGCCTCAGCCACCGCCGCGACGAGGTCCGCGTCGGCCACGACGCCGGCCGCCGCCGTCACCCGCGCCCGCTCGGTGGCGAGGTTCACCGAGGCTTGCGAAACCCCGGGCACCGCCCGCAGCGCCGCCTCGACCCGCCCGGCGCAGGAGGCGCAGGTCATGCCCGCGACGGCGAAGTCGCGGGTCTCGCCGCCGACGTCGTAGCCGGCATCCGTCACGGCGCAGGCGAGGGCCGCCGCCAGCACGCCCGTCGCGACGGTGACGCTGGCCCGCTCGGTGGCAAGGTTCACGGAGGCGCTCGACACGCCCGGCACCGCCCGCAACGCCGCCTCGATCCGGCCGGCGCAGGAGGCGCAGGTCATCCCGAGGACGGGGAGGGCGACGGTTCGGACGGCCTCCGTCGCGTGCGCCTCGGGGGCGATCGGGGTGAGCGTGTCGGAGTCGGCTTTCAGCATAAGAGGAGAGATGGGGCTTCCCACGGTGGGAAGGTCAAGGCCGCCGGACGTCGGATCGTCGCTTCGGTTTCGCGGATCGCCAAGCCCGCTGCGGAGATCGAGCATCGCGAATGCGCGGTGCCGCACCGGAGGGCGCGGCGAGCCAGGCCCGGCGCTCCGCGATCAGCCGCCGCAGGCGGGCGCGTCGGGCGTTCGGCCGGATGCAGTCGCAGCTCTCGATGCCGGCCGGGTCGCAGCTGAGGATCGAGAGGATCGCCACCGCGATCCCGAGGATGCCGAGGGCGACGAGGGGCCATGCGAGGCCGAGGCCGACGAGCGCGGCGATGGCGAGCTTCCCGGCCAGGGAGCCGACGAGCTTGGTCTTCGCCAGCGCGAGCAGGGCGCCGCCGCCGCCCGCGCCGCCGCGCAGGGCCCGGACGATCCGCTTGCGGGCGCGATGCCGCGCGGCCAGCGCCTCCAGGCGCCGCAGCTGACGCGCGACCGCCGCATGGGTCGCGTAGGCCCCGGCCGCGGGGCGCGGATGCAGCGCCTCCGTCATCACCCGAGCCTAGCGCGACGCGCCGGGTCGGTCGACCGGCCACGATGCGGGGTGCGCCGTCAAAGAGAAGCTGGTCTTTGCACCCGGGCGACCATGCAGACGGCCCCTGACGCGTCCCACCGCGTGCGCGCGTCAGGGGCCGTTTCAAGCAACGCTCCATCAGGACGCGCGTCGTTTCCGGCACATCCGTTCATGGGCTCAGCTATCATCGGAAACATATCGATCGATGTCGATGCATTAAGCACGGTGCACCTTTTGGATGCAGGGTGATGGTCTCTGAAACCGACGGTCGGCACGGGTTTTTTAACGCGTTGAACCGCTTTCTCATCCAGCGGTTGTGCGCGCGGCGCGCCGCCCCGGTCGTCCCGCGCAGGTTCGGACAATGCGCTTGCACGTCTCCCTCAAAGCCTCGCTCGGCGCCGCCTTCGGCTTCCTTGCACTCATCAGCGCCGGACAGGGCGTCGTCTCGCTTGCGAAGCTGTCGAGCATCGGCACGTCCGTCGACGCGATCTCCAGCAACTGGCTGCCCTCCGTCGTCGCGGCGAACAACGTCAAGGCCGCCGAAGCCGACATCCGCATCAAGCATCTGCGCCTCCTGACGCCCACGAAGTCGGCGACCGCCTTCTCCGAGGACAGCAAGCTGCTCGCGACGTCGGCGTCCGAGTTCGAGGCGACGCGCAAGTCCTACGAGACCTTGATCTCCGGCGAGGACGAGCGCTCGATCTACAACGCGTTCGTCGCGTCCTGGAACAAGTACGATGCGGCCACCGTGGAATCCATGCAGTTGGCCGAGGCGGGACTGATGTCGGAGGCGGCGGCGCTGATCGGCAGCCCCGACAACGCGAACTTGTACGACAACGCCCGCGACGCGCTGAACCGCGTCGTCGCCTACAACGAGGTCGGCGCCCGCAGGGATGCGGCGGACGCCATGGCTCAGATCGATGCCGCGACGGCGACGACCTACTGCGCCATCGTCCTGGCGCTCGTCGCGGCCTGCGCCGCCGCGGCGTTCAGCCTCCTGCGCGTCTCGCGACCGATCCAGGCGATGACCGGCGTGATGTCGGGGCTGGCCGCCGGCGAGGCCGAGATCGCGGTGCCGTACGGCGCCCGCCGCGACGAAATCGGCGCGATGGCGTCGGCGGTCCAGGTGTTCAAGGAGAACCTGATCCGCACACGCAAGCTGGAGGCGGAGACGGCGGACGCGCGGCTGGCGGCGGAGGCGCAGCGCAAGGCCGGGATGCGGCAGATGGCCGACGACTTCGAGGCGGCGGTGGGCGGCATCGTCGGGATGGTGTCG
>NZ_BPQG01000061.1 GCF_022179125.1 Methylobacterium cerastii
CACCTCGTGGGGGCCGATCAGTGGCGCTTACTGCATCAATATTTATGTTCATTAATCTTCTGGAATTTTCAGAAATAGTCTCGAACCAACCGGCGTGCGAATGCCATTCGCGCCTTCCCCGATTTGCTGTCTCAGCCCAACTGCCCCTATCCGATCGTAGAAGTTTCTTGCTGTCAAAGTTATCCCAGTCTCCAGTCCAATAAAATCTGTCTAAGTATTCAAGTTTAATATTTGTAATATTAACTGCATCATTGATAATGCTTAGCAAAGGAGGGATAGTTTGTTCCATTTGTCCAATGAAGGGCTGCCATCTAACATACCTTGCATTATTCCATACAAGCGCCATAGGTGTAATTATACAATTCAAAGACCGGTCCATATTTGAGTATACAATGGCACCGAAACCAGATTGCTTCGGGGTTGCAACTCCACTTTGCGGATCGATTTCAAATGAGAGTTGCGATTGAACCTGCGCGCCCATCTGAAGTTGGGAAAACAAGGGGCCAGCCTTCGTGCGAATTTTTTGTAAAAGCTTTTCAGTGATAGGCTCGCCAAACCCTACGGTTGCCGAGCACCGCTCGATGGCATGAGCCGGATAAATGGGTTCGAAGCGCGGGGTCTCAGTCATCTGAGCCGATCCAAAAAAATGCATCGTGCGCTCGCTCGGTTAAGCGACCACAAACGAGATAAGGGCTGGGAACTGCGCCGCACAAGCAGGTGCCGTGTCAGAGGCTTCAAGCCTCCGCTACGTTTGCAGCGGGTCCGCAGCCAGAAGAGTGAGCTTGCCGCTACGTTTGCACGCGGGTGTCGCTTAGGGAGGCTCTGTTACCCTTATTGTTACCCTGCTATATGGCCGACAAACAAAAGGCGCGTTAAGTGCCTGTAATTGTTGGTGAGCGCGTTGGGGTTCGAACCCAAGACCTACAGATTAAAAGTCCGTTGCTCTACCAGCTGAGCTACGCGCTCGCGTCCGCCGTGCGGTCGGCCGCGCGGGCCGGCCCCGGGGAGGCGTGGGTGGAATAGGGGAGGCCGCCGGACGGGTCAACATGGGGGTTGCGCCGAACGGCGTCGCATCCGTGCCGCGCGGGCGCCATGGTCTGCTGGCATCGGCGGTCGGACGCCCGGATGTCGGGCCGGAACGTCAGCCGTGATCCCTCCCCGCCCTGCCCCGACCTCGCCTGCCCGTCGCTGGCCTCGCTTCGCCCTCGCCTTCGCCCTTGCCGGCCTCGGGTTCGGCCTGGCCGCGATCGGTTTCGTCGCGGCGATGGACCCTTACGGCCTGCGCGCGAGCCCCGGGCGGCCGGGCGCGATCATGGATCGCAACCAGCGCTTCATGTACCCGCGGATCGCGCGGGCCGGCGGATACGACGCGGCGGTGTTCGGGACCTCGACGGCGCGCCTCCTCGATCCGCACGACCTCGACCGGGCGTTCGGGGTGCGCTTTGCCAACCTCGCCGTCAACGCCGCGACGCCGGACGAGCAGCGCACCCTGGCAACACTGTTCCTGCGCCGGAACGCCGTGCGCGCCGTGCTGTTCGCGCTGGATTCCACCTGGTGCGCCGCCGCCCCGCCCCGCCGCACCGCGCACCCGTTCCCGGACTGGCTCTATGCGGAGGGCGCCCCGTGGGGCTGGCTGCGGCAGGTGAACGGGCAGAGCCTCGGGATCGCGGCCCAGGTCGCGCTCCACCGCCTCGGCCTCGCGCCGGCCCGCATCCGCGGCGACGGCTTTTCCGTGTTCACGCCGCCGGAGGCCGCCTACGACCCGGTCCGCGCCGCGCGCCACATCCACGGCGGCGGCAGCCCGCTCGACCCGGAGTCGGGCGTGGGGCCGGCGGCGCGGGCGGGCGACGCCGCGCCCGACGCCATTCATGACGCCATGCCGATGCTCGACGTCCTCGACGGGCTGCTCGCCGCGGTGCCGGAGGCGGCGCGCAAGCTCGTCGCCTTCATGCCGGTCCACGTGGCGGCGCAGGCGCCGGCCGGCACGCCGGAGGGCGCGCGCGAGGCCGCCTGCAAGCGCCGTGTCGCCGCGATCGGCAAGGCGCGGGGGGTGGTGGTAGTGGATTTCCGCCTACCCTCGCCGATCACCACGCGCGACGAGAACTATTGGGACGCCCTGCACTACCGCCTGCCGGTGGCGGCGCGCGTCGTCGCGGGCCTGCAGGCGGCGGCCGAGGCGGGCGCGGACGCCCCCGACGGCAGCTACCGGGTGCTGGCGCATCCGTGATGCGCGAAAGGGCTTTCAGCCGGCGGCGTCGCGCTCGGCCCGGGCCCAGCCCGCGCGGGTCTCCTCGCAGAACGCGTCGAGCCGGCCCTCCGTGATCGCCACGCGCATCCCCGCCATCAGGTCCTGGTAGTAGGCGAGGTTGTTCCAGGTCAGCAGCATCATCCCCAAGATCTCGTCGGAGCGCACGAGATGGTGGAGGTAGGCGCGAGAATACGCGCGCGACGCCTCGCACGCGGAAGCCTCGTCCAGCGGCCGCGTGTCCTCGGCGTGGCGGGCGTTGCGCAGGTTGATCCGGCCGTGGCGGGTGTAGGCGAGGCCGTGGCGGCCGGCGCGCGTCGGCATCACGCAATCGAACATGTCGATGCCGCGCGCGACCGAGCGCATCAGGTCGTCCGGCGTGCCGACGCCCATCAGGTAGCGCGGCTTGGTGCTCGGTAGGTGCGGCTCCACCGTCTCGATCATCGCGAGCATCACCGCCTGCGGCTCGCCGACCGCGAGGCCGCCGATCGCGTAGCCCTTGAGGTCGAGGTCTGCCAAAGCCCGGGCGCTCTCGATCCGAAGCTCCGGCACGTCGCCGCCCTGCACGATCCCGAACATCGCCTTGCCCGGCTGCTCGCCGAAGGCGGTGCGGCAGCGCTCGGCCCAGCGCAGCGACAGGCGCATCGCCTTCTCGATCGCCTCGCGCTCGGCCGGCAGGCGCACGCACTCGTCGAGCTGCATCTGGATGTCAGAGCCGAGCAGGCCCTGGATCTCGATCGAGCGCTCCGGCGACATGTGGTGGGCGGTGCCGTCCACATGCGAGCGGAAGGTCACGCCCTGCTCGTCGAGCTTCCGCAGCGCGGAGAGCGACATCACCTGGAAGCCGCCGGAATCGGTGAGGATCGGCCCGTCCCAGCGCATGAAGCGGTGCAGGCCGCCGAGCCGCGCCATCCGCTCGGCGCCGGGGCGCAGCATCAGGTGGTAGGTGTTGCCGAGCACCACGTCGGCGCCGAGGTCGCGCACCTGGCTCGCATACATGGCCTTGACCGTGCCGGCGGTGCCGACCGGCATGAAGGCCGGCGTCCGGATTTTTCCCCGCGGCATGGTGATCGCGCCGGTGCGGGCTTGCCCGTCGGTGGCGTGGACGGCGAAGGCGAAGTCTGTGTCGGACATGGCGGGGACGGCTTCCAGATGCTTTCGGATCGCACCTCTCTCCTTCTCCTCGACCGGTCCCTCCGTCATCCCGGGGCTGCGCAGCAGAGTCCAGGATCCAGAGCCGCCGACGATGCCAGGCTGGAACACGACCTGCGGTTCTTGGATCCCGGGCTCGCCTTCGGCGCCCCGGGATGACGGGGAGGGTCTGGAAGCGGAGTCTAAGAGATCGGCGCGTTCGGCGACCTGCTTGCAGGGATGGGAAGAGGCGCGTTCGGCAAAAACCCTATCAGACCGGGGCGGGAAACAGCAGGCTCGAATCGCCGTAGGAGTAGAACCGATAGCCCTGCGCGATCGCGTGGGCGTAGGCGGCGCGCATGGTGTCGAGGCCGGAGAAGGCCGAGACCAGCATGAACAGGGTCGAGCGCGGCAGGTGGAAGTTGGTCATCAGCGCGTCCACCGCGCGGATGCGCGTGCCGGGGGTGATGAAGATCTCGGTCGGGCCGGCGAAGGGGTGGAGCCGCCCCTCCGCGTCGGCGGCGCTCTCCAGCAGGCGGAGCGCGGTGGTGCCCACCGCCACGATCCGTCCGCCGGCCGCCCGCACCGCGTTGAGGGCGTCGGCGGTCGCGGCATCCAGGATGCCGACCTCGGCGTGCATGCGGTGGTCGGCGGTGTCCTCGGCCTTGACCGGCAGGAAGGTGCCCGCCCCGACATGCAGGGTGAGCGTATGGCGGCCGATCCCGGCGGCGTCGCACCGCGCCAGCAGGTCGTCGGAGACGTGCAGGCCGGCGGTGGGGGCGGCGACGGCGCCGGGGTTGCGGGCGTAGACCGTCTGGTAGTCGGTGGCGTCCCGTGCGTCGGTGGGGCGCTTGCCGGCGATGTAGGGCGGCAGCGGCAATTCCCCGACGGCGGCGACGGCTTCGTCGAGGGCCGGCCCGGCGAGGTCGAAGCGCAGGGTGATCTCGCCCCCCTCGCCCTTGGCCGCAACGGTCGCGTCGAGGCCGCCGCGTTCGCAGGGCTCGCTGGCCCCGTGCCGGCCGAAGGCGATGCGGTCGCCGACGGTCAGGCGCTTGGCCGGGCGCGCGAAGGCACGCCAGAGATCGGGCGCCTCGCGCAGGTGCAGCATCACCTCCGTGCGCTGGCCCGGTGCGCCGGGACGGGTGCGGATGCCGTGGAGGCGCGCCGGGATCACCTGCGTGTCGTTGAAGACCAGGGCGTCGCCCCGGCGCAGCAGGCCCGGAAGGTCGGCGACGCGCGCATCCTCCAGCCCGTCTGGGTGGGAGCCTCCGCCGGGGCGCACGACGAGCAGGCGTCCGGCGCCGCGCGGCTCGGCCGGGCGGAGGGCGATGCTGGCCTCGGGCAGGTCGAAATCGAACAGGTCCACGCGCATGGGGCCGGCACCTGCACCGCCCCGCGCCGGGAATCAATCCGGGCGGGGGCAATCGATGCGGCGGAGCCCGCAGGGAACCGCGTCCGACCGCCCTCCGTTCACGGCAGGCGTCGATCCCGCTTTGCTTCCCGACTCGGAGCCTCCATGCCCTGGTACGCCGTGCGCCCCCGCGATCCCGCCGACCCGCGCTGGCCTCTGCCGGGCAAGCCGCAGATCGTGCTCAAGGGCGCGGACCCGGCCGAGGCGCGTGAAAAATTCGAGCAGGCCTATCCGAGCACGCCCTTCGGCACGCCGTCCACCCCAGTGCCCGACGGCGCCGGCAGCTTCGCGGGCGACGCCGAGGCGCTGGTCGTCGAGGAGACCGCGGAACCGACCCCGCCGCGTTGAGCGTTTTGGGATATCGAGCGTAGGCCCTTTCCGGGCGGAGGGACGGATGACGGCGCAGGCGGAGCGGACCACCCTCGACGGGCAACTCGTCGGCTACTGGGCTCGCGAGGCCGACCGCCTTGAAGCGCTCGCCGCCGCGGCCCGGTTCGGCTGGCAGAAGCGGCGCTTCCTGCGCCGGGCCGCAGACGCGCGGGCCCGGGAGGCGCAGAGCGAGGCGCGCGAGACCGCCCGCGCGAGTGGAGCCGCCTCCCCCGCCTGATCACAAGATAGCTTCGGCTAAGTTCCTTGCCCCGGCGTGCAAGGTGTGCAGCAGCCTCGAAGCTGTGCTGTGGCCTTGAACCTTTGCCGTGGCCTTGCGGGTGGACGGTCGATTAGAGCCGCCGGGTCGTTTCCCCGGACCCGTCATGAGTCGCACGCAGAAAGCCGCCCTCGCCAGCGCCGTCGTCGGCCTCGCGGTCACGGGGCTGAAATTCCTCGCCTACTGGCTCACCGGCAGCCTCGCGCTGTACTCGGACGCGCTCGAGAGCATCATCAACGTGGTCGCGGCGCTGAGTGCGTTCGTCGCCCTGCGGGTGGCCGGGCTGCCGGCCGACGAAGACCACCCCTACGGCCACCACAAGGCGGAGTTCTTCTCGGCGGTGATCGAGGGATCGCTGATCATCGTCGCGTCGCTGCTGATCCTGCGCGAGGCGTATTATGGCATCCTGGCGCCCAGGCCCGTCGACGCCCCCGCCATCGGCCTCGCCATCAACGCCGTCGCCACGGCGATCAACGCGGTGTGGGCGTGGGCGCTACTGCGCTGGGGCAAGGCCTGGCGCTCGCCGGCCCTGGTCGCCGACGGCCGCCACGTGCTCGCCGACGTGTTCACCTCGGGCGGCGTGCTCGTCGGCGTGGTCCTGGTGCTGGTGACCGGCATCCCGGTGCTCGATCCGGTGGTCGCGGGGCTCGTCGCCCTGAACATTCTCTGGTCCGGCTGGAAGATGGTCCGCGAATCCGTCGACGGCCTGATGGACCGGGCCGCGCCCGGCGACATGGTCGGGCAGATCCGCTCGCTGATCTCGCTCCACGGCGAGGGCGCGCTGGAGGCGCACGACGTCCGCACCCGCTACGCCGGTCAGGCGACCTTCATCGACTTCCACCTCGTCGTGCCCGGCGAGATGAGCGTGCGCGAGGCGCACGAGATCTGCGACCGGCTCGAGGACGCGCTGGAGACCACGATCCCCGGCGCCGTGGTGGTGATCCACGTGGAGCCGGCCGAGCACGCGAAGTTCCGCGGCGTGCCGGTGCTCTGAGACCGCGTCTCGAGACCAGGAATCCATGAGGTCCGGCGGATGACCGCCCCGCCGTCGCGGGGCGCGTCGGACCCACCGCATTCCGAGGCGACGCCTGCCTGCCGGCGCGTCTGCGCATTCTGCCACGCCTCCGGATCAATGCAACTTATGGTGGGATAGGACCCAGGGGTTTCAAAGTTCGTTAACCAGGTTCTCAGATTGTACCGGGTGCCACGATACGTTCACAGGTTGTTATCGAACGGAACGTGGCCGAGCATGGTGCGGCTGAAGGCCTATGATGGTGTGTGCTTCTCCTGTCGATCGCAATGCCGGCCGGCGCGGCCGGCGGGCGACCCGCCTCGCGGTGTCGCTCGCCTGCGCGGCCGCCCTGTCCGGGTGCATGGCGACCCGCGCGCGGCAGGCCGCGCCCTCTGCGGTCGGCGACGTCGCGCGGACCGGCTCCATCCCCGAGGCGCCGCCGGCGGTCGTCGCCGCGGCGCAGGAGGAGGTCGGGCGCACCATGCGCCTCGGGCTGATGAACTACCGCCTCAACGTCGGCGACAACCTCGAAGTCTCGCTGCTGATCGATTCCAGCGTGGTCCAGCCGACCTATCGGCTCAACCCGAACGACGAGTTCGACGTCGATTTCCGGACGCACCCTGAATACAACCGGACGGTTGTGGTCCGGCCGGACGGGCGGATCTCGCTGCCCGGCAAGAACGGCATCATGGTCGCCGGCCTGTCGCCCGAGCGCGCCGCCACCCTGATCCGCGAGACCTACGACGACGTCCTGATCAACCCGGTCGTCACGATCCTGCTGCGCAAGTTCCGCACGCCCATCGACGACTTCCGCGACCTGACCCAGCGGTCCGACATCGGCCGCGTCAAGCTGATGGCGATCGAGCCGGACGGCAAGATCAACCTGCCGATGGTGCCCCCGGTCCAGGCGGCCGGCCGAACCGTCAACGAGGTCTCGGCGGCGCTGTCCGCCGCCTACCGGCACCACCTCGCCTCGGTCAGCCCGAGCGTGCGGCTCGCCTCGCTGGTTCCGGCCAACACCATGGTGTTCGGCGAGGTCCGGGTGCCCGGCCCGGTCACCCTATCGGGGCCGCGGACGCTGGCCCAGGTCCTCGGCACCGCCGGCGGCGTCCTGCCGACCGCGGCCGGCGAGGCGGTGCGGATCATCCGCTTCGACGCGGGCGCGCAAGGAACCGTGCAGGTGGTCGACATCAGCGTGCCGGGCTTGGCCGACTCGATCGTCGTGCCGCCGAACGCCACGGTCTACGTGCCGCCCTCGGTGCTCGCCAAGACCGCGCGCGCGGTCGACCTCGTGGTCCGCCAGATCCTGCTCTTCAACGGCACCGGCTTCGGCGTGAACTACATCACCGGCCCGTCCGCCTCGACCTCCACCAGCACCACGGCGAGGGCAGCCCTATGAGCGGCACCGAGACAGCCCTCGACCCGCGGGGCTTCGAGCGGCATGGCTTCGAGCGGCATGGCTTCGAGCGGCATGGCTTCGATCTGCGCGACGGGCTCGGCGCCCTGTTCCGCCACGCCCGCCCGGCGCTGCTGATCCTGGCCGCGGCCCTGGTCGGGGCCGGGATCTACCTCCTGCTGACCCCGACCGAGTACACCTCGGACGCCAAGCTCATCATCCGCCTCGGGCGCGAGAAGTCGGCCGCCCCGATCAATGGCGGCGCCAACCAGAACTACATGTTCTCCGAGCGCGCGCAGAACGTGAACAACGAGATCGAGATCCTGCGCGACCCGAGCATCGTGCGCGGCGAGTTCGAGGCGCTGAAGCGCATCATGCCGCTGGGCGACCTCGGCCAGCCCCCCGAGGAATGGGGCGCCTGGCTCGTCTACCAGGGGCGCCAGCTCGTGCGCGCCGCCAAGGCGGTCAAGACCTGGGTCGTCGACACCCTTCGGATCCCCTTCGAGGCGGTCGGCCTGCTGCGCCACCTCAGCCCGGACGAGAAGCTGTACGAGGCCTACCTCGCCTCCTTCAAGGTCGTGTTCGTCAAGGAGACGGACGTGATCGTCACCGGGTTCACCTGGACCGACCCGACCTTCGCGGCGGACGCCCTCAACCGCCTGCTCGACGCCTACAAGCGCCGCCACGTCGAGGTCTACGCCGACGAGACGCCGGCCTCGTTCTACGCGGGCAAGCTGGAGCGCGCCCGCGCCGAGCTCGCCGCGATCGACCGGCAGCTCGGCAAGTACCTCAAGGGCGCCAACACCGCGAGCTTCGCGATCGAGCAGCAGAACGACCTCGGCACGCTGGCCGACCTCGCCCGCCAGAAGTCGGCGGCGCAGATCGAGCGCGAGGGCGTCGAGACCCGCCTCAGGCGCACCAAGGAATCCGGCCCCGACCGCTGGCAGCCGACCCCGGCGGACGCCGACCCGACGGTGGCCGCCTTCGACCAGCGCTTCGCCGAGCTGCGCACCCGGCGCTCGGAACTCGCCACGCGGTTCCGCCCGGCGGCGCCCGAATTCGCGAGCCTCGACCGCGACCTCACCGAGCTCGCCCGGCAGAAATACCGCGCGCTGATCAGTGCCGACACCACCCGGCTCGCGGTGCTCGCGGAGAAGATCGCGGCGATCTCCAACATCGAGGCGTCGCGGCGCCAGGCGGCGATCGGCCAGAGCGACGCCTCCCTCGCCTTCGGCCGGCTCGGCCAGCAGAAGAGCCTGCTCGCCGACGAGATCGCCCAGACCCAGCGTCGCATCGACGAGCTGACGACCGGGACCGGCCTGGATTCGCAGTCCGTCACCTCGTCCGCGCTCGTCGCCCGGGCGGTGCCGCCGCGGCTGCCGAGTGGGCCGAACCGCCTGCTGATCCTCGGGCTCGCCGCCGGCCTCGGGCTCGTCGCGGCTCTGGCCTACGTCGCGCTGGCCGAGATCCTCGCCCAGACCTACCGCAGCGCGTCGGACGTGGCGCGCTCGCTGGGGGTGCCGGTGCTCGCCGCCCTCCCCTTGCGCGACGAGGGCCGCGCCGCGCCGCGGCGCTCCCGCGCCCCCGGCCTCCGTGGAGCCACCGCATGATCGCCGCCTCTTACGATCCGGCGGTGCCCGACCGCGCAGTGCTCGAGCCGGCCCTGGTGCAGCTCAACCGGCGCGAGGGGCCGCCGCTCCGGCGCATCGGCGTCACCGCGGTGCAGGCCGGAGACGGCGTCACCTCGCTCAGCCGCCAGCTCGCCGGGCTCTATGCAAGGCGCGACCTCGACGTGGTCTTGATCGAGGCGAACTGGGCCAAGCCCACGCTCGCCGCCGCCTACGGTCTTGCGGGCAAGCCGGGGTTCGCCGACATCGTCGTCGGCGCGGCGGCGCCCCTGGACGGCGTCCACCCGGTGGCCGACGGCTTCCACGTCGTCCCCGCCGGCACCGCCGCCGCGATCCGCGAGGCCGGCCTCGACGACGCCCGCGTCGAGGCCTTCCTCGGGCTCGTCGACCAGCGCTACCACCTCGCGATCCTCGATTGCGCGCCGATCGGGCAGATCGGCGACACCGCGGCGCTCGGCCCCCTCGTCGACGGCTTCGTCGTGGTCGTCGGGGCCGAACGGACCCGGCGGGTCGTGGCCGAGCAGGCGATGCGCGACCTCGACGCCGCGGGCGGCACCGCCCTCGGCGTCGTCCTCAACCGGACCCGGCGGCCGATCCCCGACTGGCTCTACCGGCGGCTCGGATGAGGCTCGCGCTCCGCACCCTTCCGCCGCTGGCGATCGGCGCCGGCGCCGCAGCAATGGCCGTGTCGCTGGCGAACGCGCCGCCGAAGTTCGCCGTCGTCGGGCTGGTCGCGCCGCTCGGCGGCCTCGCCGCCCTGATCCTGGGGCAGCGCGTCCGGTTGACGCCGTTCCTGCTCGTCGCCTTCGCGGTCGGGCTCACGGTCAAGCTCGACGTCAGCGTCTTCCAGCACTTCGAGGCGGTCGGACAGTACCTGCCGAGCATCGGCGGCGGCGCCGGGCTGACCGTCAGCGTCGCCTTCCTCGTGGCGCTGACGCTGATCGCCTTCCGGCTCGTCGGGATCGGCGAGGCCGGCCCGCAGCGCGTGTCGCTCGATCCGCCCCTGGTGCTGACGCAACTCGCCTTCATGGCGGCCGGCGTGCTCTCCCTCGTGAACGCGGGCGACCCGACCTACCTGTGGTTCGACGAGTGGCGTTTCCTCACCCTGCTCGTCGTCTCGGTCGCGATCGCCAACCTCGGCCCGCAAGACGTCCGCACCCTGGCGCTGGCGATCTGCGTCCTATGCTTGGTCCAGACCGCGGCGGCGGCGGTGCAGTACGTCACCGGCTCGGAACTCGGCCTCGGCGTGCTCGGCGAGGAGCAGATCGTCGAGGAGAACATCAACTTCCAGGCCCAGCGCCGCGCCGCCGGCTTCAAGGTCCACCCGAACATCCTCGGCTACTATTACGAGGTGGTGTGGCCGCTCGCGCTGGCTCTGGCGCTCTCCCGCGGCCCGGCCTGGCTGCGCCTCGTCGGGGCGATGGGCGCGCTCTCGGCGCTCAGTGGCGTGGTGCTGACACTGTCGCGGGCCTCGTGGCTCACCTACCCGCTCTCGGCGTCGCTCGTCGTGCTGCTGGTCTACCGCGACCGGCTGCTCTCGCGGGCGAGCCTGGTCGTGGCGGGCCTCCTCCTCGCCGTGGGCGTCGTCGCAGCGATCGTCGTCGGTCCGATGATCTGGGAGCGGCTGTTCGCCGACGACGGCGGCTCGGCGGCGCAGCGCGGCCCCCTGAACGCGGCGGCGCTCGCGCTGTTTTCGCAGTTCCCGATCCTCGGGGTCGGATTGAACAATTTCGGCAACATGTTCGCGACGCTGGACCACACCGGCCTGTCGCGGCTCGCCGGCCTGTTCGACCGCTCGAACCACGTCGTCCACAACCTCCACATCCTCGTCCTCACCGAGGTCGGGATCGTCGGATACGCCGCCTTCGCCCTGGTCTTCGGGATCGGCCTGTGGCGCGGCTTTTCCGCGGTGCGGCGCGCGCCGGTCGGCGACCCCCTCGCCGCGATCGCCGGCGCCTCGGCGATCGGGCTCCTCGCCCACCTCCTCCACGGCCTCGTCGACCCGGGCTTCCGCCTGAACCTCGGCATCGCCGAGCTGCTCTACACCGCGCTCGGGATGATCGCGGCGGTGGCGGCGGCGCAGCGCGCCGGCCGCATCGCCGCCCTCACCGCACCGAGCGCGGGTCCCTTCTCCCAGGGGGAGCAGGACAGGATGAGGGGCGTGACCTTTCCGGATGACGCACGCCCCTCACCCCAGCCCTCTCCCGCTGGGAGAGGAAGCCGCGTGGTGCCGTCCCGCGCCCGATCCGAACGACGGAGCGCGCGATGACCCCCGCCCTCAGCGTCCTCGTCGTCACCTACAAGTCCGGCGCCGACGTCGACACCTGCCTCGCCCTGCTCGCGGCGAGCCGGATCGACCGTCCCTACGAGGTGATCGTCGTCGACAACGCGTCCGGCGACGGCACGGCCGAGCGGATCGCTGCCGCCTGGCCCGACATCCGCGTGATCGCGGAGACGACGAACCACGGGTTCGCCGGCGCCAACGCCATCGCCTACGCCGCGGCCCGCGGCGACGCGATCCTGCTGCTCAACCCGGACGCGTACCTGCGCGACCCGGATGCGGTCGCGGTGGCGCTCGCCCACCTCGACGCCCACCCCCAGGTCGGCGCCGTCGGCCTGCGCCTCGTCTTCGAGGACGGGCGCCATCAGGTCGGCGACGCCGGGTTCGAGCCGCGCCCGCTCACCGTCGCGGTACACGCAGCCGGTCTGTCGGGGCGGTTCGGCTTGCGCGGGGTCTACCTGTCGGGCGGCCAGGCGCGAGCGCCGGGGCCGGTCTCCGTCGACTGGCTCTGCGGCGCCTTCCTGATGTTGCGGCGCGAGGCGGTGGAGGCGATCGGCGGCCTGTCGAGCCCGCTGTTCCTCTACGGCGAGGACGTCGACTGGGGCTGCCGGGTGCGCGACGCCGGATGGCGGGTCGAGTACCTGCCGGACCGCAGCGTGGTCCACCTCCAGGGCGGCTCGGGGAGCACCCGCTCCCCCCGCTGGCTCGACGGGCTCGCCGGCGTCTATCGGCTGCGCAACGGGGGGCGCCGGCTGTCCTCGCCGGCCTTCTTCGCGGTGCCGCTCTGGCTCGGGTTCACCGCGCGCGCGGCCGTCTACGGCCTGCTCGGCCGGCTGCGGCGCCGGCCGGACCTGTTGGGCAGGAGTCGCGACATGAAGCGGTTCGCGGACCACCTTACAAATATATAAACGAAGAAAGCTCAGTAATCGCTCAGCGCTTTCGGATGAAGACCATGTGATAGCCCTTGAACGGACCCGGCGTGAGCCGGAACAGCAACTCCCAAAACTTGCCCAGGACGATGTTCTCGCCATGATAGAACGGTTGCCCGTCGAACGCGTAGGTGAAGTGCTCGAACCGGTCAGTTGGGAAAAGCCGCTTCCGCGCCGCCTCCGTGTTCATCGTGTAGAGCGGCACGAACGAGTCGATCTCGACGCGGCGTGGCTCGACCAGGCGCAGCACCCGGGCGTGCAGCCGCTTCGGGACCAGCCGGGCTCCGACCCCGACATAGCCCCAGCGGTTGGGCGTCCAGGCGCAGAGCCAGCCGCCGGGGGCGAGGATGCGGCCGAGCTCCTGCGCCGTCCGCTCGGGCGTCTCGATGTGCTCCAGCACCGAGAAGGCCGAGATCAGGTCGAAGCTGGCATCGGGGAAGGGCAGCAGCCCGTCGTGGCCGACGAGCTTGACGGCGTCCGCCGTCTCGTTTCCGAGCACCGCCTCGTCGACGTCGCAGGCGGTGACGTGGGCGCAGCGCCCGCGGAAGTCCCCGAGCTGGCGGCGCAGTGGAACCGGGTCATGGCTCCACTTGCCGCGCCCGGCGCCGAACTCCATCACCCGCATGTCGGGGCGCAGCAGCGTGTTGACGCGGACGATGTACTCCATCCGGTGGTCCTGCCGGGAATAGCCCCCGGCTCCCATCTCGCGAAAAAGCCGCTCCTCGACGGTGACCGGCTCTCGATGGGGCATCGCGTCCTGGCGCAGAAGGGTGTCGTGGCCCATGAATCGTCCTCCTCAAGCGATGGGGTGGTGGGGACGCGCCGCGTGCGGGCGTCCGATGGCGGGCGGCACGCCGGCGCAGCGCGGCCGGCGGTGGCGATCCTCGGCACGCGGGGCGTCCCCGCGGCGCATGGCGGCTTCGAGACCCTGGCCGAACGGCTCGCGCTGGAGCTGGTCGCCCGCGGCTGGCGGGTCGAGGTCTACTGCCAGGTCGATCGGCCGACCGCGCCCTCGACCTGGCGCGGCGTCGACCTGATCCCGGTCCAGGCGTCGGGCGACGGCCCGCTCGCCACGATCCGGTTCGACTGGAAATGCACCTTGCAGGCGGCGTTCCGTCCGGCCCTGCCGCTGGTGCTCGGCTACAACACCGCCGCGTTCTCCCTGCTCTACCGGCTGACCGGAAAGCGCAGCGTGATGAACATGGACGGGATCGAGTGGCGCCGGGACCGCTGGTCGAGGCCCGCCAAGGTGTGGTTCTGGCTGAACGAGCATTGCGGCAGCCTGTTCTCGACGCACCTCGTCGCCGACCATCCCGAGATCGCCCGGCACCTCGCCCGCGTAAACGCGACGCGGCGCATCACCACCATCGCCTACGGGGCCGACCCCGTGGCCGACGCGCCGGCAACATCGCTGGCCGCCCTCGGGGTTGAGCCGCAGCGTTACGGCTTGGCCATCGCCCGCATCGTGCCCGAGAACCTTGTGCTGCAGGTGGTCCGCGCCTGGAGCGAGGTGAGCCCCGGCCTGCCCCTGGTGGTGCTCGGCAAACTCTCGGAGGCGGACGCCTACCACCGGGCGGTGCGCGCGGCCGCCGGGCCGGACGTGATCTTCGCCGGCGCGATCTACGAGGCGGACCGCGTCGCGGCTTTGCGCCGGCACGCCCGCTTCCATATCCACGGCCACACGGTCGGCGGCACCAACCCCTCGCTGGTCGAGGCGCTCGGCGCCGGTTCGCCGGTGCTCGCCCACGACAACGTCTTCAACCGCTGGGTGGCCGGACCCGACGCCGCCTTTTTCGGCGACGAGACCGAGTTGCGCCACGGCATCGTGCGGCTCGCCCGCGCCCCGGCCGGGCAGCTCGCGGCGATGTCGTCCGGCGCGCGGGCACGTCACGCCGAGGCCTTTGCCTGGGACGGCATCGTCGACGCCTACGAGCGGGTGCTGCGGGCGCAGCTCCCCGAAACCCGCGCCCGCCGCCGGGCCGCGGCCCGCGTCGAGGTCGCGGGCTGAGGCCACGGGATGGCCCCCGGCCCGGTGATAGAGGTTACGGGGGCGTCTCATGCGGCGCTCCTGTCCCGGGCGGGCCCGGAGGCTTGCGCGATCGTGATGTCTTCGGCGACCACAGGATCCGGCTCGCGGGTCGGGACGCTGGTCTGGCGCAGGCGCTGGACCGATACGGTCCCGGCCGGGATGTCCCGCAGGGTGGCGACCCCGACGCCGACCATCGCCCCGTCGCCGACCGTCACCGCCCCGAGGACGAGCGAATGGGCGCCGACCACGACGCCGTCGCCGAGGCGCGGCGCGTCCGCGGGGAACGGGTCGGCGGCCAGCACCGGGCGCGCGGGCGCGACCACTACCGCCGGCAGGATCACGAGGTCGCGCCCCGCCGTGCCGCAGAAGCCGATCCGGGCCGGGTGGGGCACGAACAAGCCGGGGCCGATCCGCGATCCCGGGTGAAAGGAGGCGCCCGTGAGGCGCGTCGACAGCCCGGCGACGGCGGCAGCGCTCCGCCGCCATCCGCGCAGGTGCAGCAGGTGGGCGACCCGGTGGAACGCGGCGCATTGCATCGCCGGCAGCAGCACCATCATCGCCGCGCGCGCGCGCGACATCGGCCTGTCGCCGCTGATCTGGCGCACGATCCGCGCGAGGTCGGCGGCCAGCATCCGCCGCATCACCGCCGGGCGGGCGTGGTCGAGGTTCGGTTCGGGCAGGGGCCGGGCGTCGCTCACGACGCGACGCCCCGTCCCGGCAGCGCGCGCCAGTCAGTCGGCGCCAGGTCGGTGTCGGGTTCGATGTCCTTGAGCACGAGGCAGCGCGGCCCGACACGGGCGCGGTCGCCGATCAGCACCGCGCCGAGCACGATCGAGGCCGGCTCGAGGACGACGTCGTCGCCGAGGCGGGGCAGGCCGGGGCCGCCGCCGACGTCGCGGTCCGGCGTCTTGTAGAGGCCGCCGATCGAGGCCTGGAAGCCGAAGGCGGCGTCGCGCCCGACGGCGCCCGCGATGATCGTGCCGTAGGGATGGGGCAGGAACATCCCGCCGGCGATCCGGGTCGAGGGCGGGATGTCCGAGCCCGTCAGCCAGCCGTTGACGATCCAGAGCAGCCACGCCGCCATCCGCCAGCCGTTCTCGTGGGCGTAGCGCGACATCCGATAGAGCCAGATCGCCTGGTAGCCGCGGCGCAGGCGCACCGGTCCGGGCATGCGGCGCGCCCAATGCGCCCGGTCGGCGCGGAGCGCCGCGCGCGTCTCCGCCCAGGAGATCGCGGCGACGCCGCCTGAATCGGTTCCGGCGAGGTCACGGGCTGCGAGCACGTCGGCTGACTTGGGCATGCCACTCTCTTTACGGTTGTATAATACTTATAGACGCAACCATAGGGCGTTTTCGCGGTATGCCCGTCCGGGCCGTGCGATCCTACAATCGTAGGTAGCATTCTTCCGGCGAAAATCACCGAAAGATGCGTATGGTGGTGAATCGAACCGACACGGGCCAAGACCGGAGGGGGATGCGCTACGGCATCAACCTCGTCGGGCAGGCGGCCGGCCGCGGGATCTACCTGCTGGCAGGCTTCGCGGCCTTCGTGATGGTGGCGAAGGTCGCCGGGCCGGTGGTGCTCGGCCATTACGGCATCGCGCTCGCCGCCCTGGCGATCGCCCTGATCGCCGCCGACTTCGGCACGACGCTGACCTTCGCCGCCCGCATCGGCGCCTGCGAGCCCGCCGCGCGGGCCGCCGCCCTCGCCGCCATGCTCTCCGCCCGGCTGATCCTCGGGGCGGGAACGGGCCTCGCGCTGCTCTGCGCCCTGCCGCTGCTGCCGGCGCCGACGCGGCCCGCGCTGACGCTGGCGGCGCTCGCCATGCCGCTCGTGGCCGCCCGCTTCCTCGACGCGCTGTTCCAGGTCTGCGGCCGGCCCGGCTGGTCGGCCTATCCCTCCCTCGGCAACGCCGCCGTGCTGGTCGTCGGGACCGCGCTGGCGCTGGCCCTCGACGCGCCGGAGGCGGTGTTGCCCCTGGTCGCGGTGGCGGCCGGGACGGCCTACGGCGCCATCGCCCTGGTGCTCGCCGGACGGCTCGTGCCGCTGCGCGTCGCCGCTCTTACGGACGGCCTCGCCACGATCCGCGGGGCGGCTGGCGTCGGCGTCTCGAACGCGCTCGGCACGCTCAACGCCCGCATCGGCCTGCTCGCGCTCGCCGCCTTCGCGGGGGCGGCCGAGGTCGGGCTGTTCACCGCCGGCTACCGCTTCTTCGAGCTCGGGGTCGCCGTCGCGATCACCTTGGCCGCGCCGCTGCTGCCGGTGTTCGGGCGCGCCGTCGGCGCCGGCACCCTGCCGGCGCAGACCCGCCTTGCGCTGCGCCTCGTCCTGTCCGTCGCCGGCCCCGGCGTGATCGCGGCCTGGGTGCTGGCCGACCCGCTGGTCCGCCTGCTGTTCGGGCCGGACTACGCGGCCAGCGTGCCGGTCCTGCGCATCGCCGCGCTGATGGCGGCGGCGATGATCGCCGCGACGATCCTGTTCTCGGCCCTGGTCGCGCTCGGCCGCACCGGCTTCGCGGTGCCGTTCAGCGCCGCCGGCTGCGCGGTGAACGCCGTCCTCTGCCTCGTGCTGGTGCCGCGGGCCGGCGCGACGGGCGCCGCGCTCGCGGCGCTCGCCGCCGAGTTCGCGATGCTCGCGGTGGTTGTGTTCGCGTTCCGCCGGTCCGTCGGGGCACCGCTCCTGCCCCGCGACTGGCCGGCGATCCTGGTGCCGACCCTCGCCATGGCGACCTGCGTCCTCGCGAGCCCGGCCGCCCTCGCCCCCGTCACCCTGCCGGCCGGCGCGCTGCTCGCGCTCGCCGGCGGCCTTTGGCTGCGCCCGCGCGATCCCCTCGCCGGCCCCTCCCTCACCAGCCCGCAATTCTCCAGCCCGCAATTCTCCAGCCGGCAACTCTCCAGCCCGCAACTCTCCAGCCCGCAACTCTCCAGCCCGCAACTCTCCAGCCCGGAAGCCTCGTCATGACGCCGGACACGCCCGCCGACACCCCGATCCTGTCGGTGATCATCCCGACCTACGGCCGCGCCGAGACCTTGCGGCTGACCCTCGCCGCCTTCGATCGCCAGGAGACGGAAGCCGCCTTCGAGATCGTGGTCTGCGACGACGGCTCCCTCGACGGCACCGGCGCGGTGATCAGCCGGGCGGTCGCGACCGCTCGGCGGCCGGTGGTGCACCTGCGCCAGGAGAACGCGGGGGCGAACGCCGCCCGCAACCGGTCGATTGAGGCCGCCCGCGGCACGCGCCTGCTCGTCGTCAACGACGACACAATCCCCGGCCCGAACCTCGTCGCGGCGCACCTGGCGGCCCACGCCCGGCGGGGGGGGCGCGAGACGGCGATCCTCGGGCGGATGACGATCGACCCGGCGCTGCCGTTCTCGCCGTTCGCGGCGCTCCACCACGACGCCTCCTACGACGCGCTCGCCGGCAAGGTCGAGCTCGGCTGGGACGCGTTCCTGACCTGCAACGTCAGCGTCGATGCCGGCTTTCTGCGCGAGGCCGGCGGCTTCGATCAGCAGTTGACCTGGCACGAGGACATCGAGCTCGGCGAGCGGCTGGCGCGGCGCGGGATGCGCCTGTTCTACGAGCCGCAGGCGCTGGCCTACCACCACCACTTCCTCGACGAGGCGGCCTACTTGGCGATCGCCGAGCGCGAGGGGGCGGCCCTGGTGCTGTGGTACCGCAAGCGCCCCGACCTCGCCCTGGACCTCGCCCGCCTCGGGCTCGTCGGCCCAGAACCCTTCGGTCGCGCGCGCCGCCACGCGCTGGCCGACCTCGTGATGCCGGAGGTCGCCCTGCCCGGCTGGCGCGCGGCGGCGCGCTCGCTCACCCGCCTCAGCCCGGCCGCCGGGCGGACGGTGTGGCGGCGGCTGTTCCAGCGCCGCAAGCGGCTCGCCATCGCCCGCGCTTTCGCGGAGGCCGCATGAGCATCCGCCTCCGGGCGACGGCGATCGTCGCGCTCCTGCCTATGCTGGCGGCCTCCACCGCCTGCCAGCCGGCGGAGCCCCCCAGCCTGCAGCGCATCCTCGTCGACCCGGCGGGCGCGACGATGCCCGGCTACCGGACGGTGGCGGCGCTGTCCGCCGTGCCCTTCGCGAGCCTGGCGGCCGGCAGCGCGGTGCTGGTCAAGGGCGGCCGCTTCGACGGCGTGGTCGTCGTCAGCGCCCGCGGCACCGCCGAGGCGCCGGTGACGGTGGCTGCTGTGCCCGGCACCGAGCCGGTGCTGTCGAACTCGGTGGTGTTCGAGGACGCGGCCTACGTCACCGTGTCCGGGCTGACGGTGCGGGGGGCGGTGAATTCCGGCTTCATCCTGCGCCGGGGCAGCCACCACGTCACCGTCCGGGATTCGGCGGTGGACGCCTCGGGGCTGGGCATCTGGATCGGCGACGGCTCCGGGGCGGGGCACCGCATCCTCGGCAACCGGCTCACCGGCAACAAGACCCACGGCATCGCCGTGGACGTGATCAACGCGCCCCCCGACGACCCGACGATCATCGCGAGCAACACGGTCTCCGGCAGCGGCATCCACGGGATGGAGATCAACGGGTCGGGCTACGTCGTCGAGGGCAACCGGGTCCACGACAACGGCGTCTCGATGTCGGGCACCTCGGGCATCCACGTCTACGCCAAGGATGCGGGGCAGGACGCGGGCGACCGCAACACCATCCGCTACAACGTCGTCACCGGGCAGCGGGAGACGACGGGCCAGGACGGCAACGGCATCCAGGTCGATCAGTGGTGCGACGACAACCTCGTCGCCTTCAACGTGACGACCGGCAACGACGGCGCCGGCATCAACCTGTTCGACGCCGGACGGACCCTCGTGTCCAACAACACCGTCGTCGGCAACATGGCCGATTCCGGCGGGCGGCACGCCTACAAGGGCGAGATCGTGCTGGCCAGCGACTACACGAAGCAGGTCGGCCGCACGGTCGACAACCGGGTGCTGAACAACATCGTTGTTGCGACACGGGGCGGCGTCGCCGCCATCGTCGTCGAGGCGACGAGCACCGGCCGCGGCAACGCCATCGGCCCCAACCTGCTGCGGCACGCGCCCGGCGGCTGGCTCTACGCCTACGGCGCCGCACGCACCGACGACGGCGCGTCGCTGCCGCTGGGAGCGCCCGCGCCGGACCTCACCGAGGCGCCGGCCTTCGCCGACCCCACGAAGCCCTTCGCGAACGGCTTCGCGCTGACGCGTGCGCTTTCGCGTCCCGGCATCCCGCTCGGTGCGACGCGGGACCTGATCGGCCGCCCCTACGCCCCCAACGAGGCCCCGACCTTCGGCGCCTATCGGAGCCCGTGACATGACCCGGATCGGAATCGACGCCCACGTCCTCGTCGGCAAGATGCAGGGCAGCCGCACCTGGCTCGTCAACGTGGTCGGCCGCGCGGTCGCGCGCCACCCGGACGCCACCTACGTGATCTATTCCGACGACCCCGTGCGCGCCGCGACGATGATTGCGGGCGCAAACGTCGAGCACGTCCGGCTGCCGCGTGTGCCCCGCGCCCTGCGGTTGCTGGCGGTCTGGCCCTGGCTCGTGCACCGCGACCGGATCGACGCCCTGCTGACCACCTACATCGCCCCGCCGCTGGTGCCGGGCGCGCGCCAGGTCGTCGTCGTCCACGACATCCTGTTCGAGACCCATCCGGCGTTCTTCGCCTTCGGCATGCGCTGGCGCACCCGCCTGCTGACGCGGCTCGGCGCCAAGCGCGCCCGCCTCGTCGTGACGATCTCGCGCTACAGCCGCGATTCGATCGCCCGGACCTACCGGATCGATCCGGACCGCATCGTCGAGGTGCGCTGCGGGACGAGTCCGCCCCGCACCGGGGCGATCACCCGGTCGCCGATCCGCGACGGGCGCCCCTACCTGATGATGGTCGGGCGGCTGGAGCCGCGGAAGAACCTCGCGCTGACGCTGGACGCCTTCGCGCGGCTCAGCCCCGGCGCCGCCCGCCTCGTGGTGGTGGGCAAGCCCGACGGGGAGAACCCGGAGACGCTGGCGCGGCTCTCGTCGATGGCGGACGTGGTGCACGTGGCCGGAATCGACGACCGCGGCCTCGGCGACCTCTACGCCAACGCCGCCGCCCTGGTGTTCCCGAGCGCCGGCGAGGGCTGGGGCATCCCGGTTCTGGAGAGCCTGGCGCTCGGCACGCCGGTGATCGCCTCGAACGTCACCGCCATCCCCGAATCGGGCGGCGACGCGGCGAGCTACTTCGACCTCGACGCGCCGGACCGCATCGAGCGCCTCGCCGCCCTGATGCAGGCGGCGGTGGAGGGGCGCCTGCCTTTCGACGCGGCCCGCGCCCGCGCCCACGTCGCCCGCCACGACTGGGACGGCCCGGCCACCGCCTTCGTGGACGCGATGCGCCGCGCCTTCCCGGCCCGCGACACGGCGGCGGAGCCCGTGCGCGGATTGGTGAAGTCGCACTGAGGGACCCACCATCCCGGGCCCCCAAGAGGCCGAGGGGGGCCGGCCCCCTCGGTCATCCGCGATGGAACGTCCAGCCGAATTCCGACAGCAGGAGGCGGGCGGCGGTCGCGTCGTCGGCGAAGCGCAGGCGCCCGCGGCCGGTCGCGACCAGGGCGGGGTCGCGGTCCGGCGCGAAGCCACGGTCCGTCGCCTCGCCGGCGCGTTCGAGCGCGATCGCCAGGGCGGCGCGCGGGAAGCTGCCGTCGGGATCGGTCGGCGTGCGGGCGGCGGCGCGGAGCAGGGGCGGCGCGTCCAGGGCGACCTCGGGTCCGACCAGGGCGCGGGCGGCCGCGCGCAGGTGCGGCAGGCCGATGGCGTCGTCGCCCGCCGTGCCGGCGGCCGCCCAGGCCTCCGCGACGAGGCGGTCGGCGAGGCCCGGCAGGCCTCGACACAGCGTCGCCGCCGCGCTGCGGCCGATCTTCGAGATCGCGGCCGCGCGCCGGGCGACGACCGCCTCCAAGGCGGCGGCGGTCTCCGATTCGGAGAGCAACGGGATCGGGACCGCCTGCGCCCCGGCGACGCTTTTGGGCGCGCCAGCGACCAGCCAGCCGAGCTGCGGCATCCCGGCCGCGAGATGCGCGAGCGCCCGCAGGAAGTTGGGCTCGGCGACCGCCCCGATATCGGTAAGTACGATGGCGACGGGGCCGGAAACATCACTGGCGTCAAGGCCTTCGGCCAGGATCTCCGTGAGACGCGCGAAGGTGGTCTCGGGCGTGCAGCGCAGGCCGAGCACGCGGGTCCGGCGCGCCAGCGCGTCGGCGACGGCGGCGGCGATCGCGGTGCTGCCGCTGCCTGCCGGGCCGGTCAGGCACACCGGCTGCCGCGCTTCGGTCACCAGGACCCGAAGCCGCCAGACGAGCGCATCGCGGCCGACGAGCCCGGACGCGTGGCGGGCTTCGGCGTCGCGCGGGCGGATCGTGCCGGAGCGGTTCGGCCGGATGAGGTCTCGGGCTGTCGCGAGCATCAGGGAGCGTTCCGATTCGGGCCGCCGGCGGCGGTCCCGAACCAGAGTGGCGGCAGAGGGTGAAGGTGATATTAACCCTGGGTTGTATTTAGCGCACCGGTTCCCGCGCTCATGGGCCAGGTCAGCCCGCGATGCCGGTCAGCCATTTCAGGGTGATCAGGGTGCCGGTCACCGTGAGCGCGCCGCCGATCCGCGTGGCGATCTGGGCGAACGGCATCAGCGCCATCCGGTTGGAGGCCGTGAGGATCGCCACGTCGCCGGTGCCGCCCTGCCCCGAATGGCAGGCGTTCACGATCGCGGTCTCGATCGGGTACATCCCGAGCAGGCGCCCGACGACGAAGCCGGTGCCCATCAGCGTGGTCACGGTGGCGACGATGGTGATCAGGTTGGTGACGGTGAAGGCCGCCATCAGCTTGTCCCACGGGGTGAGCGCGACGCCGATGGCGAAGAGCAGCGGATAGGTCATGCCGGTCTGCACGAACTTGTAGACCACGAAGCCGCCGGCCTGGAGATGGGGCGAGACCGCGCTCGAGAGCTTGGCCAGCACCGCCAGGAACAGCATCGCCACGGGCGCCGGCAGGCCGGTGAGGTGGTGGGCCATCACGCCGAGGAGATAGAGGGTGATCGCGGTGAGCCCGGCGGCGGCGATGGTCGAGACGTCGACCTGGCCGGAATTGGCCTCCTCCTTCGCGACCGCGTCGCCGGGGGGCGTCCCGTCGTGGTCGGGCTGAAGCTTTCCCTCGCCGGTCAGGCCGGGATAGCGCTTGCCGACGAAGTTCAGGGTGCCCGAGAGGATGATCGCCGTGAGGCTGCCGAGCATCACCGGCGGCAGCACCTGGGCGAACACGTCGCCCTGCGGCTGGCCGAGGATCTGGGCGTAGCCGATCGAGAGCGGGATCGCGCCCTCGCCGACGCCGCCGGCCATGATCGGCACGACGATGTAGAAGAAGGTGTGGTGGGCGCCCAGGCCCAGCGTCGTCCCGACGAGCGTCCCGACCGCGGCCGCGACAACCGAACCCACAGCCAGCGGCACGAAGATCTTCAGGAAGCCCTTGATCAGGACGTCCCGGTCCATCCCGAGGATGGAGCCGACGATGATCGCCGCGATGTAGATGTAGAGGAAGTTGGTGAACTTCGTGAAGTCGACGATCGCCTTCTCGACCTGCGGCGGGATCAACTTGTAATAGACAAGCGCCGACGGCACGAAGGTCGCGAAGATCGCCCCCGCGCCGATGTTGCGCAGGATCGGCAGTCGCTTGCCGATCTCGGCGCAGGTGAAGCCGCCGAGCACCAGCACGGCGATCATCGTCGGGCCGTCGGGGCGGATCTCGCCCTCGGCGGTCAGGATCGCCAGGAGCACCGCGACGATCACATAGATCGGCAGCGGAATGATGCCGATCTGGGTGTCGACCAGCCGCCACCAGCCGAGAGGCCAGAACCGGCGCGACGGCTCCGAGGCCGAGACAGGTCGATCCGCGAGCGGCGGTGAGGTGGGGCGCGTCACGGGGTTTCCTCCGAAGATCCGGCCTCTTGGCGGGCCGGTCCAGTCCTGCCGCCGGCGGCGACCTGCCGGGCGTGCGGCACATCGAGATCGGATCGCGGACGGATGAGACCGCGTTCGGTCCGACTCGGGCGGGCCGGACGTTGCCGGCGACGCTTTGATCTCAGCCCGAAGCGGCTTCGAAGGTCAATGCCTCCCGCACGTGCCGGTGGAGAGACCGCCGCGACTGTCTCAAACCTGCGACGACGCGCACGGCCCGGCACGAAAAAGGCCCGGCTGCGGCAGCCGGGCCTCGATCGTGCCGTAGGTCTCTCGAAGCCCCGCGTCGCGCGGTTCCCTCGGGGACCGCGCGACGTCTCTGCCTGACTTAGAAGTCGCGCTGGACGCGGATACGGACCTGCGAGACGTTGTCGCTGCTGGTGGTGCGCACGAACCCGCCGGCGTTGATCGCGGCGACACGGGCGGTCGAGTAGGCGGTCGGATCCTTGTCGTTGTCGATCACGCGGCCGTTCTTGACGCCGATCAGGGTGTAGAAGCCTTCCACACCGATATCGAGGTCCTTGACCGGCGACCAGATCAGGCTCGCGCCGGCGACGAACTGGTAGGTGTCGCGGAGCGCCTGGCTGAGGTTGTAGAAACGGGTGCCCGGGGTGCCGACGGAGCTGGCGCCGAAGTTAACGAGGGCTGCAGGGTTGCCGATTGGGTTGGTGGTGTAGAGCGAGTAGGCGTCGCCCTGGCCGGCGCGGGCGCCTGCCGAGAACGACTGCTCGCCGTAGGAGCCGAAGAACGCCGAACGCCACTCGGGCGACCAGTAGTGCAGCATCGAGGCGACGGCGGTGAAGCTTTCAGAGGTCGAGAGCTGGCCGGTGTACGGGTTGATCGTCGCGTCGGAGAAGAACTGCGCGAACTTCTGGCCCTGCATGGCGATCGTGCTCTGCGTGAACGAGCCGGTGAGCGAGGAGTAGCCGGTGTAGAGCTGCGCACCGTTGCCGTAGGCGCCCTGCAGGTAGAGGGTGTCGCCGGGGGCGATGAACGGCAGGTTGACCTTCACGCCGCCCTGCACGGCGTAGCCGTAGGCGTTGTTGGTGTGGGCGATGCTGACGTTCGTGCCGGCACCGGTGCCGGCGCCAGCAGCGACGTTGCCGACGTTCAGCTCGTGCACGGCGGCCGAGAGCTGGGCAGAGCCCCACGCTGCGTCGTATCGGACAGCGCCGACGAAGTCGGGCATCCGGCTGCGCTCGATCGCATCGATGGTGCTGTAGCGGGTCGGGACCGCACCGGTGTAGCCGATGAAGACCGGCACAGGCGAGACCGTGAGACCGAAGTTCGCGACCGCTGCGTTGACCGTGACGCCAGCCACGTTGACGGTGGGCGAGAAGATCGGCGTGCGGCGATAGACCGGGTCTTCCACCGAGAGCGTGGCCGAGAAGCCGTTGCCGAGCGTCGCGGTGTAGGCGGCGAGGTTGGTCGAGGCCGTGTCGGAGCCGGCGGTGCCACCGATGAACTCGAAGTCGTGGGCGTAGAAGTCGAAGAACGACGCGGCGCGACCGGCGGTGAAGCCGGCGAACTGCACGAAGGCCTTGTCGACGTTCGAGTACTGCTGCAGGCGGCCGAAGCCGTCGACGCCGGTGCCGACGAAGGCCGCGCCCTGGCGCTGCTGGGTCCCGGAGGTGCCGACGCCCGCGTAGCCGGAGCGGCTGCCGGCATCGAGGCGGATGAAGGCGCGGAGCGTGCCGTAGGCGGTCTGGGTGCGGGCATCGACGTTGATGCGCATGCGGCCCTGGTAGCCGGTCAGGTCGCCGTTGCCGGCGGCGCGGGAGTTGCTGGTCTGGTAGCCGGTCTCGAAGCGGGCGCGGCCCGAGAGGCGGATGCAGGTGTCGGTGCCGGGGATGTAGAAGAAGCCGGCGCCGTAGGCGGTGCAGACGCGGACGTATTCGATCGGGGCGGCCTTCTTGACCGGCAGATCGGCAGCCTGCGCGCCGGCGACGGCGGCGAAGCCGGCGGCCGAAGCGAGCAGGGTCATCTTCAAGAGCGACATAGATATCACAAAAGCTTCGAGACCCGAGGATCGTACGGTCGCGCGGCCGGGGCCGATCGCGACGTACGTTTCTTGTGCGGCCCGCTTTTTAGGTGCGGGCTCATCGGGCCCGCTTTTGCGATGCCCCCCAGAGCCCAATTACTGTGTGCGAACCGGTTCCCCCAAGCAATGTCGAATCGTCCGCCAAGACCTCGTGCGACGCCGCTGTTGCATGACGGCAACGAATCGACTGGCCTTTAGCTATCTTACTGACGGATGTAGCAATCTGTTTCGCCCGCCCAGTCGAGGAACGCGTCGAAATACAGATCGGGACGGCACCTCGCATTCCGATTGTGTAAAATGTCGTTCTTTCAATCTGTGGTATGCTTCGGATCGTGATCTTGCACGTCGCGTCGTGGCCTCACCACGTTTGGCCCTCGTGGCGTATGGCGGCGAATACATAATTTTAGCGAGTTATACCAAGCCTCGCTGAGCAGGACTCTTGTGGGGTAGCGTCGGCATCTCGGTCGTGATTCTTTCCTTGGGTTTGGAGCCTGAGGAGGATGCGATGGCTGCACCGGTGCCGCTGCGGTCGGACTTCGATGCCGAGGCCTTGCGCGGTCTGGCCAAGGGTTCGCGTGATCCGGCGCAGACCCGCCGCCTGTTGGCGCTGTCGGTGATTGCCGCGGGTGGTTTGCGCTTGGAGGCGGCCGAGATCGGCGGGGTCGGGTTGCAGACGGTGCGCGACTGGGTCGTGGCCTTCAACGCCGATGGACCGGACGGGCTGGTCGACGGCAAGGCCCCCGGGGCCCGGCCGCGCCTGAACGCCGACCAGCGCGATGTCCTCAAGGCGCTGGTCGACCAGGGACCGACGCCGGCCGCACACGGTGTGGTGCGCTGGCGGTTGTGCGATCTGGCCCAGATCCTGTCCGAGGATCACGGCGTGTCGGTGTCCGAGCAGACGCCGAGCCGGGTGCTACGGGCCATGGGCTACCGCAAACTCTCGGCCCGCCCGGGACTGTCAGGAATTTCGT
>NZ_BPQG01000062.1 GCF_022179125.1 Methylobacterium cerastii
ACGAAATTCCTGACAGTCCCGCCATGGGCTACCGCAAACTCTCGGCCCGCCCGCGCCACCACGCCCAGGATCCGGACGCCATCCCGGTTTTTAAAAAAGCTTCCCCGCCCGCCTGGAGGCGATCGCGCAGGCCGTCGGCGGCAAGCCGATGGAGATCTGGTTCGCCGACGAGGCCCGGGTCGGCCAGAAGAACACGATCACCCGGCGCTGGGCCAAACGCGGCACGCGCCCCGCGGCACCCAAGGACCAACGCACCCGGCCTACCTATTCGGGGCGATCTGCCCGGCCAGAGGCACCGGGGCCGGCCTCGTCATGCCTCGCTGCACCACCGAAGCGATGGCTCTGCACCTCGAAGAGATCGCCCAGGCTGTCGCCCCCGGCGCGCATGCCGTCCTGCGGCTCGATCAAGCCGGCTGGCACACGACCACGAAGCTCGCTGTGCCCGCCAACATCACGCTGCTGCCCCTGCCCGCCCGCTCCCCCGAACTCAACCCCGAACTCAGCCCCGTGGAGAACCTGTGGCAGTTCATGCGTGACGACTGGCTCGGCAACCGCGTCTTCACATCCTACGCCGACATCCTCGACCACTGCTGCGACGCCTGGAATACCCTCATCGACCGCCTCTGGCGCATCATGTCGATCGGACTGCGCGCCTGGGCCCATGAGTTCTAATCAGTGAGGATTGGTATTAACCGTGCGAATATCCTGGCTGACACTGATCGACAAAAGTGCAGTCAGGATGACACCGAGCCCCGCACCGAAGAAGCCGCCATAGATGGAAGACACTCCGATCATCGCAGGACCAGTCATCGTATCGACGGGTCTCGGGCCAAATTCCGCCTGGTGGGCCTGTATCGTTGGTGCGAACGCAAACAAGATCGTGGCGAACGCGATGAGCACCGGCACAGGGCCGGTGAACAGGGCTTCGGGAAGCCAGAGCAGGAGAAGTGCACCTGACGCGCCTCCGAGGAGGGATGCGGCGGTCAGCCACCCGAGGCGGCGGTCAAAGGGCGGCCATCGACCAGGGTCCGCGAGGACAGCGATAAGATGACCCGGCATGATGACCACGGCATTCGAAGCATTGGCGATCACGGGAGGCAGGCCGACTTGGAGCATAGCTGGAAACGTGATCAGCGTCGCGCCGCCCGCTACCGCGTTGATCACGCCGCCAACCGCTCCTGCCCCCATCAGAAACAGTGTCGTCATCCAATCCATCACGCACCTCCAGCACCGGTTGTGATGGCTGCGAGACGAGATGTCTGGAACGTTTGTGACCGCTCTCAGGCAAGCTGGTAGCGGGAGGGGGTGGTCCCAAAGGCATGCCTGAACCAGGGGCCGAAATGGCTTTGGTCAGCAAAATCTGTCGCCGCAGCCACCTCTGCGGGGGGCGTACCCGTCCGTAGCATCTGACGGGCATTATTGAGGCGGAGCATGCGTCTGAAAGCATGAGGTGGCATGCCGTGGTGGCGCGAGAAGCGGCGCGTGAAACCCTCTCGGCTCAAGCCAGCCTGGGCTGCGACGCAAGCGATTGACGCATCCCTGGTAGAGGAAGGCATATCTGGGAAGAGTTCCGCCAGCGGCCTCGTCATGCTCATCAGGGCTATGGAGTGGTCAGAGAGAACGTAGAGATTGAGGGATACCGTGTCTGGAGCACAATCAATCCCCTGGTGTGGGACACCCGCAGGCATGATGCAGGAGCTTCCAGCCGGTACATCGATGTAGCGGCCGCCGACCAGGAACTGACGCCAACCGGTCAGAACGAAGCTGATCTGCGCTTCTTGATGAAAATGCTGGACGAGAGATTCATTGTATCCAGCACAGCACACAGCCAACTCGATATCTTAACTAAAATTTGACCGCACGTAGCGCCATGACACGGAACCATCCTCCTTTCACGTGATGCGACCGGCTACACTCGTCGGGATAGTCCACGACTGCGTTCAGGATGCCACCTCTCGCACAAATGTCCGCTTCACATTCTATCTCATCCAAAAGCGGACCGGCAAAAAGCCACCCAACCCGGCCATAGAGAAGACGGACGGGTCTCGACCCAACCTCGCCGTCCAGGCCCGCATCGACGATGCCCGAAAGCAGCCATTCGTCGGGCGTGAGGCAACTTCGGTTCGGGGTCGACAGCGTACCCTGGCCTTTGAGCCCGACGCGGACATCCCGCGACGAACGCGATATCGTTGTACGCTTCGAAATCAATCAATCGTAGAGCGCCTACATAGAGCCGGGCATTTCGCGGGAGATCGATCACTGCAAAATCTGTAATGCGAAGCTTCGGAAAGAAATTCTCCACGGCTAGGTGTTATAAACCATTAATAAATCTATTATCGAGATCGATTAATAGTGGAGATAATATAACACTCTCCGGCCGCACTTGTCGTTCGACTACATGTCGCTTGCGCCGGAGGTCGTCATCTGGCCAAGAGAACCGAGCGGATCAGTGCCGTCCGCTCGCCCTGCCATCGTCACACGACCGAAGATGCACCAACTGCGAACCCAGGTTACCGAGTGGAGGCAGGCCACGGATCTTTGGTGTTTTCGCCTATCAAGCTAAGCTCTTCCAAGGTGTCCGCCGATTTTTTTGGAGTGTTGCATTGTGGGCATCGCTTAATTATCGACAAGCGTTCAAGTCCCTGATTTAGAGGGGACTACGATGTATCGAAAAATTACTGCTGTTCTTATCGCCTCGATCAGTTTGGCCGCCTGCCAAACTGCTACGCCGGGCCCGCAGCAGACAGCTGTGTTCCAAGAGGACATCGCACGCCTTCGCGCCGATCGTGACACAAAGCGCATCTCGTATACGGAGTGGGCGGAGCGCACGGGGGCTGCTGTGCGGGCAAACGTGACGCTCAGCCCCGATCAGGAAGCCGCGATCACCTACCGGACGCAGCTGGCCCGACGCGTGGATGCAGGCGCGATGACGCCGCGCCAGTTCGAACGCGAGAGCGCTCGTGCCCTGGAGCGCGTGAGGGCAAGCAAGCAGGGCGCCTGAGGTCGTACAGACCCTGCACGGGGCGTCATCGTTCAATTCATGGCGTCGCTTGATACCGTCTGCAGGCTGGCAGCAGCCTTGACGATGGAGAGCACGCTGCTGCGCGTCACCTTGTCGGAGATGGTAGCGAAGGTCTGGACCAGTTCCATCACCTCCGGGTCCTGCAGCAGGTGCTGGATCGACGCGCGGCCGTCGACGGCCTCAGCCGGATCGTCGAAGAAGGTCGAGACCGGTACGCCGAGGAAGTCCGCGATGGCCTGAAGACGTGCGGCGCCCACGCGGTTGCGGCCCTTCTCGTATTTCTGGACCTGCTGGAACGTGACCCCAAGGGCCTGAGCGAGCGCGGTCTGGCTCAGTCGCTGGGCCGTTCGATACGCCGCGATGCGGCTGCCGATCGAGCGGTCGCCATCAGTAGTGAGCTTCGGCGCATGGGTGAGGGTCATCTCGGCAGTCTCTTTCGGGTTGGAGGAAGCCGAGCCGGCGTCGCTGCCATCCCGAACACAACCTAATACGCATTGCGCGCGATTGAGTTTCAAGGAAAAGATCAATTCTGGGTTGCAAAAACCGCATAACTTTTTCGTGTACGATCCTCGGTCATCTGACCCGAACCCGTACTCACCCTCTCGTTACGCCTCGCCCAGACGGGTTCTAAGGTAGCTACAGCCCGGGGCTGTATTACAAATCCTATCGTGCCCGAGGATTGCATTAATTGAGGGTCTGGGCTGTGATGTGCGACGCAATCTTTTATGGAGGCAGCCCATGCCAGCATCTTTGCAATCCATCCTCGATGCATCGGGCTATCTCGGTACATGGGAAACGGATCTTGATACGCAGATCGTCGAGCTGACAGGTGCGCTCCCCCGGGTGCTTGCCGTCGATGAGACGCAAGGTGCATCGGGAGTACCCGTCTCATTGCTTCTGAAAGGCGTCCATTTGGCAGATCGCGAGCGTATCGCTCAGCTCATGCACAAGGCTCACAACACCGCAGGGCGGTTTGAAGCCGAGTTTCGAACCTGCGACCGAGAGGGCGGTGTTCACTGGATCGCCGCACGTGGCCGTGTCGAGACTGATCCCACCGGCCGGGGCTTGCGCTGCATTGGGCTGATGACGGACTTGACGGAAGCGCGCCGGGATGGCGAGGCTGCAACCGATCATACGATGCAAACGATCGACCGGGTGGTCGATGCGCTCATGGCGCTTCGATCTTTGACAAAGGAGCTAGGTTCGCCAATCCTGCCGACCTTGATCAACGTCATGCTGCTTGAACTCGGAACGATCCTGGCCAGTAGTATCGGATCGAGCGACTTCGACCGCGTGCACTGACGAGAGTTCGATCAAGCCGTCCGCTGCCTGACGGCGGTTCGACCGTGACACGATCAAGTCCGCCTCGAACTTGAAGGTGCCGCGGTTTGCCGGAACGGGGCGCTGAACGGCTTCAGGCCGCCTCTGCGACCTTCTTCCGTCCACGCGCCTTCGGGGCTGCCTCAGGGGCGTCTGTCGCTTCCGGGGCGATCTTACGGCGCTGCTGACCGAGACCAAGCGCATGAGCGAGTGCTGAGCGCTGGGCGGAGTAGTTGGCCGTCGTCATCGGGTAATCGGACGCCAAGCCATATTTCGCGCGGTAGCCCTCGGGGGTCAGGCCGCGCAGCGTCAGGTGGCGCTTCAGTGTCTTGTAGGACTTCCCATCCTCGAAGCTGATCAAGGCGTCAGGCGTGATCGACTTCCTGATCTGAGCCGGCGTCGGCTTCTCAGGGCCAGCGGTCTCGGCTGCGGCCTCGTTGCCAAGACCAGCCAAGGCGGCATGTACGCTGGCGATCAGAGCGGGCAACTCAGACATGGGTAAGTTGTTGTTCGACACGAAGGCGGACACGAGGTCGGCCGTCATTTCAAATTCGTCTCGCCCCGAGACGAAAATTGCGCTGTCATGCATAGTACTACCTTTAAAAGATCTCCAGCTTTGCATAACGATTTCCGGAATTAATCGTCAAGCTTTTGTCAGAAATTTCGCCTTAGCGCGTGTTATGAACCTGTCATCAGTCGTTCTGCCTGTTTCAGCATGAGACAGACGAAGGCGACCATATGAAGTCCTGCCAGCGTGCTGGCATAACGTTCGTAATCCTTGACCAGGCGCCGACAGCGCGTCGCCCAGGCGAAGGACCGCTCCACCACCCAGCGACGCGGCAGCAGGACAAACCCGCGTTTGGCCTCGGGCGCCTTGACCACCTCCAGGGCGATACCGTGTTCCTGGGCCGCGTCCGCCGCCCGCGCGCCGGTGTAGCCCTGATCGACGAAGCCCGTCTCGACGCTTCCGCCCGTCTCCGTTTGCACCGCGCCGGTCAGGCGATCGACCTCGCCGCGATCGTCGGCATCGGCCGGGGTGACATGCAGCGCCACCACGTGGCCGGGCGTGTCTACCGCCAGATGCACCTTCGAACCCCGCTTGCGCTTGGCCCCGTCGTAGCCCGCCCGCTCGCCGCTCTCGGGCGAGGACCGCAGCGTTCGGCTGTCCAGGATCACCGCCGACGGCTCCGGCTCCCGGTCCCCCGCTATCCGTAGAACCGCCCGCAGGTCCCCGGCCACATCGGTGAAGCACTCCGCAGCCAGCCAGCGCTGCGTCTGCTGGTACACCGCCGCCCACGGCGGCAGGTCGTGCGGCATGAACCGCCACGGCGCCCCCGTCTTCACGATGAACCGCAAGCCGTTGAACACCTCCCGCAACTCGTGGTCGCGCTGACCTGAACTCTCCCGCAACAACGCCAGATACGGCGCAACCAGCGCCCATTCCTCATCGGACACGTCAGAGGGATAGCCGGCACGACCTGCGCTCATGCCCAAAAACGCAAACCACACCCTTTCAGTTCATAACAGCCTCTAGGAGATTTTTAGATTTTCTGGGGTTGGCAATGCGTATTCTTCTAGTCGAGGACGATGCGGCTGTCGCGCAAAGCGTTGAGCTGATGCTCAAATCCGAGCGGTTCGTGACCTACACCACCGACCTCGGTGAGGAAGGGATCGGTCTCGGCAAGCTCTACGACTACGACATCATCCTGCTCGACCTGACGCTTCCCGACATGTCCGGCTACGATGTGCTGCGCAGCCTTCGCGTCGCGAAAATCCAGACTCCCATCCTGATCCTCTCGGGCTTGAGCACGATTGAGGACAAGGTGAAGGGGCTCGGCTTCGGTGCCGACGGCTACCTGACCAAGCCGTTTCACAGGGACGAACTCGTCGCCCGCATCCACGCGATTGTCCGCCGCTCGCAAGGGCACGCCGAGTCGGTGATCGATATCGAAGGCATGGTCATCAATCTCGATCAGAAGGTCGTCGAGATTGCTGGAACGCGGGTCCCGCTTACCGGCAAGGAGTACCAGATGCTGGAACTCCTTGCCCTGCGGAAGGGCACGACGATCACCAAGGAGATGTTCCTCAACCATCTCTAAGGCGGCATAGACGAGCCCGAGTTGAAGATCATCGACGTGTTCATCTGCAAGCTGCTCAGGAAGCTCGCCAACGCATCAGGCGGCAAGAACTACATCGAGACGATCTGGGGCCGTGGCTACGTGCTGCGTGAGGGTGCACCCGAGATGCGGGCTATCGCGAACTTATACCAACCCTCGTTGATCAGAACCCATGGGTCCATCGGCGCATTCCGATGGACATGATGCGCCAGGGCTGGGCGACGATCTTGTTCCAGGCGTCGCAGCAGTGGTCGAGGATGTCGGCGTAGGATTGGAAGATCCGGTTGCCGAGCCAGTTCTCGCGCATGAACTGCCAGAGGTTCTCGACCGGGTTGAGTTCGGGCGAACGAGCCAGAAGAGGCAGCAGGGTGATGTTGTCCGGGACGGCCAGTTTCCTGGTGGTGTGCCAGCCGGCCTGGTCGAGCAGGAGGACAGCGTTGGCGCCGGGCGTGACGGTTGCGGAGATTTCTTCGAGGTGATGGGTCATGGCCGACGTGGTGCAACGGGGCATGACCAGGCCCGCGCCGACGCCTCGGGCCGGGCAGATCGCCCCAAAGATGTAGGCTGACTGCGTGCGCTGATCCTTGGGAGCCGAGGGGCGCGTTCCGCGTGCTGCCCAACGCCGGGTCAGGGTGCACGGCAAAGCCGACTTGATCCTTGGGTTTGCGCACGATGTCGACGTTGATGATCGTGGCCATCGCGGGCTTGTCGCCCGCATAGCCTGCATCGGCGAAGGCCTTGGCGATGAACGGGAAGGTCCGCCGCGACAGGCGCAGCACCGGTCCGGCCCCATCGCGATCCTGTACGTCGGCGGCCTGCGGATCGAGCACGAGAGCGCGCCCGTCCGTGTCGATCAGTGCCTGACGCTTGCGGCCCTTGACCTTCTTTCCAGCGTCGTAGCCCCGCGGGCCACCGCTCTCGGTGGTCTTCACGCTCTGGCTATCGAGCACCGCGGCTGTGGGTGAAGCGCTTCGACCGACCCGCTCGCGGTCGGCCATGACGAGCGTGTGGTTGATCCGGCCGAACAGCCCGTCGTCGCGCCAGCGTGCGAAGTAACGCCTTCACCTTCCTCTCGGTCGTGGTCGACCCTCGGATCGACGATGGCTCCTGGCATATCGTCGCCGATCCGGCAGAGATCGACGGGCTCGAATACGCCTACCTCGAAGGCGAGGCCGGCCCGCAGCTCACCAGCGAACTCGGCTTTACCGTCGATGGCATGCGCATCCGGGTCCGCTTGGACTTCGGTGGCGGCTTCGTCGACCACCGCGGCTGGTATCGCAACGCGGGCGCCTGATCCGTGGAAGAGATCTCTGAACTTCAAACGCAGCTTGCTAAGCTGCGTCGCATTCGAAGCAACGGCACGTTCAGCGTTTCGATCGAAGGCCAGGAAACCAAGTTCAAGTCCGACGCTGAACTTGCCTCTGCCATCGCTGACGTTGAGCGGCGAATCTCCATTCAATCAACCGGCCGGATCACGACGATCCGGCTCCATGCCTCGAAAGGCTTTTGACGATGAAGAACTTCGTTCAGGACGGACACGTGATGACTGTGCCCGCCCCCTATTCAGTAATGTCCGGCGCCGGCGTTCTCGTCGGCTCGCTGTTCGGCGTAGCGGCCTACAGCGCGGCGCAGGGCACGCCTGTCGAGATCGCCACCGGAGGCGTGTTCGACCTCCCCAAGGCTGCAGGTGATACGCCCGCCATCGGAGGCAAGCTGTACTGGAATGACGGCACCAAAGCCGTCTCCACCTCGGCCGGCGGAAACACGCTGATTGGCGTCGCCGCCATGCCCGCGCTCGGTGATGCCGCAGTAGCCCGCATCCGCCTCAACGGTTTCATTCAGTAATTCAAGGTTTGCGGGCGCAGCTGAGGGCGACGCGGCCAGTCCAAAAACGAACAGTCCGATCCCTGCCCGCACTGGAAATTGGGGGACAATCGGACAAGGCCGCACCAATTTCCGCATTGCTTGCATTCGAAGAGATCCGACCCACCGATGACAACCCGTCGACAGTGCTTCCGCCAAGCCGATGTGAGCCGTGCCCTCAAGGGCGCGCTCGCGGCTGGCATGAAGCCAACGCGGGCAGAGATCACCGTCGAGGGACAGATCGTCTTGAGCTTCGAACAAGCCGTATCGAGCACGCCCGCATCCGACTTTGACGCTTGGAAGGGTCGGCGCAATGCGCGTACGCCTTAAAGGCCTGAACGCTGTCCGCAAGAAGCTCGCGGATGGGACCTCGGCCACTTACTATTATGCTTGGAAGGGCGGGCCGAGGCTCAAGGGCGAGCCGGGAACGCCCGAGTTTCTCGCATCCTACCACGAAGCCGTCTCAGCTCGCCGACAGCCGCCACGCGGCGTCCTGCTTTCCCTGATGCAGGGTTATCAAGCGAGCGAGGATTTTCAGAGCCGATCGGCGCAGACGAAGGCCGACTACGTCCGGCAGATCAAGATCATCGAGAGCGAGTTCGCCGACTTTCCGTTGGGCGCACTCAGCGATCGACGCGCACGAGCCAAATTCCTCGAATGGCGCGATCAGCTCGCGCAGCGTTCGCGCCGACAGGCTGACTATGCGTGGACGGTGCTCGCGCGGATTCTGTCATGGTCGGTCAAGCGCGGCCTGATCGACACAAACCCGTGCGAGAAAGGTGGGCGGCTGTACCGGGTCACGCGCGCCGACAAGGTATGGACTGAGGCCGATGAAGCCGCCTTCCTCGCGGAGGCCCCCGCGCACCTCCATCTCGCGCTTACGCTCGCTCTGTGGACCGGCCAGCGGCAAGGCGACCTCCTGCGGCTCACGTGGCACGCCTACGACGGCCGGGTGATTCGGCTGCAGCAATCGAAGACAGGGACACGTGTCGTCGTCCCTGTCGGCGCCCCTTTGAAGGCGGCTCTCAATCGGGCGCCGCGCCATCCCACGATCCTCGCCACCATGAAGGGTGACGCTTGGACAGCGGACGGGTTTCACACGTCCTGGCGAAAGGCGTGCAAGCGGGCAGGGGTCGTGGGCGTGACGTTCAATGACCTGCGGGGCACCGCCGTGACGCGGCTGGCACTTGCCGAATGCACCGAGGCCGAGATCGAGACGATCACCGGGCATGCGCTCCGGGACGTCCGCTCGATCCTCGACGCTCACTACCTCAACCGAGATCCTAGGTTGGGTGAGAGCGCGATCCGGAAGCTCGAAGCGAGAACGAAAGTTCCCAACTGAGCGTCCAACCGTGCCGTTATGTTCTAGTCAGAAAACGCGAAAAGCTTAGAGATTTCAAGTGGCTGGGGGACCTGGATTCGAACCAGGACCAGAGGAGTCAGAGTCCACCGTTCTACCGTTAAACTATCCCCCACCGAAGGGACGGAGGCCGCCTGCGATCCGGGCCGGCTAGAAGCCGGCGACCGCTCGGGAGGGGTCCGTCGTTCGGGAGCGCTCCCGTTAAGGGGAAAGCGCGGATCGGTCAACAGGGTTCGGCCGCGCTTTCGCGATTCCGGCTCGGCCCCATCCGCCGGCGCGGCGGTGCGAGGATCGCCGCGAAATCCCACAACCCTTTGGATTTGTAGGTTTGCCCCGGCGCGGCGCGTTGCGTTCGTGCGCACGTTCGACAATATTCCAGCGCCCGGGCCGGGGCCCGACACTTCGGGCCGCAGAGCCCGCGACGGCGCCACAAGGCGCCGCGACAGAAGAAACGCCCGGATCGGGACACGGAGGAAACAGCCATGAGACTGACGACGCGCGCGTTCGTCGGCGCCCTGCTCGGCGCGACCGCACTGGCCACGCTCGGCGCCCTGCCGTCCCAGGCCGCAGACCCGATCAAGATCGGCGTGACCGGCCCCTATACCGGCGGCTCGTCGGCGATGGGAGTCTCGATGCGCGACGGCGCGCGCCTGGCGGCCGCCGAGATCAACAAGGCCGGCGGCGTGCTCGGCCGGCAGATCCAGCTCGTCGAGCGCGACGACGAGGCCAAGAACGAGGTCGGCGCCCAGGTGGCGCAGGAGCTCATCAGCAAGGAGAAGGTCGTCGCGACCCTGGGCTTCGTCAACACCGGCGTGGCGCTCGCCGCGCAGCGCTTCTACCAGGAAGCCGAGATCCCGGTGTTCAACAACGTCGCCACCGGCACGATCATCACCAACCAGTTCAAGGCGCCGGACTACGACAGCAACTACGTCTTCCGGAACTCGGCCTACGACGTGCTCCAGGCCGGCATGATGGTCGACGAGGCCGTCGCGCAGGGCCACAAGAAGATCGCCATCCTCGCCGACTCGACCAATTACGGCCAGCTCGGCCGCGAGGACATCGAGAAGTACCTCGGCGCCAAGGGCGTGAAGCCGGTCGTGGTCGAGAAGTTCAACATCAAGGACGTCGACATGACGGCCCAGCTGCTGAAGGCCCAGCAGGCCGGCGCCGACGTGATCCTCGCCTACGGCATCGGGCCGGAGCTGGCGCAGATCGCCAACGGCATGGCCAAGCTCGGCTGGAAGGTGCCGATGATCACCTCGTGGCCGGCCTCGATGCAGAGCTTCATCGACATCGCCGGCGCCAACGGCAACGGCGTGGTGATGCCGCAGACCTTCATCGAGGACAAGACGCTGCCCAAGCGCAAGGCCTTCCTCGAGGAATACTACAAGACCTACGGCGTGACGAAGATCCCGACCCCGGTCGCCGGCGCGCAGGGCTACGACTCGGTGTTCCTGATCGCCGCCGCGATCAAGCAGGCCGGCTCAACCGACGGGCCGAAGATCCGCGAGGCGCTGGAAAACCTGAAGGAGAAGGTCGAGGGCGTGGTGACGACCTACGACAAGCCCTTCACCGCCGCCGACCACAACGCGATCTCGCGCAACATGGTCGTGTTCGGGAAGGTTCAGGACGGCAAGATCGTCTACGCCAAGGACGCGGACGCCAAGAACGCGGGCGTCGTGCGCGTGAAGGAAAAGTCTTCCAACTGACGAATCCCGCCGCTTGCGCGGGATGAACCAAAGCCGCCGGAACGCTGACCCCAAGCGTCCGGCGGCGCGCGGCCTTCGGGCCGGTCCTCGCCGCGATCGCGAGCGGTCGCGGCGCGCGCCTCCCGCACGGGGGAGGGGACCCGCGCCGGCACGGAACCGGAACCGGGCGGCATGAACGAAAAGACCTTCACGGACGGGCGCGGGTGACACGATGACCATCTTCCTGCAGCTCGTCGCCTCCGGCGTCGCGGTCGGCATGATCTACGCCGCCATCGCCTTCGGCTACCAGCTCACCTTCGCCACCTCGAAGACGCTGAACTTCGGGCAGGGCGAGGCGCTGGCGCTCGGCGCCCTGTTCGGCCTCACGCTGGCGCCGTTCACCGGCTACTGGCTGATGATCCCGCTGGTGCTGGTCTTCGGCTTCGCGCTCGGCGCCGTCGTCGAGTGCCTCGGCGTGCGCCCGGCGGTGAAGATCAAGTCCGAGTACGGGTGGATCATGGCCACCATCGCGCTCGGCATCATCTTCCGGAACCTCGCCGAGAACATCTGGGGCCGCGACGACCTCAAGTTCCCCTCGCCGCTGCCCGAGGAGGCGCTCCAGCTCGGCGGCATCCGCATGCTGCCGATGGAGCTGCTGATCATCGCCGGCGCGCTGCTGATGATGCTCGCGGTCGAGATCTTCAATCGCAAGTCGATCTGGGGCAAGGCGGTGATCGCCACCTCGAACGACATCGACGCCGCCGGCCTGATGGGCATCAACACCAAGCGCGTCATCACGCTGTCCTACTCGATCAGCGCGATGACGGCGGCATTCGCCGGCGTGCTCGTCGCCCCGGTCACCCTCACCGGCGCCACCATGGGCGCGGTGCTGGCGCTCAAGGCCTTCGCGGTGGCGATCATCGGCGGCCTCGAATCCGGCCTCGGCGTCATCGTCGGCGGCCTGATCCTCGGCGTCGCCGAGACGCTGACCGGCTTCTACATCTCCACCGGCTACAAGGACGTGCCGGGCCTGATCCTGCTCCTCGTCGTGCTGTCGATCCGCCCCGTGGGGCTGTTCGGCAAGGCCGTGATCAAGAAAGTCTGAGCCGATGGCGCAATCCACCTTCGCGCCCGCCGCGGCCCCGGCGCCCTCGGCCTCCGCCGGGATCGGCCGGCATGTCGGCGCGCTCGGCGCCGTGCTCCTCGTGGTGTTCCTCGCCGCCTTCCCGCACGTGGTCACGAGCAGCTACTACATCCACCTGCTGCTGGTGATCGCGATCTACGCGATCCTGATCCTCGGGCTCGACATCGTCGTCGGCTATACCGGCCAGGTCAGCCTCGGCCATGCCGGCCTGTTCGGCGTCGGCGCCTACGCGGCGGCCGTGCTGTTCCTGCATTTCAAGCTCGGGATTTGGTGGGGGCTCCTCGCCGGAATCGGCGTCACCTCCGCCTTCGGCCTGCTGCTCGCGGTGCCGGCCTTGCGGGTCACCGGCCCGTACCTCGCCATGGTGACGCTCGCCTTCGGCACCATCGTCCAGATCTTCATCAACGAGCTGACGCCGATCACCAACGGGCCGCTCGGCATCACCCTGCCGCCGGCCCGCGTCATCGACTTCGCGATGTTCGGCATCACCCCACCCTGGGGCGCGGCCGGCCGCAAGCTCGAATTCTACTATCTCGTCTGCGCCTGCCTGCTGGTGACGATCGCGGTGGTGAACCGCATCGTGCGCTCGCCGTTCGGGCGCGCCTTCGAGGCGCTGCGCGACTCGCCGATCGCCTGCGACTGCATGGGCGTCAGCGTCTACCGCTACAAGGTCTACGCCTTCGTGGTCTCGGCGGCGCTCGCGGGCCTCGCCGGCGCGCTGTTCGCCTGGTCGGAGCGTTACGTCGCGCCGAACTCCTACGGCTTCGAGCTCACCGTGCTGTTCCTGCTCGCGGTGACGATGGGCGGCCGGAAGTCGCGGGCAGGACCCCTGATCGGGTCGGCCATCATCGTGATGATGCCCAATATCCTGGCCGACATCGACCTCGTGCGGATCATGGCCGGTCTCATCGCCGCGGTGGCCGTCGTCGTCGGCATCCAGGCCTTCGTGCGGAAGGCCGAGAACCGCTTCGCCATCCTCGTGCCGGTGGTGCTCTGCATCCTGTTCCTGCCGGCGACGCTGGCGCTGCAATCGGTCACCGACTTCCGGCTCAGCGTGTTCGGCCTGCTGATCCTGTTCGTCGTCTACTACCTGCCCGACGGCATCGTCGGCTTCCTGCGCGAGAAGATCCCGGCGCTCCGCCCGGCCCACACCGCGGAGGGCAAGGCGCTCTCGGCCGACGGCGACGCGCTCATCGCGCAGCGCGGCAAGGCCGCCGGGACCGAGGCGCTGCTCAAGGTCGAGCAGGCCCTGATGCAGTTCGGCGGCCTAAAGGCGCTGGCCGGCATCGACCTGTCGGTGAAGCCCGGCACGATCCACGGGCTGATCGGCCCGAACGGCTCGGGCAAGAGCACGATGATGAACGTGCTCACCGGCATCTACAAACCCACCGCCGGATCGGTGACCCTGGCCGCCGCCGGCAGCGCCGCCAAGCGCCTCGACGGGCGCACGCCCTCAGAGATCGCGCTATCCGGCGTCGCCCGCACCTTCCAGAACGTCCAGCTCTTCCGCGAGATGACGGCCCTGGAGAACGTACTCGTCGGCCTGCACCACGCTTTCCACGGCACGATCTTCGACGCGATCCTCGGCACGCCGCGGCGCAAGCGCGAGGAACGCGAGGCCCGCACCCGCGCCATGGCGATCCTCGACTTCATGGGGCTGGCGAGCCTCGCGCAGGTCGAGGCCCGCAACCTGCCCTACGGTAAGCAGCGCCTGCTCGAGATCGGCCGCGCGCTGGCGCTCGATCCCGTGCTGTTGTTGCTCGACGAACCCGCCGCCGGCCTGACCGCTCCCGACATCGCGGACCTTACCGCGATCATCCGCAAGATCCGCGACGCCGGCATCACCGTCATCCTGATCGAGCACCACATGGACGTGGTGATGGGCCTGTGCGACCGCGTCAGCGTGCTCGATTTCGGGCATAAGATCGCCGAGGGCGGCGCCCGCGAGGTGCAGGCCGACCCGAAGGTGATCGAGGCCTATCTCGGCGCCCCCGACGACATGGGCGGCACGGCCAGTGATGCTGGCAAGGACGCCGGTAAAGATGCCGGCAGGGAGCCAGCCCATGCTTGAGGTCGCCAACCTGTCGGCCGGCTACGGCCAGATCGAGGTCCTGCACGGGCTCTCGTTCCAGGTGCCGAAGGGCAAGGTCGTGACGCTGATCGGCTCGAACGGGGCCGGCAAGACCACGACGATGCGGGCGCTCTCGGGCATGATCCAGCCGCGTTCGGGCTCGATCAAGCTCGCCGGCCGAGAGATCTCGGGCCTCGACAGCCACGACGTGGCGCGGGCTGGCCTCGCCCACTCGCCGGAGGGACGCCGGGTGTTCCCGACGCTGTCGGTCGAGGACAACCTGACGCTCGGCGCCTTCCCGCGGCTCACCGGCTCGCGGCCGAAGGGCGACGTCGCCGCCGACCGCGAACGCGCCTACGCGCTGTTCCCGCGGCTCAAGGAGCGCCGGCTGCAACTCGCCGGCACGCTGTCGGGCGGCGAGCAGCAGATGCTCGCCATGGGCCGCGCCCTGATGCTGCGCCCCGACATCCTGCTGCTGGACGAGCCCTCGATGGGCTTGGCGCCGAAGCTCGTCGAGGAGGTGTTCCGCATCATCCGCCAGCTCAAGGAGGAGCAGGTGACGATGCTGCTCGTCGAGCAGTTCGCCATGGCGGCTCTGGGCGTGGCCGACTACGGCTACGTCCTCGAGAACGGCCGCATCCGGTTCCAGGGGCCGGCCGCCCAGCTCAAGAGCGATCCGGCGGTGCGGGCGGCCTATCTCGGCGGCGACCACTGATCGCGCCCCTCCGGGCGTCCGCTCGGATCGCGCCCGCCCGGGCGCCCGCTTGGCAATCCGGGGGGCGAGCCCCTACCTGTCGCCGGGCGACACCCCGGAGACACCCTTGGCACACGACGATTCAGGCCCCGCTCAGATGCACGCCACCACCATCCTGATGGTGCGCAAGGCGGGCCGCGTCGTCATCGGCGGCGACGGCCAGGTCAGCCTCGGCCAGACCATCGTGAAGGGCAACGCCCGCAAGGTCCGGCGGCTGGCCAAGGGCGCGGTGATCGGCGGCTTCGCAGGCGCGACGGCCGACGCCTTCACCCTGTTCGAGCGGCTTGAGGCCAAGCTCGAACAGTATCCCGGGCAGCTCACCCGCGCCTGCGTCGAGCTGACCAAGGATTGGCGCACCGATCGCTACCTCCGCCGCCTCGAGGCGATGATGCTGGTGGCCGACAAGGACGTCAGCCTGCTGCTCTCGGGCGCGGGCGACGTGCTGGAGCCGGAGGGCGGCGTGATGGCGATCGGCTCAGGGGGCAACTACGCCCTTTCGGCCGCGCGCGCCCTGGAGGACACCGACCTCGACGCCGAGGCGATCGTGCGCAAGGCGATGCGGATCGCCGCCGAGATCTGCGTCTACACCAACGGCAGCCTCGTCCTCGAATCCCTCGACGCGGACTCGGTCTGACCCTCACCCGGTCCGTCCCGACGGCTTTGAGGCCGCCGGGAGGCCGCGCGGCCGCTACTTGTCGAAGCTGTAATCGAGGTCGATGCCGTCCTTGCCGTCGTCGCTGGCCTTGAAGGTCATCTTCATGCGCTTCTCGGTCGTGCCCGTGTCCTGGGTCTCGTCCCAGACCGAGGTGTAGCGGCAGGTCATCCGCTTGCCCTTGCGATCCTCGAAGACCGTCTCGGGCTCGACCAGCGCCTTGAGCCGGCGCTTGCCGTCCTTGAAGTCGGGGGCGCCGTTGACTGAGGCCATCAAATCCGTGCGCACCGCGTCCTGCGCGCAGAGCCCACTCGCGGGGGCGGGCGGAGCCGCCGCGACGACTGGGGCCGGAGCGGGCGTCGTCGGCGCGGGCGCAGGCGCTGCAGCCGTCGGAGCGGGCGCCGGAGCCGCTGCCAGCACCGTGAACGGCCGCTCGACCTGGGTGGTGCGGTCGCTGAACTTGTCCCGCAGGGTGAAGGCGAGGACGTAGTCGCCCGGGTCGACGCCGGCGATGCCCAGCGTGAAGTGGAAGGAGAACTTCGGGTAGCCGTCCAGGATGCCGTCCTTCCCAGCTGTGAACTCCTTGTCGATCACGGCCTTCTGGCCGCCGAGGATCGCACCGCCCTTGCTCTGCAGCACGTAGTCGACGACCAGGCCGAACCGGACGTCGCCGCCGGCCACCGGCACCAGCGTCTCGCCGACCGGCTCCATGTAGGTGATGACCTTCTCGCTCGGCAGGAAGGCGCCCACGGCGCGCGGGTCGACGTCGCCGAACCCCTCCGACGGGCGCGTCACGAACAGCACCCGGCGCACGCCGAGGCTCTGGCTGGCGACCGGGGCTGCGGCCGGAGGAGAGGCTACGGCGGCGGGAGCCGGCGGCTTGGCCGCCGCGGGGGCTTCCGCCCTGCTCGCTTCCGATTTGCCCGCCCCGACCTTGCCGGACTGCACGGAGCCGCCCGACCAGAACCCGCCGCCACCGCCGCCGGCCGGGATCGTCACGCTCTTCATGATCGCCGACAGCGCGGTCTCGTTGGTCGCGCGGTCGTCCTCGGAGCCCCACACGGTGACCAGGACCGCCCGGTTGCGGCTCGCGTCGAGGGTGACGAAGTCGATGATCGCCTTGCCGTTCTTGTCCGTCGCCTGGTAGCGCTGCACCTGGCCCGGGGTGCCGTTGAAGTCGATGGTCTGCTCCGTCGGCTTGCCGACGAGCTTGACCTTGTTCTTCGTCAGGTAGGCCTTGCTGTCCTTGATCAGCGAATCGAGGCGCGACTTGCTGTCGGTGGCGATGTTGACGACGATGTCGCCGTCCGCCGAGACGGAGGCGATCTCGGTCTCGTAGACGCTGGTGTCCCAGTCGTCCGGCATCGTCGCGGTGACGGCGGGCTCCTTCGCCGGCAGGACGATGTCCTTGGCGAAGGCCGGCGCGGCCAGCCCGATGAAGAGGGCGGCCCCCACGATCCAACGTTTCATGTGCGTCACCCCCGAACCGGGCTCGAACATCGATCCGGCGCTCGAACTCTCATCCGGTCTGACGAAACGACGGTCAAGGTTGTACCGGCGCCGCCCCCGGATTTATGCAGACGACCTCACGGTTTCGGTCGGAACGCGGCGACGAACAGGGCGATGTCCTGCTTACGCCCTGAGACCGCGCCGCGTCGAACAGATTGTATGGGTAACGGGTCCTTGACAACCTGTGGATATGGTCCGCTGCGCAAGCACAGGGCCTGACGCGCATGACGATCGGCGGCAAACTTCTCGGACTGGTCGGCGCCTCCAGTCTCGTGACCCTCGTGGTCGCAGGCGTGGGCCTCGACACCCTGCGCACGTTCGACCGATCGGTCGGCGCGGCGCGGAACGCCACCGAGAACGCGCTGTTCGCCGCCGAGCTCACTAGGCTCGCCACCGACACGGCGCTGGAATCGCGCGGAATCTATGCCGCCGCCGACACCCAGGCCGCGCGGAAATACGCCGCCGGCATCGTCCGCGACCTCTCGGCGATCGATGCGCTGCTGACCGAGTGGCGCCCGGCGGTGCCGGAGGCGGACCGGCCGCTGTTCGAGCGCGTGGCCAAGGACGCCGCGGAGTTCCGCCGGCACCGCACCGAGACCGCCCGCCTCGGCACGGAGGTTTCGCCGAAGGCCGCCGCCGAGCAGGGTTTCACCGACGCGAACCGCGACAACCGCGTCGCCTTCCAGACCGGCATCGAAACCTTCGTGAAGCGGAGCCGCGAGCGCATCGAGACCCTGAACGCCGCCGCCGAAGCGCTCTACGTCGAGCGCCTGCGGCTCCTCCTGGCGCTGGCGTTCGGCGGAACCCTCGGCGGCCTGCTCGTCGGCGGCCTCGTCGGCCATCGGATGATCGCCAAGCCCCTGCGGGCCGTCTCCACGGCGATCCGTCGCCTCGCGCAGGGCGACCGCGACCTGCCCCCGGTCAAGCCGTCGCGCGACGAGATCGGCGCGATCTGGGCGAGCATGCGCACGTTTGCCGACGCGATGGGGGAGGCGGACGCCCTGCGCCGCAGCCAGGCGCAGGCCGGCCTCGAAGCCGGGGCGATCAAGCGGGCCGAGATGGACACCCTCGCCGACCGCTTCCAGGTCAGCGTCGGCGGCCTCGTCGGCCATCTCGCCGCCTCCGCCGGCACGATGGAGGAGACCGCCCGCGCCATGGCGCGCAACGCCGAGCGCACCAGCCTGCAGTCGCAGGCGGTGATGGACGCCGCCGGCACCGCCTCGATGAACGTCCAGGCGGTGGCCGCGGCCACCGAGGAGCTGGCCGCGACCGCCAACGAGATCGGCGCGCAGGTCTCTCAGACCTCGATCGCCGCCGCCGGCGCCGTCGAGAACGCGCGGCGCACCGAGCAGTCCGTGCAGCGGCTCGCCCGCAGCGCCGCCAGCATCGGCGAGGTCGTCTCGCTGATCTCGGGTATCGCCGGCCAGACCAACCTGCTGGCGCTCAACGCCACGATCGAGGCGGCGCGCGCCGGCGAGGCCGGCCGCGGCTTCGCAGTGGTGGCTGCCGAGGTGAAGAGCCTCGCCGGCCAGACCGCCCTCGCCACCGACCGGATCACCGCCGAGATCGCCAAGATCCGCGACGCCACCGCCGACGCCGTGGCGGCGATCGAGGAGATCGGCGGCACCATCGGCTCCGTCCACGAGATCGCGATGGGCGTCTCCGCGGCGGTGGAGGAGCAGCAGCTCGCCACCCAGGAGATCGCCCGCAGCGTGAGCGACGCCGCCGAGGGGACGCGTGCGGTGAGCGAGACCATGGCCGAGGTCCAGGCCGCCGCCCTCCAGGCGGGCGACGCCGCCGGGCAGGTCCTGGCTGCGGCCGGAGACCTCGCGCGCCGCTCCGCGGGCCTCGGCGGCGAGGTCGACGGGTTCGTCCGCGAGATCCGCGCCGCCTGAAGGCAGGCCGGAAACAGCTCTTGGGATCACCCTCGGCATCGGCCCTGGTAAGCGTGCCGCCCTGCGCTTAGATCGGGGCGATGCGCCATCCCCCCTCGTGCCCGCAATCCTCCTGCCCGCCGTCCGTCCGGTGATCGACCACGCGCTCCTGTCGCGTGCGGTCTCCCGCGGCATCCTCACCGCGGCGCAGGTCGAAGCCCTCGACCGGCTCGCCCGCGAAGTGGCGGCTCCCGAGCCGGAGCGGGTGGACGACGACGAGCGCCTGCGCTTCATCACGGGCTTCGCCGACATCTTCGTCACCCTCGGCATCGCCCTGTTCCTTGGCGCGGCGTGGTGGCTGGCCGGCGACACCCTCGGCGAGACCGGAAGCCGGGCGCTCGTGGCGGCCCTGGCCTGGGGGCTCGCCGAGTTCTTCACCCGCCGCCGCAGGATGGCGCTGCCGAGCATCGCGCTGCTCGCGATCTTCGCGGTGGAATCCTTTCTCGCCGTCTCGTCGATGGCGGGCATCGCCGTCGGCTGGGGCAGCGCCCTGCCGGGACCGAGCGGTTCGGGCGCGCCGGCGCCGCTCCCCTATGCCGGGGCGGCGCTCGCGACGCTGGCGCTGTGCGCCCTGCATTACCGGCGCTTTTCCGTGCCGATCACCATCGCGGCGGGCGCGGCCGCGCTCGCGGGCACGCTGCTGGCGCTGGCCTTCGCCCTCGTGCCGAGCCTCGATGCCGGCGCCTTCAGCGCGTTGCTGGTCGCGGCGGGCCTCGCGGTCTTCGCGCTCGCGATGCGCTTCGACCTCGCGGACCGGCAGCGCCAGACCCGACGCACCGACATCGCGTTCTGGCTGCACCTGCTCGCCGCCCCGCTGATCGTGCATCCGATGCTGACCACGGTCCTCCGGAGCGGCGACGCGCCGACGACGGTCTCGGCGATCCTGGTGCTCGGGGTCGTCCTGCTGCTGGCGCTGGTGGCCCTGGTCACCGACCGGCGCGCGATCCTGGTCGCCGGCCTGACCTATGCCGGGATCGCGTTCGGAACCCTGATCCGCGATGCCGGATTCACCAGCCGGGCCGCCCCGCTGAGCTTCCTCGCGCTCGGCGCCTTCGTCCTGCTTCTCAGCGCCGGCTGGCACGCGATGCGGGGCCTCGTCCTGCGCGGCCTGCCCGCGCGCCTGGCAGCCCGGCTGCCGCACCCGATCGGAGCCCGATGACCACGTTTTCCCCCCGCGAGATCGTCTCGGAACTCGACCGCTTCATCGTCGGCCAACACGACGCCAAGCGCGCCGTCGCCATCGCGCTGCGCAACCGCTGGCGCCGGCAGCAGCTCACCGGGCCGCTGCGCGAGGAGGTCGCGCCGAAGAACATCCTGATGATCGGCCCGACCGGTTGCGGCAAGACCGAGATCGCCCGCCGCCTGGCGCGGCTCGCCGGCGCGCCGTTCCTCAAGATCGAGGCCACCAAGTTCACCGAGGTCGGCTATGTCGGCCGCGACGTCGAGCAGATCGTGCGCGACCTCGTCGAGGTGGCGATCGGGCTCGTGCGCGAGGAGAAGCGCAAGGCGGTTAAGGCCAAGGCCGAGGCGGCGGCCGAGAACCGCATCCTCGACGCCCTGGTCGGCCCGACCGCGAGCCAGCCCACCCGCGACAGCTTCCGCAAGAAGCTCCGCGACAGCCAGCTCGACGACAAGGAGGTCGAGATCGAGCTTGCCGGCAACCCGTCCTCGGGCATGCCGATGTTCGAGATCCCCGGCATGCCGGGCGCGTCCATGGGCGCGGTCAACTTGGGCGACATGTTCGGCAAGGCGTTCGGCGCCACCAAGGGCAAGCCGCGCCGGATGAGCGTGCGCGACGCCTACGCGCCTTTGCTGGCGGAGGAATCCGACAAGCTCGTCGACGACGACGCGCTGATCCGCGAGGCGATCCGCGAGGTCGAGGACAACGGCATCGTCTTCCTCGACGAGATCGACAAGATCTGCGCCCGCGAGGGCCGCTCCTCGGCCGACGTCTCCCGCGAGGGCGTGCAGCGCGACCTGCTGCCGCTGATCGAGGGCACGACGGTGACGACGAAGCACGGGCCGGTGAAGACCGACCACGTGCTGTTCATCGCGTCGGGCGCCTTCCACGTCTCGAAGCCCGCCGACCTGCTGCCGGAGTTGCAGGGCCGCCTGCCGATCCGCGTCGAGCTGCAGCCGCTCACCGTCGAGGACTTCAAGCAGATCCTCACCTCCACCGAGGCGAGCCTGCTCAAGCAGACGGTGGCGCTGATGCAGACGGAAGGCGTGACGCTGGCCTTCTCGGACGACGCGGTGGACGCGCTCGCCCGCGTCGCCGTGGAGGTGAACGGCTCGGTCGAGAACATCGGCGCGCGACGCCTCTCGACCGTGCTGGAGCGCGTCATCGACGAGGTCTCGTTCACCGCCACCGACCGGGCCGGGGAGACGGTGGCGATCGACGCGGCCTACGTCCGCGACCGGGTCGAGAGCCTCGCGGCCAACGCCGACCTCAGCCGCTTCATCCTGTAGCGTGGTGCGCCACATCGAGCGGGCAGGGGCGTCGGCGACGCTCCTGCCCGTCGTCGCGCTCGTCGCCGGCATGGTCTCGCTCCAGAGCGGGGCGGCCCTGGCCAAGAGCCTGTTCCCGGCCGTCGGCGCCGCCGGGGTGTCGAGCCTGCGCGTCGGCTTCTCGGCCCTGATCCTGCTCGCGGTGTGGCGGCCGTGGCGGCGGAGCCTCGGGCTTCGCGAGGCCGGGATCATCGCGCTCTACGGCGCAGCGCTCGGGATGATGAACCTGACTTTCTACCTGGCGCTGCGCACGATCCCGCTCGGGCCGGCGGTGGCGATCGAGTTCCTGGGGCCGCTCGCGGTCGCGCTCTCGGACTCGCGCCGGGCGGCCGACTTCGCCTGGATCGGCCTCGCCATCCTCGGCCTCGGGCTGCTGCTGCCCCTGCGCGACGCCGGCGGCCTCGACCCGGTCGGCGTCGCCTACGCCCTGGTCGCGGCCCTGGCCTGGGCGCTCTACATCGTGTTCGGGCAGCGTGCCGGGCGGGTCGACGGCGGGCAGGCGGTGTCGCTGGGCATGCTGGCCGCGGCCCTGGTGGTGGCGCCGTTCGGCTTGGCGAGTTCCGGTGCGGCCCTGTTCGACCCGGCGACGCTGGTCCTCGGCTTCGGGATCGCGGTGCTGTCGAGCGCGCTGCCGTATTCCCTCGAGATGGTGGCCTTGCGCCGCCTGACGCGTCAGGCCTTCGGGGTGATGATGAGCCTGGAGCCGGCGATCGCCGCGCTTGCGGCGCTGATCCTCCTCGGCGAGCGCCTGTCGCCGCTCCAATGGCTGGCGATCGGCTGCGTGATCGCGGCCTCGGCCGGCATCACTGCCGGCGGTCGCAGGGCTGCGAAGGCGGCCGCGATGACGCCTTGAAGGCGGGCGCGGGCGGCCCCAGTGCGGTCAGCTCTCCCACACCTGCCCGGGCCGCATCGCCAAAAAACGCGCGCGCGGTTGCCCGGCCTGGTCCATCGCGGCGTCCAGCGCCTCGGCCGGCGCCTCGATGCCCTCGTCGGTGAGCTTGAAGGTGCCCCAATGATGCCCGAGCGCCTGGCGCGCGCCGAGCAGGTCGAGGGCGGCGACCGCGTCGGCCGGGTTCATGTGCTGCGCCTGCATGAACCAACGCGGCTCGTAGGCGCCGATCGGCAGGGTCGCGAGCCGCGGAGCCCCGAAGCGCCTCCGCACGTCGCGGAAGATCGCGCCGTCGCCGAAGCCGGTGTCGCCGACATGGTAGTGGACGCCCTCGGGCGACGTGATCACGAAGGCGCACCACAGGGCCATGCGCCGGTCGTTCAGACCTCGTGCCGACCAGTGGTAGGCCGGCGTCAGGTGCACGCTCACGCCATCGCCCAGGTCGACCGAGCCGCCCCAGTCGCGGGTCTCGACGTGCATCGTCTCGTCGTAGCCGCGCAGGATCGCGTCGTTGCCGAGCGGCGCGACGACGAGCGGCTGGTGCGCCTGCCAGATCCGCGCGAGGCTCGGCCCGTCGAGATGGTCGTAGTGGTTGTGGGTGATCAGCACGCAATCGATCGCCGGCAGGTCGGCCATCGCGATGCCGGGCGGGTTGACCCGCTTCGGCCCGGCGAAGCGCACCGGGCTCGCGCGCGTTGCGAAGACCGGGTCGATCAGGATGTTGCGGCCGGCGACCTGCACGAGGTAGCTCGCATGCCCGATCAGCACGACGCGCAGGTCCGAGACGCGCTCCGGCGGCCGGTCGGCCGGGAACGGGCTCGGATGGCGTTTCGGCCACGCCGTACCGCCGCGCTCCGCCTTCCAGCGGACGACGTCGCCCAGGGACTTGTCGGCGGCTTGCGTCTTGTCGGGGACTTGAGCCTTATCGGCGACTTGTGCCTTGTCGGCGACTTGGCAATTGTCGGCGACCTGGCCGGGCGCGAAGAACCGCACCCCGTCGAAGTGGTCGCTCGTCGGCCCGCGGTAATACGGGTTCCGCCCGCGCCGGTGCACGGCGTAGCCGACGCCGCCCAGGGTCATCACCGTGGCCGCGCTCGCGGCCGTGAGCAGGCTTCGCCGTTTCATGCCGTGATCACATGGCCGGCGCCGCCTGGGAATCAAGCCGACGTCCCTGTCGTCGCGAACTGGCACCGGGGACAGCCTCCGCGAAAATCGGCGCGAACTTCGCCTTGTGAACAGACGGCGGCCTCGCGCTGCGCTATGGCCTTGATGCACGTGAGGATCGAACCGCTGCCGCCATGGCCGTCACCGCCGCCCCGTCCTTCGGCAGGAACCTCCTGCTGCGCGCCCTGCAGCCCGCCGACCGGGCGCTGATCGCGCCCTACGCCGAACCGGTGGAGTTCGTGCGCGGCGACGTCGTGTTCGGCTCGGGCGACCCGGTCTCGCACGTCACCTTCCCCTGCGACCACACGGTGGTCACCCTGGCGATCACCATGCTCGACGGCCGCATGGCCGAGACGGCGACGGTGGGCTGGGAGGGCGCCGTCGGCGGCGTGGTCAGCCAGGGCTACCTGCCGGCCTTCAGCCGCGCCGTGGTGCAGATCGGCGGCCCGGCCTTGCGCGTGGAAGCCGGGCGCCTCCAGGCGGCCAAGCAGGCCTCGCGCACCCTGCGCAACCTGTTCACACGCTACTCCGACTGCCTGATCGCCCAGCTCCTGCAATCGGTCGCCTGCAACGCCCTGCACCCGATCGAGCAGCGCGCGGCCAAGTGGCTGCTGACCCTGCACGACCGGCTCTCGACCGACGTCCTGCCGATCACCCAGGACGTGTTGGCCGAGATGCTCGGCGTGCGCCGCACCTACCTGTCGGGCGTGCTGCGCGGCCTGCACGACCGCGGGATGATCGCAGTGGCCCGCGGGCGCATCACCATCCGCGACCGGGCGGCCCTGGAGCGGGCGGCCTGCGAGTGCCACGACCGCGTGCGCCGCCATTTCGAGGACGTGCTCGGCGCGGTCTACCGCGACGACGGCACGCTGGTCGCCGTCGACCTGGCGGCGGCCGGCGCGGCGGGTTCGGCCGCGCAAGGCGGTTCGGCCTCGCGAGAAAAGGCGGCTTGAGGCCATGACCGCCGCACCGACCCCGGACCCGCTCGACGGCGCGCGCCTCGCCGCCCTCGACGAATACGGCATCCTCGACACGCCCGCCGAGAGCGGCTTCGAGGACATCGTCCTCCTGGCCTCGCAGGCCTGCGAGACCCCGACGGCGCTCGTCAGCTTCGTCGCCAAGGACCGGCAATGGTTCAAGGCGCGGATCGGGTTCGACCCGTGCGAGACGCCGCTGACCCAATCGGTCTGCGCGCACGCGCTCGGCCGCGACGGCATCCTCGTCATCCCCGACCTGACCCGCGACCCGCGGACCCGCGACAACGCCCTCGTCACCGGCGATCCGCAGATCCGGTTCTATGCCGGGGCGCCGCTGCACACGCAGGACGGCTTCGCGCTGGGCACGCTCTGCGTCATCGACTCCGTGCCGCGCCCCGAGGGCTTGACGGCGCGGCAGACGGCGACCCTGACCGCGCTGGCGCGCCAGGTGATGGTCCAGCTCGAATTGCGCCGGGCGATCGAGAACCGCGAGCAGGCGCTCGCCGCCCGCGCCCGCGCCGAGGAGCAGCTGCGCCTCGCGGTCGAGGCCACCGGCATCGGCATCTTCGACTTCGACCTCGCCACCGGCGAGCTGCGCTGGGACGCGCGGGTGCGCGCCCTGTTCGGCGTGCCGGCGCGCGGCCCGATCACCTACGCGGAGACCTATCTCGGCGGCGTCCACCCCGACGACCGGGAGCGCGCGGACGCGGCGGTCCGGGCGGCCATGGACGCGGACGGCGTCGGCGTGTTCGACACCGACTACCGGGTGATCGCGGCCGACACCGGCGTCGAGCGCTGGCTCGCGGCCCGCGGCCGGGCGATCGTCGAGGACGGCGTCGCCGTCCGCTTCATCGGTTCGGTCCGCGACATCACCGAGCACAAGGCCGCCGACCTCGCCCTGAAGGCGACCGAGGAGCGCTACCGCCTGGCGGCGCGCGCCACCACCGACGCGATCTGGGACTGGGACCTCGTCGCCGACCAGGTCCGCTGGAACGAGGCGCTGACGCTCGCCCACGGCCATGACCTCGGCGCGGTGGTGCCGCAGGGCGCGTGGTGGCTCGCCCAGATCCATTCGGAGGACCGCGACCGGATCGCCCGCAGCATCCACGCGGCGATCGACGGCACCGTGGAGACCTGGACCGACGAGTACCGCTTCCGGCGCGGCGACGACAGCTACGCCGCCGTGATCGACCGCGGCTACATCATCCGCGACGACGCCGGCCGGGCGGTGCGGATGATCGGGGCGATGCTCGACATCACCCGCCGCAACGAGACCGAGCGGCGCCTGCGCCAGAACCAGGCGCAGCTGGACACCGTCCTGCAGACCATGCCGGTGGGCATCCTGCTGGCGGAGGCGCCGAGCGGACGGATCGTGTTCGGCAACCCGCGCCTGGAGCGCATCCTCGGCCACCCGACCGTGCAGGCCGAAGACCGGGACGGGTACGGCGCCTACCGCGCCTACCGGGCCGACGGGTCGCCGGTGCCGCCCGGGGACTACCCGCTCGCCCGCATCACCGCCGGCGAGGTCGACCACGCCGAGCTGGAGGCGCATTACCAGCGGCCCGACGGGTCGCGTCGCTGGATCGAGATCATCGGCGAGGCCGTGAAGGATTCCAACGGCGTCACCATCGGCGCGGTGGTGGCGGTCGGCGACATAGAGGACCGCAAGCGCGCCGCGCAGCAGCAGGACATCCTCCACCACGAGCTCGGGCACCGCCTGAAGAACACCCTCGCCCTGGTGCAGGCGATCGCGACGCAGACCCTGCGCAACGTCACCGACCTCGACGCCGCCCGCGAGGCCCTGTCGGCCCGCCTCGTGGCCATGGGCAAGGCCCACGACATCCTGCTCTCCGGCGAGAGCGAGAGCGCAGGCATGGAGGCGGTGCTGCGCGGCGCCCTGAGCATCCACGACGACGGCGGGCCGCAGCGGTTCCGGCTCTCGGGGCCCGACCTCGCGGTCGGCCCGAAGGCGGCGCTGTCGCTGGCGCTGATGGCGCACGAGCTGGCCACCAACGCGGTCAAGTACGGCGCGCTCTCGGTGCCGGACGGCAGCGTCGTCCTGCGCTGGGAGGTCGAGGGCCGCGACCGCGCGGACGGGAGCGCCGTCATCCACCTGCTCTGGCGCGAGCAGGGCGGTCCGTCCGTGCTCGAGCCGACCCGCAAGGGGTTCGGCACCCGCCTGATCGAGCGCGGCCTCGTCGGCGCGATCGGCGGCACGGTAAGGCTCGCCTACCCAAAAAGCGGGGTCACCTGCACGGTCACGGCCCCCTTGAGCGGGCTGCTCGAATCGTAAGCTGGACGCCGGTCTCGCTCAGCCCGGATCGTCCGCGGGCTTCGGCCCGGCGGGCGCGAAGAAATCCTCCGGCGGCGCCACCACGACGCGCCGCGCCGCGACGTCGAGGTCGGGGACGAAGGCCTTTGTGAAGGGCAGGAGCGCCGTGGCGCCCCCCTGTACGGGCTTGATCTCCAGGAGGTCGCCGCCGCCGTAGTTCGGCACCGCGACGACGGTCCCGATCACCGTGCCGGCGGCGTCGATCGCCGGCAGCCCAACGAGGTCGGCGGTGAAGACCTCGTCCGCATCCGGCTCGCCGAGTCGCTCGCGGGGGACGTAGAGGAGGGTGCGGTTCAGGGCCTCGGCGCCGGTCCGGTCGGAGACGCCGCGGACGCGCGCGACCAGGAGGTCGGGCGACGACCCGGGAGCCGGGCGCACGCTCGTAAGTTCGAACGTCCGGCCGTCGGCCGAAACGAGCGGGCCGTAGCCGGCGATGGCCTGCGGGTCGCCGGTATAGGATTTCAGGCGGATCTCGCCGTTGAGCCCCTGCGCCCGGCCGAACTCGCCCATCACGACGAGGTTCGGGTCGACCGAGACGGGGGCCGGCTTCGCCGCGGGCTTGGGCCGCGGCGAAGTCTGGGTGTCGGGCGCGATGGCGCCGCGGCGCGCGCCGTCGCCGCGGGATGGGCCTGCGGGACGACGCATGCTCTGGCTCCTCAGGCGGCCGCGTCCTCGGCGGGCTTGGCGGCCTTCTCGGCGCGCTTGGCGGCGCGCTCCTTGGCCTTCTCGCCCGGCTCCGCCTTCTGCGGGTTGTTGCGGGTCGGGCGCTTGGCGAGCCCCGCGGCGTCGAGGAAGCGTAGCACGCGGTCGGTCGGCTGCGCGCCCTTGGCGAGCCAGGCCGTGATCTTCTCGGCCTCGAGCACGATGCGGGCCGGGTCGTCCTTGGCCTTCATCGGGTCGTAGGCGCCGACCTTCTCGATGAAACGGCCGTCGCGGGGGGCGCGGGCGTCGGCGACGACGATGCGGTAGTACGGGCGCTTCTTGGCGCCGCCACGGGTGAGGCGGATCTTGAGGGACATGTCTTCAACTCCTGATGTGCTTCGATCGATCAACGAATGGTGAGTAGTGAGTAGCGAATGGAAGGCCGAAAGCCGCATTCGCTATTCGCTACTCCCCCTTCGCCCTACTTCTTCTTCCCGAACGGGAAGCCGCCGAGACCCGGCATCTTCGAGCCTCCGAGGCCCGGAAGGCTCGGCATCTTGCCAGCCCCCCCGAGGCCGGGGGGCATCGGCGGCAGCTTGCCGCCGAACTGCTTCTGCATCGCCTCGATCTGCTCCGGCGTCGGCTCGGGCATCCCCGGGGGCAGGCCGGGCATCCCGCCCATGCCGCCCGGCATCCCGCCGCCGCCGAGGCCGAACATCGAGCCCAAAGCCTGGCCGATGCCGCGCTTGCCCGAACCCATGGCCTTCATCATGTCGGCCATGGTCCGGTGCATCTTCAGGAGCTTGTTCAGCTCCTCGACCTTGGTGCCCGAACCCGCCGCGATGCGCTTCTTGCGGGAGTTCTTGAGCAGGTCGGGGTTCTTGCGCTCCTGCGCGGTCATCGAGGAGATGATCGCGCGCTGGCGCTTGAACATGTTCTCGTCGAGGTTGGCGCCCTCGACCTGCTTCTTCATCGCGCCCATGCCGGGCAGCATGCCCATCAGGCCGCCGATGCCGCCCATCTTCTCCATCTGTCCGAGCTGCATCGACAAGTCGTCGAGGTCGAACTTGCCCTTGCGCATCTTCTCCGCGGTGCGGAGCGCCTGCTCGTGGTCGATGGTCTCGGCCGCCTTCTCGACGAGCGAGACGATGTCGCCCATGCCGAGGATGCGGTTGGCGACGCGGGAGGGATGGAACTCCTCCAGCGCGTCGACCTTCTCGCCGGTGCCGACGAGCTTGATCGGTTTGCCGGTGACGGCGCGCATCGAGAGCGCCGCGCCGCCGCGCGAATCGCCGTCCATGCGGGTGAGCACGATGCCGGTGACGCCGAGCCGCTGGTCGAAGGCGCGCGCGGTGTTGACCGCGTCCTGGCCGGTGAGCGCGTCGGCGACGAGCAGCACCTCGTGGGGGTTCGTCGCCGCCTTCACCTCGGCGGCTTCCTGCATCAGGGCCTCGTCGACCGTGGTGCGGCCGGCGGTGTCGAGCATCACCACGTCGAAGCCGCCGAGCCGGGCGGCGTCCATGGCGCGCTTGGCGATCTGCACCGCCGACTGGCCGGCGACGATCGGCAGGCAGGCGACGCCGACCTGGGCCGCGAGGATCGCCAGCTGCTCCATCGCCGCCGGGCGGCGGGTGTCGAGGGAGGCGAGCAGCACCTTGCGCTTCTCGCGGTCGGACAGGCGCCGGGCGATCTTGGCGGTGGTGGTGGTCTTGCCCGAGCCCTGCAGGCCGACCATCAGGATCGGCACCGGGGCGGGGGCGTTCAGGTCGATCACGCCGGCGTCGGTGCCGAGCATGGCCACGAGCTCGTCGTTGACGATCTTCACGACCATCTGGCCGGGCGTGACCGACTTCAGCACGACGGCGCCGACGGCCTTCTCGCGCACCGCGTCGGTGAAGCCGCGCACCACTTCGAGGGCCACGTCGGCCTCGAGCAGGGCGCGGCGGACCTCGCGCATCGCGGCGGTGACGTCGGCCTCGGTCAGCGCGCCCCGACGGGTGAGGCCGGAGAGGATGCCGGACAGGCGGTCGGAAAGGCCCTCGAACATGGCGCTACTCGTCCAGGCCGGACGCGGCGGCGCGGCGCGCCTGGAACGCGTCCTCGAAGGCACTGAGCGCGCGGGCGAACTTGTCCCGGCACTCGGGATTGCAGAAGCCGACCACGGCGCCGTTGTAGAGCGTCAGGGAATCGGCTGCGATCGGCTTGCCCGACCAGGGGCAGAGCTCGTTCACGGCATCCTCGATGCGCAAGGCGGCGGATGGTGTCATGGCGTAAAGGTCATGGCGTGGGTCAAGGACGGCCTTCGTGAGGACGCCTGCCGCCAACGCCGAGCACGCCCGAGGGCGCGAACGCGCTGTCGGGCGTTGACCTCCGGCCTCGATGGACCGGTCGGCTTCGGAATCGACGACGAACGTCGGATGCGCCGGGCGATACGGAAGCCGGCGCCGAAAGTCAATTTTTGCACGCCCCGGCAGCTTCCCCGGCAGCCGCCCCTACGGCCGGGCTCGCCTTTTCGCCTGCCTCTCCCACCTTCGATGATCCGACGAAGCTTGAAGGAGGACGACCGCATGGCATACGTCTCGGCCAAGATCAGGGACGAGGGCAGGGCCGCCAAGACGCAGGGCGCGCCGCTCTCGGCCGACCCGTATCCCGCCGGCTCCCAGGACAGCGCCGACTGGCTCGAAGGCTACACCTTCGACGAGCGCGAGCAGAACGTCGACCGCGAGGTCGAGCCAGGGGTCGAGCCAGGCGTCGACACCGGCAAGGCCTGACGGAGGAGGGCGGGATCCGGCCCACATTCTCGCGATCGAACGCAGACGCAGCGTTAACTTTTACCGATCGTTAAGCATGTTCGGCACTGAATGGCCTCGATCGTTGAGGACACACCGATGTCGGACCCCGCCCGCAACCTGCCCCCGTACGAGTCCGGTGGACGCCCGACCCCGGGTCCGCTGCGCGACTGGCTTGCCGCCATGAAGGCCCAGGCGCCCGCCGCCCAGGCCCAAGCTCAGGCCCCCTTCCAGCCGCAGGCCGAGACGCGCCAGCCGCCGCGCCCCGAGCCCCGCGCCGCCGAGACGGCGTGGTCGCCCCGGATCGTGCAGCAGCCGGTCGAGGCCCCGCGTTCGAACCCGGAGGCCGAGGACATCTCCGAGCTGATGGCCGAAAACCTGATGCTGAAGGCGAAGCTTCGGATCGAATCCGACCGCCACGGCGAGTTGCAGACCCTGCTCGCCCAGGAGATCCGCGAGCTGCGCAACCACGTGCAGATCGAGATGAACGCCCTTCACGAAATCCGGGCCGAGCGCGACCACTTCCGGGTCGAGCGCGACCAGATCCGCGACGAGCTCGATGCGATGCGCGAGGAGCGCGACCTCTGGCGCGCCCGCACCGAGGCGCTGGCCCAGCCGCTGTTCCAGAAGCGCTGAGGCGCGTCGATCGCGGCGAGCCGCGGTCGTCGGACACGACGAAGGGCCGCCCTCGCAGCCGGCCCCTTTTGAAAAGCCGAAGGGCCGCCCGTGAGGGCGGCCCTTCCATTGCCGAACCGCGGTCCGGCCGAAACTGTCCCGAGAGTGCCCGGGCGCCCTTAGAAGGAGGCGCCGGAGGCGACGGTCCAGGTCCGGTAAGCCGAAGACAGCGGCTGATGACAATGAGACACTGGATCACCTCCTTTCGTTCGTTGCTGGGATCCCCAAGGTAGGTGGCGGGACGGCCCCTGTGAAGCCCCCCGCCTGCGTTGTCTCGCCGCCCCCCGTGGCAGGCTCCTCGGCCGCCTTCGCGACGCCGATCGGGCGTCAGGGGCGGCCCGCGACGACGGCGACGAGGTCGTTCAGGATCTGGGTCAGCTCCGCCTGCGCGGCGGGGGTGGACAGGTTGTGGTCGGTGCCCGCGACGATCGCGACCGGGGCGCCGAGGCGACGGGCGGCGCGCTCGGGCGTGCGCCCGACATGGCGGCGCAGGGCGGGCAGGCCCGGATCGCCCGCGGTGTAGACGAGGCGCAGATGCGCGCCCCGTTTCCGCATCGTCCCGATCCGTCGCAGGACGCTGCCGCCGGCGGGCCTCGGACGAAACAGGGCCTTCAAGCGGCGGTCGGCCAGGCGGAGGCCGCGGCGCAGGAGCACGCGGCCGATCGCCCGCACGCCGACCTGGCCCGTGAGCAGGCGACGCCACGTGCTGCCGTGACGGAGCAGGGCGGCATAGGTCGCGGCGCTTCCCACCGTCTGGCGCACCACGGCGTCGACGTCGTCCTCCGGGTGCCAGTCGAAGCAGTAGAGGTTGGCCAGGAGCGCCCCGGCGACGCGCGGGTCGCGCCAGGCCGCTTGGAACGCTGCGTAGGCGCCGCTGCAACTGCCGACGAGGACGACCCGTCCGGCGCCCCGCGCCTCCAGGTAATCGAGGGCGTGGCGGAAGTCGTGGAGGGTGTCGGGCGAGAACAGCGGCGAGGCGCCGCCCGGCCGGTCCGCGCTGTCGCCGATGCCGGCGAGGTCCATGCGCAGCGACGGCACGCCCTCGGCCGCGAGGGCGCGGGCCATCCGCGTCGCCTGCCGGCCCCAGCCGGAATGCGCGCTGAGGCCGGCGGCGACGAACAGGATCGTCGGCGCGCCGGTCGCCGAGCCGGCCGGACGGGCGTGGACGCCGAACAGGCCCGGCCCGAACCGGACCGCCTCCTCCAGCCAGCCGTCGCCGGCGAGCTTTGCCGGCGACGCGACCGGGGGCGCCGCCGTCGGGCGGGGCAGGGCGCCGGCGGTCGCGAAGCCGACCACGTCGGCGAAAGCCGCCTCCGGCGTCTCGGAGAACAGCGGGTTGCCGACGAGCTGGGCCAGGCCGGGCAGGGCGCCCGAGGTCACATGCGCGCCGAGCGCGGCGTAGCGCTTGGCGAGGGCGTCGGTCTCCGCGCCGAGGATCAGGATTTCGGGCGCCGGGCGCATCGTCGCCGAAGCGAGGTCGATCCGCGCGAGGTCGGCCGCGAGGTCGGGGCCGATCGGGAAGCCGCCGAGCGACAGGTGTCCGGGCGGCTCGGTCGGCACGGTGCCGTCCGAGAGCTGGTTCACCGCGGGCGCCCGCAGCTTCATCTCGCGCAGGTAGCCGCGCCCGGTCCGGCACGGCGCCAGCAGCGCGAGCCGGTCGATCCCGCCCTCCTCGGCGGCGAGCGCCGCCAGGGTTCCCCCGAGCCGCAGGCCGACGAGGACGACCTCCGTCGCACCGGCCTCCTCGCGCAGGACGCGCACCGCCCGGCGGATCGCCCCGAGCCACGCCTCCAGCGTGCCGGCGCCGGCATCCGTGGAATCGCCCTCGCCCGGATAGTCGAAGCGCAGGGTCGCGCAGCCGGTGGCGGCGATCCGCCCGGCGAGGTCCCGCCACGGGCGGTGCGCCGAAAGCTGCTCGAATCCGGTCGCCCCGCACAGGATCACGCCGCGCCGGGCGGTGCCCGGGCTGAACCAGCCGAACAGGCCGTCGACGACGACCGGTTCCGCTTCGACGGGCGACGGATGTGGGGGCGGCGGCGCGTGCATCATCGAGGCCTTAGAACTTCACGATCTCGTTTGTGTTCACGGCGCGAACGATCCCGTGCGGATTCCCGCCGCCGACGAGGGCGATGCGGCGGGACGCGCCGGGGGCGAGGTGGAAGCCGTCGTCGGCGGGCCGGGCGCCCGCCTCGGTCTCGATGCGCACGCAGAGCGCGTGGCGGTCCGCCGAGACCCGGAGGACGGGACCGGCAGCACCCGGTTCGATCGCGGCGGCGAGGCCGACTGGGCGCGGCGCGGGATCGCGCCCTTGCGGGAAGTGGAAGCTCTCGGCGAGGACGGCGTCGGCGTCCGCATCGACCAGGCTCGCATGGGCGAGGGCGTGCGCCATCGGGCCGAAGCGGTAGCTCCCGGTGGCGTCGAAGAAGCGCCCGAGCAGCGTCGCGCTCGACCATGTGCCGGAGCTGCGCGGCGCGACTGCGACCGCACGCTCTGCCTTCGCCACGGCGCGCCCCTCGGCGTCGCTGAAGACGAGGCGCAGGACGGCGGAGAGCGGCGCGGCCGTCTCGTTGTGGACGTGGAGATGGAGGCCGTTCAGGCCCTCGTCCGAGATCGTCACCTGGACGGGGCGGAAGGCGCGCTTGAGGGCGTACCACGCCGACTTCGGCCGGCCGGCCGCGTCGACGACGCCCCAGCCGATGCCGGGGGCGAGGTCGCGGAAGAACCACACCAGCCCGCCGGCGGTGGGCGAGCGCGCCCGGCGCCACTCGGCGAACACCGCCTCCATCACCTCGGCGCTGGCCGCGCGGGCGAGCGCGCAGTAGCGATCCGGGTCGTCGCGGCGCAGGGTCTCGGGATCGAGCCCGAACAGGTCTTGGATGTAGTGGTCGCGGACCTGCTCGAACTCCCAGTCGGCGCCGCGGTCGCGCGGGACCGTGGCGGCCCAGCCCGGGCTCGCGGGGTCGCAGAGATCCGCCTCCCGCAGGGTCGCGGCGTCGGGGACGTTGGCGAAGGCCAGGCATTCCGAGGCGAAGCCGACCTCGGCGCGGCGCGCATCCTCCAGCGGCCGGCGGTAGGCGCCGACGCCGTAATAGTGGGCGAGCCCGGCATCGGTCGAGAACGGCAGGTCCCCGCCCGACGGCGAGTTCGGCACCACCACGAGGTCCGGCCGCAGGCGGGCGACGCGGGCGGCGAGCACGTCGTCCGACAACCCGCCGGTCCAGGCGTCGCGGGGGAAGCCCAGCATCGCCGCCTGCTGCGCGACCTCGCTGCCGCCGCACAGGACGCAGAGCGCGGGCGAGGCCTGCGTCCGGTCGAGGAAGCCGTCGATCTCGGCGAGCAGCCGGTCCCGGAAGGCCGGGTCGTCGATCGGATAGTCGAAGTTGGCGAGCATCAGGTCCTGGAACACCAGGATGCCGCGCTCGTCGCACAGGTCGTAGAAGGCGTCCGCCTCGTAGAGGGTGATGCCGGACACCCGCAGCATGTTCATGCCGGCTTCCTGCGCCAGCGCCAGCAGCGGGCGGCAAGCCTCGGCGGAATGGCCGACGAGGTCGGCCGGCGTCCAGCACGCGCCGCGGCAGAACACCGGCACGCCGTTGACCGTCAGGCTCAAGCCCTCGGCGAACGGACGGCCGAGCGCGATCGTGCGAAAGCCGACGCGGCCGAGCGCCAGCACGTGGCCGTCGATCTCGGCCTCGACCGGATGGAGCCGGGGCTCGCCGTGCGTGTGCGGCCACCACGGGGCGACATCCGGGATCAGGACCTCGCCGGCGAAGCAGCCCGCGGCGTCGGCCTCGATCACCGCCGCGGCGCCGGCGCAGCGGAGCGTCAGCCGGGAGCCTCGAACGTCGGCCAGGGCGAGGCGGAGCCGCAGCCGGCCGGTCCCGCCGTCGAGCTCGGCGCGCAGGTCGGCCGACAGCACGCGCGGGACGCCGGCGCCGAGCGCGGTCCGGGTGACGGGGCGGTAGGGGCCGACGGCGTCGACCGCCGGGCACCAGCCGGGCATGAAGCCGAGGAGGCTGGTGCGGACGTGGCGCAGCGATCCGGGCGTCGCCAGCCTCGGTCGCCAGCGCCCGCGGCGGTTGGGCCGGGCGAGCGCGACCTGGAGGGCGCGAAAGCACAGGGCCAGCTCGACCGTGCCGGCGCCGTCCACCTCGACGGCGTAGGCAAGGAACATCGAGCGCGTCTCTAGGCGGAGCGTGCCGTCGACCCAGATCTCGGCGAGCGTCGCCAGCCCCTCGAAGCGCAGGGATTCGCGGCCGTCGAGCGACAGCGTCGTGCGGTACCAGACGTCCGACCCGTGGAGCGGCGTCGGCGCGGCCTCGGACCAAAGGCCGGCCGCGCGGAGCGCCGCCGCCGCGGTGCCGGGAACCTCGGCCGGGATCCAGCCCGAAAGACTCGCCGCGTCGCCGGGACCGGCGCAGGCGCCGGGCGCCGTGACGACGAGCTGCCACGGGCCGTCGACCCGGCGGGGCGGGACGCCGTCGACGGCGTGGAGGCGGGCCACGGCGCCGTGCCCTCAGCGCAGGGCGCGGTCGAGGGCGGCGAAGACGGCGTCGTAGCTCGCGGCCGGGCGTTCGAGGGCGGCCGCGAGCGGCGCGGCGTTGCGGCGGCCGAAGGCGCGGGCGAGCTGGAACTGGAACGCCTTGGTCTCCTGCGCCAGGCGCGTCGCCGCCTCGGCGGTCGCGCCGAGTTCGGCGAGGCCCGAGGCGTCGAGCCAAGCGAGGTGGCTGCCGAGGAGCTCGAAGTTCGCCCCGAGCTGGCGCGTGGTGTTGAAGGCGTAGCTGTGGAACACCGACAGGGGCTGGCGCACCAGATCCTCTCCGGTCCCCGCCAGCGCGTCGCGGAAGGCGCGCACGGGGTTCGTCTTCGGCGCGCGCGCGCGGTGCGCGTTCAGCATCGTGCGGGCGGCCGTCCGCAGGGCGCCGGGTGGCAGGGGCGGGGCCACCACCTTCACGAACTCGGCGTAGGGCGGCAGCAGGGTGGGGCCGAAGATCCCGTCGTAGTCGGCGCCGGAGAGCTGGAAGCGGCCGGCATTGTGAAGGTAGTCGAGGGTGCGACGCCGCGCATCGAGCGCGAGGATCGCGATCGTCGTCTTGGCGTGGTCGCGGCCGTAGGTGGTGCCGGCGGTGTCGGGCAGGTGGATCGCGTCGACCTCGACGAGCACCGGGCAGCCGCGGGTGGCCTGGATTGCGGCGTGGCGCTCGAGCCCGCCGTAGACGGCGAGTTCCTCGAGGCGCAGGCCGTACAGCGCCTCGATGTCGGCCATGGACGGCTTGAAGAAGGTGAACTGGTCGCCCTCGAAGTCCTGCCGCAGGGTGAAGCCGAGCATCGCCTCCGGCTCGAGCCCGCGCCCGTGCAGCAGCTCGATCCAGAGGTCGACGTAGCAGTTGGTCTCCGGCCACGCCCGGTCCTGGGCGTGGAGCGGATGCGAGGCGGGCGCCGGGGCGGCATCGTGGACGAGGGCGAGGGCGGCCGACACCGATCCTAGCCCCAGAGCTGCTTGCGCACGTCCGCCGGCCAGGCGGCGAGGTCGAGGCCGTGGTGGCGCAGCAGCGCCAGCGTGATCCGCTCCAGGCCGAACCCGACGCAAGCCGTGTGGGCGACCGCGCCGTCGGCCTGGCCGATCTCCCAGGTGCTGCCGAAATGGTCCTGGTGGTAGTTGAAGCTCAGGCAGGCGGTGGGCTGCTCCGTGCTGTTGACCGGCACGTTGAGCTCGAACTTCAGCCCCTGCATGCGCTGGTTGTTGGCCAGCATCCGCCCGGCGCGCCCGAAGAACGGGTCGTTGGCCGGGTCGACCGCCAGCGGCAGGCCGAGGTCGCGCATCATCGCGGTGCCGCGCTCCAGCCAGACCTCGCGGAAGGCCAGCACCTGCTCGGGCGAGCCCATGCGGACGTATTCGCGCATGCGGAACATCTGCATCCGGGTCGGCTCGACCGAGGGCTCGTGGCGGAAGCAGTAGGATTGCAGGTCGAACAGCAGGCCTTCGGCGGGGAGGGGACCGCGGGCGGCGGCCACCGGATAGAGCGGGTAGCAGGCGGCCGGCGTCAGCACGATGTCGGTGCAGGCCTGGTCCTCGGTCCAGTCCTTTCCGGCCTCGACGCAGGCGAGGAGGCGCGCATGGGCGGCCTCGTCGCCGCAGAAGCTGTGCACGGTGCCGGCCAGGTTGGGGAAGCCCTTGAGGTAGCCGCTGCGCTCGAAGGCCGGGCGGCTCATCCCCGGCGGGAAGCGTATCCGCTCGGCCCCGTCGGCCGCGCCGAGGCGGGAGACGAGGGCGTCCAGCGCCTCGACCACGCTCTCGAAGTCGCCGCCGCGGCCATAGAGGCCGTCGATCCCGGTGCGTACCAGGTGGCCCCGGTCGAACAGGCGGTCGAGGAAGGAACGCGGTTCCGCCTCGTCCCCGGCGGACGGCAGCGCCTCGAACGGCGTGGAGGTGGGATCGGCCAAGCTGTCCATCACGCGCCCAGGAATGTGCCGCCGCCCTTCTGCACCAGCAGAAGGTTGGCCGTGTTGCTGTGGATACGGTCGTTGCTGATCATCAGCGGCGCCGAGAGCACGTCGCGCAGCGCCCGGCCGAGGCTGAACGGGGTGCCATTCTTGTAGCCGGCGATGCCGACGATCCCGAGCGCCACCTGCACGATGGACACCGCCATGGTCGAGGCGGTGGTCTTGACGTTGTTCAGGGCGATCGCGAAGCCGATCGAACCGAGCGCCGCAGGCGACCCTTGCGCCTCTTCGTAGTGGCGCAGGCCGCCCTGGATCGTCCCCTTCATCGCCTGCAGCGAACTCGTCGCCTCGGCCAGGCGCAGGGCGCCGGGGGGCACCGTGCCCGGCCGGCGGCGGGCCTCGGCCTGCACGAAGGTCCGCGCCCGGTCGAGCGCATGGCTCGCGATCCCGAACCAGACGCTGCTCCACAGGAGGTGCGAGGCGGCCAGCATCGACTGGGCCGCGATCTCGGCGAAGGGCTTGGGCAGGATCTGGGCGACCGGCACGTCGCGGGCGGCGAGCACGAAGCCGTCGCTGCAGGTGCCGCGCATGCCGAGCGTGTCCCAGCGGCTGGTGCGCTCCAGGGTGAACTGGTCGGACGTCAACGCGACCAGGACCTGGTCGGAGGAGGCGGCCTCGGGATGGCGCCGGCCGGTGGCGAGGATCACGTCGGCGTGGGCGCCGTAGGAGATCACGGTGGCGTCCTTGCGGAAGGCGAACACGTCGCCCTCGGCCTCGACGGCGCAGAGGCTGTTGCGCAGGTCGCCGCCGATGCCGCCCTCGGTGGTCGCCGAGGCGACGAGCAGCTGCCGCTCCGCCACCCGCTGCATCAGCGCGCGGTGCCAGGGGCTCTCGGCCCCGTGGGTGACCAGGCTCGCGACCTTGATCTGGTGCATCGCGAACACCATCCCGGTGGCGGCGCAGGCCTGCCCCAGGCTGAAGCACACCTCGGCCATCCGGCTCATGTCGGCGCCCTCGCCGCCCAGGGCCTCGGGGATCTGGATCCCGAGCAGCCGCTCCGCGCGCAGGGCCGCCACCGCCTCGGCGGGGAACCGCCCGTCGCGGTCGACCGCGTCGGCATGGAGCGCCGCCACCTGCGCCACCCGGCGCATGCGCTCGGCGAAGGTCGGCGCGGGAAGGCGCGATTCGGCGAGAATCGGCTCGGGAGGAATCGTTTCGCCCGGGGCGGGGTCGGCGGCGATGCGTTCGGCGAGCGCGCTCATCTGGGCGAGCGCGTTCATGCGTCCACCGGCTCGACGATCGTCGTGACGGTGCTGCGGATCGCCCGGATCGTCGCGAACGAGGTGCGGTTCAGCAGATGATCGGGGAACTCGATGTTGAAGCGCTCCTCGAGCGCCAGCATCAGCTGCACGGATCCGAAGGAGCACAGCCCCTTGTCGAACAGATCGTCGTCGTCCGAGAGCCGGTCCACTTGGCCGGAGAGGGACTCGATCCCGCCGAGGGTCTCGCGGATGTCTTGAGAGGAAATCATCATACGCAACACCATCTGAACCGAATCCAAGATGCCGGCCTAGACTATGATCGTCAATTCTTACTCGACAATAAAGTTAACTTAATTATTAGTAAATGCCTGAGTTATGGTATCTAACTCGCTGAAATCAGGTATTCGCCGCCATACGCCACGAGGGCCAAACGCGGTGAGGCCACGACGCGACGTGCAAGATCACGATCCGAAGCATGCCGCAGAGTGAAAGAACGACATTGCGCACAATCGGAATGCGAAGTGCCGTCCGGATCTGTGTTTCGACGCGTTCCGCGACGGGATGGGCGAAACAGATTGCTACATCCGTCAGCAAGCTGGCTAAAGGCCAGTCGATTCGTTGCCGTCATGCAACAGCGGCGTCGCACAAGGTCTTGGCGGACGATTCGACATTGCTCGGGGGAACCGGTTCGCACACAGTGATCGGGCACTGGGGGCATCGCAAAAGCGGGCCCGATGAGCCCGCACCCAAAAAGCGGGCCGCACAAGAAACGTACGTCGCGATCGGCCCCGGCCGCGCGACCGTACGATCCTCGGGTCTCGAAGCTTTTGGAGATATCTATGTCGCTCTTGAAGAGCACCCTGCTCGCTTCGGCCGCCGGCTTCGCCGCCGTCGCCGGCGCCCAGGCTGCCGATCTGCCGGTCAAGAAGGCCGCCCCGATCGAATACGTCCGCGTCTGCACCGCCTACGGCGCCGGCTTCTTCTACATCCCGGGCACCGACACCTGCATCCGCCTCTCGGGCCGCGCCCGCCTCGAGGCCGGCTACCAGACCCCTTACTCCCGTCAGAGCGGCAACGGCGGTGATACCACCGGCTACGGCACCCGCCTACGCATCAACGTCGACGCCCGCACCCAGACCGGCTACGGCACGCTCCGCGCCTTCCTGCGCCTCGAGACCGGCTCCCGCACCGGCGGCGCCTACGCCGGCGGCACCTCCGGCACGCAGCAGCGCATCGGTCAGGCTTTCCCGGGCCTCGGCGTCGACCAGTTCGGCCGCGCCCAGCAATACGTGAACACCGACAAGGCGTTCGTGCAGTTCGCCGGCTTCACCGCGGGCCGCGCCTCGTCGTTCTTCGACTTCTACGCCCACGACTTCGAGATGGGCGGCGCCACCGCCGGCTCCGACCTCGCCTCGACCAACCTGCTCGCCTACACCGCAACGCTCGGCAACGGCTTCTCGGCCACGATCTCGGCCGAAGACCCGACCTTCCGCCGCTCGCCGATCTTCTCGCCCACCGTCAACGCGGCCGGCGTGACAGTTAACGGAGCCGTCGCGAACTTCGGCCTCACCGTATCGCCCGTGCCCGTCGTCATCGGCGTCAACGCTGCTGGTTTCCCGACGCGCTTCTCGAACATTGACGCGATCGAGCGCAACCGGATGCCCGACTTCGTCGGTGCCCTGCGCTACGACGCCGCCTGGGGTTCGGCACAGATCTCCGCCGCCGTGCACGAGATCAACGTCGGCAACGTCGCCAACGGTAACGGCAGCGGTACGTTCGCCACTGTCGGTGGTGTCACGGCCGCTACCGCTGCGACAGGGAGCAACGTCAGCATTCCGCACACCAGCAGCGAGTACGGCTACGCCGTCCAGGGCGGCCTGAAGATCAACATGCCCTTCATCGCCCCCGGCGACACGCTGTACCTCCAGGGCGCCTACGGCGTCGGCGCGCAGCTCTACACCGGCTACTCCTCGTACTCGGGCTCCTACGCTCAGTCTGCGGCGACGATCCAGGGTCAGAAGTTCTCGCAGTACTTCTCCGACGCGACGATCAACCCGTTCACGGGTCAGCTGAGCCTGTCCGAGAGCTTCACCGTCTCCGGCGCCTATCTGCACTACTGGGCACCCGAGTGGCGTTCGGCCTTCTTCGGCTCCTACGGCGAGCAGTCGTTCTCGGCAGGCGCCCGCGCCGGGCAGGGCGACGCCTTCTCGCTTGTCAACGGTAGTACCAACACCTTCGGCAGCAACGCCGTTGGTGCGCCCGGCACCCGGTTCTACAACCTCAGCCAGGCGCTCCGCGACACCTACCAGTTCGTCGGCGGCGCAAGCATCATCTGGTCGCCGGTCAAGGACCTCGATATCGGTGTGGAAGGCTTCTACACCCAGATCGGCGTCAAGAACGGCCGCGTGATCGACAACGACAAGGATCCGACCGCCTACTCGGCCGCTCGCATCGCCGCCATCAACGCCGGTGGCTTCGTCCGCACCGCGACTTCCGACGGCGTCTCGCAGGTCCGTATCCGCGTCCAGCGCGACTTCTAAGTCAGGCAGAGACATCGCGCGGTCCCCGAGGGAACCGCGCGACGAGGGGCTTCGAGAGACCCACGGCACGATCGAGGCCCGGCTGCAGCAGCCGGGCCTTTTTCGTGCCGGGCCGTGCGCGTCGTCGCAGGTTTGATACCAACTCTCATTGATCAGAACGCATGGGCCCATTGGCGCAGTCCGATGGGCAGGATGCGCCAGGGTTGGGCGATGAGCTTTTTCCAGGCGTCACAGCCATGATCGATGATGTCGTCGTAGGATGGGAAGACCCGGTTTCCGAGCCAGTTGTCGCGAAGGAACTGCCGGAGGTTCTCGACCGGGTTGAGTTCGGGTGAGCGCGCCGGCAGGGGCAGGAGGGTGATGTCGTCGGGAACCGGCAGCTTCCTGGTGGTGTGCCAGCCGGCCTGGTCGAGCAGGAGCACGGCGTGGGCGCCAGGAGCGATGGTCGTTGCGATTTCTTCGAGGTGATGAGCCATGGCTGACGTGGTGCAGCGGGGCGTGACCAAGCCTGCGCCGACGCCCCGGGCCGGGCAGATCGCCCCGAAGACGTAGGCCGAGGCCGTGCGCTGGTCCTTGGGGGCCGAGGGTCGCGTTCCGCGCTCGGCCCAGCGCCGGGTCAGGGTGTTCTTCTGGCCGACACGAGCCTCGTCGCAGAACCAGACCTCTATCGGCTTGCCGCCGACGGCCTGCGCGATGTCCGCCAGACGGCGAACTGGGCCTTGGC
>NZ_BPQG01000063.1 GCF_022179125.1 Methylobacterium cerastii
GACGTGACCGTGAACACCTCGAGCTTCTTTTCGCCCACGGCGAGGTACTGCACCGCGCCGTTGGCCACGCTGTAGGTGTAGTCGCCGTTCGTTGCGAGGGTCAGGGTGCCCAGCGCGGCCTTGCCCGTGGCAGCGTCGGTGCCAGCCACGCTGGTGAGCGCCTGGAAGCTCGACTCGTCGTGGTCGGCATCCGTGACCGACAGCGTGCCGCTCGCGGTCAGGTTGCCGTTGGTGTCGACGGTCGCGTCCTCGGTCACGGCCGCGATCATCGGCGTGCCGATCACCGCAGTATCGTTCGAGCCGGTGATCGTGAAGGTTACCGTCTGGGTCGAGACGGCCTTCTGGAAGTCCGTGACGCTGACGTTGTAGGTCACAACCAGCGTCTCGCCCTCGCGCAGGACGTCGAAGGCTGCATCCGCTGCCGAGAAGGTCAGCGGGATCGTGCCCGTGCCGGTCTTGGTGCTGTCGCTGATCCCGCCCGTCGACACGGCGAGGGCCGAGGCGAGCGCAGTGCTGAGCGCCGTCTTCTGATCGTCCGAGAGGTTGGAATAAGCTCCCGTCAGCGTCGGCGCTGAGACCGTCACCGTGTGCGTGTCGGAGAGGTCGACATCCGTAAAGGTCAGGCTCGCGCTCAGGCTGTCGTTCACGCTCGTCGCGGGGGTATTCGTCGCCGTCACGACACCGTTCGTGGTGCCAGACTGCTCCGTGAAGGCGTGCGTGCCCGTGTCGGCGGCCAGCACCGGCGCGTCGTTCGTGCCGGTGACCGTGATCACGACCGGCCGCGTCGCAGTGCCACCCGTGTGCTGGTCCGACACCGTGACGTCGTAGCTGATGGTCAGCTTCTCGCCCGCTGCCAGGAAGTCGAAGGCGCCATCCGCCTTCGAGAAGCTCAGCGGGATCGTGCCAGTAGTGACGGTGGCGCTGGTATCGGTGATCGTCCCCGGGATCAGGACGCCCGTGAGCGCGGTGACGAGCGCAGCCTTCTGAAGATCTGTCAGGCCCGTCGTGCCCGAACCGGTCAGGACGGGGGCTGCCACCGACACGGTGTGGGTATCGGTCAGGTCGACGTCGGTGAAGCTCAGGCTCGCCGTGAGCGTGACGGCCGTCGTCGACCCCGTGGTCGCGGCCGCCTCCGTGAAGGCGTGCGTGCCCGCATCGGCGGCCAGCATCGGCGCGTCGTTGGTGCCGGTGATCGTGAAGGTGATGTCCTTCGTCGTCCCGTCGAGCGACGTGACGGTGAACACCTCGTTCTTCGGCTGACCCGCGGCGAGGTACTGCACCGCGCTGTTGGCCACGCTGTAGGTGTAGGCGCCGTTCGCTGCGAGGGTGAGGGTACCCAGCACGCCGGTGGCGGGGGTGACGGTCGTCTGGAAGCTCGACTGGTCGTGGTCGGCATCCGTGACCGACAGCGTGCCCGTCGCGGTCAGGTTGCCGTTGGTGTCGACGGCCGTGTCCTCGGTCACGGCCGCTATCGTCGGCGTGCCGATCACCGCGGCGTCGTTCGAGCCGGTGATTGTGAAGGTCACCGCCTGGGTCGAGACCACGCGCTGGCTGTCCGTGACGCTGACGTTGTAGGTCACAACCAGCGTCTCGCCCTCGCGCAGGACGTCGAAGGTCGCATCCGCCGCCGAGAAGCTCAGCCCAATCGAGCCCGCACCGGTACCGGTGCTGTCGCTGAGGGTGTTGCTCAGCGCGGTCGCCAGGGCGGAGGCGAGCGTCGCCTGCTGCCCGGCCGAAAGCAGCGTGTAGCCGGTCCCGCTGAGAGTGGGAGCCGCGATCGACACCACATGCGTGTCGGTGAGGTCGGCATCCGTGAAGGTCAGGTTCGCCATCACGGTGTCGGCGGGAGCCGCGTTACCCGAGGCGATCACGATGCCGTTCGTCGTGCCAGGCTGCTCGGTCAGCGTGTGCGAACCCGAGGTGTCGGCGGCCAGAACCGGTAGGTCGTTGGTGCCGGTCACCCGCACGGTCACGGTCTGCTGGCTCGTGCTGTTCCCGTCGGACAAGGTCACGACGTAGCTCAGGGTCAGGGTCTCGCCCGCGGCGAGGAAGTCGAAGGTCTTGTCGACGACCGAAAAGGCGAGCGGCACCGAACCGGCGCTGCCCGCGCTGCTCTCGACCACCGTCCCGGGCGTGAGTGCACCGGCCACCGCGCTGGCGAGGGTGAGCTTCTGATCCGAGCTCAGCCCGGCATAGCCCGTGCCGCCCAGGCTCGCCGTACCCACGCTCACCGTGTGCGTGTCGGTCGCCGACGCGTCGGTGAAGGCCAGGCTGAAATTGGCCGTGTCGGCGGTGCTCACACCCGTGACGTTGGCCCGCTCGACCACCAGCTTCTGCACGGTGTTGCCCGCGTCCAGCACCGGAGCCGGGTTGTTCGGATCGAAGGTCGGAGCCGCGCTGTAGCGCTGCGCCTTGATCCCAGCGCCGTCGGCGTCCCCCCCGACCCCGCTGTAGTCCTGCCAGGTGACGACGAAGCCGCCGTCCGACAGACCGCTCACCGTCGAGTTATACTGATAACTCACGGTCGTGGTGTTGACCAGGAACTCGCTGCCGGCCCTGCTGCCGTCGGCGTTGTAGACCTGCGCCTTGACATCGTAGTCGCTGCTCACCCCGCCCCCGCTGGTGTCCGTCCAGGTGACGACGAAGCCACCGTCCTTCAGACCGGTCACCGTCGAGAAATACTGGCTGCTCGTGGTCGTGGTGTTGACCAGGAACTCGGTACCGACCCTGCTGCCGTCGGCGTTGAAGACCTGCGCCTTGATCCCGTAGCCGTCGGCGTCCCCGCTCTCGTCCGTCCAGGTGACGACGAAGCCGCCGTTCGACAGACCGGTCACCGTCGAAAGCAACTGATCGGTCGCGGTCGCGGTGTTGACCAGGAACTCGGTACCGACCCTGCTGCCGTCGGCCTTGTAGACCTGCGCCTTGATCCCGGCGCCGTCGGCGTCCCCGCTCGCGTCCGTCCAGGTGACGACGAAGCCGCCGTTCGACAGACCGGTCACCGTCGAGAGTTGCTGATTGTTCGCGGTCGCGGTGTTGACCAGGAACTCGGTACCGACCCTGCTGCCGTCGGCCTTGTAGACCTGCGCCTTGATCCCGGAGCCGATGGTGTCGTCCCCGATCTGGCTAGCGTCCGTCCAGGTGACGACGAAGCCGCCGTTCGACAGACCGGTCACCGTCGAGGCTCGCTGATCGTTCGCGGTCTCGGTGTTGACCAGGAACTCGGTGCCGACCGCTTTACCGTCGGCGCCGTAAATCTGCGCCTTGATCCCGAAGCCGCTCTTGTCGCCCCCGACGCCACTTAAGTCCGTCCAGGTGACGACGAAGCCGCCGTTCGACAGACTGGTCACCGTCGGGTTTTGCTGAAGACTCGCGGTCGCGGTGTTGACCAGGAACTCGCCGCCGGCCTTGCTGCCGTCGGCCTTGTAGATCTGCGCCTTGATCCCGGAGTCGCTGATATCATCCCCGCCGCCGCTGTAGTCCTCCCAGGTGACGACGAAGCCGCCGTTCGACAGACCGGTCACCGTCGGGTTTATCTGGGTGTTCGCGGTCTGGGTGTTGACCAGGAACTCGGGGCCGGTGGCGGTGTAGGTGGTGGCCATGGGGGGATCCTTGAAGCGTGGCGGCGCGAGCGGCGCGCAAGTGTGATGAGGTCTGTTGGAAGGTCTTGACGGCGCGGCGCTTCAGCGTTCGCGCCAAGCCTTGGCGATCTGGTCGGTGAGCGGCTTGGTCAGGTACGAGAGCACCGAGCGGTCGCCGAGCTGCAGGAAGCTCTCGACCGGCATGCCCGGCACCAGGCGGGCGCCGCCGAGGCGGCCCTGCTGGTCGTCCGGCACGCGGATGCGCACGGTGTAGTAGCTCGCCCCGGTCTTCGGGTCGGTGGTGACGTCGGCCGAGATCCGGCTGACCACGCCCTCGACCTCCGGGGTGGTACGCTGGTTGAAAGCGGAGAAGCGCAGCATCGCC
>NZ_BPQG01000064.1 GCF_022179125.1 Methylobacterium cerastii
CCAGCATCGGGGCGTCGTTGGTGCCCGTGATCGTGAAGGTGATGTCCTTCGTCGTCCCGTCGAGCGACGCGACCGTGAACACCTCGTTCTTCAGCTGACCTGCGGCGAGGTACTGCACCGCGCTGTTGGCCACGCTGTAGGTGTAGGCGCCGTTCGCTGCGAGGGTCAGGGTACCGAGCACGCCGGTGGCGGGGGTGACGGTCGTCAGGAAGCTCGACTCATTGTGGTCGGCATCCGTGACCGACAGCGTGCCGCTCGCGGTCAGGGTCGTGGTCGTGGTCGAGGGGCTGTCCTCGGTCACGGCCGCGATCATCGGCGTGCCGATCACCGCAGCGTCGTTCGAGCCGGTGATCGTGAAGGTCACCGTCTGGGTCGAGGTACCACCGTTCTTGTCGTTGACGCTGACGTCGTAGCTTACGCTCAGCGTCTCGCCCCCGCGCAGGACGTCGAAGGCTGCATCCGCCGCCGAGAAGGTCAGCGGGATCGTGCCCGTGCCGGTCTTGGTGCTGTCCGTAATCCCGGACATTGGGACGGTGAGGGCCGAGGCGAGCGCGGCGCTGAGCGTGGCCTGCTGAGCGGGCGAGAGGTTAGAATAGGCCCCCGTCAGCGTCGGAGCCGAGACCATTACCGTGTGGGTGTCGGAGAGGTCGACATCCGTGAAGGTCAGGCTCGCGCTCAGGCTGTCGGTCGCGCTCGTCGCGGGGGTATTCGTCGCCGTCACGACACCGTTCGTCGTGCCAGACTGCTCCGCGAACGCGTGCGTGCCCGTGTCGGCGGCCAGCACCGGCGCGTCGTTCGTGCCGGTGACCGTGATCACGACCGGCCGCGTCGCAGTGCCACCCGTGTGCTGGTCCGACACCGTGACGTCGTAGCTGATGGTCAGCTTCTCGCCCGCTGCCAGGAAGTCGAAGGCGCCATCCGCCTTCGAGAAATTCAGCGGGATCGTGCCAGTAGTGACGGTGGCGCTGGTGTCGGTGATCGTCCCGGGGGTCAGGGCGCCCGTGAGCGCGGTGACGAGCGCGGCCGACTGGTCGCCGGTCAGGCCCGTCGTGCCCGAACCGGTCAGGACGGGGGCTGCCACCGACACGGTGTGCGTGTCGATCAGGTCGACGTCGGTGAAGCTCAGGCTCGCCGTGAGCGTGACGGCCGTCGTCGACCCCGTCGTCGCGGCGGCCTCCGTGAAGATGTGCGTGCCCGCATCGGCGGCCAGCATCGGGGCGTCGTTGGTGCCGGTGATCGTGAAGGTGATGTCCTTCGTCGTCCCGTCGAGCGACGTGACCGTGAACACCTCGTTCTTCGGCTGACCCGCGGCGAGGTACTGCACCGCGCTGTTGGCCACGCTGTAGGTGTAGGCGCCGTTCGCTGCGAGCGTCAGGGTACCCAGCACGCCGGTGGCGGGGATGACGGTCGTCTGGAAGCTCGACTGGTCGTGGTCGGCATCCGTGACCGACAGCGTGCCCGTCGCGGTCAGGGTGGTGGTCGTGGTCGAGGGGCTGTCCTCGGTCACGGCCGCGACCATCGGCGTGCCGATCACCGCAGCGTCGTTCGAGCCGGTGATCGTGAAGGTCACCGCCTGGGTCGAGACCACGCGCTGGCTGTCCGTGACGCTGACGTTGTAGGTCACAACCAGCGTCTCGCCCTCGCGCAGGACGTCGAAGGTCGCATCCGCCGCCGAGAAGCTCAGCGCGATCGAGCCCGAGCCGGTGCCGGTGCTGTCGCTGAGGGTGTTGCCCAGCGCGTTCGCCAGGGCCGAGGCGAGCGTCGCCTGCTGCCCGGCAGAAAGCAGCGTGTAGCCGGTCCCGCTCAGGGTCGGAGCCGCGATCGACACCACATGCGTGTCGGTGAGGTCGGCATCCGTGAAGGTCAGGTTCGCCGTCACGGTGTCGGCGGGAGCCGCGTTACCCGAGGCGATCACGATGCCGTTCGTCGTGCCCGGCTGCTCGGTCAGCGTGTGCGGACCTGCAGTGTCGGCTGCCAGAACCGGCAGGTCGTTGGTGCCGGTCACCCGCACGGTCACGGTCTGCTGGCTCGAGCCACCGTTCTGGTCGGCCACGGAGACGACGTAGCTCAGGGTCAGGGTCTCGCCCGCGGCGAGGAAGTCGAAGGTCTTGTCGACGACCGAGAAGTCGAGCGGCACCGAACCGGCGCTGCCCGCGCTGCTCTCGACCACCGTCCCGGGCGTGAGCGCACCGGCCACCGCGCTGGCAAGGGTGAGCTTCTGATCCGAGCTCAGCCCGGCATAGCCCGTGCCGCCCAGGCTCGCCGTGCCCACGCTCACCGTGTGCGTGTCGCCCACCGACGCGTCGGTGAAGGCCAGGGTGAAATTGGCCGTGTCGGCGGTGCTCACACCCGTGACGTTGGCCCGCTCGACCACCAGCTTCTGCACGGTGTTGCCCGCGTCCAGCACCGGCGCCGGGTTGTTCGGATCGAAGGTCGGAGCCGCGCTGTAGCGCTGCGCCTTGATCTCGCTACCCCGGCTCGGATCGTAGTTCTCGTTCTGATCGATGGCGCCGCTTTCGTCCTGCCAAGTGACGACGAAGCCGCCGTCCGACAGACTGCTCACCGTCGATTGATACTGATCACTCGCGGTCGCGGTGTTGACCAGGAACTCGCTGCCGGCCCTGCTGCCGTCGGCGTTGTAGACCTGCGCCTTGACATCGTAGCCGCTGGGCCCCTCGAACCCGCTGTTGTCCGTCCAGGTGACGACGAAGCCACCGTCCTTCAGACCGGTCACCGTCGAGCTAAACTGGTCGCTCGCGGTCGTGGTGTTGACCAGGAACTCGCTGCCGGCCCTGCTGCCGTCGGCGTTGTAGATCTGCGCCTTGATCCCGAAACCGTCGCTGTCGCCCCCGACCCCGCTGTTGTCCAACCAGGTGACGACGAAGCCGCCGTTCGCCAGACCGGTCACCGTCGAGCTGGACTGGTCGTTCGCGGTCGCGGTGTTGACCAGGAACTCGCCGCCGGCCGTGCTGCCGTCGGCCTTGTAGATCTGCGCCTTGACCCCGTAGCCGCTGGTGTCGGTCCCGGTCTGGCTATAGTCCGTCCAGGTGACGACGAAGCCGCCGTTCGACAGACCGGTCACCGTCGGGCTGGACTGGCTGTTCGCGGTCTCGGTGTTGACCAGGAACTCGGTGCCGACCGCTTTACCGTCGGCGCCGTAGAGCTGCGCCTTGATCCCGTAGCCGCTCGTGTCGGTCCCGCTCCGGCTATTGTCCTGCCAGGTGACGACGAAGCCGCCGTTCGACAGCCCGGTCACCGTCGAGTTGAGCTGGTCGTTTGCGGTCGCGGTGTTGACCAGGAACTCGTCCCCGACCGTGCCGCCGGTGGCGTTGAAGACCTGCGCCTTGATCCCGGAGCCGCTCTTGTCGCCCCCGACGCCGCTCAAATCCGACCAGGTGACGACGAAGCCGCCGTTCGACAGACCGGTCACCGTCGAGCTAAACTGGTCGCTCGCGGTCGTGGTGTTGACCAGGAACTCGCCGCCGGCCGTGCTGCCGTCGGCGTTGTAGATCTGCGCCTTGATCCCGGAGCCGCTGATGTCGACCCCAACGCCGCTGTAGTCCGTCCAGGTGACGACGAAGCCGCCGTTCGACAGACCGGTCACCGTCGGGTTTATCTGGGTGTTCGCGGTCTGGGTGTTGACCAGGAACTCGGGGCCGGTGGCGGTGTAGGTGGTGGCCATGACGGGGATCCTTGAAGCGTGGCGGCGCGAGCGGCGCGCAGGTCTGATGAGGTCTGTTGGAAGGTCTTGACGGCGCGGCGCCTCAGCGTTCGCGCCAAGCCTTGGCGATCTGGTCGGTGAGCGGCTTGGTCAGGTACGAGAGCACCGAGCGGTCGCCGAGCTGCAGGAAGCTCTCGACCGGCATGCCCGGCACCAGGCGGGCGCCGCCGAGGCGGCCCTGCTGGTCGTCCGGCACGCGGATGCGCACGGTGTAGTAGCTCGCCCCGGTCTTCGGGTCGGTGGTGACGTCGGCCGAGATCCGGCTGACCACGCCCTCGACCTCCGGGGTGGTACGCTGGTTGAAGGCGGAGAAGCGCAGCATCGCC
>NZ_BPQG01000065.1 GCF_022179125.1 Methylobacterium cerastii
CAGTGGCGGCCGGCAGCTTGAACGATGAAGGCGCCCGATCGGGCCCCTTCATCGTTCAAGCTGCCGGCCGCCACTGGCCTGGTTTTACTCCGCCACAGCGGCCTGGAATTGGTCCGCCCTTTACAGACGCCGATCAACCGACTGATGCCCGGTAAAGGCCGGTCCATCACATTACCGTCGCTACGAACGCTCTTGTCGACTTGGCCAATCCAAAGTCCTGCCTGGGATCGACCCTGCACCTGAGAAACTGCCGGGGATGGGTCCGGGTGTGGACGACCCATCCGACGCGCTTGCCCGCTACCGGCCGAGCTGCGATCCCTTGATTGCCCGAGGAGAGCCCATCCGATGAAATCCGAGACGCCGCACCTTTCCCCCTGATCCAGGAGTGTCGCGTCGAATGCCGTGCCTCCGCAGTTTTGGAGGCTCCCATGCCAAGGACATTCTTCACTTCCGACAGCCACGTCGGTCATCGCTCGATTTTGTCTCCCAGGTTCGACCGCCCTCGTCCGTTCGCGTCCATCGAGGCTCATGACGAGGCATTGGTCGCGGCGTGGAACGCCATTGTGCGCCCGGACGACATCGTCTGGCACCTCGGCGACTTCGCCCACAAGTGCAGCTTCGATCACGCGGCGAGCATTTTTTCACGTCTTCGAGGAAAGAAGTATCTCGTCCGGGGCAACCATGACGCAGGCCTCGGGGAACGGCTGCCTTGGGATGGGCCGGTCGTCGACGTGACGCGGGTCCAGGTACAGGATCCCGGCATGGCGGACCCGCGACAGGTCTGGATCTCACACTATTCGCATCGTGTCTGGCCGGGCATGCACCGCGGCCACCTTCACCTCTACGGACATTCCCACGGCAGCCTGCCCGGCACCCGGACGAGCCTGGACGTCGGCGTCGATTGCTGGGACTGGCGCCCGGTCACCCTCGGGGAAATCCTGGAAAGGATGTCGGAGACGCCGTAAGGGCCTCCGCCCCGATCATGCGAGCGCCGAGCGGACGGTGCCGACCGGCGTGCATTCCCCGGGGCGGCATCGGCCCGTCGCGGAAAGGCGTCAGGCCGGCTCGCATCGTGGGTGGCAGGCGCCCCCTCGCCGAGTTCGAACGCTTGTCCGTGACGGTCATGTCCGACCCCGGCCGACGCGAGGCGAGGCAGGCGGACCGCGACGAACGTACCGACGCTTCCCCGGCTCCTTCTCGCCCCCGCCCGACGAGACGCCGCGCGCCCTAGGGCCGCTTTCCCCCGAGGACGACGCGAAGCGAGTTCGCGAGCTCGTCCCGACGGTAAGGCTTGTTGAGAACGGGAACATCGCCTCGCCCGATCACCTGGCCCTCTTCGAGGTTGGCGACGTACCCGGAGGTCAGAAGGACCTTAAGGCCCGGCCGAAGGCGCTGGGCCTCGACGGCGAGCTGCGATCCGTTCATCCCGCCCGGCATCATCACGTCGGAGAACAGGATGTCGATCCGCTCGACGCAGTGGAGATGAACGAGGGCCTCGGCGGCGTTGCGGGCCACCACCACGCGGTAGTGGAGCTCCTACAGGCTCTCGACCGCCATGGCCAGCACCTGCTCGTCGTCCTCGACCAGGAGCACGGTATCGCCTTCCGTCGCCCGGCGTAGCGGAAGGTTGCCGCTGCCGGAGCCTGCCTCCTCGCCGGCCGGTTCGGCGGAGCGGGGAAACAGGAGGCGGAAAGTAGTGCCGACGCCGAGTTCCGTGTCGATGCCGACGAAGCCCCCGGCGCTGCGGGTGAATCCGTACACCTGCGACAGGCCGAGGCCCGTGCCCTTGCCGACCTCCTTGGTGGTGAAGAACGGCTCGAACACCCTGGCCATCGCCTCAGGGGTGATGCCGCTGCCGAAATCGCTCACGGACACCTCGACATAGGCCCCCGGCGGCACGCCCCTGTCGGCCACCGCCGCAGTGTCCAGACGGACGTTCCGACTCCGCACGACGATCTTCGAGCCGCCGCCTTCCATTGCGTCGCGGGCGTTTACGACGAGGTTCAGCACCGCCGCCTCGAACTGCGCTGGGTCGATCCGGATCGGATCGATGGTGGGGTCAAGTTCGAGCAGGAGTTCCACGGCGGTGCCCGCAGCCCGCTCGGCCAGCGGCTTGAATTCGGAGAGCAGGCGGTTCGGGTTGATGGTCTGGGGCCGCAGCATCTGCCAGCGTGAGAACGCCAGGAGTTGTTGGGTAAGCTGTTCGCCGCGCCGCGCCGCGTTCATCGCCGCCTCCGCCAGGCGGACGACGCGCTCGGTGTTCTCCGGCTTGCGCAGCATCATGTCGAGGCCGCCCACGATGACCGTCAGCAGGTTGTTGAAATCGTGCGCCACGCCGCCGGTCAGCTGCCCGATGGCCTCCATCTTCTGGGCTTGGCGCAAGGCCTCCTCGGTATTTCGCTGGTCGGTGCGGTCGACGACGATGCCGGCCATGCGGATGGGGCCGCCTTCCTCGGCGTAATCGGCCTTGCCCTTCGCCGCGATCCAGCGGGTCGCCCCGTCGGTCCGCGACAACCGGAACTCCAAGTACAAGGTACCTGTCTCGACCGCCTTGGCGAAGGCAGCCTCGACCATGGGTCGATCCTCCGGCACCGCATGGGCTAGGAACTCGGCCCTGCCCCATGTCGTGACCGGCCGGTCGTAGCCGAAGATCGCATCATGCCGACGGGAGCGCCGTGCCGTGTCCTTGACGAGGTCGAGATCCCAGGACCCCATTCCGGCGGCATCGAGCGCGAAGGCCAGGGTCTCGCGCGCCGCCTCGACCTCGCGCGTGCGCTCCTCCACGCGACGCTCTAGCAGGCTGCTGAAAAAGTCGGGCGAGGTAGAACAATCATCTCCGAATCACACCATTTGTTAGAGAATGGGGCGGTTCTCGCGTCTCGACGGTTCTCGATCGTGGGGGCTCGGCCCGCGAGTGCCTGCGGCAGGAGAACGTCTTTCTCCATCTCGGGACTTTTTCAGCAGCCTGCTAGGGTCTCGTTCGCGATGCGAAGCCTCTCCTGGGCCTCCTCGCGTTCGCGGATGTGCTGCCGGGCCTGGTACTGGCGCCGACGGACCCGCAAAGCCGATGAGACCGCGCTGAGAAGCGTTTCGGCGTTGATAGGGCGTTCCAGTAGGACGACGTCGCCGAGGCGTTCGATCACGGCGGCGGCTTTGGTTGAGCGGCGCCCGGCCTGCCGCGTCGCCAGCATGATGAACGGGAAGTCCGACCACGGCGGCTGGGACGAGACCTAGGCGTCCAGCGATGCCGCATCGACGTCGAGGAGCGCCTCCTCGGTCACGATGGACGTGGCGGCGGACGTACGAAGCCCATCGAGCCATTCGGCGCCGTCGGCGCAGACGGTCACGCCGACGCCGGACCTGCCGACGAGTTGCGCCATCACGACCGCGTCGCGTCCACGCGGGGACAGGATCAGGACGCTTTCGCCGTCGGAAACGAATGCCGGGGTCATATCGCCGGCGCCGGCTCGGCGGCGCCCGGGATCAGTGCGACCTTGCCGTCGTAGGTTGGCAATCCGGACAGGATCCCCTGGAAGTCGGAGAGGGCGATGCCGACCTGCAGGCCGACGGGGGAGAGCTTGAGCTCCCGGATGGTGCGCTCGTGGGAGTTGACCCGGCTCTTTACCACCGACAGGGCGGTTCGAACCGCGCCGTTGGCCTCGAAGTACCGGAACAGCAGGATGCCGTCGCTGAGGTAGCTCAGGTCGATGTCCGACCGGACGTCGCCGATCACGCCGTGCTGGCCCAGGACCAGGAGGGTCGTGGCGCCCTTCTGGTTCAGGTAGTTCAGGAGCTCGTGCATCTGTAGGATGAGGTGCTCCTCGCCCGGCATGGCGTGAATGTACGCGTTCAGGCTGTCGAACACGATGAAGCTCGCGCCACGCGTCTCCACGGTCCTGCGGACCCTGCAGGCGAACTCACCGGGCGAAAATTCGGCCGGCTCGATCTCGTCGATGACGAGGCTGCCGCTGGAGAGGTGGGCATCGAGATCCATGCCCAACGCCCTGGCGCGAGTCAGCATGGTCTGGCGGCCCTCGTCGAACAAGAAGTAGGTCGCCTTCTCCCCGCGGTCCAAGGCCTCCAGCATGCAGCGGACCGCGGTGGTGGTCTTGCCGACCCCCGAGGGGCCGAGCAGCAGGGTGTTGGTCGCGGGGGCCAGCCCTCCGCCCAGGAGAAGGTCGAGTTCTTCCGAGCCGGTCGAGGCCGGCGTCATGTCGAACTCCGCGGCATGGTCGTCGGCGACGAGGCTTGGGAACACCTCGACGCCGCCCGTATCCAGGACGAAGTCGTGCACCCCGCCGTGGAACTTGACGCCGCGCATCTTCAGGACTTCGAGCCGCCTTCGCGCGGCACCGAAGCCGCGCCGTACCTTCTCCAGCATGATCACCCCGTGGGCGATGCTATGGAGTTGGACGTCGGCGGTGCCATCGTCCAGCAGGATGACGGTGCATTCCCGGGAGGCGAACATCTGCTTCAGGGCCAGGATCTGGCGCCGGTACCGGAGCGGGTTCTGGGCGAGCAGGCGTAGCTCCGACAGGCTGTCGAACACCACCCGCCGCGGCTTGAGGCTATCGACCCTTTCAATCACCTCCCGCACGGTTTCCCCGAGTTCGACCTCGGAGGGATGCAGCACGGATTGCTCGCTGTCGGGATCTAGCCCAAGTTCGTTGACGAGTTCGTAGACCTCGATGCCGTCGAGCGACCACCCGTGCGTCCCGGCTGCGAACGAGAGCTCGTCGGCGCTCTCCGACAGGGTGACGTAGAGGCCCTTCTCCCCCCGCGCGACGCCGTCCAGGAGGAACTGCAGGCCGACCGTCGTCTTGCCGGTCCCGGGCGTCCCTTCGAGTAGGTAGAGGCGACCGCGCGTCAAACCGCCGTCGAGGATCTCGTCGAGGCCGGCGATACCCGTCGACAGGAGATCGCGAGCCGTGGTGGCATGCGTCGTGGCGGACTTGGTCATGGGGTGGCATCCGGTCGTCGGCAACCGATGCCCGTGGCGTGGGCTTTGGGGTACCTCGCGAAACGTGTTCCGACGACAACTCCCGCTTGGCGGTTTGGTCCCATCGCAAGACCACGGCATCGCCGGCCCAGGCGGATCGCGACATGACCGATCCGAGACAGCTGCGCGACATCCGCGACCGCTACGACACCGTTCCCGGTACGCGGGTCGAGCGCGAGTTCAACTTGCCCAGGCTAGCGGCAAGGTCCGCCGTCGAGTCCGAGACGGCGGCGGATACCGAGGCAAAGCCCCGCGCGAGCAGAGCCTCGGAAAGGTCCGCGAGCGTAGCTTCGAGCTGCCGGGTGAGGACGTGTTCGCCAAGGCTCGACAACGCGCGGTGGGATACGTCCGCGAGCCGTTCGGCGGTTGGCTGGCCGACATGACGGAGCAGGATGGCGAGGGTTGTGATCGCTTCGGCCAGGGTCTGGGGCTGGATCGACTCCGACGCCACCACGATCACGGCCTCAAGCGCGTCGGTCGCCACGGTCGGGGCGGCATCCCGATAGACGACGTAGGAGCTCGCGTCCTCCCGCGCCTCGGTCTCGCCATCGCTCCATTGCGAGATGACGTCCCGCAGGGCCTGGATCACCGAAATGCCGGGGCTCGGGTTCGATTTCGACGTCGAGACGGAGGTCCAGGCGATGGTCGCGAGTTGGTGCAGGCCGTAGGCGGCGTCGTGCTTGAGGTCGCGCCCGTCGTCGTAGTCGAGCGCCGCCAAGGTCTCGTCGACGATGGATGTGCACGCGTCCGCTTCAAGCGTGACGCCCGGCCGGCACCGGACCTGGAACAGGGGATCGTGGACGGCTCGGTAGGAGCCGACCGAGATGTCGAACTCGATCTCGACCGCGCCCGTCGCATGACGCTCAACGGCCCTGGCGATGCGTGCCGGGTCGATGCCGATCACGTATCCGCTTTCCCGGGAGCGCACCGACGCGACGACGGGCCAGCCCTGCTGGAAGGTCCTGCGCGTTTTCGCGAGCAGGTCGAGATCCGCCGCGCGGGCTTCGAGCACCCGCCCATGGATGAACTGGATGATCTGCGCCGGGCGCATCTGGTCGATGGTGTTGTAGATCATCACGATGATGAGGCAGAGTGCCGAGGTCGTGAACAGCAGGGCCAGCGTCGTCCCGAACACGGGCCTGTGGAAGCCCGTGTTTGTCACGAGCGTCATCAGCACGAACACAGACAGTCCGACGAAGTAGCCGAAGTAGAACTGGTTCGTGCGCCGGGCCATGAACTGGTCGGTGACCTGGGCCGTGAGGGAGGCGGCCCCCTGCTGCACCGCGATCAGCAGGAGCGAGAACGTGATCGACGTCACCGTGATGATGCTCGACGCCACGGTGGTGAGAAGGCTTCCGAGAGCGGCGCTGTCCCCGAGGAGTTCGCCGAGCCAGCGGAAGCCGGTCGGGGCCTGGCCGCCGGACCATGATTTGTCGGCGAGGTAGACCAGCGCATTCAGCCCGATGAACCCAAGCACGGTGGCGAGCGGTAGGGCGAGGAACTGCCGGAAGGAACGCCGGACGGCGTTGACGAAGCGACGTGGGACCGACTGCATGGACCTCATGGTGCCGGATGTCCCTTGATGCGCTCGACGGCTCCCGCCGCGGCGAGGATCGCGTTGGCCGCGGCGACATCTCCCTCGTTGGGATGCGCGACCGGATCGACCGGCGGACCCGTTCGCCGGCACAGGCGGGCGAGGTAGGGGAAGTGGTCGGACCCGAAGGCGTCGAGCCGCTCGATGGAAACCGTCTCGAATCCCCCCTCATGGAAAATCTGGTCGAGGGGCCAGCGCAGCCAGGACGATCCCGCGTTCCAGGTTGCGACGTAGCCATATCCTCGGCGCGGGTCGACGAGGCCCGAGAGCCGTCGCATGCGCTCGACCGCGATCTCCCACGGCGTCGCGTTGAGGTCGCCCGCCAGGATGCCGGGCTCCACGCGCTCGTTCAGGATGCTCGCCGCCGCGTAGAGCTCGGCGTCCCTGCCGAGGGACGCCTGCCACGGCAGCGGCGGCTTGGGGTGGAGGCCGATGAAGTCGACGGTCTCGCCGGTTCGCATGGTCACGCCTGTGACAATGGCCGGCGTGTCCCGTTTCGCGAGATGGCGGATTTCGCCGTTGACCAGGGGCAGGCGCGAATAGAGCTCGATGCCGTAGTACGACCCGGTGATCCGCTTCAGGACGTTCGGCATCCGCTCCCTGAGGGGATCTAGCGCCCCGTCCCACCAGGCGTCCGTCTCCATCGCGAGAAACAGGTCGGGGTCGGTTCGTCCGACGGTGTCGAGCAAACCGGGAGCGTTGCGGTTCCCGAGTTGAACGTTCGCGATCAGCACGGATAGCCGCCTGTCCGCCGGGCATGCCTCCACGTGGCTCCCCCCGCCCGGCCTGTACGGCCACAGGATGGCGACGTTGATCGCCAGGGCCATCAGGACCGCGGCCCCGGCGATGCCCGTCACCCACCATGCCTTCGACGGGAAAGGCAGGAGGCCGACACCGACCCCGATAAGCCCGATGGCCCAATGGAGGCGCGGGAAGTCGAGCAGCCGGACCGCCCACCACTCGGTCGGAACCAGAGGCAGGAGGGTGCAAGCGACCAACACCGCGGCCGAGCAGAGCATGACGACGTGAAGGACGCGCCGGATCACGGTACCGGCGCCGCCGCTCAGCGCATGTCCTTCGGGAGATGCTGGATCGGGTTCGTCCGTGACAGCGCGCCGTCACCCTGCACGGACCCGCCCTTCATGACGTCGGTGGAGGACTGGATGCCGCTCGGGGGCGCGACGCGGCCGTTGCCGCCGTCGTGCGACGTACCCGACGGCAAGGTCCCCGGGGTGGGCTGGTCGATCCGACTGGCCGCGGACTGCGCGAAGGCGTGTGCGGCCGAGCCGAGGCTGGCCGCCATGGCTACGATGGCGACAATCCGGGGATATCTCATCGTCATTGCGGGGTTCTGTCCGTTCGGGCTGCCGCGGGGCTCGTGATCTTCCAGGCCCCAATGCCTCCGGGTGGTCCGTGTTCCCGCCTCGTCGGACACCCCCTCGCGACCACAGCGAGGTTCGGCGTGATCCCAGTCCGCATGAAAATCGTCAGAAGCAGGACCCGGCCGTGGTGCTGCTTGACCTGAAGCTTCCCAAGGTCGACGGCCTTGAGGTGCTGGCGAAAGTGAAGGGCGACCCGTCGACCCGAGGCATCCCGGTGGTGATGCTGACCTCGTCGCGCGAGGAGACGGACGTCGTCCGCTCCTACGACCTCGGGGTAAACGCCTTCGTGGTGAAGCCGGTGGCCTTCGACGAGTTCTTCGCCGCCATCAAGGAGCTCGGGGTGTTCTGGGCGCTCCTCAACGAGGCGCCCCCGCACCGGGGAGGCTGGCCATCGAACGGGTGATCGGACCGTCCGCCGGGCCGCTGCGCATCCTTCATCTGGAAGACAGCGACCTCGACGCGGAGCTCATCGAGGCGGAACTCGATGACCTTGGGCATCCATTTGTGATCGAGCGGGTGATGACGCGCGACGGGTTCGCGGCGACGGCCTGGTCCGGCCGCCATGATGTCATCTTGGCGGACTACGTGCTGCCGACGTTCGACGGCGTGAGCGCGCTCGGCATCGCCCGGGAGCAATGCCCGGACATCCCGTTCATCTTCTGCTCGGGCACCCTCGGCGAGGAAGTCGCCGTCGAGGCGTTGAAGAACGGTGCGACGGACTACGTCACCAAGCAGCGCCTCGACCGCCTGGTTCGGACGGTGGTGAGGGCCCTGGTCGAGGCCAGGGCGCGAGCCGACAAGCGTGCGGCCGAGGCGGCTTTGCAGGCCGTGAACGAGACGCTGGAGACCCGCTACGCGCTGCCCAGGATCGGAGCGCTGAACTTCGTGATGACGGGCGCCCTCGGCGGCGGCGCGACCCGCTCGCTGGCGCTCGACGCACACGGCAAGGGCCTCGGCTCGGCCTTGCTCGATTTGGAGATCCCCGACTGAGCCGAGACGACCCTTGCGCGCGAGGTGACACGGCCCGCCGCGACGGCCGGGGCGGTGTCGCCGCCGGTGGCCGAGAAGGCGAGCGGGGCGTTGCTCGCGCCGAACACCGCTACCGGCCTAGGCACGGCGAAAGAGAAAGGTTTGGGCACGGGAGCGACTTTCGGTCGAGCTGCGCCGCATTCATCCGAACGTACAGGAAATCGCGCTGCCTCCGCATGTCCGCGAACAGGCTCAGCCGGCCGACCGTGCGGGCACGCTCGCCCGCGTGCCACGCGTGCGGCAGCCCGGTCTCGGCCATGCAAGTTGTGACGAGGGCATCGCCGATCCCGAGGATGGCCTTGGCCATCAATTCCAGGCGATCAGTTCCAGGGATGAGGCTCGGAGCGTCTGCGGGACCTGCCGACCGGTGTCGAAGGCTTCGCCGGTCATCCGCGCGCGAGAACGTTCCCGTGCGGCTCGTTCGCGACGAGACGCCGTCAGGTCGGCTGCACTTCCGTGTCCTTCACCGCGGGATCGTCTTCCACCGGGACCGTGGGCTGGGGTTGCGAATCGGCCTCGATGTCCTCTTCGCTCGCCGGGACAACCTCGTCGAGTCGCGCGGGGTCTTCGATCAGGGCGCCCGGATCCTCGCCCGGCATCGGCGTGTCGGCATGGTTCATGACGTTGGTCTCTCTGGGACGAGGTCGGGGGAAGCGTTCAGGGGGAAGGCCCTATGGGGGCGCGGTGCCGCGCGCCGGCGCCCCCGGGATCGGACGGCGCCGTCAGGCGTCCGCGTCGTCGGCGTCGAGGATGCCTTCGAGGTCGCCGACCAGTGCGTCGAGCTGCTCGGAGGTGGAGCGGATCTTGAACGTCGTCCCGTCCTCCGCCTCCACGGCGATCTCCACGTGGTCGCCGACCTTGGCCGCCAGCGCCTGCTTCAGAATGTAGGTCGTCACGTCTGCCTTGTCGGCCATGCCGTCTCCTTCACGTTCGCCGCGGGCAACGCTGCGCAGAGGCGTTGGTTGGTGCGGCAGAACCTCGCGGCGGGGCGCAGCGGCTTGGTATCGCGCTCACGAACGCCGGCAGGGCATCTCGCCGGCGGCGATCAGGGCCTGGGCGATCGCCACCGTACGGCGGCTCTGGTGGCGGATGGCGTCGAGGTCCTCGCGCCGCGGGTCGGCGTTCTCGGCGCCGACGATGGCCGAGGCGCCGTAGGGCGATCCGGCCTCGAGCATCGCCGCGTCGGTGTAGCCCGGCGGGAGGATGACCATGCCGAGATGCGCCATCGGCGCGTAGAGCGACAACGTCACCACCTCCGAGCCGCCATGCGGCCAGGAGGCGACGGTGAAGGCGCCACCGACCTTGCCCGAGAGCGCGCCGCGCTTCCATTGCGGGCCGAGCAGGTCGAGGAAGGCCTTCAGCTCGGTGGCCATCGCGCCGAAGTAGCAGGGTGTGCCGAACAGGATCGCGTCGGCCCATTCCGCATCCTCGTGGGTCGGCGCCGGGTACAGCGCGTTCTGCCGCGCGGCGTTCTCCGTCCAGCCCTCGACCTTCGCCATCGCGTCGGCATCGGCGACTTCGCGGGCGCGGCGCAGACGCACGGTGGCGCCGGCGTCCCGCGCGGCGTCCGCGGCCGCCACGGCCAGCGCCTCGACGGAACCGGAGCGCGAGTAGAAGACGATCAGCACGCGGGCGGGATCGGAAAGGGGATCGGACACGGTGGTTTCCTTGGTCGAGATTTCTCCGACGTAGGGCGGCCGGCATCCGCGGGACCGCGCCCTGCCAAAGGGCCGCGCCGCGGCGGCCGGTCGCCAGCGCCACAGGGGTGGAGCCATCGCACACGCTGCACGTTGCCCGTCCGAAGTCCGATGCGATCGGGCGAGCGAGGTTTCACGGTGGCAGAACAACTCTCCGGACAGGCCGGCCGACAGGGCAAGCGCGGCAAGCCCGCCCTCTACGTGCTGGTCGCCAGCGTGGGACTGATGGTTGCGGCCCTCGTCGGACTGATGGTGTGGCAGGGCGCCAGCTCCCCGCCCGACTACGCGAGCCAGAGCCAGGCCGCGTCGCGCGCGCAGATCACCGGTTCCACGACCGGCCGGAGCGATGCCCCATCCTCGGCCAACACCAGCGCCGTGCCGGCTGGCAACCCGGCCTATCCGCAGCCCGCCAAGCGGGACGCCAACTGAACCCGTCGTCGAACCCGCCGTTCCCGGGTTCGACATCCTCCTGGGAAGCCCGACGATGACCTTGCGTTCCGAGACTCCGCCCTCTCCCGCCAACCTCGACTTCGGTACGCCGCCGGACGACGAGAACCCGACCTCGGCCCAGCTGAAGGCCGACATCGATAGCGGGCGGACCGGAGACAAGGTCAGCCACGGCGACGTCGGCGCGGCGCCGCTCGGGACCTGCGACGAGGCCGGCGACACGCCGCCGACCCCGCAACGGATCAAGCTCGCGCGCGAGAACGAGGCCGCGTCTGAGCGAGTCCGTGCCGCCGCCGACGTTCACGGCGAACGCTCCTGGGTGATGCCGCTGTTCTACGGCGCCGTGGTGGCGATCCCCGTCGTGGTCGGCGCCGCGATCCTCCTGCTGCGCTGATCCGAGGTCGTCGCGTGGCTCGCCGCTGGCGGCCTGTTCGCGTCAGACAGCGGAGATCGTTCCGACAGGGCGCTCGACCCTTCTGTCGGCATTCGTTTGCTCACCGGACATGGGCATTCAGAAAAATTGTTCGCTCATCGCCGTAAAATTCATACGGCGCATGCAAATCCAGCCCGCAACCAATCACGGTAACCTTTGTTGGAAAGCCATGCCGGCAAAGCGTAACCTCGATACGTGCTTCATCCTCGTCGTCGAGGACGACGACCTCGTGCGTCTCTACGCGGTCGAGATGCTGGAGGATGCCGGCTTCGCAGTCGTGGAGGCCCGCCAGGCCGACGAGGCTTGGTTCATCCTCCACGAGCGCTCGGATATCGGCGCGGTCTTCACCGACGTCGACATGCCGGGCACGATGTGCGGCGTGAAGTTGGCCGAACGCGTCTCCGAGGCGTGGCCCGACATTCGCCTGGTCCTGACCTCCGGCCGGCATCGCCTCGCGGATGAGGAGGTTCCCGATCACGGGCTGTTCGTGCCGAAGCCTTACAAGGCCTCCCAGGTCGTCGAGGCGCTCGAACAGGCTGCGTGACGGCGTCTGCCTGATTGGAAAATCCTCTGCGGCTCGTCGTCGAGCGCGCGAAATTTTTCGACAGGAACTGCGCCTTCGAGCGCCGTATCGTCGATGGCGTCCGTCAATTCTCAGTCGATCACTTCCACGATGCGGCGGGTGCCCGGCTCGACCAGCACGGGATGGTCGTTGACGATGGTGTAGTTGTAGCCCGCGAGCTCGAACTCGCGCGGCACGTCGTAGTAGACGATGCCATCCTCCGGCAGCACCGTGCCGATCCGCACCGGCCCGCGATAGGCGAAGGACGGGCGCCGCTCGGCGCTGGCATAGATCCGGAAGCGTTCGCGCCGGTCGATCCCGAGGATGCCGTTGGCGGTGCCGACCGCCGCCCCGAGCGCCCCGCCGACGACCGCGCCAAGCGGCCCCGCCATCTCCTCGCCGCGTTGCGCGCCCTCGCGGGCACCTTGCTGCAGGCCCTGCGCGGATGCGCCCGTGCCGAGGACGAGCGCGAGCGCGGTGGCTGTGAAGGTGAGGCGGGGCATCGGATCGATCCTGGGCGTTTCGAGCCCGCAGCGCGGCGCTGCGGTTTGAAGTCGGAATAGCATCGATCGCCCGCAATCCGCAGCCGGTGGCGACTCCCGGGTGGTCGGGCCGGCGCGCCCGGCCTTTTCGCCGGGCGCGTCGATCAGGCAGCCCGTTCGGCGCCGCGCGCGCAGGCTGCCCGCAACCGGTCCAACAGGTCCATAGCGAGTGCTGTGCGCTCCGCCGGCTCGGAGACCGGGCGGCGCAGGACGACGCGGCCGTCGCGCAGGACGAGATCCTCGCAGGCCGGCATCGGCCCGACCTTGACGCCGGGCCGAAGGTCGGCGGCAAGCCCCTGCGGACCTCCGTTCAGCCGGGCGACACCGAGTTCGCGGCAGGCCGCACGCAGGCGCCCGAGGGCGAAAAGGGCCGCGACCGGCTCGGGCGGGGCACCGAAGCGATCCTCGACCTCGCCAGCAAGGGCCTCAATCGCCGCCACGTCCCGCAGGCGCAGCAGACGCGTGTAGAGGCTGAGCCGGATCTCCGGCTCCGGCACGTAGTCGGCCGGGATGGCGCCGGGCAGGCCGATCTCGATCTCGGGGCACCAATCCTCGGCCTCCTCGCCCTTGGCGAGACGCAGGGCCAGCTCGAGTAGATGGCGGTAGAGGCCCAAGCCCACGAGCTTGGCATGGCCGGCCTGGTCCTCGCCGACGAGGTCGCCCGCCCCGCGAAGGTCGAGGTCGCGGGCGCTGATCGCGAAGCCCGCACCGAGGCGGTCCATCGCTTCGAGGGCCCGCATGCGCTGCTCGGCCGCCGGGCTCGGCGGCGCGGCGGGGTCGAACAGCAGGTGGACGACCCCGCGGCGCTGGCCGCGCCCGACCCGGCCGCGGAGCTGGTGAAGCTGGGCCAGTCCGAACTTCGCGGCGTCCCAAACCAGCATCGTGTTGGCGCGCGGCACGTCGAGCCCGCTCTCGATGATCGCGGTGGCGAGCAGCACGTCGCCGCCGCCGTCGGCGAAGCGGACCATCGCCTCGTCCATCTCGGCCGGCTTCAATCCGCCATGCGCGACGACGACGTCGAGGTCCGGCACGAGGGCCCGCAGGCGCTCGGCCATCGGCGCGATGTCCTCGATGCGCGGGCACACGACGAAACTCTGCCCGCCGCGACGATGCTCGCGGACGAGGGCATCCTGGACCGCGTCGGGGTCGAAGCCCGCGACCAGGGTCCGGACCGGCTGGCGCAGGGCCGGCGGCGTCGACAGGATGCTCAGGCTTTGAAGCCCGACGAGGGCGGATTGCAGCGTTCGCGGGATCGGCGTCGCGGTGAGCGTCAGGACGTGCCCCCCGCCGGCGAGGCGCCGCAGGTCGGCCTTGGTCTTCACGCCGAAGCGCTGCTCCTCGTCGATCACCGTCAGGCCGAGGTCGGCGTAGGCGACGCCGCGCCCGGCGAGCGCGTGGGTGCCCACCGCCAGCCGCACGGTGCCGTCGGCGAGACCCGCCTTGACGCGCTTGGCCTCGGCCGGTGAGACGAGGCGCGAGAGCTGCGCCACCTCGATCCCGAAGCGGGCGAAGCGCCGGCGCAGGGTCTCGGCGTGCTGGCGCGCCAGCACCGTCGTCGGCGCGATCAGCACCGCCTGCCGGCCGGCGAACAGGGCTGCGGCGAGCGCCCGCAGGGCCACCTCGGTCTTGCCGAAGCCGACGTCGCCGCAGACCAGGCGGTCCATCGGCGATCCGGAGGCGAGGTCGGTGAGCACGGCGTCGAAGGCCGCGGCCTGGTCGTGGGTCGGCGGGAAGCCGAAGCCGGCCGCGAACCGCTCCATTTCGCGGGCCGGCGGCCGGATCGCCGCGACGCCGGCCTCCCGGCGCTCCCGGGCGGTCTCCAGCATGTGGCGGGCGGTGCGCGCCAGGGTCGCCTCCGCCGCGAGGCGCCGACGCGCCCAGGTGCCGCCGTCGAGCTTGTCGAGGGTCACGGCGGCCGGCTCGGAGCCGTAGCGCCAGATCCGGTCGGCCTGGGCGACCGGCACCATCAGCACCGCGTCATCGGCGAAGCGCAGGCGCAAGGCCTCCGTCGCCGGCCGGTCGGCGACGGAGGCGACCGGCTCCAGCCCCTCGAACACGCACAGGCCGCGGTCGCGGTCGACGGCCACGTCGCCGGGCCGAAGGTCGACCTCGCAGAGCGGCAGGACATGGCCGGCGGGGCCGGCCGGCGCGGCGTCCGGCCCGTAGAGGTCGGCTGCGGCGAACACCGTCGCGCCGTCGGCGTGGAAGCCCGCCGCGAGGGGCACCTGCAACGCCAGCAGCTCGCCGGGCGCAGCCGCGGCAACTTCCGCCCAGCCGTCGATCAGGCGCACGGCGCGGTCGGCCACGGCGGAGGCCTCGCGCACGAGCCGGCGCAGGGGCAGGCTCTGGCCGGCGAGCACGATCCGCCGCCCGGCCTTCAGCTGCGCGCGCAGCAGTTTGGCAAAGGCAGCTGCCGGGCGTGCGGCGCCCGCGAGCCCCGACAGGCCGACACTCTCGGCGGCCGCATGCGTGGCGGCCATGATCGTGCGGGCCTCGACGGCGCGCGTCCACGCCGCGTGCGAGAGGTAGAGGTCCTCCCCGCGCCCAGCCACACCGTTGCGGCTCCCCTTGCCGGCATCGCGCAGGGCACGCGCCTCGTCGATCTGCTCGAAGAAGGCGGCGGCCCGCACTGAGGCGCCCTCCTCGACCACGAGCCCGGCGTCGGGCAGGTAGTCGAGCGGCGCGACGAGGTTCGGGTAGAAGCGCGCCAGGGCGTGCTCCTGGCCGGTGAAGGGGCGCAGGCGATCCTCCGAGCCCTCCGCCAGGACGATCTCGGTAGCAGGGTCGATCACCAGCCGACCTGCGTCGCCGACCGAACGCTGCGTGATCGGATCGTAGACCCGGATCGCGGTGACGCGGCCGTCCGCATGCTCGATGCGGGACGGGCGCGACGCGTCGGCGGGGAACACCTCGATGGTGCGGCCGCGGATCGCGACCTCGCCCGGCTCGTCGACCCGCTCGTCGACGACGTAGCCGAGGCGGACCAGGGTGGCGGTGATCGCCTCCGGATCGATCCGGTCGCCGGCCGCGAGCGACACGTGCGCGTCGGCCCAGGTCTCGCGCGGCGGGACGCGCTGCGCCAGCGCAGGCCCGGTGGTGATGACGAAGTCGGGCGGAGAGGCATCCGTGCTCAACCGGCGCAGGACGGCGGCGCGCAGGCCCATCGTCGCCCGGGAGGGCGAGGCGTGGTCCAGCGGCAGGCAGTCCCATTCCGGGTAGACCAGGATTTCGGCCGCAGGCGCCAGCGTACGCAGGACCTGGGCGAGCTCGTCGAGGCGCCGCGCATCGCGCGCCACGTGCACCACCGGCTTGGCCGATGCCCGGCGCCCCGACCCGTCCTGTGCCGCGATGTCGAGGAGCGAAACGGCCAGCGCCCCGATCGGAACGAGGGGCGCATCCTCCATCGGCGCGGGGCTCCGCTCGGCAGCCTTTCGTCGACGCTCGGCCATTCGTGACTCCGTCCTCAACCCTTGGACTCGGCAACGCGGTTCGGTTCGCGCCGGTCCCACGGGAAAGCCGGCTATTCACAGATCATGCGTGCGACCTGCGGACGCCCGTCACCCTGGAAACCGCCTCGCGAAGGCGCCGCAGGCCGCGGGCTCTCAAGGCGAGCGAGCTGGGCATTCCGGCGCCGCGTGGACGCATCGACGCAGCGCGAAAATACTCGGATCGGAGGCGTGCGACGTCCGGCCCCGCGCACGGCCATATCGTATGTTAGTGCGTGCCGCGCGCGGAGGTGCAGTTCTAGACCATCGCTGACCACGGGACCGGCCGTCAGCGCCTGCGAGACACTCGTGCTCCCGCCGTCCCGGAGCGGCGAAGCCCATGGCATGTTGCGATTTCGACGTTCGAGACGACGGCGCCGCGGCGTATCGCGACGGTGCAAGCGTCCGATCCGGCCGAGGCATCCCGATCATGAGCGCAGGTCGTCCGCCCTCCGCCGAACCCGACGGTCCACCATCCTACCGGGCGATGATGTTCGGAGCGGACGGCCGGATGGTGCTTCAGGCGGTGATCGCGGCCGAAGGCGACGACGACGCGAAGGCGCAGGCCCTGGCGTTGGTGGACGGTCACAGTGTCGACCTGTGGGACCAGCTACGGTTCATCGACCGGTTCGAGCCGGATCCTGCCCCTGCGCAGGTCCGGACCATCAGGGCGCGATCCTCGGATCGCGCAGGAATGCGGCTTTTGCCCAACGAAGATCTGTGAACGCATGGACGACGACGGCCCCATCCCGATCGAAGAGATCCGGCAGCGCGCCTACGACCTGTGGGACCGGCACCACCGCCCCGAGGGGCAGGAAATGCGGTTCTGGGTGCTGGCCGAGCGGGAGCTGAGGGCGGAGCGCCGGACCCGGCGGGACGGCCCGGCCTCGCATTCGTCTCAGGGCTGACGGATCGACGCCGGCGCGCCGCGGTCGAGCCTCAAGTCTTGTCCGGTTCGGCGACCGGCGCGGCGACGGCCCCGATGCCGATGCCGAGTTCCATTCCCGAACGAGGCGGCAACCCGATCGGCAGCATCGGGGCCGCCGAGGGCTCTTCCTTCTCTCGCGAGAGCTCGGCCTCCACTTCCCGGATCACGTCGGCAAAATGGTACGGCTTCCGGAGGAGCCGCGTGCCCGGCGGCAACGCACGCTCGAAATCGCCGCCCGCGCCCGAGGTCACGATGATGCCGATCGCCGGCCAACGGTGGCGAACGAGTTGCGCGAGGGCGACGCCGTCCCCCGCGATGCTGCGCCCGGTGATCAGCACGCGCACGTCGTCGGATCGTTCGAGCACGGACAGCGCCTCTGAGGCGGTGCGGACCTCGATGGTCCGGAAGCCCACATCCGCCAGCATGTCGGCGGTGACCAGGCTGACGATCTGGTCCGTCTCCACGATGAGGATGGCGACAGGTCCGTCGGCGGCGGTCAAGGAACTTACTCCCAATACCAATCTTGCGGTCGCGGCCATGGGCAGCGACGGGCAATTCGGCGTGACGATCCAGCCGCCCGCGAATTTCGGAGGCTGAAAGCACCACTAACGCAGCAAATGCAAACCTCCTAGTCCCGCGACGAACTCTGCGGAGGCGCTTGCAAGATTAACGATCATTTGTCTATCGCGCGCCGGCTTAGGCGCCAGACGTGTCGATCGGCAGAACGACGCACGCGGCGGCCGTACCGGATCGGGACGCAGCGTCGCACGGCGTCGCTAGGCGCCGGCCTGTGCTTCGAGACGTTCCGCCACGTAGCGCGCGCGGGAAGCGCCGTCGCTAACCGACCCCGTCCGTTCGCACCAGGCCGTGAACGCGGCGAGTTCCAGCGGGACCCGCACGACGTCGACGCCGCTGCGCGACACCTCGCGCTCGACCTGCTCGGCCGACATCCGCCAGGCCTCATAGGTCTCCGGCAGGTTCACGCCGTCGGCGAGCCCGCGGCGGAGGCCGTCGTAGTGCTCGGGGCTGTACCAAGCCACGCCGACGCGGTGGGGACGGCTCATCGGAGATCCTCTGTCGGCGCGGGCGGCCTCGGGCCTATGCGCGGGGGACCGAAATCAGCATGGGACCACCCAATCGCCCGCGTGAAAAGGGCGTTCCGCCGCCCACCCCCCGCGATCTCGCCCCGGGGCGGCTACGCCGCGGTCGCCGTGATCGGCCGGCGCTCGCCGCATCCGCGGCAGAACCGCTCGAAGGTGCTCTTGCGCTGTGCGCAGGCCGGGCATCGCTCGAACACCCCGAGCCCGCAATGCGGGCAGAAGTTCGTGGCCGGGTCGTCGAGGGCGATCCCGCGCTCGCAGCCCGGGCAGACCTTTCGGGCGAGCCGCGCCAAGGCCTCGTCGGTGGCGATCTCGGTCCGGCGCTCGGCGTCGGGCCGCGCCTCGACCAGGGCCTGCCGCTCCCGATAGGCGTGCAGGGCGTTGATCGCCGCCCGGCCCCCGACGAGGGTCAGGACCGCGCCGACCCCGTACTGCACGTAGCCGCCGTAGCTCGGGAGATAGGGCACCAGCTCGACGAAGAACGCGAAGGCGGCGGCCAGCGCAAAGCCCCACACGAACGGCCAGTTGCGCGTGTTGCGCCGCCTCATCAGCAGCCAGCCGGCCAGGAGCAGGAGCGGCAGGGTCAGGGCGAGGCGGTAGCCGAACACCCGCAGCTCCTGCCCACGCTCCGCCGCATCGAGCTTGGCCTGCGCCTCGGCGCGCAACCCGGTGTCGGCGGCTTCGAGCGCGGATTCCCGCTCGCCGAGGTCGAAGGCGGTGCGGTTCAGTTGCTCGAGCCGCTCCTCGACCGTGCGCTCGGCCGCCTTGAGCTGGTCCAGTCCCTCGGTGCGGGCGACGAGCCCGGGGTCCTGATCGACGCGCTGCGTGGCGTTGCGGGTCTTCAGCCAGTTCGCGAAGGTCTCGCGCGCCGCCTCGGTGGCCGAGCGGGCGGCGTCGAGCGCCAGCTGCGCCGCCTCGGCCTGCCGCCGCGCGTCGTCCTGCTCGCGCCGGACCTTTTTGAGCGCGGCATCCGAGGCGCGGGCCGGCTCGCGGTCCAGGAACTGCTCGACGGTGTAGCGGTGCTCGACCTGCGGCAGGTCGCCGACGACGAGCGAGCCGAGGCCGATCAGGAAGCCTGCGAACAGCAGGGCGACGAGCCACAGGGCGGCGTTGAACCAACGCTCGGAAACGCGGGTGCCGTTGGCCACGCTGGGCTCTCCTCAGGTTATGACGGAACGCTAGGGCATGCCCCGGACCTCGGGACGGCGAAACGCAGGCGGACGTTCAGCCCGGCCGCGCGCGCATTTCGTTGCGGATGCAGGTTTCGATGTCGCGCACTGAGCGGTTGTAGGTGTCGTTGAACAGCTGCGCCGGCTGGCTCGGGTCGCCCTTCGCCTTGATGTCCCGGGCGACGTCGCGGCCGTGCCCGATCACGCTCGCCACCGTGTCGGCGTAGCCGGTACACGCGGAATCCGCCTTCGGAGCCAGCGCGTCGAAGGTCGTCCCGAGCTGACGGTTGGCGGTCGAGACCTCGCCGAGCGCGGCGAGGAACGGCGCCACGTCCGACTTCGGCCCGAGCGCCTCGAAGCGCTTCACCGCCCGCTTCAGGGCGAGGCTGGTGTCCAGCAGCCGGCGGGCCGGCGCATCCTCCGGCAGGGCGGCCGCGCGCCGCTGGTCGCGGGCCATCTCGCGGTCGAACAAAGCGGTGCCGTAGGCGTCCATCGCCTTGGCCGCCGCCTCGACCTGGGGCACGAGGATCGGGTGCTGCTCGCGCGCGAGGCGGAACCCGTCCACCTTGAACTCGCGAGTGGTCTGATAGCGGGTCAGCGCCTTCAAGGTCGGGTTGAGCGTGCGCAGGCTCGCGAGGAGGATCGCGGCCGGGGCGTCGACCTCCGGCACGACGCCGGGCAGGGCGATTGCCGTCTCCAGTTCGCCGATCACCCCGTCGAAGTCGACGATGCCGAAATGGTACCACGCGTCGGCGCCGGGCTTGAACTTCGGCTTCAAGACCCGCTCGTTGTCGCGCCGGTAGTCGGCGAGCTGGCGCTCGATCGGGTGCGAGCGCACGAGGTGGTTCTGCGCCTCGGTGTAGGCGTCGGCCTTGGCCGCCGCCTGCGCCTCCGGGCTTGCCGGCGGGGTCACGGATCGCGCGGGCCTCGTGTCCGGCGCCCGGGCGGCGACCGCGGGCGGCGCGGCCTGCAGGATCGCCTGCGACGCCGGCGGCAGGCCGGGGAAGTCGCACTTGAACGCCTCGACCATGCTCTTGCGCACGGTCTCGTGCGCCCGGGCGCACTGATGCGCGATCGTCGTGCGGACCGCCTCGTTGCGGGTCACCGCCTCGCGGAAACTCTCGCGCAGATTGTCGATGCCCTGGCGGATGTTGGGGCGGACGGCCTCCGGCACGCCGGGGCTCGCCGCGCACTGCGCATAGGCCTCGAAGAAGGCGTCGCAGCTCTCGATGCCGACCGGCGTGACCGGCGTCACCGCCGCCGCGGGCGTCACCAGGGCGACGGCCAGGCAGGCCGCCGCGAGGTGGGGAACGCGTCGTTTGCGCGTGGTCGTCATGGGCATGACCTTCCGGGTCTGGGCCGATCCGGCCGTCGGCCGGCTCACAGGTTGCGCAGGGCGAGAAGGGGCACGAAGGCCGCCAGCGCCACGGGGATCGACCAGTATTCCATCCGCATCCAGAACAGCTTGTGGAGGCTGTACAGCAGCACGCGCTCGTTCGTGACCGGATCGACGAGTTCGCGCGGCGGCTTGCCGTTGAGGCGCCGGCCGACGAACCAGTTGGCGGCGGCGGCAGCGAACAAGCCGAGGCTGACGGCGAGGAACGTCAGTTCAGGATGGCCGGCCGCACGCAAGGCCAGACCTCCCGCCGCCCCGACGAGGATGGCGGTGACGGCAACCACGGGCAGGACGAGGATTCCCCAGCCGGACCAGATGAACAGCATCGCCAGAGCCTGACTTTTCGATCGCGGTCGCGGTCGAACACGCGTAAGGACGTGCCCGTGCGATCCGGAAAAGCCACGACTGCGCATCAAGCCTGCCGCTACCGGATTCGGACCGCGGGATTGTCTTGGGCGTGCGAATGCGGCGACGCTGTGTTCACGGCGGCGTGATCTGCAACGGAACTCCGGGACGGCCAAGCCTCGCTTGTCTCGACGCGTCGCCGAAGCCGGCTCAGACGAGGTTTTCGTGCTCCGCTCGCACCTGTGCGTAGAGGGCTTCGCAGCGCGCAAGCCACAGGTCGCGGGTGAACAGGCGCATCACCCGGGCATGCGGGACCGTGCGCGGGATCGCGAGCGCCTGACCGAGTGCGGCTGCAAGCGCGATCACGTCGTCCGGCGGCGCGAGGCAACCGGCCTCGCCGACGACCTCCGCGGCCGCCCCCATGGCGATGCCGGCGACCGGCACGCCGCAGGCCATGGCCTCGATCGCCACGAGGCCGAAGGGTTCGTCCCAGCAGGGCGTGAACAGGAAGACCGAGGCACGACCGACTTCGCTTGCCAGCGCCGCGCCCGAGAGGTGCCCGCCGTAGCGGATCGGGCCGCCGAGATGCGGGGCGACCTGCGCGTCCCAGTAGTCTTGGTCCTCCACCGGGCCGAACAGGGTCAAGGGGATGCCGGCGCGCCGGGCCGCCGCGACGGCGCAATGCGTGCCCTTGATCGGCGCGATGCGGCCGGACCAGACGGCGGTTCCGTCGCCGCGATCCTGATAGGGCCAAGACGCGGGATCGACCCCGTTGTGGAGGACCGAGACGCCTGCGGGCGCCGCCTCCCGCCACCACGACCTGCGTTGGGCCTCCGACGTGACGGTGACGCGATGGCCGGGCACGAGGCTGTCCTGCACGAACCAGCGCAGGGCGTCGTAGGGCGGCACGTGGAGCGAAGTGACGGTGGGCGTCGCCGCGAGGCGGAGGCCGTCCAGCGGCAGGCGGCTGAGGGAGTTGTTGTGCAGTACGTCGAAGCCGCCGTCCGCGATCCGGTCGCAGGCGGCGGCGTAGCCGGCATCGACATGGGCCTTGAGCCCGGCATCGCCCCGATGCTCGAGGCCGGGGAAACTGCGCTCGTGGTGCACCGGGATCACCGGGTCGATGGCGAATCGCGGGTCGCTGTCGCCGGCGGCGAACAGGACGACCTCGTGTCCACGCGCGGTCAGGCCTTCGGCGAGGGCCCAGGTATGCGCCTCCATGCCGCCCGCAAAGGGCGGCGCCACGGGATGGCGGAGATGGGCGAGCAGCGCGATCCTCACGCCGTCGCCGCGGCGGCGGCCTGGGCTTCGAGGAAGCGGATGACGGAGGCCGAATTGCCGTAGGGCTGGTGGCTCTGCTGGCCGGTCAGCGCGAGGTCGCCGGCCTCCGGGCGGCGCAGGATGCGGATCGGCCGGTCGGGGGCGTCGTCGATCAGCCCCATCACCTTGAAGGCGTAGAGCCAGTGGCCCATCGTGCGGTAGCCCCACTTGGCCTCGAACAGCTCGGCGTTGCGCACCACGCTGTCGAGGTGGTGGACCGGCGGCATGTGGTGCGGGTGGTACTGGTGGTAGGCGAGGCCGCCCTTCATCCAGGCGATGGGGATGCCCGCACGGTCGAGGACCTTGCCGAAATCCGTGTCCTCGCCGCCATAGCCGGTGTAGCGCTCGTCGAAGCCGCCGGCGGCCAGGAAGGTGGCGCGCCGGACCGCGAAGTTGAGGGACCAGAAGCAGCGGTAGTCGTCGCAGATCTCCAGGCCCGACGCCGGGGGGCCGCGCCGGTCGGAATGGCGCTCGGCGACCGTCGCGAAGGCCTCGCAGGTCCAGTCTCCGATGGTGGCGCGCTCGGGCAGGTGGAGCACTTCGCCCATCAGCAACCCGTCGAGCTCGGCGAGCCCGCGCGCGTAGTCGGCGACGAGGTCGGGGGCCGGGATGCAGTCGACGTCGAGGAAGACCACGGCGTCGCCGCCCGCCGCCGCGACGCCGCGGTTGCGCGCCGCAGCCAGCGGCAGCTCCGTGCCCGGCACCAGGATCTGGCGCACCGGGAAGCCGACCTCGGGCAGGTCGTAGGGCGCGTCCTGCATCACCGCGACGACGAACTCGGCGGGCTTTTGCGTCTGGCGCTCCAGGCCGCGGAGCACGTTGCGCAGGTGCGCCGGCCGGCCCTTGGCCAGGGTCACGACGGAAACGGTGGACATGGGGCGGTCTGGCTCCGGGAGGTTCAGGCGGTGCGGGATGCGGGCATGCGGCCGGCGACGACCGTGAGCGGAGCAGGCTCGGCCGCGCCGTGCCAGAGTTCGTCGGTCAGGCCTTCGAGCCATCCGGCGGCGCGCGCGGCGGCGTCCGGCGCGTAGAGGCTGCGCAGGGGGGCGGGGTCGAGGCCGCGCGCCCGGTCTAGGAGGTCGCGCCAGCCTTGGAGGTCGCCGGGCCAGATTGGGGCCTGGACCGCAGCCCCGAGCCGGACCAGGGCCTCGGCCTTCCGGGTCTGCTCGCCGAAGTAGCGCCATTCGGGCATCACGATCAGCCGGCCGCCGACGCGGGCGACCTCGTGGATCGTGTTGTCGCCGGCCGAGGCCACCACGATGTCGGCGGCGGCGAGGTAGTCGGTGACGGAGGGCACCCAGCCGAGCTCGCGCAGGTTGGCGAAGTCGGTCTCGTGGCCCTCGCGGTGGGTCGGCCCCAGGGTCAGCCACAGGGTGTCGGGCGCAGCCCGCGCCGCCACCGTCAGGGGTGCGTAGGGCGTGCCGCTGCCCCCGCCCCCGGTGATGGCCACGACGATCTCGCGCTCAGCATCGAGGCCGAGCTTCGCCCGCGCCTCCGCTCGGTCGGGCACGCCTTCGACGCTGGTGCAGAGGCCACCGCTGTAGAACGTCTTGGCGCGCAGGGCGGCCGGGTAGTCGTCCTGCTCCATGCGCTCGTCGAAGGGGGCCAGCATCCCGACGCAGGCCTCGTAGGCGCCGACATGGCCGATGTCGGAACGGTCGCCGTGCATGCGGATCTGCACCGCGGGCACGCTGGCGATGCGCGCGAGCAGGGCGATCTCCGCCGAGACGTCGACCATGAACAGGCCGACGTCGCGCTCGTCGAGGTGGTCCAGGATGCGCCGCATGGTCCGGCGCATCTCGGCGAGCCCCAGCGGCACGCAGTGCATCACCTGCGGCGTCGGCTCCGCGTAGAGGCGCGGCGTCGGCACGGACGCGCCGATCATGTTCGGCAGCGGCACGATCTCGATGTCGCGGGAGAAACCGTCGAACAGCGACGGGCCGGCGGTCAGCACGGAGACGGGCCGGTCCTTTGCGAACTCGGCCGCCACCGCCATCGTGCGGTTGGCGTGGCCCCGTCCCTGATGGTGGACGAAGAACGCGATGGGCTTCTTCATGGCTGTGGGATTCGCGATCCGTCAGGAGAACAGGGCGTCGGGCCGCAGGGCGGCGGCGATCTCGGTCGGGTCCGGCCGGCGCAGGACTTGGATCGCGGGGGCGTCGTCGTCCCAGGCGATCAGCCCGGCGGCCCGGAACTGGTCGAGCCAGTAGGTCATGCACCAGCGCCCGTGCGCGCGCCGGAAGCGGGCGGCGTTGGCGAGGATGGCGTCGAAGTGCTGCAGCGGCGGCACGTGGACGGGATGGTGCTGGTGGTACGCGCGCGCGCCGCCGACCCAGAAGGTCGGCAGGCCGGAGGCTGCGAGGCGCATGGCGAGGTCGGTCTCCTCCCCGCCATAGCCGGCGTAAGCCTCGTCCATGCCGCCGCATGCGCGCCAGGCGTGGGCCGGGAGGGCGAAGGACAGGCCCCAGAGCTGGCCCGGATCCGGCTCCCGTCGCAGGCCCTCGGCAGGAACCGGGGGACGGGCCGGATGCGCCCGGCCGAGCCGCGCGAGCGCGGCGTCGTCGGCGGCGACGTCGGCGTCGAGCCCGGGCGGCAGGTACAGAACCTCGCCGAGGAACAGGCCCTCGGCCTGTGCCGCCGCGCGCCGGTAGGCCGCCACGAGGCAGGGCGACGGGATGCAGTCCACGTCGAGGAACACGAGGAGGTCGCCCGAAGCGGCCTCGGCCGCGCGGTTGCGGGCGGCCGCGAGCGGCATCGGCTCGCCGGCGACGTGGCGATGGCGGACGGGGCAGCCCGGGTCGGGCAAGTCGGCGGCACGCTCCGGCTGCATCCAGGCGATGACCAGCTCGCGAGGTGGCACGGATTGCCGCGCCAGCCCGGCCATGAGGTTGCGCAGCCGGTCCGCCCGGCCGCGGACCAGGGTGAGCACGCTCGCCGACGGCCTGTCGGACGCGTCAGACGGCATCGGCCAGCATCCGGCGGAAATGCCCGACGCCCTCGATGATGCCGCGGGCGTGCGAAGCGCGGGCGACGTAGGAGTGCTGCAAGCCGGCGTGGCTCGCCAGGTCGTCGGAGTAGTTGGCCACGATGATCGCCTGCGCCCCGGCGCGCAGCATCTCGACGTCGTTGCCGGAATCACCGGCGACGAACACCGCCCGCTCCGGCAGGGCGTAGAGGGCGCGGACATGGGCCACCGCCGTGCCCTTCGACGCCGCCGCCGGCAGCACGTCGAGGTAGCGGCCGTGGCTGTGGATCACGGTGGCGCGTTGCCCCGCGAGGGCGAGGCGGGCGCGCACCGCCCGCGCCGCCGCGGCGTCGGCGAAATAGCTCAGCTTGTGCCCGCGCTGCTCCAGCGGCCCCTGGGGCACGAGCCCGTCGAGGCCGGCCAGGACCGCGTGGACGCCGGCCCGGTCCCAGTCGGCGGAGACGGCGGTGCGCCACGCGAGGTCGGCGGCGTAGGTCACGCCGTTGGGGTCGAGATGGTAGATCTCGGAGCCGACCGAGGTGATCATCACCTGCGGCCGCGGGCTCATCTGCTGCTCGAGGATCGCCATCGCGCTGTGGAACGACCGGCCGGTGGCGACGCCGAAGGCGAGCCCGGCCTGCCGGCTACGCCAGCGCCGGAAGATGCCGAGCGCCGCCGCGCAGCCGACGAGCGTGTTGTCGATGTCGCAGACCAGCATCTGGCGCGGCGCCGCCAGGGGCGGCTGCGGCGCTAGCAGCGCACCGAGCAGGGCGTGGTAGCGCGCGGCGTGCTGGTCCCAATCGTAGGCGGCGGCCGCGCGGGCGCCGCCTGCCACGCAATCGGCGTACAGCGCCGGCTCGCGGAGGATGCGCAGGCACGCCGCCGCGATGGCGTCGGGCGCGCGCGGGTCGACGAGGAGCCCGTTGCCGCAGGTCTCGACGATGTCGTTGGGGCCGCCGCTGTCGGTGGCCACCAGCGGCAGCCCGGCGGCCGAGGCCTCCAGCAGCGTCAGGCCGAACGGCTCGTTGAGCGCGGGGTTCACGAAGACGCCGCCGCGGGCGCGGGCGTAGGCGTAGATCGCCGGCACGTCCTCGGGATCGTGGGTCTTCGGGTAGGCCACACGCCCGTAGAGGTCGTAGCGGTCGATCAGCACCAGGATCTCGCGCAGGGTGGCGGGCATGTCGCCGTCGAGCGCGTCGATGTCCTCGCGCATACCCGCCATCAGGACGAGGTTCGCACGCGCCTGAAGCTCGGGACTCTCGCCGTAGGCCCGCACCAGGGCGGCGAGATTCTTGCGCGCCACCGGCCGGGCCAGCGCCAGCAGCACGGGCTTCTCAGGCTCGTGCAGGAAGCGGTCGATGGTGGCGTCGACCCGCGCCAGCGGCTGGGCCGCGGTGAACCGCGCCAGGTCGCTGCCCGGCGGCAGGACCCGGATGCGCCCGGGATCGTAGGCGGTGTACCCGGCATACTGCACCTCCGCCTCGTCGCGCGAGGAGGCGACGACGAGGCTCGCGCGTGCCAGCGCGCCTTCCTCGGCGGCGATGCGATGCACGAGGTCGGGGGCGTCCTCCGCGCCGGCACCCATCAGCGCGGCCTTCACGCGCCCGAGCGAGTGCGCGGTGAACACGAAGGGGATGCCGAGCGCGTCCTGGACAAGCGCCGCCACCGAGGCGGCGTCGGCATAGTGGGCGTGGATCATGTCCGGCGCCCGCGGCTGCCGGGCGATCCAGGCGACGAGGTTTCGGGCGAAGCTCGCGACCTCCGTGTGCATTTCCTCTTTGGAACGGTAGGCCGGCGACGCGCTTGCGAGCCGCACCAGTTCCACCTTGTCGGAGATCCGCTCTTCGGGCACGGCGTAGTCGGGGCCGTGGATGCCGTCGAACAGGCGCGTCGCCATGACGATCCGCGCGATGTCGGCATCCTGCGCGGAGGCCGCCACGAGGTCGAGCAGGTAGCGGATGTGGCCACCGGTGTCGGCGGTCAGGCCGAACGCGACTCCACCGCCGCGAAGGCAGCCTTGCAGGGCGACATGCAGGACGAACATCAGGCGGCCGGCGTCTCAGCCGTGACCGGGCGAGGAAACGTTACAGGTGAGGTCTCGACCGTGATCCGCGTCGCCCAAGTCGCCCCCAACATCTTCCCCGTTCCCCCCGAGCATCACGGCGGCACGGAACGGGTCATCCACGATCTCGGCACGGCGCTGCGTCTTATAGGTGTGGAGGTAACGCTGTTTGCCCCCTCCGACAGTGCGACAGACTTGCCGCGCGTCGGCAACCACCCGAGCCTCGCCGCCCTGGAACGGCGCCACGGGCGGGTCGCGCCAGGCGTCCCGGCTGCGCTCGACGCCCTGCAGCTCGAGGCGCTGCGGCTGCGCCTCGACCAATTCGACATCGTGCATTGCCACGGCGAGTTCGCGCATGCGGCGCTCCTCGGGGCGCGCCGCCGCCACAGTCTCACGACGGTGCACTGGCGGGTGGACGAGCTCGACCGGGCGCTGTTCTTCGCGGGCTTCCCGGACCTGCCGGTGGCGGCGATTTCGGCGGCGCAGGCGGCCGAAATCCCGGCCGCGAACCGGGCCGGGATCGTGCATCACGGCATCGCGCGGGACCGCTACGCGCTGAGTCGGCGACCCGAGGCGCACGTCGCCTTCGTCGGGCGGATGACCGACCAGAAGCGGCCGGACACCGCGATCCGCGTCGCGCGCGCCGCCGGCCTGCCGATCAGGCTCGGCGGCACCGTCGACGTCGGCAACCCGGACTATTTCGAGCAGCGGGTGCGCCCGCTTTTGGGCGACGACGCGACCTACCTCGGCCCCGTGGACGACCGCCGCAAGGCCGACCTCCTGGGCGGCGCACGGGCGCTGTTGTTCCCGATCGACTGGCCGGAGCCCTTCGGGCTCGTGATGATCGAGGCGATGGCCTGCGGCACGCCGGTGGTCGCCTGGAACCGCGGCTCCGTACCGGAGATCGTCGAGGACGGCGTCACCGGCTTCATCGTTTCCTCGGAGGCGGAAGCGGTGACGGCGCTCGGGCGGATCGGTCAGCTCGACCGCGCCCGGGTCCGCGCACGCTTCGAGGCGCGCTTCACCGCCGACCGCATGGCGGCCGACTACCTCGCCCTCTACCGCCGCCTGCTCGCCGCCTGATGCGGGTCGCCTACCTCGCCTGGGACTACCCGCCGGCCCCGAGCGGCCTCTCGACCGCGGCCCGCGAGATCGCCGAGAGCCTCGCCGAGGCCGGCGCCGACGTGACCGTCTTCACCCTCGACCGCACGGGGTGCGACCGCGTCGGCGGCGTCGACGTGGTCGGGCTTGCCCTACCGCCGGGTGGCGCGCTGGCACGCCTACGCCGCCGGGGCTCGGCCGGGCACCTCGCGGCCCCCCTCGCCTTTCGACGTGCGGTGCTCGCGGCCCACGCCCGCCAGCCGTTCGACGTGGCGGAGGCGACGAACTGGTACGCCCCCGCCGTGCTGCTCGCGGGACGCCGCGACCTGCCGCTGGTGACGCGAAGCTCGACGCCCGCCGCCTTCACCCGCGACGCCCCCGCCACGCTGCGCGACCGCCTCGACGGCCGAACCGCCGATTTCCTGGAGCGCAGGCAGGCGCGGGGCAGCGCCGGGCTCGTCGCCAACACCGCCGAGCACGGCGCGGTGATCGCGCGCGCCTACGGCCTGTCCGGCCCGCAACCGGGGGCGGTGATCGGCTTGAGCCTGCCTCCCGCGATCACGGAGGCCGCGCGCGGCGCGTCCTATCCGGAACATGAGGAGCCGGTGCGCCTGCTCTTCGTCGGGCGGGCGGAGGCGCGAAAGGGCTTCGACGCCCTGCTCGGGGCGATGGCGATCCTCGCCGACGAGGCGGCGCGCGGGTCGGGGCCGTCCGTCCGGCTCGATCTCGTCGGCGTGCCGGCGGCGGACTTGCCGGCCGATCTTCCCGCGGCGGCGCGGGCCTGCATCCGCCCGCTCGGCCGGGTGCCCGCAGACGATCTCGCGCAGGCCTACGCCGGGGCCCATGTCGTGCTCGCGCCCTCACGCTACGAGAGCTTCGGGCTCGTCTACCAGGAGGCGCTGGCCTACGGCCGCCCGGTGGTCGCCTGCGCGCTCGACGCGAGCGCGCGCGCCTTCGTCGGCGATCCCGGTGCCGGGCCGCTGGCGCGGGACGCCACCGGCGCCGCGCTCGCCGACGCGATCCGCCCGCTGCTCGCCGACCCGGACGTGCGCGTCGCCTATCGCGCCCGCGCGCTCGCGGCGGCGGGCCGCTTCACCCGCGAGGGCTTGGCGCGCCAGACCCTCGACCTCTACGCCCGCGCCCTTGCCTCGGCGCAATCGCGACAGGCGCGTTGAAGCGGACGTGTGGAGGCGAGCGCTACGCGCGAAACGGGCGCAGCAGCGCCGCTTCTTCCTCGGGTCGCCCGCGCCCGGGGGCGAGGCTCTCGTAGCGGCGCGAGCGCGCCAGCACATGCGCGCGGCCGAGGTGGTGCTCGATCGCCCCGTGCAGCGCGACGAAGCTTCGCGGCCAGCCGCCGTCGAGGGCAGGCCGCTCGTGCACCCGGCCTTCATAGCGCACGGCCTTGCGGTTCAGCCGGTACTGCACGTCCGGGAAGACGTCCGACAGCAGGCCGTCGACCCGGTTGCGGCGCGCAAGCCCGACCGAGAGCACGTCGCCCGCCTCCGCCAGGGCCGCAAGCGCCGGGAGGCGGCGGCCGACTGCAAGATCAAGGGTCTCGTCCGCGTCGAGCTGCAGCATCCAGGGATGGTGGGCGAGATCCTGGAGGGCGTTGCGCTGGGCGGCGAAATCGCCATCCAGCGGACGGGCCGCCACGCGGACCGCATCATGCGGAAACCCTTCGTCCGAGACGGTGCGCGGCGACGCAGCCGCCGCGTCGAGCAGGACGACCACGTCGTCGGTCCAGGCCGCGTGGGCCGCGACCGCCGCCAACACGCGGTCGAGGTCGGGCGGCCGGCAGAGCAGGCCGAGGGAGACCGGCACCCGCTCCCGCCCATCGAGGGCGTAGAGGTCGGCCTGCGCGGCCCGCACCGCGTGCGGCCGGCGAAGCTCCGCCCGGCCCGCGGCGTCCTGCGGGCGGATGCCGAGCCCGAGGGCGGTCGCGGCGCTACGCAACGTGTAGAGGTCGAGCCCGTAGGCACCCGCCGGGTCCGGGACGAAGGTCGGGCCGGCGAGCCGCGCGGCGAGGTCGGCGCGGCAGCGGGCCGGGTCGGCGTCCGGCGCCAGCAGCAGGCCGCAGGACGCGCAAGCGATCGGGAAGTCGCGGCGCTCGCCGCCCGGATACGCGAGGTGCCGCCCGCTCGGCTCCAGCATGTCGGCGGCGCAGACGAAGCAGCGGCGCATCATCGATTTCCGATCCTCGACCTGCCCCGGCTTGCCGCGCGGGGCCGACGCCATACCTCCGCTTTTCCCCGCACAAAGTCCGCAAACCCCTGCCGCACGTGAACGCTCCCGTCGATCCGTCCTTCGTCGGCGACGCGCTTCCGCGCCTCGACCGGCCGCTCGCCGTCGTCGGCAACGCGCCGGGGGTCGAGGCCGCAGCCGCGATCGACGCGGCGGCCTGCATCGTGCGCTTCAACAACGTGGCGGGCTTCGGCGGAGCCGCCGGCTCCCGCGTCACGCACCTCGCCCTCGTCAACCGCGGCGGGCAGATGCGCGCGTGGCTGGCCGATCCGCGCTTCCTCGATCGCCCTGTGGTTCGCGCAGCGCAAGCCTTCATCCTGCCGTTCCCGATGCTCCCCGCCGAGCACAACCGGCCCGAGCAGACCTGCTGGACCCGCGAGGCGCTGGCCCGGCTCGCGCCCCTGGGCAAGCCGGTCCACGTCCTGCCCGAAGCCTTGCACGAAGAAGGACGGCGTCGCCTCGCTCCCGGCACCACCGGCAGGCCGAACCCGAGCACCGGATACCTGGTGACGCTGGCGCTCCTCCTCGCGCGGCCCGCCGGATCGGAGCCGGTCGACGCCTACGGCTTCGGCTTCGCCGGCTGGCCCGGGCATCCGTGGGCGGCCGAGCGCGCCTGGTTCGCGGAGGCCGAGGCGGCGGGCCGGCTCCGCCTGCACGAAGCCGGACGATGAGGTTTCTCGCATGACGACGCTCGTCACCGTCCTGAAAGGCGGCGGCCGCTACGACGCGACCTGGGTCGAACGCCTTGCCCGGGGCGTTCGGCGCCATGCCCCGGCCTTCGACCGCATCCTCTGCCTCACGGACCTTCCGCTCGAAGTCCCCGGGGTCGAGCGGGTCGCGCTTCGGCAGGGCTGGCCGGCGTGGTGGGCGAAGATGGAGGCGTTCCGCCCCGGCCTGACGCGGGGGACGACGCTGCTGTGTGACCTCGACACGGTCTTCACCGGCCCGGCCGACGCCCTGGCCGAGCCGGGCCTCGCCGCGATGGAGGACTACTTCCACAAGGACCGGCTCTCCAGCGCGCTGCTGCGCTGGGATGGCGACGACCTCGCTTTCCTCCACGCCGCCTTCGCCGCCGAGCCTGAACGCTGGATGGCGGCCGGCTCCTGCGGGCCGGTGCCGAACGGCGTGCACGGCGACCAGGTCGTCATCGACCACCTGATGCGCCGGGCGGGCGTGCGGCCGGCCTTCGTCCAGCGGCTCTACCCCGACCTCCTCGACTTCTACGATCCGCGGCGTGCGGAGCACGGGCCGGTGGTGATCTTCATCGGCGATGCCAAGCCCGACACCGCCGCCGGCCCAGTCCACACCGCCTGGGCGGAGCCCTGACGGGCCCGCGCGGGGGGCCGGCGAAGTCGCTTTTCAGCTCGGCGGCTTCTCGCCCGAGAGGCTGCCGACGCGCTCGGCCGCAAAGCGCGTGCGCAACCAGGCGGCCGCGGGGCCGCAGGGCCGCTGCTTGTGCCAGACCAGTTCGAGGGCGATCGGCCAGTCGCCCGCGTCGAACTGCAGGTCCGGCGTCACGAGGTCGGGCGCGGTCTGCGAGGCGGCGATCACGTGGTCGGTGACGAAGGCCCAGCCGATCCCGTGCTTGACCATCTCCAGGATCACCCAGTGGCTCTCGACCCACCACACCTCGGCGGCCACCCGCAGGCGGCGCTTCTCCGGCCCGTCGCCGCGTGCGGCGACCAGGATCTGGCGGTGGCGCTTCAGCTCCTCCCATTCCACCCGCGCCTTCGCCAACGGATGGTCGCGGCCGCAGACGAGCTTGAGCGGCACCCAGCCGATGGTCTGGAAGCCGAGTTCCGTCGGCAGGACCTCCTGGCGCCACATCACGCCGAGGTCGGCGGCGCCGGACCGCACCATGCGGCTGACATCCTCCATCAGCGGGAACAGCAGTTCCAGCTCGACGTTCGGGAAGGCCTTGGCGAAGTCCGCGAACAGGGCGCCGAGGGCATGCTCGGGGTAGAGCTCGTCGATCGCCACCACGAGGCGGTTCTCCACCCCCTGCTCGAGGCTGCGCGCCACGCCGACCAGGTGCTCGCGGCGGTCGAGCACCACGCGCGCCTCCAGCAGCAGGCGCTCCCCCGCCGGAGTCAGCACCGGATTGCGGCCGGCCCGGCTGAACAGGGCGAGGCCGAGATCGGTTTCGAGGTTGGCGACCTGGGTGCTGACGGCGGATTGCGCCTTCCTCAGGATGCGCGCCGCGCCCGAGAAGGAGCCGGCTTCGGCCGCCGCCACGAAGGCCTGGAGCTGGTCGAGGGAGACCGCCATCCATCGAATTCCGAGATAGGTTCCAACTTGCGAGCACGAGTATCGCAGATAGAACGCGCTCAACCTATACCAGCTTTACGAGACGAGACCATGCGAACCACACGCGACCGCATCCGCCACGCCATCCTGTTCGAGGTGATCGGGCTCGCCCTCGTCATCCCGCTCGGCTCGACGCTGTTCGGCCTTCCCGCCTCCGACATGGGGGTGATCGGCGTCGGCAGCGCGCTCGTCGCGATGGCGTGGAACTACGTCTACAACCTCGGTTTCGATCGCGCGCTGCAGCGGCTGACCGGGCACACGCGCAAGGGCCTCCTCCTGCGGGTGGGCCACGCGGTGCTGTTCGAAGCCGGGCTGCTGGTAATCCTGCTGCCGCCGATCGCCTGGTACCTCGGCATCTCGCTGGTCGAGGCGCTGGTGATGGACCTCGCGATCGCGGGCTTCTACGTGGCGTACGCCTTCCTCTTCAACCTGGCCTACGACTGGGCCTTTCCGTTGCGAAGCTGGGGCGCGGTCGCAGCGGAGCCCACGGCCTGAACCGCAGCGCGCTCACGCGACGACGAGGTTGAGCCTGCGCGCGGCCGGCCCGAGCTCGACGCGCCGCCCCCAATCGAAGGCGATGAAGTCCTGCTCGATCCCGTCGGCGAAGACCACGCCGCCCTCGTTCATCCGCGAGGTGATGGACAGCGCCGTGCCGGCGAGCTTGCCCGCCCGCACCGTGGTGCCGGTGGCGACGCTCGGGAAGGGCTCGCGCACCCAGTAGCCCACCGCCGACTCCTCCGCCCCGATCCCGAGGGTGAGGCGCGTCGCCTCCCCGATCGAGCGGGCCCAGCCGGTCAGGCCGGTCCCCGAGGCGACGATGAGCCCGCTCGAGGACTGGTCCTCGGCCGCGCCCTCCGCCTCGATCCGGTAGCGCGCCGACTGGTGGCTGCGATGGCCGACGAAGATCTCGTTCAGCGCCAGCAGCCGCTGCCCGGTGTCGAGCACCGCCTCCACCAGGGTGCGGCGCTCGACCGGCGCCGCCCCGGCGGCGCTCGCCGGCAGCAGCGCACCAAGGCGCTCCACCGCGAGACGTGCGAGGGCGCCGTCGTAGAGGTCGGGCGCCGGGTTGACGCCGAGCACCGGCTGGTCGCGCAGGTACTTGGCCACGTTGGCCACGAGCCCGTCCTGGCCCACCGTCACGACCACATCCTCGGGAGCGAACAGGAAGCGGTCGAGGTCGCCGCGTCGCGCCAGCGCCTGTCGCCACTCCCCCGGCACCGCCGCCCGCGCCTGCGCGAGCACTGCGTGGAAGCGGGCGTGGCGCGCCTCCACCTCGGCCAGGTTTTGGCCTCGGCTCCCCAGGAAGAACCGGGCTTGGCCGCGGGTCGCGTGCCGGGCGAGCAGCGCCTCGTAATCGGTCTCGCGGATCACGAACACCGCGCGCGGGGCGATCACCGCCATGGCACACTTCCTCTCATGGCACGCTTCCTCTCATGGCACGCCTCCCATCATGCCACGCCCCTAGCGCGGCAAGGCGGGCGACGGCGCGGGCCTGCGGAACTCGCCGAGCGCGGCGGCCAGCAGGTCCGGCGTCACGTTGAGGTGCTCGATGGTCTCGAGCTTGCCCGCGAACTCGCGGGCGGCGAGCCCGAGGAGCACGGCGGGCGGCAGGTCGCGGTAGATCGCGGCCCGGCGTTGCTCGGCCTCGACGTGGGCGCCCTCGACGAGGCGGATGCGCTCGGCTTCGGCGGCCGCCTCGAGCCCCTGCGCCTCGGCGAGGCCGGCGGCGCGGTCGCGGGCGTTCTCCGCCTCCCGCGCGATGAGCACGGCTTCTTGCCGGGCCAGTTCCGTGCGCGTCTCCAGCTCGTTCTCGGCGATGGCCCGCTCCTTCTCGACCGCGAGGGCGCGGCGCGCGAAGGTCGCGGCGTCGGCCTTCTGCTGCAACGCCTCGAAGGTCGGCGTCTGCAACGCGCGCTCCAGCTCGCTCGACGGCGCGAGGTTGGTGAGCCGCACCGAGACCACGGCGATGCCGATCTCCGCCAACGCCGGGGCCGCCCCCAGCACGGCTTCGAGGGCGAGGCGCAGCGGCTCGGGGCCGGCGTCGAGGAGGGTGCCGACCGGGCTCCCGCCGATCGCCTGCATCACCGTCTGGCCGGCGATGCCGCCGAGCCGCGCCTCGATGCGCTCGATCGGCTCGCCCTGCGGGCGGCCGGTGCGCAGCCCGAGGGAGAAGTCGACACGGCTCGCCAGAAGCACCGGATCGACGACGCGCCAGCCGATCGTGCCCTGGACCACCACGGTCTGGAAGTCCCGGCTGCGGCCGCGCACGAACAAAGTGGTCTCGCGGTCGTCCATCGGCACCTCGCTGATGCTCGCGGTCTCTGGCCGGAACCAGAACACGAGGCCGCGCCCGCTCTGCCGGATGCGGCCGTTGCGGTAGCGGATGACGTGGCTGCTCGCCTCGCTCCTGAGCTGGGCGACCGGGCCGAGGTTGCGGATCGTGGCCATGGGAGCCTCCTTTCGCTGGAATCAGAGCGGCTTGCGGAAACGGTAGAGTTCGGCCGGCCGGAACGAGGTGCCGGCCTCGCGGGCGCCCGTCGGGACGAGCCAGCCGCGGTCGAGCATCCGGCGGCGGAAGGCGGGCTTGTTCAGGGACGTGCCCAGGATCGCCTCGTGCACGTCCTGAAGTTGGCGCAGGGTGAAGCTCTCCGGCAGCAGCGCGAATCCGACGTCGGAATAGTCGAGCTTGCCCCGCAGCCGCAGGATCGCCAGGGCGAGGATGTCGGCGTGGTCGAAGGCGAGCGGCAGGGCTTCGTGGCCCGCCCGGTCGCGCACCGCGAAGGCTGCGACGGGCCCGCCCGCCTCGCCGGCCCAGGACACGGCGATGCGGGCCGCCGACAGCGCCGCGTTCTCCTCTTCGACCTGCGCGAACACGGCCTCGGGCAGGAGTGCCAGGTAGGCGACCGTCACGATCCGCATGCGCGGGTCCCGATCGACCGCGCCGAAGGTGTAGAGCTGCTCCAGGCGCGTCCGCTCGGCCTCGATCGCATCGAAGCCGGCCTTGTCGCGAAGCACGCGCGCCGCCGCCCCGTCGAGGGTCTCGTCCGGTCGAACGAAGCTGCCCGGCAGTGCCCAGCGCCCGGCATGCGGGTGCTCGGCGCGCTCGATCAGCAGCACCGCCGGGTGGCCATCGCTAAGACCGAGCAGGACGAGGTCGACGGTCAGCGCCGGCCGCTCGAAAGCGGTGGGATCGTAGGCCTTCAGAAAGGCATCCTCGTCCATGGCGACACCATATATCTGTTCTGCATCTAACTAAGATGCAGAACAGATATATGTCAAGCTGTGCGGTCGGCTCTGCCGTGCCTGGTGCGACGTCCCTCGCTACGTGAACGAACTCCCAGCAAAATTTGATCGTCACAGCCGCTTCCGCGTTGACGACCCGGATCGGCGGCGCCCAGGGCGCTCGCCTTCGAGAAACACCGCGAGACCTGTCATGACCTGCATCCGATCGAAGAGCGTGAAGGCCCTGGCAATCTCGGCAGTCGTCGCGGCGAGCCTGACAAGCACCGCCTCCGCCGACTGCCTGCGGCGGGTCTACAACCGCTCGACCGCCGTGCTGGTGGCGAGCCAGGACGGAGGCCCCGCCTTCGTCGTCCCGCCGGGGCGTTCGGCCACCGTGCGCCTGTCGCGGCCCGGGCAGATCGACCTGACGGCGTACTGCTCATCGGTGGACCGCTTCGGACGCCCGGTCGCCGGCGGACGGGAGGCCGCAAGGCTCCACTTGGATTACGAGGCGGTGCTCGACCGCTGCTTCATGAAGTTCGGCGACGGGTTCTTCCAGCCGGAGCTCGGCCCGGGCTTCTTCGGGACGACGAATACGGCGCCCTTCACCGTGAACAACCCGAAGCAGGGCGACGTCGTCCTCGGACCTTCCGGTGCCATCTGCTCGCCGGAGAACTGAGCGCGTCTCTGGCCGTTCTTATGAGGAGATCTGTACCGGTCTCGACCTGTGGCGTATTGATGGGACCGAACATGACCGAGCAACACGGGGACGCAACACAGATGTCCGAGGTCCTGCGCCTCATCGGAACCTTGTCCGACGAGGTGCTCGATGCCCAGATCATGAAGCGGCCGGTGCCGGCGGTCCAGGTCGCGGCGTTGGCGGACGCGGCGCGCCTCCTGCAGGACCACGACATCGCCCTGCCGCCGATGCTGCTCCAGGTGCTGCATGGGCTCGATCGCGACGGTGTTTCGCCGACCGGCGACTCGGACGATGACACGTCGGATGCGCCGGACGAGGCGGATCCGGCCAAAGGCCTCAAGAGGTTCCTGCGGCCGTTTCGGAACTCTCGTTCCTAGGTCGGCTTCTCTCGGCACACACTGGGAGAAGACATGACCAAGATCACCACGCTTTCCGGCGCCGCCGCGATCCTGATGCTGACGGCCGGCGCGTCCTTCGCCGCCCCTTGCGCGGTAGGCACGACCACCAACAACCAGGGCGCGTCGTCCTCCGCCGACAAGAGCTCGTTGGCCGACGGCACCTCGACCGCCAAGACCACACCCGGCGCGAAGGCCGAGACGCCCGGAACGGTCGGCGCCCTGAACAACGTCGGCGCCGGCACCAAGCCGGCCGACGGCGAGCAGAAGCCGGCGGAAGGCAAGGTGGTGAAGCCGGGCAGCAACGACTGCTGACCACCGTCGAACGGCCTTTTTCGATCGTCCGATGGCCCTGCCGGTCTCGCCCGGCAGGGCTTTTTGTTTGTGCGCCGGACCGATCAAGGCCGCTTGCGGGGCCGACGCGACGGGTCTCGCCGGAGCTTCACGAGGCGGTCATGCCGGCGGGCGTACAAGCCTCAGCGTCCGCACCGTGCGACGCCCGGGTTCGCCGGAATCCCGCCGTCGACGAGGACGGACAGATCGCCGCGCGGCATGCATCCTTGCTGCACTGCAGCACGGCGCGCCCCATCTCTGGTGCAACGCAGTCATGGACCGTCGCACCCCGGTGCGCCCGACCCGGAGAGCCACCATGTCGAACCTCGAACACCGCGCCGCCGCACGGATCGCCCCTGGATCCGCCTCGGTGCCGCCGCTCGTCCCAAAGCACATCCGTGAGCAGTACGGCACGGCGCTGACCCGCATCCCGCACATCGCGCTCGGCGCCCGAAAGGTCACGACCAGCAAGGCCCTGCCCGCCGTCGGATCGTTCGGCTGAGGGGAGATTTTCGCCGACGCTTCCGGACCGGCGCGCGGTATCCCGGATCGCGGCTACGTCGGAGTCGCCGAGTGATCCGGGACCTTTCGACGGGTGCGCCGGTTGATCAGCGCCGCGTCCGTCAGCGGCCTGGAGTACGCCGTGTACAATCCCTTCTTCTCGTCGATGATGCTCGCCTTCGAAGCCCAGAAGGTCGTCGAGCTTCGCCTTGTCCGGCTCGCCTGGGGCGGCCGCGAAGGCACGGCCGAGATGCAGTCGATGGTGGTCGAGAAGATCCAAGCGGGCATCGAGGCCGCCGGCACGCTGATGATGGGCGGCTCGCCCGAGGTCGTGATCGCGCGATACCGCGAGCACGTAGCCCAAAATACCAAGCGGCTGATGGCGGCGTAGGCTTCGAATCGGGCGGCCGGCACCGGACCGGCCGATCACAGAGCGCCGTGATCGGGCTCCCGCGCGGGGCATCGGGAGGCCTCGTCGGCGCTGATCGCCGAGACACCGCGGGATAGGCCGCGAGCTTTTCCCGTGACGACGGGACTGGCGCCGTCCTTCCCTTGCGACATCCCTGCTTCAACCAGGCATTGCAGATTTAACTTATGATAACGTAGAGACGCGAGGGCTTCGCTATGCGGCTCGAAGGACGGGCCGGTCGCAATCTCTGGTTGGCCAATCGGGATACCCGCCCCTTCGCCCATCGGAGACGACGTTGCCCTGCGCTCATTTCGCCCGCGAGGATGGCGACAGCTGGACCGATGTGAGCGGGAGCGGCGAGTTCCGCGCGCTTCGACCTTTCGGCCGACGCACCCGGATCTCCGGGGATGCCGGGCGTCCGATGTCCGCGCGGGCGCCGCGCCTCGGATCGATCCGCTGGTGAGCGACGCGCTCGGCTCCGACCAGTCGCCGCCCGCGCTGCTGATCCGCAAACTGGCGAGCACCGCGCAGCTCTCGGATAGGGATCGTGGCGCGATCGGGATGCTGCCATTCGCGGTCCTCACCTTCCCGGGGCGCACCAGCATCGTCCACGAGGGTGATGCGCCCAAGCAGTGCTGCCTGATCCTGGACGGGTGGGCCTATCGCTGCCGCACCCTCGCCAACGGGCAGCGCCAGATCTTCGCGTTCTACGTGCCCGGCGACATGCCGGACATCGAGAGCCTGCACCTGCACGTGATGGACCAGGGCCTCGTGGCGATCGCCCAGACCACGGTGGCCTTCGTCGCGCACAAGGACATGCGCGCCCTGATCCAGAGCAACACCAACGTCGCGATGGCCCTGTGGCGCGACACCCTGATCGACGCCACCCGCTGCCGCGAGCGGGTGATCAGCCTCGGCCGGCGGCAGGCCGTCGGCCGGATGGCGCACCTGTTCTGCGAGATGTACGTCCGCCTGCGGACGGTCGCCCTGGCGGACGACCTGCGCTACCTGCTGCCGCTGACCCAGGCCGAACTGGCGGACGCGTTGGGCCTGTCGTCGGTGCACGCGAACCGCTCGTTGCAGGAACTCAGGAAGATGGGGCTGGTCACGCTCCACCGCCGCGAGCTGATCATTCAGGACTGGAGCGGGCTCGCGACGACTGCGGAGTTCGACCCGTCCTACCTTCACCTGATCTGACGATCCGGGCTGCGGATGGCGAGCGGTCGGTCGGCGCATCGGGCGGGGGTGATACGGCGCGGACGGGCCGGTGCAGCCGCCTACACGAACGTGCCGCGCCGGCGGCCGGGATCATTGGGTTTGACGGCGCAGGGCGTGGATCGTTTCGACCGCGGACGAGCCGGAGGTTTCGATGTGGCAGACGAGGCGCAGCGTGAGCAGCGTGGAGTCGGCGTCGCGGATCGTCACCACGATGAAGCCACCGCGTCCGTCGCCATCGAGGTCGGAGACGTAGCGAGCTGCGCACGAGATCGCGTGCGCCCGCGCCGCCTCGATGTCCGACAGCTCCGTGCCCGCCTCGTCCCGGAGGTCGATGCCGTCATGGATGTCGAAGTAGTATCGGACCATGCTCCCCCCGGCATACATCGCTAACCTATGTAAACAGAGTCCTCGACACCGAGCACTCTGGCAGGATATGACCCATATTGGTGATGGGCAGGACTAGCCTTATGCATCGAACGACGCAAGATGTAACCCCACGGTCACAATGGCGATAGAGGTCAAGGTGCAGGAAGAGACCATTGGCGCCATTGGCGACGCCGTCGACCTGCTGATACAGGCTCGCGAGCGGCTTGAAGCGCATACGTCGTCGAAGACGCGCCTACTCCTCGACATGCTTCTTCTGGATCTTGCCGAACAGTTGGCTGCTTTCGCCGAAGAGGCAAAGCATTGACGGCAGGTGGACCGATTTTTCGCCGGCATATCGTCCGAATCGGATTCACTTATGACGCTTTCGGCGAAGTCGAGGGTGTCTAACGTGAGGCGCGCGCCTCCCGTGATGCGAATGCCCCCGCTTTGCTCAAGTGCCTTTCCCCTTCGGCGGGCGCGAACGACGTTCAAGACGCTCAGAAGCATAGAGTGCGAAGAGAACGCAGCTTTAACGAAGCCTTTACTACGACGAGGGATAACCAAGAAAACAACCCTCGATTGCGTCTGGCCGATGTACCTCCCGCTGATCGCCGCACTGATGATGCCCTGCGCCCTCATGGTGGTCGCGGTCTCGGTTGCCGGTCGCGGAGACCCTGACGACCGGTGGACCAAACTATCCCACTCCACTCGTCGCCTGATGGACCTGTAGGCCGAGCATGCCGCCTCTCGCGAGCCACACCTCGCGCCGTAGACTTTCGTCCGGCGACGAACCGGCGTTTCGTTTACGGCGCGTTAACCATTGCAACCGGAAGTTGATATTACAGGTTCTCGAAGACAGGTGATCACGTGGCTGGTCTTGCGCAACTCGAAGAACAGGCGGTGGAGAGGCTGACGCTCCGTCTTGTCGAGGACGCCTATTACGACCTCGCGGCGGTGGTGCAGGCGGCCAAACCCCAGGCCGCGGCCGCGCTCCTGGCGGTGATGGAGCAACGGGTGACCGACGTCCTCACCCTCCTGTGCCGGACCCGGTCCGAAGGCGAGCGCTCGGAGGTGATCGCGCTCGCGGTCGGCGAGCGCATCGCCGAGATCATGGACCAGGCGCATGGACGCCCGTCGCACGTCCGCGCCGCCTAGGGAGATCGCATCATGACCGTCGACCGCAGCGCCGGCTTCGAGAAACGAGCCGTCGAAGGTTTCCTCGGCGTCGCCTTGCAGGTCGCCCTGGTCCGCCTCGGCGAACTCTCGGGTGGACGGGCCGAAGAGGCGCTCGACCATTACGAGCATTCGCTCGTCCAAGCCCTTCGAGGTTTGACCGGGCCCGAGGGAGCGAAGCTATCGACGAAGACCGCAGTCGAGGATACGATCGTGATCCTGCGCCGGGCGATCGACCGCGCCAGCCGGACGATCGCGGAAGGCGAAGCTTCGACGATGCGGCGCTCGCCGATCGCAGCCTGACCGATCACCGATCGGCCGTAGGCCAGCAGAGTGATCGCAGGTCGCAGCCGGATGAGATCGACCGCGGGCGACGATGCCTTTTCTCTCACGTTCGCTGCTTGCAACGTCGCGAGAGGTGTTGGTCAGCGCAGTAAACGCTTGCAGCGAACGGACCGCGCGGAGCCCGCCTGCGGCGGAGGACGAATACTGACGGCGGGTCGCAACAGTAGCATCTGCGCAGGCACAGCGACCGGCTAACGGTCAAGCTATGTCGAATTTGCAACCCCGGGTTGATCTCAGGTGTGAAACTCAATCGCGCGCAATGCGTATTGGGTCGTGTCCGGACCGGCGACGACGCCGGCTCGGCTTCCTCCGACCTGAAAGCGACCGTTCCGATGATGCCCACGCATGCGCCGAAGCTCACCACCGATGGCGATCGGTCGATCGGAAGCCGCATCGCGGCGTATCGGACGGCGCAGGGCCTGAGCCAGACTGCGCTCGGTCAGGCTCTCGGGGTGACGTTCCAGCAGGTCCAGAAATACGAGAAGGGCCGCAACCGCGTGGGCGCCGCCCGCCTTCAGGCGATCGCCGACTTTCTCGGCGTACCGGTCTCGACCTTCTTCGATGAGCCGGCCGAGGCCGTCGACGGACGCGAGTCGATCCAGCACCTGCTGCAGGACCCGGAGGTGATGAGCCTGGTCCGGACCTTCGCCGGCATCTCCGACGCGGCGACGCGCCGCAACGTTCTCGCCATCGTCAAGGCCGCCGCCAGCCTCGCAACCACTCCTCCGGCGTCGGTCGAGTGATGCGGCTCCGACCGCGGCGGGTTCGGGGTGTCGGACGGTACAACCGACTTTTCAGTCGTCGCGCGTTGAACGCGTACAGCCTCACAAATTATCTTTTAGTCCCAGACAAGATATTTTTGATACTGCGCCGCCGTTTTATTGCCATGTGCGCGCAGCGCATGGCGTGACTTGGTCTTCGATGGACGAATGCGGTCGAAGGGCGGCAGTATAAAAGAAGAACTACGAATTTCCTGCATTATGTTGCGTTGCAAAATCCGCATATCGCACCGCACCATTTCCGTGTTTCAATCTCTTGGTCGGTCGGCTCTGCAGGCGACCCAACCGGAGATTCGTCATGCGCTTCACCCACGCCCTCACCGTTGTCGCCCTCGTTTCGGCGCCCTTCGTCGCCGGCACCGCGATGGCCGGCGAGCCGCTCAACCTCACCCCGCCGCTCTACCGCGAGCAGGCCCGGACGATCCGGCAGACCCGCGCGACCAGCGACATGCTCACCACGCCGCAGCCGGTCATCGCCGCCAAGCCCGTCGAGGCCCGCCGCGTCGTCGAGGTGGTCGCCGAGGCCAGCGCCGCCCGCTGATCCCGCGATCGGACGGCCGACGCGGCTCCTCGAACGAGCCCGCGGCCACCTTGCGCCGGAACACCGCCCGCCTCCGGCGCGGGCGGGGCTCCGGCCTATCGCGTTTGACGGTCTGAATATTCTACGCACGGCGCGGCCGGTCTCTTCCGCGAAGGAGACCGCGTCGATCGCAAATCCGTAGCGCGGAACCTCGCCCTATCGGATCTGCCGTTGCGCGGCCTCCCGCCCGGCAGCAGCGTGGAACCGAAAACGAAGACGTGATCGTCACGCTGGGGTCGGTCGCGCGCCCGAGGACGTGCCGAACGCAGGACGTGGCCTCGGCCGTCGAGCACGACGGTTAGGCGGTCGCCGCCCCGCAGCACTTCCCAAAATTTCTTCTCGCGTGAAGCCGATCCGAGCCGGGCGTTTGACCCTCGGAACGAGGACCGGCGCAAGGCTTAAGGCCCCTTGCAAGCTTGCGGCGCGCCTTGGGATTGGGAAGGCCCGAGTACGGTTCTGGGACCGGGTCCCGCCCATCGCCCCGGCGCTCGCCTCCGCCATCCAACCGCACAAGCACATGACGGTCGAAGCCGGCGGCAAACTTTGGTTCTGTCTGCGCCGACCGCGCACCTGCCTACGCAAGCCCGAATTGGGGCGGCTCCGCTGAAATCATGGATCAAGTGGCGACCGAGACCGTCGGCTCGGACCCGAATCGGCAACGGACCGCACGCCGCCCTCGCCATGCCGACCCATCCGCTTCTCGCCGAGGCGAAATGCCCGCGTCGGAAGTCCGCGGTCGTTTGGAGCTTATCCAGGCTGTCCGAGTTGCCCCCGGCATTTCCGATTTCGATGGCGACGCCCTGCGGCGGCCGTCGCCCCCCCCCCGCAACAGGTTCGGAGACCATGATGGGACGACCTGGAGACCTCGACATGAGCCGACGCGACGTGGTCGCCACCGCGACCGCGGCGGCGGCCCTTTCCACTCTTCCCTCGGGCGCCCGCGCCGAGGGCGCCGCCACGGGCCAGCCGGTGCTTGCGACGGTGTCGTTCACGATCAACG
>NZ_BPQG01000066.1 GCF_022179125.1 Methylobacterium cerastii
GTGGAACCGGGGGAGGATCAGCAGATGCTTCCACTGCATGCCCGTGCGCAGAACTAGAATGATGCCCGCCAGTGCCGCCCGATCCGAAGAGCGCGGCCGACCACCCTTCGGCTTCTCCGGCACGGATGGAAGAAGCGGCTCGATCACCGCCCAGAGGTCGTCAGGTACAAGAGCGTCCATGCCCGCCTAACCCGCTCAACGCGGTTTTGTCCCGCGCTCTAAGGCTGGTTGCGTAGGGCGGGCCCTCGCGCGCAAACTCGGCGCGGGCGACGGGCCGATCGCAGATCGGTGGGCGTCCACATCGGGGTTCCTGGGTGAGCGTCAGACACTCTCCCAACACCCATGATGCCCGCCGCTTACCCAAAAGCTAACCTGTTCAGCCCGTTATGAAACAGGATCTAAGACCATCTGCAAAGCATAGTCGGCCTAGTTAAACCGTTTCAGCTAAAGTTGGATCTATCAACTGCGGTGATAGAGTATCAAAAGTACAAGACACAAACATCGATTGATAAGATTACGCTGTCGGGACATACAAATTTATTATATGCTTTTTCTGATTATAGCTCCAAACTCGTTTGATCCATGAGGGGTATGATACACACGCTCCACAGAAAGATTGGTCAATCTGGCGGCTTGCAGATCTTTTATAATACTGCGAAAAGATTCAGGGGTGAACTGCCATGCATGAACATCAATATAATTTCCTTGAGAATCTTCGTACTCCTTTCGTGCCGCTTGTTCACGATCTTGACGCAAGTGAGCATGCGGATCACTGCTGTCGCCGGCCCAATGGCGAGCAGAATCGTTGTGCGTCGTCAAAGCACGGTGTTCATGAACTTTAGGCCAAGTGTGAGTTCTTCGCCTTTCACGATGCGCCTCTATAATTTCTGCCAAGCTACTTTCAGGCAAGAGGGCATCAAAACAGTAACGTTTGTCGGGTATTAGCAGTAGATAACGACCGCCCGGGCGTAGAATTCTCTCGACATTGCGCAGATGATTTACAAGATCTGGTTGGTGCTCAACGCAGTGGCTCGATAGGACTATATCAAAATTTTTATTGACTACACCTAAATCTCCAATTGGTGATACAAAATGTATCTCGGGACAATCTTTAGTTGGGTGATTGTGTAGCAGAGCGCGTTCCAGCAAACTTGATCGATTCATTACATCAAAGTATTGAACCTTAGGGCCACGAATAGTCGGTTTAGTAAAGGGGCCTATCTCAAGAATATCAGCTTTGCTATCTACTAGTGCGGTGAAACCTCGTCGATGCGCAGCAGGGCTCGCTAAACGTCCCTCCTCACGTCCATACGCATGGTAATGGGCTGTGAGAGCCTCATTATTTAGTTCTGTCAAATCGTCATTCACAAGCCGATAAAAATTTAGATCTAGTTCGAGAGGAATATCCCCAGGTCGTATCATTGTGGGCAGAAGATTAAACAAATTAACCATTCTACTTATATCCCGCTCCGTTAGAATTCCGTTAGTTCAGGATGGGTAATTAAGGTCAAGATATTATTGTTAACACAATTTCTCATTATGGTATATCGGTAAAATTCTTTCAGAATCTGAAGCAAGTACTAAGCAATTGCTACTGCGAGTGCAGTATATTTTATTTTTAAAAAAAATCATATAAAAATCTAAGCCGCAAAGATTTTTATTACACGGCTTCTGTTGATGCATAATAAGCAAAAACAAAGACAAAATCCAGCGCGGCATCTGCATCGGC
>NZ_BPQG01000067.1 GCF_022179125.1 Methylobacterium cerastii
CAGCCCCGCCCCCGACAGCCTCGCCCCCGACAGCCTCGCCCCCGACAGCCTTGCCCCCGACAGCCTTGCCCCCGACAGCCTTGCCCCCGACAGCCTTGCCACTGACAGCCTTGCCGCAGGGGCGCCCGGCTTACTTGGCAAGGGGGAGGGCTCTGCCTACATTGGCTCGGCGTGCGCGGACGAACCCGCAGCGGCGGGCAGCCGGCCCACACGCCCCAGGGATTGATCGATGAACCCGAATTTTCGCAATTTTGCCTTGTGGGTCGTCATCTTCCTCCTCGTCCTGGCCCTGGTGACCCTGTTCCAGAATCCGGGTCACCGCGGCGGCGGGAGCGAGATCGCCTACAGCCAGCTTCTCAACGACGCCGACGCCGGCAAGATCCAGTCCGTGGTGATCTCGGGCCAGGACGTGTCCGGCTCGTATGTCGGCGGCGGCAGCTTCACCAGCTATGCGCCGAACGATCCCGGCCTCGTCTCGAAGCTTTCGGGCAAGGGCGTGCAGATCACCGCGCGCCCCCCGTCCGACAACACCCCCTGGTTCATCCAGCTCTTGGTCAGCTGGCTGCCGATCCTCGTCTTCATCGGCGCCTGGGTGTTCCTGTCCCGGCAGATGCAGTCGGGCGCCGGCCGCGCCATGGGCTTTGGTAAGTCCAAGGCGAAGCTGCTGAACGAGGCGCATGGGCGCGTGTCGTTCGATGACGTCGCCGGCGTGGAAGAGGCGAAGGAAGACCTGCAGGAGATCGTCGAATTCCTGCGCGATCCCCAAAAGTTCCAGCGGCTCGGCGGGCGCATCCCGCGCGGCGTGCTCCTCGTCGGCCCCCCCGGCACCGGTAAGACCCTGATCGCCCGCGCGGTGGCGGGCGAGGCCAACGTGCCGTTCTTCACCATCTCGGGCTCGGACTTCGTCGAGATGTTCGTCGGCGTCGGCGCCAGCCGCGTCCGCGACATGTTCGAGCAGGCCAAGAAGAACGCGCCCTGCATCATCTTCATCGACGAGATCGACGCGGTCGGTCGCCATCGCGGCGCGGGCCTCGGCGGCGGCAACGACGAGCGCGAGCAGACCCTCAACCAGTTGCTCGTGGAGATGGACGGCTTCGAGGCCAACGAGGGCGTGATCATCATCGCGGCGACCAACCGTCCCGACGTGCTCGACCCGGCCCTGCTGCGTCCCGGCCGGTTCGACCGCCAGATCATGGTGCCGAACCCGGACGTCACCGGCCGCGAGCGCATCCTGCGCGTCCACGTCCGCAAGGTGCCGCTGGCGCCGGACGTCGACCTCAAGGTCATCGCCCGCGGCACCCCCGGCTTCTCGGGCGCCGACCTGATGAATCTCGTCAACGAGTCGGCTCTGTTGGCCGCGCGTCGCGGCAAGCGCATCGTCACGATGCACGAGTTCGAGGACGCCAAGGACAAGGTCATGATGGGCGCCGAGCGGCGCACCCTCGTCATGACCGAGGACGAGAAGCGGCTCACGGCCTACCATGAGGGCGGCCACGCCATCGTCGCCTTCAACGTGCCGGCCACCGATCCCGTCCACAAGGCGACGATCATCCCGCGTGGCCGTGCGCTCGGCATGGTCATGCAGCTGCCCGAGCGCGACAAGCTGTCGATGTCGTTCGAGCAGATGACCTCGCGGCTGGCCATCATGATGGGCGGCCGCATCGCCGAGGAGATGACCTTCGGCCCCGACAAGGTCACCTCGGGCGCGCAGTCCGACATCGAGCAGGCGACGCGCCTCGCCAAGATGATGGTCACGCGCTGGGGATTCAGCCCTGAGCTCGGCACCGTCGCCTACGGCGACAACAACGACGAGGTCTTCCTCGGCATGTCGATGGGCCGCCAGCAGACGGTGTCCGAGTCGACGGCCCAGAAGATCGACGCGGAGGTCCGCCGCCTCGTCGAGACCGGCCTGGAGGAGGCCCGTCGCATCCTCGCCGACAGGAAGGACGACCTCGAGGCGCTGGCGCAAGGGCTGCTCGAATACGAGACGCTGTCCGGCGACGAGATCAAGAACCTGCTGAAGGGCCGTCCCCCGGTCCGCGACGGCGGCGACGTGCCGCCGACCCCGGCCCGCGGCTCCTCGGTGCCCTCCGCCGGCCGCGGCCGGCCGAAGGAGAGCGACGGCGGGCTGGAGCCTCAGCCGCAGGGCTGATCGGTCTGATCTGTCGGCCGACGAAGAGGGCGCCATTGCGGCGCCCTTTTCTTTGGGCGGTTAGCCCATTCGATGGATGAGGGCGCGCGGGTCCCCTGTCGCGTCCGGGAGAGGGGGCCGGTCGGCGCCACGCTGCGGAGCAGCGATGAGACAAGCTGCGCGATGACGGCGTCGATTCACTGTAACGGGACGCGATCTGCGCTCGCCGCGCGATCGATGATAGGTTGACCGAAAGGTCGCGCGCCCGAGGGGACGGAGAGTTTCGTGAGAAAGTATTTCGGCACCGACGGCATTCGCGGCCGGGCCAACGGGGTGATCACGCCGGAGCTGGCGCTGAAGGTCGGCCAGGCGGCGGGGCTGGTGTTCCAGCGCGGCGACCATCGCCACCGCGTCGTCATCGGCAAGGACACGCGGCTCTCGGGCTACATGATCGAGACCGCGCTGATCGCCGGCTTCACCTCCGTCGGCATGGACGTGCTGCAGCTCGGGCCGATGCCGACCCCGGCGGTGGCCATGCTGACCCGCTCGATGCGCGCCGACATCGGCGTGATGATCTCGGCCTCGCACAACCCGTTCGAGGACAACGGCATCAAGCTGTTCGGGCCCGACGGGTTCAAGCTCAACGACGCGATCGAGCGCGAGATCGAGGCGCTGATCGACAGCGAGCTGCACACCAAGCTCGCCGGCTCGATGTCGCTCGGCCGGGCCAAGCGCATCGAGAGCGTGCACGCCCGCTACATCGAGTTCGCCAAGCGCTCGCTGCCGCGCAACGTGACGCTGGACGGCCTGCGCATCGTGGTCGACTGCGCCAACGGCGCCGCCTACCGCGTCGCGCCCGAGACCCTTTGGGAGCTCGGCGCCGAGGTGATCGCCATCGGCGTCGAGCCCGACGGCTTCAACATCAACCGCGACGTCGGCTCGACGGCGCCGGCCGCCCTCGTCGCCAAGGTCCGGGAGCTGCGCGCCGACATCGGCATCGCGCTGGACGGCGACGCCGACCGGGTGCTGATCGTGGACGAGAAGGGCCAGGTCGTCGACGGCGACCAGCTCATGGCGGTCGTCGCCCGCTCGTGGAAGGAGGACGACCTCCTGACCCAGCCGGGCATCGTGGCCACGATCATGTCCAACCTCGGCCTGGAGCGCTACCTCGGCGGGATCGGCCTCTCGCTCGCGCGCACGGCGGTGGGCGACCGCTACGTGCTCGAGCACATGCGCGAGCACGGCTACAACCTCGGCGGCGAGCAGTCCGGCCACATCATCATGTCGGACTACGCCACCACCGGCGACGGGCTGGTGGCCGCGTTGCAGGTGCTGAGCGTGGTCCAGCGCAGCGAAAAGCCGGTGAGCGAGGTCTGCCACTGCTTCGATCCGCTGCCGCAGATCCTGAAGAACGTGCGCTACCGCTCGGGCGAGCCCCTGCGCGCCGACAGCGTCGTCACTGCGATCGAGCACGCCCGCGAGCGCCTGGGCAACGGCGGCCGCCTCGTCATCCGCCCCTCCGGCACCGAGCCGGTGATCCGCGTGATGGCCGAGGGCGACGACCGCGGCCTCGTCAACGACGTCGTGGACGAGGTCGTGGATGCGGTGACGCGCGCCGCCGCCTGAGCCGGTCGGCTTGCGCGCATCCTCTCTCCCCGCAGGCGGGGAGAGGGCTTGGCCGACCTCGTCGTCGGCCAAGCGAGGCGGTAGCCGAAGGTGAGGGGGCTTGGCCGAAGGAGGCTTATCCGTTGGCACCCCCTCACCGGCGCTACGGCCTTGCCTTCGCTTCCCGCACGGACGGCGAGGTCCGTGCGGGCCTCTCCCCGCCCGCGGGGAGAGGAGGCTCTCGGTCGACGAAGCGCATCCTTCGCCATCGAGCTTGAGAATGAACGTTCATTGACTCGGGAATGAACGTTCATTATACCGGCTCGGTACGCAGGAGTCCGCCATGGGCGTTTCCGTTTCCGACAGCCGCTCCGACCTCGCGCCCCGCCTCGCGGAGCTTCGCGCCGTCGCGACCCCGACCAACCTCGCGGTCGCCGCGCTCCTCGGCCTCGGCTGGGTCGCGCTGATCGGCTGGACCGGGGCCGGCCCCGCCGGCTGGCAGGCGCGGTCCTGCGCCGGGCTCGACCTGCGGCCCGCCGCCTGCGCGGGCGTCCCGACGGGCAAGGATGCGAGCCGCATCGTTCCGCACGAGCTCACGGCGAGCCTCGCACGATGAGCGCCGGCGGCGCAGCGGTCGCGGCGCGGATCGAGCCCTCGGCCCGGCGCGAGCACATCCTGGCGGCCGCCGAGGCCTGCTTCGTGCGCAACGGCTTCCACCGCACCACGATGCAGGACCTCGCCCGCGAGGCGGCGATGAGCCCGGGCAACTTCTACCGCTACTTCGCCTCGAAGGAGGACCTCGTCCTCGGGCTCGCCGAGGGCGAGCGCGCCCGCGGCGCCCGCCTGGTGGCCGAGCTGGAACGCGACGGCGACCGCCGCGCGGCGCTCCTCGGCATCGTCACCCGCTACTTCGTCTCGATCACCCGCGAGACCGCGATCCTGCGGATCGACATCTGGTCCGAGGCGACCCGCAACCCGGCCATCGCCGCGATGACGGCGCGGGGCGAAGCCGAGGCGCGGAGCTGGTTCGTCGAGACCTTCGGCGTGTTGGCGCGGTCTCCCGCCTGCGATCCGGTCGCGCTCTACGCCCTGCTGGGTCCCCTGATGAAGGGCATCGTCGTCGATCGCGCGCTGCTGCCCGACTACGACCCGGCGGCATCCGTCGCCCAGCTCCTCGCCCTGCTCGAGGCGGGCCTGGACGGGCGCCTTCCCCTCGCCCCGACCTCCTCCGCGGAGCCCAGCCGATGACGTTTTCCGCGCCCGGCGCCCGCCACTTCGGGCTCGCCGCCCTCGTCGTATCCCTCGCGCTACCCCTGCCGGCGCAAGCCGGAACCGCCCCGGCGCCGGTCAAGGCGGCGCCCGCCCCCGCGGTGAGCGTGGTCGAGGCGGCACGCCGCGAGATCGTCGAGAGCGTCGTCGTCACCGGCACGCTGGTGCCGCGCGACGAAATCCTGATCACCCCGGAGATCGACGGCTACCGCGTCACCGAGGTGCTGGTCGAGGAGGGCGCCCGCGTCGCCCGCGGCCAGGTGCTCGCCCGCCTGTCGCACGACCTGATCGACCGCCAGATCGCCCAGCAGGCCGCCCTCGTCGACAAGGCGACCGCCGCCGTGCCGCAGGCCGAGAGCACCATCGAGCAGGCGGAAGCGGCAGGCCTCGAGGCGCGCCTCGCCTACGACCGCGCCAAGCAGCTGATGCAGACCGGGAACGGCACCGCGGTGATCCTGGAAGGGCGCACCTCGGCGATGCGCCAGGCCGAGGGCAAGCGCGCCTTCGCCCGCAACGGCCTCGTCATCGCCAAGGCCGAGCTCGCCCAGGCCAAGGCGGTGCGGGACGAGCTGGAGCTGCGGCTCGCTCGCACCGAGATTCGCGCCCCGGAAGCGGGCGTCGTCAGCCGCCGCACCGCGCGGGTCGGCATCACCGCTTCGTCCGCGGCCGAGCCGCTGTTCCGCCTGATCGCACGGGGCGAGATCGAGTTGGAGGGCGAAATCGTCGAGACCAAGCTGCCGCTCCTGCGGGAGGGCCGGCCGGCCTGGATCGACATCGGCGCCGGCGCGCGCGTCCAGGGCAGCGTCCGCGCGGTCTACCCGGAGGTCGACCGGGCGACCCGGCTCGGCAAGGTCCGCGTCCGCCTCGACGCCGACCCGCGGCTTCGCATCGGCACCTTCGCCCGCGGCGCGGTCGAGATCGCCCGCACCCGCGGCGTCACCGTGCCCCAGGCGTCCGTGCTCTACGGCGGGCCGGCGCGCAGCAGCGTTCTCGTGGTCGCCGGCGACACGGTGGAGGCCCGCGCGGTCCGCACCGGCCTGTCCGACGACGACGACATCGAGATCCGCGGCGGCCTCTCCGAGGGCGAGCGCGTCGTCGCCCGCGCCGGCAGCTTCCTGCGCGACGGCGACAAGGTCCGCCCCGTCCCGTTGGCGGCCGTCGCCCCGGCTTTGGCCGAAGCGCCGTCGCCCGAGGCGAGCGCCGACGCCGACGCCGACGCCCCGTGATCTGAACCCGTCCCCGCCGCACGCCCGAAAAGGACCGGCCGCCCGATGCGCCTGAACGTCTCGGCCTACGCGATCCGCAACCCGATCGGGCCGCTGGTCCTGTTCCTCGTCCTGATCGTGCTGGGCCTCGTCAGCTTCCGCGGGCTCGCGGTGACGCGGATGCCGAACGTCGACGTGCCGATCGTCTCGGTGGCGATCACGCAGAGCGGCGCCGCGCCGTCCGAGCTTCAGACCCAGGTGACGAAGTGGGTCGAGGACTCGATCGCCGGCGTGCGCGGGGTCAAGCACATCACCTCGGCGATCACCGAGGGCTCCTCCGTCACCACCGTCGAGTTCCGGCTGGAGGTGAACACCGACCGGGCCGTCAACGACGTGAAGGACGCGGTCTCGAAGATCCGCATCAACCTGCCGCGCACCATCGACGAGCCGGTGATCAGCCGCGTCGAGATCGCCGGCCTGCCGATCCTGATCTACGGCGTCACCGCGCCGGCGATGAGCCCGGCCGAGCTGTCCTGGCTCGTCGAGGACAAGTTCGCCCGCATCCTCCAGGGGGTGAAGGGCGTCGGCGGCGTCGAGCGCGTCGGGGGCGTGGCGCGCGAGATGCGCATCGAACTCCAGCCCGACCGGCTCCTGGCGCTCGGCATCACCGCGGCCGACGTGAACCGGCAGCTGCGCCTCACCTCGGCCGACATGGCGGGCGGGCGCGGCGAGGTCGGCGGCCGCGAGCAGTCGATCCGGACGCTGGCCGCCGCGCGGACGCTCGCCGACCTCAAGGCCACCTCCATCGTCCTGCCCGGCGGCCGCAAGGTGCGGCTCGACGACTTGGCCGCCGTGCGCGACGCGATCGAGGAGCCGCGCACCTTCGCCCGCTTCGACGGGCGCCCGGTTGTGGCCTTCGCGGTCTCCCGCGGCTCGGGCGCGAGCGACGCCGAGGTCGCCGCGGGCGTCGAGCGCAAGATCGCCGAGTTCGAGACCGGCTATCCCGACGTCCGGTTCGAGAAGATCGACTCGTCCGTCTCGGCCACGATCGGTTCCTACGATTCGGCGATGCACACCCTGATCGAGGGGGCGGCGCTTGCCGTGCTGGTGGTGTTCCTGTTCCTGCGCGACTGGCGCGCGACGCTGATCGCGGCCCTGGCGCTGCCGCTCTCGGTGTTCCCGACCTTCTGGGCGATGGACGCGCTCGGCTTCACCTTGAACGGCATCAGCCTGCTCGCGATCACGCTGGTCACCGGCATCCTGGTCGACGACGCCATCGTCGAGATCGAGAACATCGTCCGCCACATGCGGATGGGGAAGTCGCCCTACCGCGCGGCGATCGAGGGCGCCGACGAGATCGGCCTTGCCGTCATCGCCATCACCGCGACCCTGATCGCGGTGTTCGCGCCGGTGTCGTTCATGCCGGGAATCGCCGGGCGCTACTTCATCCAGTTCGGGCTGACCATCGCGGTCTCGGTGTTCATGTCGCTGCTCGTGGCGCGTCTGATCACGCCGATGCTCGCCGCCTACTTCCTGCGCGACCACGCCCACGTGGAGGCGCGCGAGGGGCCGGTGATGCGCGCCTACGGCCGCCTCGTCGGCTGGTCGGTGCGCCACCGGGTGATCACCCTCATGGTCGGGCTGGCGTTGTTTGCTGGCTCGCTGGCCTCCACCGGCCTCCTGCCCTCGGGCTTCGTGCCGAAGCAGGACAACGCCCGCACCCTGTTCATGCTCGAGCTGGCGCCCGGCGCGCGGCTCGCCGACACCGTCGCCGTGTCGGACCGGGTGGTCGCCCGCATCCGCGCCCTGCCGGAGGTGGTGTCGGTCTTCGTCGACGGCGGCCGGCAGGTCGGCGGCAAGAAGGAGACGCGGCTGGCGACGCTCACCGTCAACCTGACGCCGAAGAACGCCCGCGCCAAGTCGCAGGCCGCGCTGGAGACCGAGATCGCCGCGTTGATCGGGCAGGAGCCCGACATCCGCTCCTGGTCGCTGCGCGATTCCGGCCAGCGCGACCTCGCCCTGGTGGTCGGCGGCCCGGACGCCGCCGTGGTGGCCGAGGTTGCAGCAAAACTCCAGCGCGACATGGCCGCGATCCCGCACCTCGTCGCGGTGATGTCCACGGCGCCCTTGAACCGCACCGAGGTCCGCATCCGGCCGAAGCCCGGGGTGGCGGCCGACCTCGGCGTCTCCACCGACGCCATCGCCGAGACGGTCCGCGTCGGCACGATCGGCGACATCGGCCTGAACCTCGCCAAGTTCAACGCCGCCGACCGCCAGGTCCCGATCCGGGTGCAGCTGCCCGACAGCGCCCGCGGCGCGGTCTCGCGGCTGGAGAACCTGAAGGTGCCGGCCAAGAACGGCACCGCGGTGCCGCTGGCGGCGGTGGCCGACATCGAGCTCGACCAGGGCCCGGGCGCGATCGACCGCTACGACCGCGTCGTGCGCGTCGCGGTGGAGGCCAACATGGAGGGCTCGGACGCGCTCGGCTCCCTCATCGCCCAGGCGCTGGAGACGCCGACGGCGAAGTCCCTGCCGCCGGGCGTCACCATCCGCCAGACCGGCGACGCCGAGATCATGGGCGAGGTGTTCTCTGGCTTCCTCCTGGCCATGGGCGCCGGGATCATGATGGTCTACGCCGTGCTCGTGCTGCTGTTCGGCTCGTTCCTGCAGCCGCTGACGATCCTGTTCTCGCTGCCGCTCTCGATCGGCGGCGCGATCCTGGGGCTCCTGGTGATGAACATGCCGATCTCGATGCCGGTGGTGATCGGCATCCTGATGCTGATGGGGCTGGTGACCAAGAACGCGATCATGCTCGTCGACTTCGCCGTCGAGGAGATGGGTCGCGGGGTCGACGCCGTCACCGCCATCGTCGAGGCCGGCCGCAAGCGCGCTCGCCCGATCGTGATGACCACGATCGCCATGGCCGCGGGCATGGTGCCCTCCGCCATGGCGCTCGGCGTCGGCGGCGAGTTCCGCGCGCCGATGGCGGTCGCGGTGATCGCCGGACTGATCGTCTCGACCCTGCTCTCGCTGGTCTTCGTGCCGGCTTTGTTCCTGCTGATGGAGGGCCTGAGCCGGGTCCTCGGACGGGTGTTCGGCCGCTTCGTCGGCGCCCGCGACGAGGCCGGGCAGGCCCATCCGTCCCCTTCGCCTTGAGGAAACCGAATGCCAGTCCGTTCCGCCCGCGTCTCGACCCTCGCCCTCCTCGGCCTCGCCGCCGCAGCCTCCGCCCTCGGCGCGAACCCGGCCGCCGCGGCGGATCCCACCGGCACCTGGTTCACCGAGGACGGGCGTGCCCGCGTGCGGACCGAGCATTGCGGGCCGGGCGGCGCCAACCTCTGCGGCTACGTCGTCTGGGGTTCGAAGCCGCTGGGCGAGGACGGCAAGCCGAAGATCGACCGCTACAACCCCGACCCGAAGCGCCAGGCGCGGCCGCTCCTCGGCCACCAGATGATCCTCGGGCTGAAGAAGAACGACGACGGGCGCTTCGCCGGCAAGATCTACAACGGCGACAACGGCAAGTCCTACGACGTGACCATCTGGAGCGAGACGCCGGCCGAGCTGTCGGTGAAGGGCTGCCTGCTCTCGGTTCTGTGCCAGACCCAGACCTGGACGCGGGTGGGCGACGTGGTCCCCGGTCAGATCACCGCCGCCACCGACACCCCCGGCGGCCCGCGCTCGGACCCCGAATGGGCGCCCAAGCCCGGAGCCGCGCCGAGGCCGTCCGCCAAGCCCGCGGGCGCGCCGGCGCCGAAGTAGCGGCCCGGCGGTCTCACGAACGGCGACGGCGCGCTTCGACCCACCCACCGCCCTCATCCTGAGGTGCGGACGCGAAGCGGCCGCCTCGAAGGAGCCCTCCAGCCGGCCGCGCGATCCCTCGAGGCCTCCTTCGAGGCCCGCTGACGCGGGCGCCTCAGGACGAGGGCGTGGGTTGGATCGCGGCCGTGCCGGCCAGCGCCTCCGCGTAGATCGCGCGCGCGTCGGCGCGGGTCAGCGTCCGCGGGTTGTTCACCAGGAGGCGGGTCTGCTTCATCGCGTCGTCGGCGAGGCGATCGAGGTCGGATTCCGCGATGCCGACCGCCGACAGCGAGGCCGGGACGCCGCAATCGCGGCAGATCGCGGCCAGCGCCGCGACGAAGCGCTCGGCCGCCTCGGCGTCGGGCCGGTCGCGGGCGTCCGGGTCGAGGATCGGCGCGAGCTCGGCGTAGAGCGCCTGCGCCTCGGGCAGGTTGAAGCGCAGCACGCCCATCAGCACCAGCGCGTTCGAGAGCCCGTGCGGCACGTGGAACAGCGCGCCGACCGGGTAGGCCAGCGCGTGCACTGCCGCCACCGGCGCGTTGGCGAAGGCCATGCCGGCGAGCATCGACCCGAGCAGCATCCCGGAGCGCGCCTCGACATCGCCGCCGTCCGCGCAGGCGGTGCGGATGTGGCAGGCGAGCAGGCCGAGCGCCTGCCGGGCGAGGCCGTCGGAGATCGGGTTCTTGCGGTGGCGGCTGGTATAGGCCTCGATCGCGTGCACCATCGCGTCGACGCCGGTGGCCGCGGTGACGGCGGCGGGCAGGCCCAGCGTCAGCTCCGGGTCGAGCACCGCCCAGTCGGGCAGCAGGCGCGGGGCGACGACGCCCTTCTTCTCCTGGGCCGGCGTGGTGACGATGGCGATCGGCGTCACCTCCGAGCCGGTCCCGGCGGTGGTCGGCACCAGGATCAGCGGCAGGCGCGCGCCCTTGGCGAGGCCGACGCCGTAGATCGCATCGAGGGCCTCGTGCGAGCGGGCGAGGTAGGCCACGAGCTTGGCGGTGTCGAGCGCCGAGCCGCCGCCGATCGCCAGCACCAGTTCGCTGCCCGACGCCCGCGCGAAGGCGGCCGCCGCCTCCACCACGTGGCTCGGCGGGTCGGCGACCACGTCCTCGAACACCGCGACCCGGCAGCCGGCCTCGGCGAGCGCCGCTTCCGCGCCCCGGGTCAGGCCGGCGGCGCGCACGCCCCGGTCGGTCACCAGCAGGACGTTCTTCGCCCCGAGCCCGGCGACGAGGTCGGGGATCTTGGCGACCGCCCCGGCCTCGAACAGCAGGTTCGGCGTGGTCTGGAACAGGAACGGGGTCATGGCCGGGCGCCTCGGCGGAAGGGTGTTTCGCCGCGCCAGCCTACAGCGCCCGGGATCGTTCGCCAGCGGGAGCCGGCCCGGCTCCGTGGACGATCCGGGCGGAAAAACCGCCGCGTCGCGCAGGCGGATGGGATCACCGGACGACCGCTCCCACGTCCTGCCGCCAAGTTTGCCACGAGACCGGCAGGTCGCCGGACGCAGGCGGCATGCGGGACGTCTCGGTGGAGCTGCCCGTGAAGCCGCCATCGAAGTCGATCGCCTCTCCGGCGTAGCGGGAGGCCAGACCGTAGATCGCCCGGCCCCGGCAGCTTGCGATCAGGGATGCGCCTCGGGTGGTCATGGCCGGCGGACCCGCGGACTCGGCGAAGGCGGCCGACACGATCCAGACCTCGACGGCCTCGCGCGCCGCGATCGGCTCGGCGCAGAAGGCGCCCCGCACGCAGTAATACCCGCTGATCGCGACCCGCTCCGGCCCGACGAGCGTCAGCAGCACCGCCGCGGCGTCGGGTCCCCCGGGGCCCGGGACGACGCCGTAGGGCACGGCCCCCTTCGCCCGGGCGGCGACCGTCCAGCCCTTCGGCAGGACGGCCGCGATCCTCCGCTCCGCCGCGTCGGCCGACAGGGCGACCCCCTGACCGGCGGGGCACCCGCCTGGCCGGTCGCAAGCCGCCTGCAGGAGGAGGCCGAGCCCCGCCAGGATGCGGGCCAGGCTCACGCAGCCCTCCGTGATCGGCCGGGTCGGCCGCCGGCCGGCTCGGGGGCGAGGCGCCAGGCCGTCACTTCCGCAACGGTATGCCCTTGGTGGTGAAACGCGGCGCGCCCGGGTGGCGCGCGGGTCGCGGCTGGCCTCCCGTCTTGCCCCCCGCCTTGCCCAGGCCCGTTCCCGGCGGCTGCGAGGACGGCACGAGCTGCTCCGGCCTCGGCCCGATCAGGTCGGCGCGGCCCATCGTTCGCAGCGCCTCCCGCAGCAGGGGCCAGTTCTCGGGGTCGTGGTAGCGCAGGAACGCCTTGTGCAGCCGGCGCTGCCGCATCCCCTTGATCGCGTCGACCGGCTGGCTGCCGCCGCGCCGCACGCCCTCCAGCGGGTTAATCTCGGTGTGGTACATGGTCGTGGCGGTCGCCATGGGCGAGGGCAGGAACGTCTGCACCTGGTCGGCGCGGTAGTCGTTCTTCTTCAGCCAGAGGGCGAGGTTCAGCATGTCCTCGTCGGTCGTGCCCGGATGGGCCGCGATGAAATACGGGATCAGGTAGTATTTCTTGCCGGCCTTCTTGGCGGCGGCGTCGAACATCTCCTTGAAGCGGTCGTAGGTGCCGATGCCCGGCTTCATCATCAGGTCGAGGGGTCCGCGCTCGGTGTGCTCGGGCGCGATCTTGAGGCGGCCGCCGACGTGGTGGGTCACCAGCTCCTCGACGTATTCGGGGCTTCGGACCGCGAGGTCGTAGCGCACGCCCGACGCCACCATCACCTTCTTGACGCCCTCGACCTCGCGGACCTTGCGATAGAGCCGGATCAGGTCGTCGTGCGAGGTGTTCAGGTTCGGGCAGATATCCGGGAAGACGCAGGACGGCAGCCGGCACGCCGCCTCGATCTTCGGATCTTTGCACGCCATCCGGTACATGTTGGCCGTCGGCCCGCCGACATCCGAGATCACGCCCGTGAAGCCCGGGGTCTTGTCGCGGATGAGCTCGATCTCGCGCAGGATCGAGCCCTCCGAGCGGTTCTGGATGACGCGCCCCTCGTGCTCGGTGATGGAGCAGAAGGTGCAGCCGCCGAAGCAGCCGCGCATGATCGTCACCGAGAACTTGATCATGTCCCAGGCGGGGATCTTCGCGTCGCCGTAGGACGGATGGGGCGCGCGGGCGTAGGGCAGGTCGTAGACCACATCCATCTCCTCGCTGGAGAGCGGGATCGGCGGCGGGTTCAGCCACAGGTCGCGGTCGCCGTGGCGCTGGACGAGGGGGCGGGCGTTGCCGGGGTTGGCCTCCCGGTGCAGCACCCGCGAGGCGCGGGCGTAGGCCTCCTTGTCGTCCTTGACCTCGTCGTAGGCGGGCAGCCGGATCACGGTCTCGCCGGGGCGGCGGCCGGCGGCCTCGTCGGCCGAATCGAGGTCGTCGGCGGGCAGCTCCGTGTAGTGCTCGGGCACGCGGCGGAACAGGGCGACGCCCCGGACGGAATCGAGGTCCTGCGGCGCCGCGCCGGCCGCGAGGCGGTTGGCCACCTCGACCACGGCGCGCTCGGCGTTGCCGTAGAGGAGCAGGTCGGCCTTGGCATCCGCCAGGATCGAGCGGCGGACCTTGTCGGACCAGTAATCGTAGTGGGCGATGCGGCGCAGCGAGGCCTCGATGCCGCCGAGGATGATCGGCACGTCCTTGTAGGCCTCGCGGCAGCGCTGCGTGTAGACGATGGTCGAGCGGTCGGGGCGCTTTCCACCTTCGCCGCCCGCCGTGTAGGCGTCGTCGTGGCGCAGGCGACGGTCCGCCGTATAGCGGTTCACCATCGAATCGAGGTTGCCGCCGGTGACGCCGAAGAACAGCGCCGGCCGGCCCAACGCCTTGAACGGCTCCGCCGACTGCCAGTCCGGCTGCGCGATGATGCCGACCCGGAACCCCTGCGCCTCGAGCAGCCGGCCGATGATGGCCATGCCGAAGCTCGGATGATCGACGTAGGCGTCGCCCGTCACCAGGACGATGTCGCAGGAATCCCACCCGAGCGCGTCCATCTCGGCGCGGCTCATGGGCAGGAACGGCGCCGCGTTCCTGGATGGCCGCATCTGGCAGGCGAGGGGCGCCGGGGATCGGCTCGCAGAAGCTTGGAGGTCCATGGGGTCCGTGCATAGACCGCCGGGGGCGCAAGCTCAACGAAGGGCGCGCGAGGCGCGACCGGATCGACGCGGCCGGGACCTGCTTTCAGACCGCGCCGGACGCGGGACTCGAAGACAGGCGGAAAGCGGGCATTCCCACGTCGGCCCGGCATCCGTTCCGACAGCCGCGTCCGCGCGTCGATGGACGCGCGAACGGCGAGGCCGGGACGAGACCCGTCAGTCGACCAGGCCCGCGCCTCGGGCCGACGCCCCATCCGCCCCGCGCCTCACCACACCACCGCCTGCCCGTCGCGGCGCGGGTCGCTGGCGGCGGCGTAGCCTTCGATGGCCGGGTCGCCCATGCGCCAGATGGACTGGCCGGCGCCGAAATCCTGGTAGCTGTCCTGGATCACGTCGACCCGGTGGCCGCGGGCGACGAGGCCGTCGAGGGTGTCCTGCGCCATGGCCGCTTCGGCGTTGATCTCGAAGCCCTGGTTGAAGCGCCAGCGCGGGGCGTCGCAGGCGGCTTGCGGGTTCTGGCCGTGGTCGATCATCCGCACCAGGGTCTGCAGGTGGCCCTGCGGCTGCATGTTGCCGCCCATCACCCCGAAACTCATCACCGGGGCGCCGTCCTTGGTGAGGAAGCCGGGGATGATGGTGTGGAACGGGCGCTTGCCCGGCGCGACGCAGTTCGGGCTCGCTGCGTCGAGGACGAAGCCGTAGCCGCGGTTCTGCAGCGACAGGCCCCAGTCCGGCAGCACGACGCCAGAGCCGAAGCCCATGAAGTTCGACTGGATGAAGCTCACCATCATGCCGGATTCGTCGGCGGCGGTGAGGTAGATCGTGCCGCCGCGCACCGGATTGCTGGCGCCGAAATCCTGGGCGCGGCGCGGATCGATAAGCTTGGCGCGCGAGGCCAGGTAGGCGTCGTCGAGCATCTCCTCGGGGCTCACCCGCATCGCGAAGCCGTCGGCGACGTACCGGTAGGTGTCGGCGAAGGCGAGCTTCATCGCCTCGATCTGCAGGTGCTGCGCCGCCGCGCCGTCCACCGCCATCCCGGCGAGGTCGAAGTTCTGGAGGATGCCGAGCGCGATCTGCGCGGCGATGCCCTGCCCGTTCGGCGGGATCTCGTGGAGCGTGTAGCCGCGGTAGTCCTTCTTCGTCGGCGTCACCCATTCCGGGCGGTAGGCGGCGAGGTCCGCCACCGTCATCGCGCCGCCGTTCTCGCTCGCGTGCCGCGCCATGGCCTCGGCGATCTCGCCCTCGTAGAAGGCCTTGCCCTTGGTCTCGGCGATGGCGCGGAGCGTCCGCGCGGCGGCCTTGAGCGTCACCAGTTCGCCGACGTCCGGCGCGCGGCGGCGGGGCAGGAAGAACTCGGCAAAACCCGGCTGGCGCACGAGGTCGGGGACCTGCGCCGCGGCGGCCCATTTCTGCTGCACCACGATCGGCGCAAGGTATCCGCGCTCGGCGATCTCGATCGCCGGCTCCATCAGGTCGGCGAAGGGCAGCTTGCCGAAGCGCTCGGACAGGGCGACCCAGGCGCCGACGGCGCCGGGCACCGTCACCGAATCCCAGCCGCGCATCGGCGGGCGGGCGGCCGGCCCGTATTTCCGCGCGAAGTAGTCCGGCGTCCAGGCGGCCGGCGCCCCGCCCGAGGCGTTGAGGCCGTGCAATTCCTTGCCGTCCCAGAGGATGCAGAAGGCGTCCGAGCCGAGGCCGTTGCTGCACGGCTCGGTGAGCGTCTTGGCCGCGGCGGTGGCGATCGCGGCGTCGACCGCGTTGCCGCCCTTCCACAGCATCCGCATCCCGGCCTGCGCCGCCAGCGCGTGCGAGGTCGCGACCACGTTGCGGCCGAACATCGGCATGCGGATCGAGGGGTAGGCGGAGGTCCAGTCGAAGGTTTGCGACATGTCGGGTCCCAGATACCGAGCGGACGTACCGGCGTCAGGCTGAGATTCGTGCGAAGCCTCAGCGCGCCTGCATGCGCAACGCGCCGTCGAGCCGAATGGTCTCGCCGTTGAGCATCGGGTTGCGGACGATCGCCAGCACGAGGTCGGCGTATTCCTCCGGCCGGCCGAGGCGGGCGGGGAAGGGCACCGCGGCCCCTAAGCTGTCCTGGACCTCCTGGGGCAGGCCGAGGAGCATCGGCGTGCCGAAGATGCCGGGCGCGATGGCGCAGACGCGGATGCCGAGCGGCGCGAGCTCGCGGGCCGCCGGCAGCGTCAGCCCGACGATGCCGGCCTTCGAGGCGGCGTAGGCGGCTTGTCCCACCTGGCCCTCGTAGGCGGCGATCGAGGCGGTGGAGACGATCACCCCGCGCTCGCCGCCCTCGAGCGGGTCGAGCCCGGCCGCGCCCGCCGCCACCAGCCGCATCAGGTTGAACGAGCCGACCAGGTTGACCTGGATCACCTTCGCGAAGGCTTCGAGCGAGGCCGGCCCGTCGCGCCCGACGATGCGGGCGGCCGGGGCGATGCCGGCGCAGTTCACGAGGATGCGGGCGGGGCCGTGCGCCTCGGCCGCCCGCGCGATCGCCGCCTCGGCGCTCGCCGCGTCCGCCACGTCGCAGGCGATCCCGATCCCGCCGACCGCCTCGGCCTGCGCGGCCGCCCCGTCGAGGTCGAGCAGCGCCACCCGCGCGCCGGCCTCGGCCAGCGCCCGGGCGGTCGCCGCCCCGAGCCCGGAGGCTCCGCCCGTGACGATCGCCGAGAGACCCTGGATCTTCATCGCCCGCTTCCCGCCGGAGGACCGCGTGCGCGACGCGACGCCCGATCTCTAGCGGATCGGACGGCGGGTGGAAGGGTGCGGTGCGAACGGACGGGGCTTGCGCGACGCGCACTGCCCTCTGAAGGGGCTACCGTCTTTCGCCATTTCGCTACGGCCGCTGATGACGCGCGGGTCCCCCTCTCCCCGCACGCGGGGAGAGGCCCGGCCGCACCCCGTCGTGCAGCCGGGAGGCGAAGCCGAAGCGGGGGTGAGGGGGCGATATCGGATGAGCCTCATCCGGGTCGGCCCTCTCACCCTCGGCTGCCGCCTTGCCGCGACGACGACGAGGTCGTCGCAGCCCTCTCCCCGCAAGCGGGGCGAGGGGATGCGCGCGAAGCGAATCGCCAGGAGCGGAGATGTTTGAATCTGGTCGGCAAAAGGGGCGGCGCGGCGTCGTCGAGACGGGTGAGACTCGAACGCCGCCTCAGCGCGGCGGCGGCTCGTTGTACATCGGGACGCTGTCGTTGCGCGGCAGGTAGGCGCGCACGACTGGGCCGTAGGCGCGCGGCCCGGCATGGACGCCGTAGCCGCGATCGAAGCCGGGCAGGGGCCGCGGCGGGAGGCGGCGCGGCGCGAAGCGCGGGGGCGCCTCGGCGTAGCCCGGCCCCTGGGCCGCGGCGGGCCCGGCGGCGAGCGTCGCCAGCAGGCCCGCGAGAGCGGCGAGGGGGAGCGAGGTCCGAACGGGCATCGGGGTCATCCGGCGCGAGGGAAGGCGGTCGGCGAAGCGCCGATCAGAACTTGACGGCCGCGCCGCCGCGGACGGTGTTCAGGTTGGCCTTGTGCCCGTCGAAGTCGTTGAACAGCACGTACTGGTATTCGGCGCGCAGCAGGATGCTCGGCGTGATCGCGTATTCGAGGCCCCCGCCCAGCGCGATGCCGCCCACCGTCTTGGTCTTCGACCGGCTGAGATAGTTCGTGTAGGGGACGCCCGTCGTGGGATCGGTCTGGCTGAACGTCCCGGTGCGGTAACCGAAGTTCTCGACGTAGGCCGGCTTGCCGGTCGTCAGGGCCTGGTTGGCGTTGAAGGTGGTGGCGTTGTAGCCGGAATCCTGAATGAAGACACCGTCCGCGATGCGGGCGCGGCCGATCGCGAAGCCACCCGTCACGTAAGGCAGGAGGTTGCCGAACGCGTAGCCGGCGCGGGCGCGGATCGTTCCGAAATCGTTGATCTTCGTGCTCGAGGCGCCCTGCAGGCCGACCGTTTCGAGATAGCCGAGGCTGTTCGTCTTGATCCGGGAGATGCTATCCGACGACCCGCCGCCGCGCCCGAAGCTGGTGTAGTCGACCTCGATGCCGACGACGACGTCATCGTATTGGAAGTTATAGCCCGCGTATCCGCCAAAGCTCACGTCGCCGACGCGCCGGGACCTGGACGTCAACAGGTTGGAGGCGCCGAAGTCCGATTCGGCCGTCGAGTCGTGCGTCCGCTGGAAGATCAGCGGCTGGTACGACTTCTGGAATCCGAGGGCGGCCGAGCTGTAGCCGCCGTGCCCGCCGAGATACACGCCGCTCCAGTCGATCGTCGTGACGGCGGCCGGCGGGTCGTAGTCGGGGCCGCGCAGAAAATCGTAGTCGAGGTCGGCGGCGCGCGCCGCGGTCGGGCCGGCGAGGCTCAGGGCGGCAAGAAGTGCGTGGGAAGTCTTACGCATCACGGTCGTCCTCGGGGCGGCAGCACCGCCGCACTACGAAACCTGTTCTGTCTTGATAGGGAGGTAACCTTAATGTCGGGTTTCCACCGCGGCCGATATGCTGTGCCGATGCGAGGCACCGCGCACACATGACGGCCGTCGCCCGCCGGCCCGTCGCGATAAGAGGGAATGCCCGAGCGTGAACCGGATGCCGGCGAGGCGTCGGACGGCCCGCCGTCCGCGCGGGTCGTCGGGGGCCGTCCTTCCGCGCAAGGCGAGTCGCGGACGGCCCGAGGCCGTCCTGCGGCCCGTCCTGATCGCCGTCGAGAACCCGGCTCAGTTGCCGTAGGCGGTGTTGCCGACGCCGACGAGGTTCGGCAGGCCGCCGAGGCTGCCGACGCCGCCGAGGTCGTAGCGCAGGCCGAGGCGGAACTCGTTGGCGGCGAGGTCCTTCAGGCGCGTGCCGCCGTTGTAGGCGTCCAGCCCGCTCTTGGCGTTGCCGAAGTCGACGTAGCGGTAGGCCGCGTCCACGCTGAAGCCGCCGCCGACAGCATAGGAGACGCCGCCGGTGAGCGCCCAGGCCAGCGAGGCGACGGCGCGGCTCGGGCGCGTCACGGCGGTGCGCGGGCCGGTGCCCGGGTTGCCGTCGCAGGAATCGGCCGTGCAGGTGGTCTGGGTGTAGCCGCGGGCGACGCCCATGTCGGAGAAGCCGATTCCGGCGCCGACATAGGGCGTCAGCCCCCACCAGGTGCCGAGGTCGGCGTAGACGTTGACGAGGCCGGTCAGCGCGGAGACCTGCGCCGCCTCGACGTTGTAGCCGGTGGCGAAGTTCGAGCGCGAGGAGTAGGCGCGGTAGCGCGCGGGCCCGCGCTGGTCGATGGTCGCGTCCACGCGCAGCCACGGGTTGATCCGGTAGCCGACGCCACCGCCGCCACCGGCCGCATCGCTGAGGCGCAGGCCGACGAGGGGCGGCATGCCGGGATCGTTCGCATCCGCCCGGGTGTCGTCGTGCGGGCGCCCGTAGACCGATTCCGTGAAGTCGGCCCGCAGGTACCAGCCGCCGCCGACCTCGACCGGCGGCGCGGCCGGCGGGGGCGGGGGCGCCAGGTCGGCGGCCTCGGCCGCTCTAATCCCGAGACCTTGTCCGAGCCCAAGGAGAAGCAGCGCCGTGGCGGCGAAGCGGCGTTCGAGCGCAGCCATGGGGACGTCCTTACGCAAGACCTGACATCGCATCCCGCAGGACACCTTGCGAAGACTGGTAAACCACAAATCTTGTGAACGGCTTAACCGTATTCGTTCGGGTCTTCGTCGGCGCCGAAACGCAAGAAGCCGGCGCGGATGCGATCCGCGCCGGCTTCGAAGATGGCGTGCCGAAGGCTCAGTACTTGCGGACGAGCGGGCCCGGGGCCGGCTGATAGTCGTTCATCAGCGGCGGCAGCGGCGCGGCGACGAGGCCGCCGAGCATGTAGCGCACGCCGATCTTCACGTCGTGGGCCTCGATGTCCTTGACCTTCACGCCGGCCCCGGCCTCGCCGCAGCAGGTGGAGAAGCTGGCGCCGGTCGAGGCATGGCCGAGGTTCAGGTAGCGGTAGGCGAGTTCCACCTTGAACGCGTCGGTGACGTTGTAGGCGAGGCCGGCGTGGAGGGCCCAGGCGAAGCTGCCGGTGGTCTTGTCCTTGTAGGACTTGGTGTTGGCCTGGTTGTTGTAGACCACGTTGCCGTTGGCGTCGTAGACAGGAGCGTAGTTGTAGGTCGGGGGTGCGCAGGGGCAGCCGCCGCCGTATTGCGGGTTGCCGTAATCGTAGGCGTAGGACGCGCTGGTGTACTGGCCGTTGCTGCCGTAGCCCGAGACGTGGTTGAAGGCGTAGCCGGCGCCGGCGCCGACGAACGGCGTGATGCCGTACCAGGTGCCGAGGTCGAAGTAGGCGTTGGCGAGCACGACGGCCGAATCGAAGTGGCCGCTCGACTTGTTGATGCCGTAGGAGCCGAGCCCGTTCTCGTCGGTGTAGCCCTTGTAGTACTCGCTGCCGCGCAGGCCGGTGGAGTAGCGATACTCGCCGGTCACGTCGGCGCGCAGGAACGGGGTGAACTGGTAGCCGACGCCCGCTCCGGCGAAGCCGCCGCCGCCGACCTCGTTGCCGTAGGAGCGGTTGGCATCCGGGTAGGGGTTGTAGTCGTAGGAGGTGCTGTACTTCGCCCGGTCGTAGACGCTGGCGCCGACGTCGCCGCGCAGGTACCAGCCGCCGCCGACTTCGATCGGCGGTGCGTAGGGCGGCGGGGGCGGGGGCGGCAGCAGGTCGGCGGCCGCTGCGAGGGAAGGCGCGCCGACGCTCGCCGCGAGCGTCAGGGTGCGCACCAAAGCGACGAGCTTGGAGCGGGCCATAAGAATTCCTTCACGCTTTGATGTGCCGGAAGCTTGCGGTGCCGGCTCTGCTGACAACACGGACCATGCCGGCAAGGTCTTAAAGCTGGCTTAACGTTAAAACTTAGCGTTATGGATTGTTTGAAGCTCGCAATCGTCGAACGCCGCTCTTGCACGGACACGGACACAATCGCCGTCCCGGACGTTGCCTGCACAGCCTTCACCCAGCGAGATCCTCATGACGCGCCTGTTCATCGCCGACGTCCGGACCCCATCCGGCCCGCGCCCCCTGGTCACGGTGCGGGCGGCCTCGGAAGCCGAGGCGCTGCTCTTCCTGGAGGCGCGCTACCCCGAGGACCGGATCGAGGCGGTGGCCGAGCCCGCCGAGTGGGCCAGCGACGCGGCCACCGGGTCGGAGCCCGGCGACATCCGCGAGCATGCGGGCAGCAGCTGGCCCAGCAGCCGGCAGGCGCCCGCCGGCACCTGACATGCTGCCCGACGACGTGCGCGCCCTCGCGCTGATGCTGCCGGAGGCGATTCCGGGCGCGCACAAGGGCAACCCGGATTTTCGCGTGGGCGGCCGGGTCTTCGCGACCCTGTGGACCGAGGAGGACCGCCTGGTGCTGCGGCTGTCGCCGGAGGACCAGGCACGCCTGCTGGAGGCCGACCCGGACCTGTTCTCGGCCATCGACGGCGCCTGGGGCCGCCGCGGCTGGACCAACCTCGACCTCGACGCCTGCGAGGAGGAGCTTTTGCGCGACGCCCTGCTCGCGGCCTGGCGCGCGACAGCCCCGGCCGGGCTGGTCTCGACCTACGACGCGATGGCGTGAGGGCGACCGTGCTGTGGGCCGGAGCTCGTGCTCGGCGCCGCATACCTGAGGCCCGGTACGACCGCCCGGATCGTGTCGGCGCTTTCCGCAAGGCGCCGTTCGTCGCCCGAGCGGCGACTGGGCTCGCGGCGGCGGACCGATCTGAGCACCCGGGCTCGCGAACGTCGGCCAAGGCCTCGGCAGGCCGCCGTCGCGGCGATTTCTGAGGTCGGCCGGGATCGTCGCCCCATGGGCCGGCGGCGCATGCCTGGGATCCCGCTCAGCCGTCGGCGCGGCGCGTGACCAGCGCCATCACCCACGGGTTGAACCCCGTGCCCAAGAGCGAGCGGGGCATGCGGGCGACGTAGGCGCGTGCCGTCGGGCGCGCGAAGGCCGGAACCCGCGAGAAGTCGAGAAACCCGCCGATGCTGCGAGCCTCCATCCCGTAAGGCAGGCCCTCGAGGTAGCGATGCACGTCCGGGTAGGCCCAGAGAAAGTTGTCCCCCCAGGTCCGGTGGACCGTCGCGCCGAGCCGGCGCGCGAGCCAGCGCTCCCAGGCGGTCGCCCGGCTGTCGGGACCGTGGGCCACGTCGATCGGAAAGGCGCGGTTGGGGCCGCCGATCAGCATCCGCCCACCCGGCGAGAGGACGCGGAAGATCTCCCGCAGCCACTGTCGGCGGACCGCGTGCCAGTCGGGACGGCGGTCGGCGTGTCCGTCGGTCGTGCCGACGTGCTCGATGGCGCCGAAGGTGAATGCGAAGTCGATGCTGCCGTCGAGGAACGGGAGCTCGAACGCGTCCGGATCGACCAGGTAGAACCGGTCGGCGCTCCGGCCGGCCGAAGACCAGCGGCGCGTCAGCCCCGGCAGGTCGATGCCGTAGCTCTCGTAGCCCTCCGTTTCGAGAGCCACCGCCATGCCGCCCATGCCGCAGCCGACGTCCAGGACGGTCCGAACCGGAGCCTCCCGCACGATCGGCAGGACGAAGGCCCGGGCCTTGGCCGCCTGGAAGTCGTTCTGCGCGTCGACGTAGGCTTCGTCGCAGGTCTCGTCCCGCGTCCAGGTGCGCGGTAGGAGGCCGTGATAGCCGTCGAGGGTCGTGATGGATGATCTCAGCATCGCGTTGGGCTCCCTCCGACCGTGTCGTAGGGTCGGAATCAGCGGGAAGAACCAGGGCCGGTCCACATCTGCCTCGCTCGACCCACGATCGGGCAAGGCAGGAGCGAAGGCTCCCATCGTTGCTATTTATGATTGCGTGAAATCACCGCATGCAACCGCGTAGAGAACGTAGGCGCGGATCGCGCGACGCGGTCGACAGCGTCGAGGATCGCTCCCCGCCCTCCCCGAAAGTTCGGACCACCGAGGCACCGACGTGAGGCGCCCCCGATGTCTCTCGAAAGCGGCATCCGGTTTCGAGACGGGAATCGAGAACGGTTATCGCGCACCGAAAAATCCTGATGCGGCGCCGAGATCCGTCGAACGTCCGCCCGGTCAGGATCTGATACCAGACCTCAATGAGCCCGACTCATCGAGGTCTGGCCCCCGCGACTGCGGGGCGGCGGCAATCCGCCGGACCTCATGGGTTCCTACCCATGAGACTTGGTAGGAGACCCTTCCCCGCGCCTGCCCCCGTCCGGGAAGCTGCGTGAGCCGGCGCGACGGCGGTATGCGCTGCTGCCGGCTCCGCCCGGAAACGGACCGTCGCAGATCCACGCCGGGCCGTCCTCCGCTCGCGACACCGATCCCGGCCGGGCCCGCCCCTAAAGCCGGAAATCCTCGCCGAGATACAGCCGCCGCGCGTCGGCGTTGGCGACGATCTCCTCCGGGGTGCCCTCGGTGAGGATGCGGCCGGAATGGGCGATGTAGGCGCGGTCGATCAGGCCCAGCGTCTCGCGGACGTTGTGGTCGGTGATCAGCACGCCGATGCCGCGCTGCTTGAGGTGCTTGACCAGGTCCTGGATGTCGCCGACCGCGATCGGGTCGATGCCGGCGAAGGGCTCGTCGAGGAGCATGAAGGTCGGCGACGAGGCCAGCGCCCGGGCGATCTCGCAGCGGCGGCGCTCGCCGCCGGACAGCGCGATCGACGGGGATTTGCGCAGCCGCGCGATGTCGAACTCTTCCAGCAGCGAATCGAGCTTTTTCGCCCGCGCCTTGCGGTCGGGTTCCGCGACCTCGAGCACCGCGCGGATGTTGTCCTCGACCGTCAGGCCGCGGAAGATCGAGGCTTCCTGGGGCAGGTAGCCGATGCCGAGGCGCGCGCGCTGGTACATCGGCAGGTGGGTGATCGGCAGGCCGTCGAGGGTGATGTGGCCGCGGTCGGCCGCCACCAGCCCGGTGATCATGTAGAAGATCGTGGTCTTGCCGGCGCCGTTCGGCCCGAGCAGCCCGACCGCCTCGCCGGTCCGCACCGTGAGCCCGGCCTCGTGCACCACCGTGCGCGCGCCGTAGCTCTTGCGCAGGCCGCGGACGTGGAGGATGCCGGGGCCGCCCTCGACCTCGGCCGGGACGGCATCGGGCCTGGCGCGGCCGAGCACCCGCCCGAGCCAGGACGGGCGCGGGCTCGCGGTCTCGGATCGGTGCGGGGAGAGGGCCTGTCCGCCGGAGACGCCGAGCGAACCGCTCAATTGGCCTGGGCCCGGGTCTTGGCCTCGCCTTTGGCTGCGTCCGCCTTGACGGCCTCCGCCGGCTTCGGCGCAGTTTTGGCGATGCCGGCCGGCTGGGGGCAGCCCTTGGCGGACTTGTTCGCGTCGGACTTCTCGCCCGGTACGAACAGGGCCGAGACGCGGCCGCCGGGCACCGGGTCCATGTTCGCGCGGCCGGTGTTCATGTCGTAGACGAGGCGCTGGCCGCGGGTGACGTTCTGGCACTGGCTCAGCACGACGTTGCCGGTGAGCACGATGCGCTTGGCGGCCTGGTCGAACACCGCGCTGTCGCCGGTGGCGACCTGGTCCTTCTGCACCACCGTGACCGGGCCGGCGCAATCCACCTTCTGGATGCCGTTCTCGCCCATGCTGGCGGCGTCTTTCGGCTTCTCCTCGGCCTCGGCGCCCGGGTTCGCCTTGTCCTTGTCCTTCGTGTCCTTGTCCTTGCCGCGCTTGTAGTGGACCGTCATCGTCGAGCAGCGGATGGTGCTGTCGCCCTGCACGGCCACGACGTTGCCGGCGAAGATCGCCTTGCTCTCGCGGTCGAACACGTCGAGGCGGTCGGCGTCGATCTTGATCGGCTCCTTGCCGCCGCCCATCGCGCCGAACGGCGAGGCCGCGTCCTTCTTGGCCGCGGCCGGGGCGGCCGGCTTCTCGGCCCGGGCGGGCGCGGCCGCCAGCGTGGCGGACGCGAGCGCGGCGGCGAGAAGCGCGAAGAACCTGAAATGCCGCGCAGACGCGAGCGGGCGGGTCATGGGCGGCCGTCCGTCGGCTCGGCCGAGGAGGTGAGGACGCGCAGCGGCACCTTCGGCTCGGCCTTGCCGTCAACCTTGCCGTCCGCCTTGGAATCCTTGGCCTTGTCCTGGTGGAACACGGTGTGGACGTTGCCGATGAAGGAGATCACCCGGCCGTTCTCGACCACGTCGAGCCCGTCGGCGACCACCTGGCCGCTCGGCACCGACACGGTGACGGTCTCGGAGGACTTCACGCTGCCGGCCTTGAAGTCGACGGCGGCCGATTGCAGCCGCGCCTCCTCGCCCTTGTCGGTCCAGATCCGGATGTCCTGCTTGAGGTCGAGGGCTTCGCGCGTCGTGTCGAACAGGCCCGTGGCCGCCTCGATCCAGGCGAGCCCGCCCTTCTCGTCGGTGGCGACGTGGCCGCGCATCGCCTCGAGCTCGATCAGGCTGGGCTTGCGCATGTCCTGGAGCGCCGCCGTGGCGGTCACCTCGTAGCCGCGGTCGCCCTTGCGGAAGCCCGACAGCTTCGGGTTCTCCATCCGCACCTTGGTGCCCGACAGCGTCACCGGCCCGACGCTGACGCCGGGAAGCACCGCCGCGAACGGGTTGAACAGCCAGGCCCCGAGCGCGATCACCGCGCCGCCGGCGACGAGCGGGAGCACCCGGCGGAGCGTGCGCACCTGGGCGCTGTGGCGGTGGGCGCGGGCATGCGCGCGGCTGCGGCGCAGGTCGGCCTGACCGCCCCCTTGCCCGAACCCATCCCTCTCGACCGCGTCGACGACCTGCATGACGATTCCGATGCGCGACGCTGGAGCGCGACGCGCCCGCGAGCCCGGCCCCGACGCATCACGCGCCACGCCGACTCGTTCCGGGATGCGCCCGGCCGATGGCGAAGTTATGGCCCAAGCGTTTCCGAATGTTCAACCATCGCTGGCATCGGGATGCCCTGAGGGGGCGAATTCGGCCGATGCGTCGTGCGTTCGCGCACAAGGATGGTGCGGCCGTCCCCTCATCGCATGCGGCGCGTCCTCGCCGCCCGGGAAGGAACATCGCTCCCGAACGATCCAGCGCCGCCCGATCACCGGCTCCCCCTCCCCCGCACCCAAGTCGGGCTTGCCCGACTTGGACGCACAGGGTGCGGATCGCGGGCAAGCCCGAGATCCGTCGGGGGGAGGGAAGCGGCGGCTTCGTTTGCTTGATACAGAGAGAATAGAGCGGTGGATCAGGCCTGCGCGGCGTCGGCCGGCGCGCCGGCCTTCGGGCCGCCCTTGGCGACACCGACGAGGGCCGGGCGCAGGGTGCGGTCGCCGATGACGTAGCCGGACTGCACCACCTGCACGACGGTGCCGGCCGGCACCTCCGGGTCGGGCACCTCGAACATCGCCTGGTGGCGGTTCGGGTCGAAGCGCTGGCCCTTGGGCTCGACCACCTTGACGCCGTGGCGCTCCAGGGTCTTGGCGAGGTCCCGCTCGGTCAGCTCGATGCCGTCGATCAGGCCCTTCAGCGCGCCCTCGGCCGAGGCCCGCGCCTCGGCCGGGACGCTGTCCAGCGCCCGGCGGATGTTGTCGGCGACGTTGAGCACGTCGCGGGCGAAGTTCGTCACCGCGTAGGTGCGGCCGTCGGCGACCTCGCGCTCGGTCCGGCGGCGCAGGTTCTCCATCTCGGCCAGCGTCCGGAGCGTCCGGTCCTTGAGCTCGTCGCGCTCTGCGGTCAGCGCCGCGAGCTTGTCGTCGGCCGGGGCGGCCTGCGCCTCGGGGGCGTCGTGCGGGGCCTCGTGCGCCACGCCGGCCCCGGCCTCGACCGTGTTCTGGCGCGGGTCGTCGTGCTGCATGTCGTTGCTCGTCATCGCGAAAAGGGCTCGCCGGCTGATTTCGGGGTCCGCGCTGATATCAGGCGCGCGGCCTGCGAAATCAACCCGTCCGCATCGGCCGGCTCGTCGTGGCTCGGCGTGGGGCCGCACAGTCCGCGTGGGAGGGGCCAACCGTCTGATTTCGGATGTTACTCGCAATCTTGCGATAAGAGGCATGCTGATTGAATGTCTAGGTCAGGCGATGCACATACAGAGTTAATGCCAAGTGCGTCGATGTCGATCATCGCGCCTGGAACGCCCTCACATCTCGATCCAGAGATGGCGCATTGCGATCGTGTTGAGACCGTTAGCGCGGGTATGTTGGGACTTAAGGATGGCTCGCCGCCTGGTTGTGTCGTGGTCTTCGATTTCGAGTCGGTCGTCGGACTCCAGAGCGGTGCGGCGGTCGCCGCCAAGTCATCGATCCAAGTGCCGAGTTCGCGCTGCCAATGTGGGATATTCCCAGTCTGGACATAGCCAATCATAGCGGCAAACGCATGGTTGGCGGCATGGGCGCCGCTCTTGAACCGCTGGATCCCGCCCGTGGAGCTAATGTTGCTGTACAGATATTCGCGCGGATCGCGCTTCCTGGCGACCGGGGTGGGGAGCCGCTTGCATTCGATCGGGAGTAGAATGTCATATCGCGAATAGTGGCGATCGCCGATCCAAATCGAACAGTCGCTTGGCTTGGCTGCAATGTCGAGATTGCGACCGCCTTTGATGTCATCACGCGTCTCGCGTTGAAATTTGAAGGCGTCGAAACCCGGGGCGGCGCGGGCGGCATCGTTCAGGAAATCGCACAGCTGATCGGAGAGCGCATCCTCGGCTGTTTCCGGCGGCCGCATCTCGTCATCCCGCCAAAAGGGCAGCGCCTCGGCGATAAAGGCGACGAGCGTGCGAAGCTGGGTCGCGGGCTGATGCAACCCGATCCGCAGCCCCTCGGTAATCGGTCTGCTTTCCCTGCCGTCTGCCAGCACGAACTAGTAACCCTGAGCCCGAAGGTCGGCGAGCACCTCGTCGGCGTCGCGCAGCCGGATTGATCGCATCCAGAAGCGCAGCCGGTCCGGCTTGATCAGGAACAGCAAATTGTCATCGTAAATCCGGGCAATCCGCGTGACCGATACACTCTCACTGCGCTGTTCCCGGATTAGCGCATCAACCCGCCCGCGCAGCGTCTCGCTATCCGACCAGTCGATTTCCACCGCGCCGAAGGAATAGGGCTGGCAGATGATCCCAGGCCAGGATTGACTGGGGTGCGCCACGAGTGGGTTGTCGCGGTATAGGTGGTTAATCGCGGCGAGAAAAGTTTCGTTGAAAGCCGGGAGTACAGCCTGACCAGAACTCTTCAGCGCGACCGATTGGTCACCCCTGCGGATCAGGTCGCGCTGATAAGCGACGATGTCGTGCACAAGGATAGCCTCGCTTGCGCTCAGCCCGAGATCGCCTGACTCAGGGAACGGAAGGTCGAAAATGTCGCCTGTGCTTGTCGCTGTGGCCTTCTTGTTAAACAACCGAAAGCTTGTCGCGGCAGCATAGGCCGACAGGCAATTCCGGTTCATTGAAATGAAGTCCGACACCGCAAGTAGGTCCGGGGTGTCCGAGTCGTCGCCCGAAAAGCCGACAATCTCGTCGGCAAAAGTCATATAGCCTTTGTCCCAGAAACCTTGATCAAGATTTTCCTGCTTGCGCACGAGCAGAAGCGGGGCTTGAAAAGCCCGCTCCGACCGCACGTCCGAAATTGGCACACGCGGCGCGGTCTTCACCTTGGCACTATTGATTCCATGCGGACCGATTGCGTCGGGGGGCATCATCGGCTTGCCCCAAATATGGTCATGCGAATTCTTGTGAATGCGATTGCCGCGCATGAAGCCTTGGCCGCGTTCCCAGCCTTTTACCTGGGCAAAGGTACCAAGCGTTCGCATCTCCGCCAGCCGCCGCACCAGATCCACCACACGCTGTGTGCCGAGCAATCCCGCGCGCCACGTGCGATAGTCCGCCAGATCCTCACCGCGCGCTATCCAATGCATGTCATAGTAGTCGATGTCGAAACTCTGCTCGGCATCCGCCTTGCCGCTGCGCCGAAAAATCGCGTGAAGAATTTTGCGCGTGCCCTCGGGCTCACCCGCCAGCGCGACGACGACGACGATCTGCGTGTCGCCACCCCCCTTTGAGAACAGGCCGCGGACTGAAACGAAGTCCAAGATCTCGCGAACGTCCCATTTTCCAAAGATATGTCTGCGTAGCCCTTTTGAGTTGAGATTGTAGAGGAGGCCTGCTGGCTGAATCATGCTAATCACCCCGCCGTCTGTGAGCATATCCTGCGCAGAGACGAGAAAGAGATAGGCGAGCTGGTCGTTGGGGAGCTTCTCGGCCAAGTTCTGCCTGAAGGCCTTGGCAGCGCGAACGGCGCCTGGCGTCGACAGCGACGACTTGAATGGCGGATTGCCGATGATCACGCCGACTCGCTTGGCTATTAGGTCGTGAACCCATAACG
>NZ_BPQG01000068.1 GCF_022179125.1 Methylobacterium cerastii
GTGGAACCGGGGGAGGATCAGCACTTGCTTCTCCAAGGACAGATCAGCCACGAGCCGCCCAATCGCGCGTTCTCACGCTCAAGATCCTTCATCCGGCGCGCTTGGTCGATCTGCAAGCCGCCGTATTCCTTGCGCCAGCGATAGTAGCTTTGCTCGGAGATCTCCGTCTCCCTGCATGCAAGGGCTAAACTCTTGCCCTGGGCTGTCTGCACCTCAATCTGGCGCAGCTTCAGCACGACCTGCTCCGCACCCGTCTTCTGACCTCGCCGCATGTCCAACTCCTTTGGTCCTGCCTGATCCTCTCAATCAGCCCGGTCCAAAGCCAGCCGGTCAGGTCACACGACATCACGAATTTCCCCTCGAACCTATAATAGCCAACAGCGCCGTTGATGCGGTTGATTACCGCATTCACTCCTTCAGCAGAGGACAGCCGAATATCTCTCTGCAGACGCAGCCTTTGTTCGTCAGACAGAGATATGCGCGTATCGGCATACGACATCACTTCATGCCTCTCATTGCGCCTGTAGAACGTGGATTATCCAGCAGAACCATCAAGTGACTGGCCCAATTGTCGAGGGCCTGCCGCCGTTCATCAGCAAAGTCGTGGAGCTGGTAGACGCCAACGATCCCGCCGAACGTCCCGGACGTGTGATTCAAGGCCTTCTCAACGACATGGATCCCGACGCCCAGGCGAGCGCAGCCGCTAGCGAATGTTCGGCGCAAGTCGTGGAGGCGCCAGGGCTCAAGAAGTACGGCGTCAGGCATGTGCTTGGCCGCAAGCTTCGACAGGCGCTCCGTGGCCTTCGAGACCCCGGAGAACGGGCTGGAGCCGGTCGTGGTGAAGAGGAAGCGGGCAGGCTTTCCGATGCGAGGGAGGGCATCGAGGATCCCCAGCGCCGCGTCCGATAGCGGCACGGCATGAGCTCTGTCGTTCTTCGCGCGCTGCCGTGGGATGGTCCACATGCGCCCGTCGCGATCGATCTCACGCCACTCGGCGTCGAGGACCTCGGACCGGCGCTGGCCGGTCAGGATGAGCAGCTGAACGACAGTGCCGAACGGGTAGCCCACCTCGGCTGCGGCTTTCCAAACTGCAGCAAGCTCGACATCGGAGAGCACGCGGTCGCGGGCGACCTCGGGGGAGGGCGGCTTGAGCGCGGCCATGGGCGATGCGTCCAGCACACCCCGCTCGACGGCCCAACCGAACATCTTGCGGAGTGCGGCGAACAGCCGGTTCGCGTGGATCGGCGCGCCGCGCTCAACGACGCCGTCGATGACGTCGAGAACATCACGCCGCCCGATGCCGCGCACGTCGCGCGCCTGCCATGGCTCCAGGTCGGCCTTGGTGAGCAGCCGCTCCGTCTCCGGCCAGCTGCGGTTCCGAGGCTTGGCATACCGGGCGACAAAGTCGGCCGCCACAGCGCCAAACGTGAGGCGCGTCGCGGCGGCCTGCTCCTGCAGGTCCGCCGCCTTCTCGCCGGCCGGATCACGCCCCTCCGAGACCGCCTGCAGGGCTGTTCTGGCGCGCTCACGGGCGTCACCGAGGCCGAGCCGCGGGTACGGCCCGAGGGTCAGCTTCTTCGGCTTGCCGTCAGCCCGGTAGCGGACCGCCCAGCTCTTGGCACCGGACGGCTGGACGACGAGGTAGAAGCCCGGCAGCGCGCTGTCCGGTAGCTCCAAGCGCTTTTCGGGGTCGGGCTTGAGCAGCTCGACGGATCGGGCGGTGAACGCCGGCATCAGGCAAGATCTCGGGCCCCGCGGATACGTCGGCGCCACGATCAGTTGATCCCGGCCGGGTACCATAGGGGTAACGCGGAGGGCCCGTTAGGGCCCGTTACCCGATGGTATTAACGCCAGCGCACAATCAGCGTCAATCGCTGATCCGGCAATCACTTGGCCGCGCCGGAATGTTCTGATTTGTTAGGGGGTGTGACGGGGCAAAAATCGTCTTTTAATCTGTAGGTCTTGGGTTCGAACCCCAACGCGCTCACCAATTCTCCCTTTTTGCCAACAAGCTAGGCCTGCATATAAATTCGATGCTGCCCCGTTTTAGGCCGGGGCTGCACCGGGGACGCACGGTACAATCGGGTGATGTCGACCGTTTTTTCAATCGTCAGGTCGACTGTTTGACCATCAGACGTGCGTTCGTAGCGGTTTATCGCTCCGGCCTTTGCGCCCCGTCGGCGTGAACACCATGCGTCGCATCCTGCCGCTCCTGATCAGCCTGGCCGTGCTCCCGGCGCTTGGACGCTCTGCGGGCGATCCGAGCGGGGACGTGCTCTGGCCGGCCCTCAAGACCTGAGTGCTCGCCAAGACCATCGCCAACCGGACCTTCCCCTGCCTCGACGTGGATCTCGGCGACGCCGACCGCCCTCCGGCCCCGCCTTAGCGGGCGACTTTGTGCGGAACGTCGCGTCGGGATCATTCGTTTGGCGTGTGAGTGCGCCGCTTTGGTGCGCCCAAGACGTCTAGGAATTGTCTATGAGCATCGGTACCGTGAAGTGGTTCAACGAGACCAAGGGTTACGGCTTCATCCAGCCGGATGACGGCGGCAAGGACGTGTTCGTCCACATCTCGGCGGTCGAGCGCGCCGGCATGCGCAACCTGATCGAGGGCCAGAAGCTCTCCTACGAGGAAGAGACCGACAAGCGCAGCGGCAAGCTGTCCGCCGGCAATCTGCAGTCGGCCTGAGGCGGTGCCGTCTCCTTCGGGAGATGGTCAGATCACCTGAAAAGCCTGCTTTCGGCAGAGGAAGCGCCCCGACGGTACCGGACTTTAAGTGCGGTCGCCGGGGCGCATGAGGGTCGCCTCTTGGTTGGACACCTTCCACACCGGGAACGACCCCTCACGGACGAACATGGCGAACGCTTCGGTCGCTTCCGCGCTGCCCAGGGCACCCTCTCCATCCACGGCGCGGCCGACGACGCAGGCCCCGTCGAGGACATCCGCGCAAGGCGCACGGCTCTCGATCGCGAAGACCACCCCTGATCGATCGGGTCTCAGTTCATCCGGGAGCGCGCCGATCTTGCGCCAGAGGCAGTACCACCGCATGCACACCTCGGGGCGATCCCGATAGGTCCCGCACGCCGTGCCGGTGCTATGCCGACACAGGACGCCAGCGGGTTTAGCCAGAACCTCGATCGCAAGAACTTGGCAGCAAGCCGTGCACTGTCCGCACGATCGGCCTGGCACGAGGGCACCTGCGTTCGGCTTGGTCGGAAGGCGCTTCGGGTTCAAATCGTTCCGGGCCGCGATGCGGTGCATGAATGGTCATCGATCGGATCGAGGATCACGTCAGCCAGCTTCTAGTGCATTTTCGACCGCGGTGGATGCCGGCTGGCGTGAAGAAAATGCGACCACCCTGTAGGTTAGAGCTTCCTCCGTGATCCAGAGATCACGGAGGAAGCTCTCGCAAGCCATTCATTGCGACAGCGGTCCGACCAAAGCGACGCGGTGGACGAAGCCGACGACGGGCTCCACGGCGGCATGGGCGACAACATCCTCGTCGGCGGCCTCGGCAACACCATCCTGGTCGGCGGCGCGGGACATCGTGCTGGGCTTCAACCAGGGCGCGGGTGACCCTCTGAGCCTGGGCGGCCAGATCGATAAGACGAGCACGGCGCAGAACGGGGATGCGCTTCCGACGCTTCCGGGCGGCGGCGGGTCCCGGGCTGTCGAAGTGAGCGAGCAGTGGCGGCGGCGTTTCGGCGGCTTTCCGCAGCGCGGCTCGGCTTGGTGCCGCCGCTTGCATCGTGGGGTCGCCGGCAGGCTTCGTGGTGCCGGGCGAGGTGACGCTGCGTAAAATCGGAAGGCTCCGGAGCGCGGGCGCCGGCATCGGTGCGAGAGCGCGGGCTTGAGCGGTGCTCGCCGCGCCGACGAGGACGGCGAGGATCCCGCTCGGCTCGACCCTGGCGGGGGTCTCCGACGACGATGCCGGCCACGCGCGGGATCGCCGCCCGCGGAGCCCGGCGGGCGGCCTCTGCCGTTCATCGGCGCGGGTCGGCGGGGATCGCTCATCGGCCACCCTTCATCGCCCGCCCTTCATCGGCATCAGGCTCTTGGGGTCGACCTCCGGCATCTTCGGCATCTGGTCGAACGGCACGACCGCCATCACGTGGCCGTCCGGCATCCTGATCACGTTGAACGACTTGCCGGTGGCCTTGTCGGTCGCCATCGCGACCATGAGCTGCATCGGCTCGAACGGCGTCACAGCGAAGTCGTGGCCCCAGGCGCCGACGAGACTCGACAGCGACGCCGTGGCCACCCCCGTGCCGGCGAGGAGGGCGACGGCTGGTAGAATCGCGCGCATCATGATGGATCACTCCCGGTTCGATCGACGCGCTTTCGCGGGCCCGGGCCGTGCGGTTACCGAAACCGGATCGTGCCGCGCCGGCACCGTAACCGAGGGTGGACGGCGACCGAAGGATCGGCATGGGGATCAGGGGTTTCGAAGTGGGTTTTCGATGACATCGTCTCCGATGCGGCGCCCCTCGGAGGCGTATCCGGCCGGAACCCCGGCGCGATGAGCGCGCGGCGGGCTGCGTCCTCGCGCGTCGCCGCAGGCGTCGTCGTCCGGCTCGGGCGCTGGGCCGTCGGCGCGTTGCGCACGGCGTCCCGCGTCGCCGCCGCGTCGGCGCTCGCCGCCCTCGGCATCCTGTTCCTGAACTACGTCGTGCTCTCCACGGACAAGGCGCGCGCCTATCGCGACCTCGACCCGAACGTCGCCGAATGCCGCGACGGTCTCGCCCGGGGCTGGACGATCCTGGCCGACACCGGGCGCGAGACCCTGCAGACGGCGATTCCGTCCGACGGCGACGGCTGGGTCGACGCCAGCAACGACGAGGGCGCCGTCGTCGCGGCGGATGCGCGATGGGGGACGCGCCTGCGCTGCGCGCTGCAGCGCCACGTCGTCCCCGCCCGCGCGCCGGGCGGACGCGACCTCGCCTACCATCTCGGCTTCATCGAGTTCCAGGAGGACGGCGAGCCCTACGCGCTGGTCTCCCGAGAAGGGGCCGGCGACGCGGCCGTCGACAGCGCGATGCTCCGCCACGCCATGGACGACGAGATGCGGGCCAAGGGCATGCCGGCCACCATGGTCAAGCCGGTGATCACCCAGCTCGACGCCCTGAAGAAGCACCTCGCGCACGGCTCGCACTACGTGATCGCCTTCGTCCACGGCTGGCGCCACGACGCGCGGATCGGCGACGGCAACGTCGCGGACCTGCGCCTCTACGCGGCCCACGCCGCGCGCTTCCTGGCGCAGCGCTGCCCGGACGACCCGAGCGTCTGCGACATGGACGTGACGGCGATCTACGTCGGCTGGCGCGGCGCCCGCGTGGACGAGCGCGGCCTGCGGACCTGGTTCGGCGACGCGGTCGGCGGCTTCTTCGGCGGCCTGTCGGCCGGGGCCACCCTGTTCGACCGCAAGCCCGTGAGCGAGGCGATCGCCCCCGGGGCGATCTCGGCGCTGCGCACGATCGAGACGACGCTCAGCTCGCCGGGCGCGCACAACAAGCTGATCGTGGCCGGGCACAGCCTCGGCGGCAACATGCTCGCCACCGGGCTGCAGGACGACGTCGTCAAGGCGGTGCGCCGCCACCGCTTCGGCGAGGCGCTGCCGCCGGTGCTCGGCAACCTCGTGGTCCTGATCAACCCGGCCTCCGAGGCGAGCAAGTGGACCGCGATCCAGCGCGAGGTCTGGTCCCACCTCGCCGACCACGCCGACGCGCACACGCCGGCCTCCGAGGTCGTGCGCGACGACGGCTACTTCCCCGCCGACCAGCGGCCCGTGCTGATGTCGGTCACCGCGGCGCTGGCCTTCCCGGCGGGCGGGCTACGGCCCGGCGACTGCGCCTGGATCGGCCTCGACGTCGCGGACGGCTTTGCCGCCGCCCGCAAGCGCATCCGGAGCCGGCTCGCCGCCACCGACCGCATGTTCGATGCCGGCGTCGACTACGATTGGGCGACGCACGACCTGTTCCCGACCTTCAAGTTCGACTTCCGTCCGGCCGCCGGCTTCCTCGACCGGGTGGCGGCGCGGTTCGAGGGCCGCCCGCCCCGCGGCGAGACCTGCACGCCGGCCGCCCCCGTCGGCCTCGGCGCGGGGCTGGCGACGCTGCCGGTGCGGACCCTGTCGCTGCTCGCCGCGACCTTCCCGTTCCAGAACACCGCGCGGGAGGATTCGCACACCATCGGCAACCTGGACCCGCCGCGCCCGGCGGCCGGGGTGCTCGCCGACGCCCAGCAATCGGCTGCGCCCTTCGGCACCACCCACGAGCTGATGGGCCTCGACGCGCCCGGGCTCGAGCGGCACCACCCCTACGCGACGCTCGCCGACGCGGCGATCGACTGCCCGCGCTCGGACCGTTGGCTGACCCGCGCGCGGCTGGCGCGCGCCGACCGGCGCGGCAACTTCTGGGACAGCACAGACCTCGCGCCCCGCTTTCCGCAAGAGGACAGCCTGCACGAGAACGAGCCGGCCGCGCGCTTCCTGCACGGCCTCCAGCTGACCGGCATCGCGCCGATCACCCGGCCCAACGACCCGTTCTGGAACGTCCGCGCCTTCGACAACGCGCTGTCGCGCCACGACGGCTATCGCCTGTCGTCGTTCATCTGCGCCCTGAACCAGCTCGTGATGGACGACATCACCGACGCGCCCGCCGCGATGAGCGACCACCAGGACGTGCCGGGGCGTTAGCGCAAGCCAAGCTATCCTGCCGGTCGCGCTACCGGCTCGACGCCCCCCTGCGCCGGCCCGCCTTGTGCGTCAGCCCGCTTTGCTCGCCGTCCAGCGGCCCGAGCAGGCGATCGGGCCGGCGAGCGTCCAGCGCCCCGAACCGGCCGACGCCCGGAGCTGCCCCTCGACGGCGATGCTGGCGAGCCCGCTCTTGATCGAACCGACGATGCGCCCGTCCTCTCCGACGCGGCCCGAGGCGTCGGCCCCGCTGCCGCCGTCGTCGTCGACGACGCCGGCGCGGATGACGATGGGATAGCGGTAGGGGCCGGTGCAGCCGCCATCCTCGACGGTGGCGGAGACGGACCAGCGCCCGTCGAAGCTGGGCTCGGCGGCGGCGGCCGGAGCGATTGCGGCACAGGCCACGGTCAGGGCCAGCGCGGCGAGTTTCGCGGTGAGCACGGGGGAGATGGACGACAAGGACGTCGAAAACGGTGGCATGGGCTCCTCTTCAAGGCCGGCCCGTCAAGCGGGCGGCTCGGTGTCGTCCGCATCTTGAGCCAGATAGCGGACCATGAGTTCGCCCGTGGCGCGGGCGGCGTAGTCCGCGATCGGCTCGCCGGCACGGGGCGGGATGAAGGTCGTCAGGCGCAGGCCGCCGAGGGTCGCCATGAGTCCGCCGCGGGCCATGCCCGATTCGATGGCCTCCGCGATGGCCTGCGCCTCGTAGGTCTGCAGGCCCGCGCTCAGGCACGGATTCCCGGAACCGCCGGCTCGCCGGGCAGAGGCCCGGGATCGATGACGGGTTCGAACGGGACGTCGGGGGCGGGCTCCTCGAAGGGCGCGGACGGCTCGTCCGGCCCGAGCGGGCGCTCGCCGGGGAACGGACGCGGCGGCGGCTCGGACGGCGCGTCGCCGCCGGGGCTCGGATCGGGCATGCCGGGGTTGGCCACTCTTGGGATCCTTCCTGCGAGCTGGTCGGGACGGCCTACGGGCCGAGCGTGCACCGAAGGCGGCACGCCCGGCCCTGCGGCCATGCCGGACCCGAGCGGGGGTCTCATCGGGTCCGACATAACTTGGAAAGTCTTCCGCCATGACCTTGGAGGGATGACCTTGGAGGGATGACCTTCAAGGGTCTGGCGATGACCGAGAGATATGTACGCGCCAGGTCCACTCAATGATGCAGACGTATCATTTTGTTGAAACTTTATTTGGTAAAGCGCGGCGAAGCATGCGTCGTCCTCGCGTGATCGCGTGGGCTACAAACGGCGAACATCCGTCACGACAGTCCCTCGGCCGCTATCGTATCCACGCAGCCAGCCACGGCCTCGGACGACCCGCGGGTTCCCCCTCTCCCCGCGGGCGGGGAGAGGCCCGGCTGCACCCCGTCGTGCAGCCGGGAAGCGGAGGCGAAGCCGAAGCGGCGGTGAGGGGGTGCCGACGGATGAGACTCCTCCGTTCGCGCCCCCTCACCGTCGGCTGCCGCCTCGCTTTGCCGACGACGAGGTCGGCAAAGCCCTCTCCCCGCACGCGGGGCGAGGGGATGCACGGGCAGCCTTCCTGCTTTCGCTGGAACCGTCTTCGGGCGGTGCTTGTTTCGGGCCGGCGTGATCCACGCGGCAGGGAGGGCGGTCGAAGGTGCTGGTCGTCCGCCCGAGTTCTCGGCAACCTTGCCGCCCAAGTCGCCACCGATGAGCGTCGCCGCCTTGGCGCTGCGCCGCGAATTCGCGTTCCTCGCCCTCGCGGTGGTACTCGGGCTCGGGGCGGCGGCGGCCTACTGGGTGTCGCGCGCCACGGTGCTGACCATCGCCGTGGCGCCCAGCGACGGCACGGAGCCGGCCGTGATCCGGGCCTACGCCGACGCGCTCGCCCGGCGGCACAAGGAGATCCGCCTCAAGATCCTGGCCTTCGACGACGTGCGCGACAGCGCGGCGGCGCTCCAGGACGGCCGGGCCGACCTCGCGGTGGTGCGCCCCGACGTCGACCTCCCCGACAACGGCCTGACGCTGGCGATCCTGCGCGACCAGGCGATGATCATCGCCTCGCCCGAGGCGTCGGGCTTGAAGAGTTTCCCGGATCTCGACCGCAAGCGCCTCGCCATCCTCGCCCACCGCGACGCGGACCAGGACCTGATCAAGGCGATGGTCGAGCATTACGGCCTGACGCTGCTCGACCACGATCCCGAGGGGCCGGTGCCGCCCCGCCACGTCGCCCTGGTGGAGATGCCCGAGGCCGACCTGACCTCGGCCTTCGCCCGGCGGCGCGTGGACGCGGTGATCTCCGTGATCTCGCCGACGGCCCCGGCGGCGCAACGCATCATCGGCATCGTGCAGGGCGTCAGCAAGAACCGGAAGGTCGCCTTCGTCGCGGTCGCGAACGCCGCCGCCATCGTCGCCCGCCTGCCGCGGCTCCAGGCGGTCACCATGCCCGCCGAGACCTTCGGCGGCAGCCCGCAGGTCCCCGCCGAGGACGTGGTCACCGTCGGCGCCTCCTACCGGCTGATGGCGCGGGCGAACCTGTCCCGCGCGGTGGCCGCCGACGTGACCCAGCACCTGTTCGAGCTGCGCAGCGGCATGGCGAACGTGGCCCCGGCCGCGGACTACCTGCAGGCGCCGAGCTACGACAGCACCGCGGCCGCCACCAGCGCGCGGCTCCCGATCCATCCGGGTGCGGTCGACTATTTCGAGCGCGAGCAGCAGAGCTTCATCGAGCGCTACGAGACCTGGATCTACCTCGTCGCGTTCCTCGGCGGCGGCATCGGCTCGGCGGTGGCGTGGGTGGGGCAGCGCCTGTCGCGCATCCGGCGCGAGCGCGTCGAGGAGGCCACCGACCGGCTGCTGGAGATCCGCCGCGAGGCCCAGGACGGCGCGCCCGCGCGACGCCTGGAGATCCTCGCCCGCGAGATCGACGACCTGGCCGGCGACATCGCCAAGCATGCGCTCGAGCGGCCGACGGAAGCCAGGACCATGTCGGCGGCGGCCATCGCCATCGATGCGGCCCGCTCGACGGTCAAGCGGACCATCGCCGCCGGGGAGCCGCCGGTCGAGGAGCCGGACCTCGCCGGGCGCATGACCTCCACCAGCGCATGACCTCCACCAGCGCATGACCTCGATGGGCGCCGCATCCGACGCGGCGGGTTGATTGCGGAACCTCGGACGCCAGCGTCCGGCCTCGAACCGGGAAACAGGATGCCCGACGAGCCAAGCTGATCCCTCGACGCAGCCGAACGCCAGGCCGGCCTGACGCCGGACCGAGCCACGACCGGCGCGCCGACGCGCCGGACTCCGCTTTTCCTTCGCCCCTTCTCTTCGCCCCTTCTCTTCGCCTTCCCTTCGCAACCCCTCCTTCGACATCGCGAGACGCCCATGGCCATCGACTATCGCTCGGAACTGCGCCGTCCCCTCCCGTTCAGCCTCGCGGTCGCCGCCGCGGTGCTGCTGGTCTGGCTCGTCGTCGCCTCCATCGCCGGGGCGCGCCAGCGCGGCGCCCGCGACCACCGCATCGCGGAGCTGCAGACCCAGCAGACGGCGCTGCGCGCCGACCTCGACCGGCAGGTCTCGACGGCCGGCACCTTGAGCGCGCTTCAGGCCAAGATCGCGACCGCCCGGCAGCAGGACCAGCAGGCGACGCAGGCCGCGGAGCAGGCCAAATCGCGTGCCGAGGCGCTGGCCAAGGATCAGCAGGCCGCCGAGGCCAAGGCGTCCGAGGCGCGCAAGTCCGCCGACGCCGCGTCGCAGAAGCTCGCCAACCTGCAAGCCCAGACCGCCCAGGCCGAGGGAAAGCTGACGCCCCTGCGCGAGGCCGTCGCCGCCGCCGAGAAGGCGGCCGCCGACAGCGCCCAGGACCTCGCCGAGGTCGGGCGCCGCCTCGAGGACGCCCGGGTGCAGGAGGCCAAGCTCCGCGCCGACCTCGCGACCATGACGCAGGAGGCGACCGCCAAGACGGCCGACCTCGCCAAGGCCGAGGAGCGCCAGCAGACCGCCCGCGAGGCCGCGGCCGCGGCCCAGAAGGAGCTGGCGGAGGCGCGCGCCGCGACCGGGCAGGTGGTCGGCCAGCGCACGGGCACCGAGCAGGCGGTCGCCGACCTGACCGCCGACAAGGACCGGCTGACCTCCGAGATCGCGCAGGCCGACCGCGACGCCCAGCAGGCGCGCGAGGCCCTCACCGGCCTCCGCAAGGACCTCGCCGAGGCCCAGGCCCAGCGCGACCGCGTGGCGTCCGAGCGGGGGCAGGCCGAGCAGGCGGTGCAGAAGCTCGCCGCCGACCGCGACGCCGCGAGCGCGGCCCTCGACGCCCTGCGCAAGCGCCAGGCCGACGCGCAGGGCGAGCTCGCCGCCCTCACCGAGACCCTGGCCAGCCGCAACACGGAGGCCGCGGCCCTCGACGGACGGCTGGCCACGGCCCGGCAGGACCTCGCCACCGCCCAGGCGAAGCTCGCCGAGACCCGCCAGCAACTCGCCAGCCCGCCCGCCGCAGCACCGAACAAGCCCGGGAACGCGCCGCAGCCTGCGCGTTGACGACAGCCGGCTTCCGCAACCAACCGTGAGATCGACATGAACCGACGCTTCACCACACGCGCAGGGCTCGCCCTCGCCTCCGCCCTGACTTTGACCCTCGCTCTCCTGCAGCCGTCGGCGGCGCAGGAAGGCCCCGAGATGGAGGCCATGAAGGCGAATTGCGGCGGCGACTACCTCCGCCTCTGTGCCGGCATGAAGCCCGGAGGCCCCGAGGTGAAGGCCTGCTTCAAGCGCAACCGCCCGAACCTGTCGCCGGCCTGCTCGCAGGCCATCGCCACCTACGAGCGCTCGCGCGGCCGCTCGTCCGACGACGCGGACGAGTAACCCTGTGACGTGTTGAACCAGGGGCGCGGCCGGAACGGGGGCGAGGGCGGGGCTGTTTGAGGCCCGCTCGGCCCTTCGTATCCTCGTGCGGCCCGGCCGAGCCCCGCACCGCTTTCGGCCTACGGCCGCGATGGCGTCACGCCCCCACCGAGGGAGACGGGTGCCGACCGGGCGCTTCGCCCATCGGCTTCGGCCATTGGAAGCAACGAGCCCTGCGCAGGGAGACACCCGAGCGCGCCACCTCGGCTGTCCTTCAACATCCACTGCATATCCAAGATAGAAATTGTAAAATAGATCCTTTCATCTTGAACATGTTGACGACGATCGCGTTGACGACCGGATTTATAAAAGGATGCCCATGTCTCGCTTGAAGATGCTTTGCGGCGTCGCAGCCCTGTCCACCCTCGGCTTCCTCAACACGGCCGCCTACGCCCAGGATGGCGGCCCCTGCTCGGACGACATCGCCAAGCTCAAGCGCGAGCTCGGAACGCAGGTCGGCATGGGCGCGCCCGTCTCGCAGCCCGATACCGGCCAGCGCAAGGGACCGAACGACGGAGCGGCCGACCAGACGGCGAGCACCACCGGAACCATGGCCAAGCCGGTCGGGAACGCCGACACGGACCGCGCCCAGCAGGACGGCGCCGCCCGTGCGACCGGCGGATCGCCGGGCACGGTCGGCGGCGTCGCGGGCCCCGTCGCCGCCGCGACCGGGACCGGCCAGGCCAACTCCGTCGCCAACGGGCAGATCGCGACCTCGCCGGCCGACGTGCGGGCGCAGTCCGAGAACAAGCCGACCGCCGCCGTCGAGGCCGCGAAGGGCGGCGAGCCGTCGGCCCAGGCAAGCCTCTCGGCCGAGGACAAGGTCTCCCAGGCCAAGACGGCGCTGCAGCGCGCCACCGACCTCAACGCCAAGGGCGACCAGTCCTGCCGCGACGCGGTCCAGCAGGCCCGCTCGCTGATGCCGCAGCAGGGTCGCTGATCCACTCCGAAGACCGTCGCAGGGCGTGTCCTCGACGTAGGACACGCCCTGCATCTTGCCGCTCGGGCGCCCGGCCGTTCGACGGCTCCGTCACGTCAGCCTGAGCGGACGCGAACGCCGCGGCGCTAAAACATCGCCGGTCAGGCCTCGACCTCCGCCTTCGGAAAGCCGAGGCCGCGGACGAAGCCGTTCCAGTCGGCGTTCCGCAACGCGCCGCCGGTCGCCTGGGCGTGACCGTTGCCGTAGCGTCCGTCGGCGTTGGCCGGGCGGTGCTCGGCCAGGAAGGCGATGAGGTCGCGCCCGCTCGCCGAGCGCGCGGCGAAGTGGACCCAGCCGGGCCGATAGCCGACGTTGGCGGCGATCACGACCTTGTCCTTCAACCGGCCGCGCCATTGCTGCGCGATCAGCGGATGGATCTGGCAGGGCGAGTCCAGCACGATCAGCGCGACGTCGCCGCCGATCGCGGGCGGCACGCGCTTGACCACCTCCATGGCGGCGCGGACCTCCGCCTTGGCCGCATGAAGAGCCGACGCGTCCGCGTCCTCGCCCTTGGTGATGCGCTTCGGGCCGTCCGATTTAAGGAGGAGCCGCAGCGCGGGGCTGGCGTCGGCGGCGGCCGTGCGGCGCGGGGCGTTGACGAGCGCCGTGGCGTCGCGAAGGGCGGTCTTGCCCCAGCGCGCCTGGGCCTCCGCCATCTCCGGAAAATCCAGCCCTTCGGCCATGTCGCCGATCAGGCCGACCGCGGCCAGCCACAGGAGGTCGGCCTGGTCGCCCAGGGCGCCGGCGGCCCACCAGGCGAGGAGGGCGGTGGTCGGCTCCGGATCGAGGCCGTTCCCGCTGATGGTGACGGCGCCCTTCGGTTCGCCGGTCGGGACGTGGTGGTCGATCACCAGCGTCGGGCGGCCCGGCAGCACGGGATCGGGCCGGGTGCCGAGGTCGGCGACGATCAGGCCGCCGGGCGCACGGGTGGCGATGCGGGCGGCGACCTCGGGGTCCCAGGGCGACTCGGCCTTGGCGACGACGAAGGCGTCGGCCTCGCGCCCGGCCTGCCGCAGGGCCCGGATCAGGATGGCGGCCGCGCTCAGGCCGTCGGCGTCGAAGTGGCTGACCACCAGCACCGGCGCGTCCGGCTCGAACGCGGCGAGGGCGGCCGCCATGGCGTCGCGTGCCGCCGCGCGGACGTCGTCGCGTCCCGACAGGCGTCCGAGGCCGGCCGTGCCCACCGTGTTCGTCATCAATCGCTCGACTCCGCTCGCGCACCCGGCCTGCCCGCGCGCGAAGCGAGCGAGGCTTCCCCCGATCCTGCCAACGTCCGAGCCCACGAGCCGACGACGGCGCGGCGCGGAAAAACCCATCCGCGGGCGGCAGCGAGGCGCGGATCGAACCCGGCTTGGCGGGGCGCTTCCGCCGCAGGATGCGCCCGGAACGCCGGAATTCACGTCACGTTGGCCAGCGATGTCCGGAGCGACGGCGGCATGACGGCACCCTGGGTGGTCCGATCCGTGCCCGCCAGCCCTCGCCTCGGAGCAAGCGCTGCGACGACCTGTGGCGTCGAACCGACGGAGGCTGAGCCATGGAGGACCCGACGCCCGTCGCCGTCGAGGCGCGCGACGACGCCCACGGGCGCTACCGCTGGCACCTGACGGACGCGGGCGGCGTGTCCGTCCGGGTCTCGCCGGAGACCTACGCGACGGATGAGGACGCGATCGAGGCCGGTCAGGCGGCGCTGGATGCGTTCGGAGCCGCAGACCGATCCTGAGGCGTCGCCGAAGGGGACGGCCCCGCGGCGTCCTCGTCGTCGGGCGTGTGGTAGGGCATCGCCTCGGTCCGGCCCCGCAACGGGGCCCGGCCGACCTCGCGCCACCGGCCTGCATCCGAGCCCGCCGCCTGCCGCGCCGCGTCCGAGACCAGGATCGACACGCCGTGCGCCTTCGTCGCCTGCTCCAGGCGGGCGGCGACGTTCACCGTGTCGCCGAGCACGGTGAATTCCAGGCGCATGTCCTCGCCGATGATGCCGCAGAACAGGTCGCCGTAGTGGATGCCGACGCCGATCCGCACCGGGGCGTGGCCGTCGTCCTTGAGGTTCCACCGGGCGATGATGGCGACGAGGTCCTTGGCGAAGGCGAGCGCCCGCGCGGCGTCGTCCGCCCGCGGCTCGGGCAGGCCGAACACGACCAGCGCCCCGTCGCCGATGAACTTGTCGACCACGCCGCCGCGAAGGCGGGCGATGCGCATCACCCGGCGCCGGAACGCGGTAAGGAAGACCGAGAGTTCGTGCGGGTCGAGGTTCTCGGCCAGGGTGGTCGAGCCGCGCATGTCGACGAAGGCCACGGCGGCGTTCTGCCGGCGGCCGACCCGGAGGCTGTCGTCGGCGTCCGCGAGCCGCCCGGACAGCTCCTCGGGGAGGAACCGCGCCAAGCTCGCGCGGCGGCCGGCCTCCCGCAAGGCCGCGGTCGCGAGCACGGCGAGGAGCACGACGACCGCCGCGACGGCCGCCCAGACGGCGAGGGCGACGCGCGACACCGCCTCCTGCCGCGCGTCGAGCAGGGCCGCCTCGCGCGCCTCCATCTCGCGGACCAGGGTGCGGATCGCGTCCATCGTGCGCTTGCCCTGCCCCTCGGCGACGAGCCGTGCGCTTCCCGCCGCGTCGCCCGCCCGGCGCAGGGCGACGCCCTGGTCGAGCTCGCCCGCGAAACGATGCGCCAGCGCCCGCAGGCGAACGAGTTGCGCGAGCTGCTCCGGGTTGTCGGCGACGCGCTCGCGCAGGCGGTCGAGGTTGCGCTCGAAGGCCTCCCGGCTGGCGAGGAACGGCCCGAGGAACGCCTCGTCGCCGCTGATGATGAAGCCGCGCTGGCCGGTCTCGGCATCCTGCAACGCGGACAGGACCCGCGCGAGGCGGCCGTCGACCTCGACCGTATGGCGGACGGCGTCGCTCCCGTGCTGCTGGTAGACGACGCCCGCGACCGCGACGGCGATCATCACGACGAGGGCGGCAAAGCCCGCGCTCATCCAGGTGACGGTCCGCGACCGGACCAGGGTGAGGCGGAGCATCGCGCGCCCGACCCCCCGCAGGCCGCCGCGTCCCCGTTCCGCGGTCGCGGCCGGCGGGACCTGCGAGGACGGGGCGTCGCGCCAAGTCCTGGCGGGTTCAGGCGCGGTCGGCCCATCGCGCGACGCCGAAGAGCCGCCCGGATCGCCGCCCGGATCGCCGTCGACGTTCCGGGCCCTCGGGCGATCGCTCGCAAGGGCGGCCGCAAACCCGGCCCGGTCCGTCCCGCGGCGCAAGCCGCGCGACGGCGGGCGTCGGCGCAGGCGAAAGGCGGTCATGCCTCGCCGCCGGCCAGATGCAGCCTCGGCTTGAACGGCGGCTTGCTGTCCGGCCCGTGCCCGGCCGCAGCCGCGTTGCGGCAATCGGCGACGGTGGCCTTGGCCGTCTCGATGGCGATGCCCACGGCGGCCATGGTCCGCATCTCCGGCGCGCGCGCCCGGGCATAGCGGACGACCTCGGTCGCGAGCCGGTCGATCTCGACGTTCAGCGCCGCGATGGCGGCCGGGTCGCGCAGGGTGCGCGCCTCGTCGATGATCGCCAGCAGGCGGTCGGTGACCTCGTCGATCCGTTCGCGGCGCAGGCCGGCCAGCCGCTGCCGCAGCCACGCCATCGCCGAGACCAGGCCGCCGGCGAGCGCCGCCAGCAGGTAGAGGGTGTCGCCGTAGCGGTCGACGAAGCTGTGCTGCTCGCGCTCGTAGTAGTCGATGGCGCCGGGATGGATCGGGATCCGCGCGCTCGTGGCCGCCACCGTCGTCTCGTAGGCCGGGGCCAGCACGTACTCGGCCGCATCGCTCGTCTTCGCCGCGGCGGTGCGCAACTCGAACAGGTTCTGGGTCACGTCGGCCGCGACCACCCGGCCGAGCGAGGCGCGGGCCATCAGCCGGTAGGAGGCGCCGACGGTCTTGACGTCGTCGTCGGGAAGCTTCGGAGCCCCGCCGAACAACCCGCCCGGGACCGTGACGGCCTGCAGGCGCGGGAAGCGCTCGATGATCGCCGCGTCGTCCGGCAAGCCGACGAAGTTGACCTTGCCGCCCTTGCTGACGGCCTTGACCGCCTCGACGAGGGCCAGGGCCTTCGGTGCCGACGGGGCGATGATGCTCACGAACGCGTCGACCGTCCGCGCCCGGATCGCCGGACCCGCCTGCGCACCTTCGACCGGCACGAGCAGGACGGACTGCGCCGGCACCTTCGCGCCGACGGGCCCCGTCTCAAGGCTCAGGCCGTAATAGCCGAGGATGCTCTTCAGCAGCGAGAGGTCGGCGTCCTTGTGCGCGGCGATGCCGAGCCGCCGGCCGCCGAGCTTGGGAAACGCGTCGATCCCGGCGGTCTCCGGCGAGACGATGATCATCGCCTGGTCGCGCAGGATCGCCAGCGTCAGGCCGTTGGTCGGCAGGTCGACGTCGGGCCGCACCACCGCGAGGTCGGCGCGCCCGTCCTGGAGCGCCGCGGCGCTCTCGCGCACGTCGTCAAAGGGCAGGATCTTGAACCGGACGGCCTTGCCGCCGGCGTCGAGGGCGTCGGCGTAGGCCCTGATCAGGCCGGGCTCGGTCCCGTCGCGTGGGGCGACCGCGATGACGAGCGTCGTCGCCTGGGCCAGGTAGACGGCAACAGCTCCGGCCGCGACGAGGCCCGCGATGGCGACGGCGGCGAGTGTGCCGCGCGTGAACAGCCAGGGCGGGATCGTCGGCATCGGGGCGATGGGTCCATGAGCTGGACGACCGCGTCCGCGACTGCCTCAACACGCGGCGTGCGGCATCGGCTCCGTCCAGTCGCCTGCCGACGGCACGGATCGAGAGAACGTGATGGATCTCGCGCCGGTCAGCCGACCGTCGAGGACGCCGCTTCCGGCGAGGGCACCTCGGCGCCCGAGGCGCCGCAGCCGAGGACGACGGCCTTCCGGAAGGCCGCGCGCTGCTCGGGCGCCCGCATCGCAAGTTAGCCGTCGATGGCGGCGCGGACGCGGGCGGCGGCGGCCTCCGCGTCGGCCCAATCCTCGGGCGTCGCGCCGGCCGCGCCGTCGGTCACGCCACGCCCAGGATCTGGGAGAGACGTTCGCGCGCCCGGCTCACCCGGCTCTTCACCGTGCCCGGCTGGCACCCGAGGACGAGGGCCGCCTCCTCGTAAGGCAGGCCCTCGATCACCACGAGGAGCAGGGTCTCGCGCTGCTCGGCGGGAAGTGCGTCCAGCGCGACCTGCAGCTCGATCAGCCCGATCCGGTGCTCCTGCTCGGCCGGCGCGCTCAAGCCCGCGGCGAAGATGCCGTCGACGTCCGGAACCTCGCGCCGGTAGCGCTTGCCCTGGTTGATGTGCGCGTTGCGCAGGATCGTGAACAGCCAGGCGACGAGGTTGGTGCCGGCCTGGAAGCGGGACCGGTTCTCCCAGGCCTTCAACAGGGTCGCCTGCACCAGGTCGTCGGCTTCCGCCGCGCTGCGGGTGCGCATCATCGCGAAGCGGCGCAGCCGCGGCACCGCCTGGATCAGGCTGTCGCTGAAGGCCTTCGTCACCTGCCGTTCCGCCTGGGCGTCCAGCAGCGCGGCCCGCAAGCGAAGCAGGACCTGCCCGAGGCGCGTGTCGGGGTCGGCCTCGGCGACCGTCGGGAAGAGTTCATCCAGGCGCCTGCCGATCATATCGCGGACATGACGGGGCAATCCCTCGCTCGCGGAGAGTTCTTCAGGCTCTGTACTTAAGTCCATAGGGATCGTGCGTCCTGTGTTCGTAGAGGAGATGGTGTTGACCAGGCTCTCTACGGTCCGGCTCGTGTCCTCGGTTCTGGATGATCGATCACGTTCACGTCAATGGTGCGACTATACCAGTTTCCACCCAAACCCACCAAGGAACCCGATCATCGCGACGTTGTTACGGGCCTTGCTCCGAGCCGCGGCGACGCCGCCGCCCCGGGGCGGATCGCGCGCTCCCGACAGCCGGGACCGCCAGGCGCCGAGGCTGGCGCCGCAGGGGGGGATTCCGGCATGTCGATCGGTCTGCGTGGCGCTCTCGTCCGGTGGTTCCTGGGCTTGCTCGTCGGCGTCGGCGTCGTCGCGACCCTGCTCGGCAAGCGCCGCCGGACGCCGGACGCGGCGCCCGACATCGCGTCCGCGACGCCGGCGCCGGCTGCGGTGCGTGGACGCGGCCTCGCCGTCGCGCTCCTCGCCCTGCTCTTCGGGATCGGGCTGATCCTCGCGTTCTACGGGCGCGACGGGATCCAGCGGCCCTTCCTGCCGGTAGCCTCGACGGCCGACGGTTCGGCCGCGCCCGCCCTGGCCAGCCGCGGCGACGCCCGCATGCCGGAGGCCGGAACGCCCGCTTCGGGCGGGTCGGCAGCGAAGGCCGGGGCCGGCCAGGGCGCCGAGGCCGGACGAGCAGCCGGCGCCCGCGGGGAGAATACCCTGCCCGCCGCGGAGCCGGTCGCGCCGACCTTCGAGACCCTCCGCATCGAACCGAACGGGGAGGCCGTCGTGGCGGGGCGATCGACGCCGAACGGCACCGTGACGCTGCTGGTTGACGGCAAGCCGACAGCGCAGGCGCTCGCCGACGCCGGAGGCCGGTTCGCGATCGTGCCGCCCGCCCTCCCGGCCGGCAACAGCGAGCTCGGGCTGGCCGTCACCGGCGCCGAGGGCCGGATCCGCCGGTCCCAGGAAAGCGTCGCGGTGGCGGTCTCGCCCACGCGGGACGCGAAGCCGCTCGTGGCCTTGAGCGCGCCGGACGCGCCGACCCGGGTGCTGTCGCAACCGGACCCGGCCGCGACCGCGCGCGCCACCGGGCGAACGGATGCGCCCACCGCGACGGCCCGGCCTGGCGGCGACCGCGACGGCACGGGCGGAGGCCCCGCAAGCGCGGAGGCCGCGCGGGGTGGGGGCGCAACCGCCGCCGGGGAGCCGGTGGCGGCGGCGCGGCCGGACGCGCCCGCCGCGGACCCGGCCGCGAACGCCGACCGCGTCAAGGTCGTCGGCATCGACGCGCAGGACGGGGGGCGGTTGTTCGTCACCGCCCGCTCGGCGCCGGGCTCGACGGTCCGGCTGTACCTCAACGACACCCTGATCGCCCCCGCCGCCGTCGGCCGCGACGGAACCGTGACCTTCACCATCGGGCGCGGCGTCGCGCCGGGGGCCTACAAGGTCCGGCTCGACCAGGTCGACGCGGCCTCGGGCAAGGTCCGCAGCCGCGTGGAGGTGCCGTTCACGATGCCGGCGCCCGCGCGCAAAGCCGGGACCGAGGCGGAGCCGAAGGCGGCGCACGCGCAGGCGGCGGAAGGGTCCGACCGGACCGCGGGCACTCCCGCTTCACCACGGCTCGCCGCCGAAACCCCGGCGGCGCGTGGGCCATCCGAGCCGGGCGGCGGCGCCGACGTGTTCGTTCCGGAGGTCAGGACCGCCACGATCGCGCGCGGCGACAGCCTATGGGAGATCAGCCGGCGCACCTACGGCGCGGGCGACCGGTACTCGGTGATCTACGACGCCAACCAGGACCAGATCCGCGATCCCGACCTGATCTATCCCGGGCAGATCTTCGTGCTGCCGAGCGAGGGCGCGCCCGAGGCCGGACCGGCAGGGGAGCGCGGCTGACGGCCTGAGCGGGGCTTGCGATCCCGGGCCTCGCCCGAACGGGCCGGTCCGCCTTAAGAATTGCTGGAACCGCGCGGGGACGACGCTGTTTCGCGCTTCGATTTCGCGGGTGATCGAGAAGGTGGGCCAAGGTGGTTGCGGGCGTCGACAGGCACGAGCTTCGGCAGATCGTCGCCGGCCTCAGCGAGGGGGTGATCCTGGTCGAGCCCGACCAGACCATCGCCTACGCCAACGCGGCCGCGCTGGCGATGCACGGGGCCGAGACGCTGGGCGAGCTCGGCGAGACCGTGGAGATCTACCGCGAGCGCTTCGCCCTGCGCTACCGCAACAACCACACCCCGAACCAGTACCCGATGGAGCGGGTCGTCTCCGGCGAGCGCTTCCACGACGTCATCGTCGACGTGAAGCGCACCGACAAGCCGGGCGTCGATTTCGTCCACTCGCTGCGCAGCCTGGTGGCGACCGACCGCGAGGGCACCCCGAGCTGCCTCGCCCTGATCCTCAAGGACGTCTCGGAGCAGTTCGAGGCCGAGGACCGGTTCGAGACCACCTTCAACGCCAACCCGGCACCGGCCGTGATCTGCCGGCTGTCGGACCTGCGCCACGTCAAGGTGAACGTCGGCTTCCTGGAGATGACCGGCTACACCCGCGACGCCGTGATCGGCCGCAGCGTCTACGAGGTCGACGTGCTGGCCAACGCCCGCAACCGCGACCTCGCGATCAACCGGCTGAACGAAGGCGCCACCATCCCGCAGATGGAGGCCTGCCTCGACCTGCCGGACGGCGGCACCCGCTTCGTCATCGTCGCCGGCCAGCCGATGGAGCTCGGCGACGAGCCGTGCATGTTGTTCACCTTCGCCGACCTGGAGCTGCGCAAGAAGGCCGAGACCGCGCTCCGCCAGAGCGAGGAGCGCTTCGCCAAGGCGTTCCGCCTGACGCCGGTGCCGACGCTGATCGCGCGCGCCGAGGATTTCGCCGTCACCGGCGTGAACGAGGCCTTCGCCCGCGTCTTCGGCTACGCGGCCGACGCGATGGTGGGGCGCTCGCCCGGCGAGATCGGCCTCTGGGTCCACGATGCGGCGCGGACCCGGTTCGAGACCGCGTTGCTGCGCACCGGCTTCGTACTCGGGCTCGAGGTCTGCCTGCGCCACCAGGACGGAACGAGCCTCGATTGCCTCGCCTCGGCCGAGCGCGTCGAGATCGGCGACACGGCCTTCGCCCTCATCGTCCTGCAGGACATCACCGCGCGCAAGCGCAGCGAGCGCGAGATGTTCGAGGCGGTCGAGACGGCGATGGCCGACACGTCCTGGTTCAGCCGCGGGCTGATCGAGAAGCTCGCCAACCTGCGCCGGCCGGGCACCGACCACCGGGACGGCATCGCCCCGAACCTCACCGTGCGCGAGCGCCAGATCCTCGACCTGATCTGCCAGGGCCTGGGCGACGAGGCGATCGCGCAGCGCCTGAACCTGTCGCGCAACACGGTGCGGAACCACTCCGCCTCGCTCTACCGCAAGCTCAACGTCCACAAGCGCACGGAAGCGATCGTCTGGGGCCGGGACAACGGCTTCCCGCTGTCGCCGCCTGACAAAAAATGACCGTCCAACCAGTACGTCTGCATCATTGCCTCGCCGGATCGGCGGGCCATCTCAGGGTTCGACGTCATCCTGGCCGCCGCGGAGATCCAGCATGAGCACGCAGAAGACATCCGAGCACGCCGACAAGATCAAAGGCTCGTTCAGGGAGGCGATCGGCAAGCTGATCGGCGACGGAAAGGTCGAGACCGAAGGCAAGGATCAGCAGAAATTACCGAGCGACGGCGTGAAACCAAAGACCCGGTCCAAGCCGTAGCCTCACCCGTATCGCTCATTCCCCTCGAAAACCTAACGTAGGATAAGAACATCATGGTCGACACGGATCGGATCACGGGCGCCGCCAAGGAGTTCGGCTGCAAGGTGCAGGGCGCGGTCGGCGACCTCACCGGCTCGAAGCGCGGCTCGGTCGAGGGCCGCGCCCGCGAGGCGCAGGGCGCCGCCGAGAACCTCTACGGCCAGGCCAAGGACACCGTCCGCGACGCCGCCGACACGGTGGCCGACACCGCCCGCGACCTCGGCGGCCGCGTCCGCGACGCGGTCGGCAACCTCGTCGGGTCGGACGACGTCGAGGACCGCGCCCGCCGGGCGCAGGGCGCCGCCGAGGACGCCTACGACCGCGGCGAGCGCTACGTCCGCAGCGCCGGCGGCAAGGCCTACGACCGCGCCGGCGACGCCTACGAGGACGGCGCCCGCGCCCTGCGCCAGGGCGGCGGCGCAGCCACCGGTCGGATCGCCGAGCACCCCATCGCCGCGCTGCTGGTGGTCGGCCTGCTCGGCTACGGCCTCGGCCTCCTCATCCACGGCCGCGACTGACCCGCGGGGCCCAGGCGAACCGCGCCGCGGTCCGGCGGGCCTTCGCCCTTTCACGCCCTATCCATCACCCCCTCGAACGACCGACCTTCTCGGACGACCGACGACCCCGGAGTAGCCGTACCGTGACTTCCTCTCCCATCCTCGCGACCCCTTCCACCGTCCCGAACGCCGCCGCGGCCGACACCCGCACCGTCCTGCTGAACCAGGTCTCGTGGGGCGCGATCTTCGCCGGCGCGGTCACCGCCCTGGTGGCCCAGGTCGTCCTCAACATGGTCGGCGTCGGCGTCGGCCTGTCCAGCGTCGGCGGTCCCGCCGCCGACAACCCCGCCGCCTCGACCCTGTCGATGGGCGCCGGCCTCTGGTTCGTCGGGTCCGGCATCGTCGCGTCGCTGGCCGGCGGCCTCATCGCCGGGCGCCTCTCGGGCAAGCCCATCGCGGGGGCGGCCGGCCTGCACGGCCTCGTCTCCTGGGCGGTGACGACGCTGGTCGTGCTCTACCTGCTCAGCTCCGCCGTCGGCGGCATCGTCGGCGGCGCGTTCTCGGGCGTGACCAGCACGCTGGGCGGTGCCGGCTCGCTGGTCGGCGGCACCGTGCAGACCGCGGCCCAGGCGGCTGCCCCGTCGCTGGCGCAGATCTCGAACCCGCTCGACGGGATCGAGAAGTCGGTGCGTCAGCAGGCGGCCGGCCAGGACCCGCAGGCGCTGCGCGACGCCGCCGCCTCCGCGATCCGCGCCCTGCTCTCGGGCGACCCGGCGCAGAAGGCCCAGGCCGAGAACCGCGCCGCCGACGCGCTGGCCAAGGCCCAGGGCATCCCGGCCGACCAGGCCAAGACGCAGATCCAGGGCTACGAGAAGCAGTACGAGGCGGCGCTCGCCGACGCCAAGCAGAAGGCCAAGGTCGCCGCCGAGGCCACCCGCAGCGCCGCCACCCAGGGCGCGTTCTACGGTGCCCTGGCGCTGATCCTCGGTGCGCTCGCCGGCTTCCTCGGCGGCCGCTTCGGCGCCCCGAAGCTGCCGACCCTCGTCGCCGGCTACGACCCCCGCCGCGCCTGATCCCCACCCGGCCGGCCCATACGGCCGGCCGGGACCGATCACCCACGCCACTCACCCCATTCTCTCGAAAGGAGCCATCCGATGAGCAGCACCACGGACAAGCTGAAGGGCCTCGCCAACGAGGCGGCCGGCAACGTCAAGCAGGCCGCCGGCAAGATCACGGGCAACGACGGGCTCGTCGTCGAGGGCAAGGCGCAGGAGCTCAAGGGCGAGGCCCAGCGCACCGTCGGCGAGGCCAAGGACGGCGTGTCGTCCCTGGTCGACAAGGCGACCGGCAAGCGCTGAAAGCCCACCGGCAAGCGCTGAACCCGAACGCCCTGGCCCGAAACACGGTGGGCGACCGAGCCGACGGCCCGGCCGCCCCCGACATCGTCGAATGCAGGAGAATCCCATGAACGGCGACCAGATCCGCGGTGCATCGCGCCACATCAAGGGCCGTGCCCAGACCGCGCTGGGCGGCCTCACCGGCGACCCGGCCCGCCAGGTCCGCGGCGCCGTCAACCAAGTGGCCGGCGGCGCGCAATACGCCTACGGCCGCGCCCGCGACCGTGCCGAGGATCTCCTCGACGACGGACGCGACCTCGCCCACGCGGCGCAGGACCGCGCCGGCCACTGGATCGAAGAGGGCCGCGGCGTCGCCCGCCACGCCCGCAAGCGCGGGACCGCCTACGGCCGCAGCGCCCTGCGATACGCCGACGACCACCGCAGCTCCGCCCTGCTCGGCCTCGCCGCCGTCGCCTTCGCGGTCGGCTGGCTGTCGCGCTCCAGGGACTGAAACGACGGGGCGAGCGTCCTTCGCCCTAGGCGCGGGCGCCGCCCCGGTTGGTCCATCGAGGCCGGCCGAGTCCGCGCGCCGCCCCCGACGCACAAGAACGCGCCATCATCAGGAGACGATCACGATGAAGCTGTCCCTCGCCCTCGCCGCCGCCGTCGCGGCCACCCTGGTCGGGCTGCCGGCTGAGGCGGCGCCGGCTCCCGCCGCCCCGATCGCGGCGCTCGCGCACGGCGACCTCCCGACCGGGTACGTCCAGTACCGCCGGTTCGGCCATCGCTACGGCTGGCGCGGCGGCCGCGGCTACGGCTACGGTCGCGGCTACGGCTATCGCCGGGGTCCCGGCGTCGGCGCCGCGGTCGGCGCGGGCGTGGCGGGCCTTGCGGCCGGCGCGATCATCGGCGGCGCCATCGCCAACTCGCAGGCGCAGGCAGCGCCGGTGGTGGTGCAGGGCGGACCGAACCCCGAGGCGGTGGCCGCCTGCGCCCGCCGCTTCCGCTCCTACGACGCATCGAGCGGGACCTATCTCGGCAACGACGGCGACCGCCACCCCTGCCCGTGATCGCCCATCCCGCCGGACCCGCCTACGCGACGGGTCCGGCGGGATGACGCCCTGGCTTCGTCCGTCGCTTCGACGTCTGGTGCCTTTTCGAGCCCGCAGCGTTTCCCTAGAGCATTTTCAAGCGAGGTGGATGCCGGCTCGCGTGAAGAAAATACGACTACACAGTCAGTTAGAGCATTTTCCGTGATCCGGTGATCATGGAAAATGCTCTAGGCCACTGCCCGGACCTTCCACCTTCTCAACCGACAAGGACGACCGATGAGCAAGGGCTATCCCTCGATGACCGCGCTGCTGGGCCTGCTGGCCGTGGCCGGCTACCAGAACCGCGACAAGATCGCGGAGCTGCTGAAGGGCCACGACACGGTGCCGAGCCACGACACGGTGCCGAGCCATGACACCGTGCCGAACGCTGGCACCGTCCCGCGCGTCCCCAACACCACGGCGACCGGGACCTCTGCCTCCGGCAACGGCCTCGGCACCTTGGGCAGCCTCCTCGGCGGCGTCGGCACGGCCGGCGTCGGCGGGCTCATCGCCAGCGGCCTGAGCGAGCTGGTGGACCACTTCACCAAGGGCGGCCACGGCGAGGCCGCCAGCTCCTGGGTCAACCAGGGCCCCAACCGCGACATCCGCGAGGCCGACCTCGAGCGCGCCATCGGTCCGGACACCCTCGACCACCTGACACAGCAGACCGGCCTGAGCCGGTCGGCGCTGCTGGCCCGCCTCTCGCGTGAGCTTCCCTCGGCCATCGACCGCTACGCCGCCGACGGCCGCAGCCCGGCCTGAACCCGTCGGGTTCGCGGCGGGTCCTCCGACGATCGCATCGAGACCGCATCCGGCCGTCGTGCCGGGTGCGGTCTTTCACGTTCTATGGTCCGTCATGCGAGGCGGGGAGGGGCGGGCTACGCCCGTCACCGCCAACCGAGCAGCACGACGTAGCCGGAATAGGTGAGGGCGGTGGCCATCAGGGCGAGCGCGATCGGATCCATCGCGGCCGGATAGCGGCGTCGCGGGCGCCCGGCCACCACGCGATCCGCCGCAGCGGCGGGATGACCCCGGCCCGGCGGCGTGATCGAGGACGTTTGGAAAAACAGGGCCGGCGCCTTCGAGCGACGGCCCTGCAAAGGGCCGCTCAGGCGGCCTGCATCAGCACGAAGTCGTCGGGCACCGCGTCGGTGTGGACGTCGAACTGCGCCAGCAGCGCCGTGCCGAAGCTCGTCGAGATCGCGACGTCGGTGGCGTCGCGGCCGCGCGCGATGACGATGCGGCCGATCCGGCGGGCGTCGTGGCGGGCGTCGAACGTGTACCAGCGGCCGCCGGTCGGGCCGTCGAGGTAGACCTCGAACCAGGCCGAGAAGTCCATCGGGTTGATGTCCACCGGCACGCCGATGTCGCCGAGATAGCCGGTGCAGTAGCGCGCCGGGATGTTCATGCAGCGGCACAGGGCGACGGCGAGATGCGCGTAGTCGCGGCAGACGCCGACCTGTTGGTTGTAGCCGTCGAAGGCCGAGCGGGTGGCGTCGGCGAGCTGGTAGTCGAAGCGGATGCGCTGGTGCACCCAGGTGACGATCGCCTGGACCCGGGCCCAGCCCTCCGGCGTCGTGCCGAACAGCGACCACGCGATGGCGGAGAGCTTGTCGGTCTCGCAGTAGCGCGAGCCCAGCAGGAACACGAGCACGTCGTCGGGCAGGTCCTGCACCGCGAATTGCCGCGCGGTCGGCTCGTAGGCGTCGAGCTCGCCGCTGTCGGCGATCAGGAAGTCGGCCGAGACCGTGACGCGCCCGCCCGGCGACAGCAGGCGCACGCAGGTGTTGCCGAACGCGTCGGTGTAGGTCCGCATCGGCACCGGGGGGTCGACCCGCATCGCGTCCGAGGTGAGCAGGTCGATGGCCCGCGAGGGGTGGACGTTGAGCTGGTAGGTGAGCGGCGTCGGCCCGAACGTGTCGTAGCCGATCGTGTAGCCGGTCCGGATCTTCATCGAGCGCCCCGCCGCAAGGAGGAAAGAGTTTCCAAATATCGGTAGAGGTGTTTGTTCCTGAAGCGGAAGTCCCAGGAAAGGCATTCGGCGCCCAAAGAGTCGGCAAATGGCGCGGAACCGTCGTTCCGGGCGCCGAACCCGCGACGCGCGCCGGCCGGGGGCCTGCAAGGAGCCTGCAAGAGGCCGGAAACGCGTCGCCGGCGCCGGCTCATTCCGCGGCTTCCTCGTAGCTGTCCGGGGCCGGGCAGGAGCACATCAGGTTGCGGTCGCCGTAGGCGTTGTCGACGCGGTTGACCGGCGGCCAGTACTTGTCGATGCCGCGTGCGCCCCACGGGAAGCAGGCGGCCTCGCGGGAATAGGGCCGCTCCCAGGCGCCGATCAGGTCCTGCACCGTGTGGGGGGCGTTCTTGAGCGGGTTGTTCGCCCGGTCGATCCGCCCGTCCTCGATGGCGCGGATCTCCTCGCGGATCGCCAGCATCGCGTCGCAGAACCGATCGATCTCGGCCTTGGTCTCGGATTCGGTCGGCTCGATCATCAGCGTGCCGGCCACCGGCCAGCTCATGGTCGGCGGGTGGAAGCCGCAATCGATCAGGCGCTTGGCGACGTCCTCCACCGTGACGCCGGCGCTCTTCTGGAAGGGGCGCACGTCGACGATGCATTCGTGCGCGACCCGGCCGTTCGCGCCGGCATAGAGGATCGGGTAGGCGTGCCCGAGCCGGGCGGCGATGTAGTTGGCGTTGAGGATCGCGACCCGCGTCGCCTGGGCGAGGCCGCGCCCGCCCATCATCAGGCAGTAGCTCCACGAGATCGGCAGGATCGAGGCCGAGCCGTAGGGGGCCGCCGACACCGCGCCCTCCGTGCCCGAGCGCGGATCGGAGGGCAGGAACGGGATCAGGTGCGCCTTGACGCCGATCGGCCCCATGCCCGGCCCGCCGCCGCCATGCGGGATGCAGAAGGTCTTGTGCAGGTTCAGGTGGCTCACGTCCGCCCCGATGTCGCCGGGCCGCGCCAGGCCCACCAGCGCGTTGAGGTTGGCGCCGTCGAGGTAGACCTGGCCGCCATGGGCGTGGACCACGTCGCAGAGCTCGCGCACCCGCGCCTCGAACACCCCGTGGGTCGAGGGATAGGTGATCATGCAGGCGGCGAGGTGTCCGGAATGCCGCTCGGCCTTGGCGCGGAAGTCTTCCACGTCGATGTTGCCGTCGGCGTCGGCGCCGACCACCACCACGCTCATCCCGCACATCTGCGCCGAGGCCGGGTTGGTGCCGTGGGCCGAGGACGGGATCAGGCAGATCGTCCGGTGCGCCTCGCCGCGGGACAGGTGGTAGCGCCGGATCGCAAGCAGCCCGGCGTATTCGCCCTGGGCGCCGGAATTCGGCTGCATCGAGATCGCGTCGTAGCCGGTGATCGCGCAGAGCTTGTCGGAGAGGTCGCCGATCAGCGCGTGGTAGCCCGCCGCCTGGTCGGCCGGCACGAACGGATGGATCTCGTAGAATTCCGGCCAGGAGATCGGCAGCATCTCGGCGGTGGCGTTGAGCTTCATCGTGCAGGAGCCGAGCGGGATCATCGCCCGGTCGAGCGCCAGGTCGCGGTCGGCGAGGCGGCGCATGTAGCGCGTCATCTCGCTCTCGGCCCGGTTCATGTGGAAGATCGGGTGGGTGAGGTAGGCCGAGGTGCGCACCAGCGCCTCGGGCAACCGGGCGTCCGGCCAGGCCTCGTCGTAGGCCGGGTCGTCGGCGCCGAAGGCGCGCCACACCGCCTGGAGGATGTCGGGGCGGGTGCGCTCGTCCACCGTGATGCCGATGCGGTCGTCGCCGACCTTGCGCAGGTTGACCCCGTTGGCGACCGCTTGCGCCAGGATCACCCCCTGGAACGCCCCGACCCGGACGGTGATCGTGTCGAAGAAGTGCTCGGGCTCGACCGCAAAGCCCAGATCCGCCAGCCCCCGGCCGAGGCGCACCGCGTCGCGGTGGACGCGCTGGGCGATGGCCTTCAGCCCGGCCGGGCCGTGGAACACCGCGTACATCGAGGCGATGACGGCGAGCAGCACCTGCGCGGTGCAGATGTTCGAGGTCGCCTTCTCCCGGCGGATGTGCTGCTCGCGGGTCTGCAGCGCGAGGCGGTAGGCGCGGCGGCCGTGGGCGTCGACCGAGACGCCGACGAGGCGGCCGGGCAGCGCCCGCTTGTGCGCGTCGCGCGTCGCCATGTAGGCGGCGTGCGGGCCGCCGAACCCCATCGGCACGCCGTAGCGCTGCATCGAGCCGATCGCGACGTCGGCGCCCATCTCGCCGGGCGATGTCAGCAGCGTCAGCGCCAGCGGGTCGGCGGCGACCGCGGCGATGGCGCCGGCCGCGTGCAGGGCCGCGATCGGCCCCGAAAAGTCGTGGATCGCGCCGCCAACCCCCGGGTACTGGAAGATCGCCCCGAAGACCTCGGCCGGATCGAGGTCGGCGAAGGGGCAGCCGACGACGACGCGCCAGCCCATGGGCGCCGCCCGCGTCTTCAGCACGGCGATGGTCTGGGGCAGGCAGTCGCGATCGACGAAGAAGGCGTCGGCCTTCGAGGCCGCGACGCGGCGGGCGAGGCCCATCGCCTCGGCCGCGGCGGTGGCCTCGTCCAGCAGCGAGGCGTTGGCGACGTCGAGGCCGGTGAGGTCGCAGACCAGGGTCTGGAAGTTGATCAGGGCCTCGAGCCGCCCCTGGCTGATCTCCGGCTGGTAGGGCGAATACGCCGTGTACCAGGCCGGGTTCTCGAAGATGTTGCGCTGGATCGCCGGCGGCATCGTCGTGCCGTGATAGCCCTGGCCGATCAGCGAGACGAGGACGCGGTTGCGGTCGGCGATCTCGCGCATCCGCTCGATCGCCCGGCGCTCGGTGAGGGCGGGGCCGAAGGCGTCCTCCTCCGCCAGCGGCTGCGCCTGCCGGATGTCGGGGGGCAGCGTCTCGTCGATCAGGGCCTCCAGGCTCGGCGCCCCGACGGCGGCGAGCATCGCGTCGATCTCGGCCTGCGTCGGGCCGATGTGGCGGCGGTTGGCGAAGTCGTAGGGGTCGTAATGCGCGGTCATGGCGGCGTCCCGGCTCGGAGTGGGCCTTTGGAAGGGCGAAGGGCCGCCGGCGCATCGCAGGCGGTTGTTTCGGCAGGCGGCTACTTCGGCAAGGCGGCTACTTCGGCAAGGCGGCGTAGGCGGCCTCGTCCATCAGCCCGTCCATCTCGGACGGGTCGTCGAGGCGCAGGCGGTAGAGCCAGCCATCCCCTTGCGGATCGGTGCCCACCGTCGCCGGGTCCGCGACCGCCGCGTCGTTGACCGCGACGACCTCGCCCGGGAGCGGCGCGTAGACGTCGGAGGCCGCCTTCACCGACTCGACCACCGCCGCCGCCTCGCCCTTGGCGAGCCGGGCCCCGACCTTCGGCAGCTCGATGAAGACGAGGTCGCCGAGCTGCTCGGCGGCATGCGCCGTGATGCCGACGGTGACGACCGCGCCCTCCGCCTTCAGCCACTCGTGCTCGTCGGTGAATCGCAACATGTCTTGGCTCCTGAGGGATGGGAAGGGCGGGCCGGATCAGCCGCGCTTGAATCCGGCCGGGACGAAGGGGAGGGGGACGACCTGGACGGGCAGGCGCTGGCCGCGGACCTCGGCGAGGAGGCGGGTGCCGGCGGCAGCCAGCGCTATGGGCAGCATCGCCATCGCCACCGGCGCGCCGAGGCTCGGCCCGAAGCCGCCGGAGGTCACGATGCCGACGGGCTCGGGCGCGGCGGCGTCGGCAAACAGCGGTGCTCCGGCGCGCACGGGGCTACGCCCCTCCGGGCGCAGGCCGACGCGGCGCCGGGCCGGGCCGGCGGCGATCTCGGCGAGGATGCGGGCCGCGCCCGGGAACCCGCCTTCGCGCGCCCCGCCGGCACGGCGGACGGACGGGATCGCCCAGGCCAGCCCGGCCTCAGTAGGCGTGGTGTCGGGGCCGATGTCGGACCCGTGCAGGCACAGGCCCGCTTCGAGCCGCAGGGAATCGCGGGCGCCGAGCCCGGCCGGCATCACGGACCCGTCCGCGAGCAAGGCCTCGGCCAGGGCCTCGGCGGCGAAGCCCGGCACCGAGATCTCGAAGCCGTCCTCGCCGGTGTAGCCGGAGCGGGTCACGAGGCAGTCCTGGCCGAGGATCGGGATGTCGGCGGCGTCCATGAAGCGCATCGCCGCCACCTCCGGGGCGAGGCGGGCGAGCGCGGCCTCCGCCGCCGGGCCCTGGAGCGCGACGAGCGCCCGGTCGAGCGGGGTCGCCGTCACCGAGGCGGGCAGGTTGGCCCGCAGGTGCGCAAGGTCGGCCGCCTTGTTGGCCGCGTTGACCACCAGCACCAGCCGGTCGCCGAACCGGGCCACCATCAGGTCGTCGCGGATGCCGCCGGCGGCGTCGGTCAGCAGGCCGTAGCGCTGGCGGCCGGACCTCAGCCCGAGGATGTCGGCCGGGATCAGGGCTTCGAGGGCGCGGGCGGCGTCCGCCGGGTCGTCCGCGTGAAGCGCGATCTGGCCCATGTGGGAGACGTCGAACAGGCCGGCGCCGGCGCGGGTGTGGAGGTGCTCCTTCAGCAGCCCGGCGGGATAGTGCAGCGGCATGTCGTAGCCGGAGAACGGCACCATCCGCGCGCCGCGACGCAGGTGCAGGGCATGCAGCGGGGTGCGCTGCGGCCCGGATGCGAGGGTGTCGTCGAAGGTCCCGAAGGTATCCGCATGCATCTGGTGGTTCCACGACACGAGCCGCCGAGGAACGCGGTCGCGCGCCTCGGTTGCCCCCATCTGTCGCGGTTACCTGAGAGCTTCCCCCGGACGCCGCGTCGGCGGCCTCCAAGGTTTCTCCTTCGGTGGACGCCAGGCGGCGCCTCTCTCCAGATTGTCCAACGATACGGTGATTGTGCCTGAGAGTTTCCGGGGGTGGTTGCTCCGTCGGCGCCATGACCGGTCGTCGGACCGGCCTGGGCTCTCCCGTATCGCTTTATGCGGACGCCGTCAGACTGGCATGCCTCTCAAGGGCCGGCAAGCGGCAAGCCGACAACGGGCCTTCGCTGTCACGCTTCTCGTCCGGGAGAGGGGTGTCATCGGCCGGGGAATGTTCGGGGCGCCCTCGAAAACGCGATGGACGGCGCCGACGCTTCCGGCGATACATCCTGCCAAAGATGCAGGGGAGGGTTGCGTTTGGCACAGGACATCATCCTGTCCACCACCGGGTTGACCAAGGAATTCAAGGGGTTTCGCGCGGTCAACGGCGTGACGCTCGAAGTCGTGCGCGGCACGATCCACGCGCTGATCGGCCCGAACGGCGCCGGCAAGACGACCTGCTTCAACCTGCTCACCAAGTTCCTCAGCCCGACCGCCGGGGCGATCCACTACAAGGGCCGCGACATCAGCCGCCTGCAGCCGGCCGACGTCGCCCGGCTCGGGCTGGTGCGCTCGTTCCAGATCTCGGCGGTGTTCCCGCACCTCACGGTGATGGAGAACGTCCGCATCGCGCTGCAGCGACGCAAGCACGGCGATTCGTTCGATTTCTGGCGGGCCGAGAAGGTGCTGCGCCGCCTCGACGCCGAGGCGCTGGACCTTGTCGACCAGGTCGGCCTGTCGGCGTTCTCCGGGCACCAGGCGGTGGAGCTGTCCTACGGCCGCAAGCGCGCGCTCGAGATCGCGACGACCCTGGCCCTCGATCCCGAGATGCTGCTGCTCGACGAGCCGATGGCCGGGATGGGCCACGAGGACGTGGAGCGCACCGCGAGCCTGATCCGCCGCGTCGGCAAGGACCGCACCATCCTGATGGTCGAGCACAACCTGTCGGTGGTGGCCTCGCTCTCGGACCGGATCACCGTGCTCGCCCGGGGCCAGGTGCTCGCGGAGGGCGACTACGCCACCGTGTCGAAGGATCCGCGCGTGATCGAAGCGTATATCGGGGCCGGGCATGGCTGAGGCAGGCATGGCTGAGACAGGCTTGGCTGAGGCGGCTTTGAAGACCGTATCGCGTGCGGTCCCGGACGCCCTCCTGGCGGTGCGGGGCCTGGAGGGCTGGTACGGCGAGAGCCATGTGCTCCACGGCATCGACCTCGACGTGCGGGCCGGCGAGGTGGTGACGCTGCTCGGCCGCAACGGGGCGGGCAAGACCACGACCCTGCGCGCCATCATCGGCATCCTCGGCCGCCGCGCGGGCTCGATCACCTACGAGGGCGTCGAGACGATCGCGATGGCCTCGCGCAACATCGCGCGGCTCGGCCTCGGCTACGTGCCGGAGGAGCGCGGGATCTTCGCGAGCCTGACGGTCGCCGAGAACCTGATGCTGCCGCCGGTGGTGAAGCCCGGCGGCATGTCGGTGGCCGAGATCCACACCCTGTTCCCGAACCTCAAGGAGCGGGCCGGCAGCCAGGGCACCAAGCTCTCGGGCGGCGAGCAGCAGATGCTCGCCATCGGCCGCATCCTGCGCACCGGCGCCAAGCTGATCCTGCTCGACGAGCCGACCGAGGGGCTCGCCCCCGTCATCGTCCAGCAGATCGGCCGGACGATCCGCGAGCTGAAGGGGCGCGGCTACACCATCGTGCTCGTCGAACAGAACTTCCGCTTCGCCCAGACGCTGGCCGACCGCCACGTGGTGATCGAGCAGGGGCGGGTGGTCGACGAGATCGCCAACGACGCGCTTGACGCCAATATCGACAAGCTCCACGCCTACCTCGGGGTCTGAAACACCCCGGGCATCGACGGACTTATCAGTCCGAATACGAAGAGAAACGCGACGCACGAGGCCGACGACGGACGGGCACTTGGCCCCGACGCGCAAAACGGCCGGCGCACCGAGGAGGACGGACCGGATGCTGAGACGAATGCTGCTTGCCGCCGCGCTGGGGACCCTGACGACGGCGGCCGCGCAAGCCCAGACCCCCGTCAAGATCGGCGTGCTCACCGACCGCTCCGGCGTCTACGCCGACATCGCGGGCGAAGGTTCGCTCGTGGCCGCCCGGATGGCGGTGGAAGACTTCAAGGCCGCCGACAAGGGCCTCAAGGTCGAGGTTATCGCCGCCGACCACCAGAACAAGCCCGACGTCGGCTCGGCGATCGCGCGGCAATGGTACGACCGTGACGGCGTCGACATGATCATCGACGGCGTGACCTCCTCCGTGGCCCTGGCGATCAACCAGGTCACCAAGGAGAAGAACAAGACCTTCATCGACACCGGCGCCGGCACCGCCGACCTCACCGGCGTGCAATGCACTCCCAACACCGTCCACTGGGTCTACGACACCGTGGCGCTCGCCAACGGTACCGGCGGCGCCATGGTCAAGCGCGGCGGCGACACCTGGTTCTTCCTCGCCGCCGACTACGTCTTCGGCCAGACGCTCCAGCGCGACACCACCACGGTCGTCACCAAGAACGGCGGCAAGGTCGTCGGCTCGGTCAAGACCCCGTTCCCGACCGCCGACTTCTCCTCGTTCCTGCTGCAGGCGCAGGGGTCGGGCGCCAAGGTGATCGGTCTGGCCAACGCCGGGGCCGACACCATCAACGCGATCAAGCAGGCCGGCGAGTTCGGCATCACCGAGGGCGGCCAGGCGCTGGCTGGCCTCCTCGTCTTCTCCTCCGACGTGCATTCGCTCGGCACCAAGGTGGCGCAGGGCCTGGTCCTGACCGAGCCGTTCTACTGGGACCTCACCGACGCCACCCGCGCGTTCTCGGACCGGTTCGCCAAGCAGATGGGCGGCAAGAAGCCGACCGCCAACCATGCCGGCGTCTACGCGGGCACGCTGCACTACCTCAAGGCGGTCGAGGCCCTGAAGGCGTCCTCCGACGGCGCCAAGGTGGTCGCCAAGATGAAGGAGATGCCGACCGACGACCCGCTGTTCGGCAAGGGCACGATCCGCGTCGACGGGCGCAAGATCCACGACATGTACCTGTTCGAGGTCAAGAAGCCCGCCGAGTCCAAGGGCGAGTGGGACCTCTACAAGACGCTGGCCACCATCCCCGGCAACGAGGTGTTCCGCCCGCTGAACGAGGGCGGCTGCCCCCTCGTGAAGGGTTGAGCGTGTGAGGCACCCCCGCGGCGCGCGGCGCGCCGCGGGGTCGGAACAGGCGATGGCTGAGTTGCGATGACCACGATCTTCGGCGTTCCGATGCAGGCGCTGTTCGGCCAGCTCCTGCTCGGCCTGATCAACGGCTCGTTCTACGCGATCCTCAGCCTCGGGCTGGCGATCATCTTCGGGCTCCTGAACATCATCAACTTCGCCCACGGGGCGCTGTACATGATGGGCGCCTTCGTCGCCTGGATGCTGCTCAACTACCTCGGGGTGAACTACTGGTGGGCGCTGGGGCTCGCGCCGCTGATCGTCGGCGCCTTCGGCATCGTGCTGGAGCGGGTGCTGATCGCGCGGCTGTACAAGCTCGACCACCTCTACGGCCTGCTGCTCACCTTCGGCATGGCACTGATCATCCAGGGGCTGTTCCGCAACTCCTACGGCGTCTCGGGCCTGCCCTACGCGATCCCGCCGGAACTGTCGGGCGGCCAGCGCCTGCCGTTCATGTTCCTGCCGAACTACCGCGCCTGGGTCGTGGTCGCATCGCTGGCCGTGTGCCTGGCCACCTGGCTCGTCATCGAGAAGACCAAGCTCGGCTCGTACCTGCGCGCGGCCACCGAGAACCCGACGCTGGTCCAGGCCTTCGGCGTCAACGTGCCCCTGTTCCTGACCCTGACCTACGGGTTCGGCGTCGCGCTCGCGGGCTTCGCCGGGGTGCTCGCCGCGCCGATCTACTCGGTCAACCCCAACATGGGCGCCGACATCATCATCGTGGTCTTCGCCGTGGTGGTGATCGGCGGCATGGGCTCGATCCTCGGCTCGGTCATCACCGGCTTCGGCCTCGGGCTGATCGAGGGGCTGACCAAGGTGTTCTACCCCGAGGCCTCGGCCACCGTGATCTTCGTGATCATGGTGCTGGTGCTGCTGGTGAAGCCCGCCGGCCTGTTCGGTCGGACGGCATGATCCTCTTCGCGACAGGGCTCTGACATGGCCGACACCGCCGCCATCGCGTCCGTGGACGCCGCCCCGATCCTGCCGGCGCTGTCCGAGGGTCGGGACGTGCGCGCCCTGCACCGCAAGATCATGCTCGGCATCGCCGTGTTCCTCGCGGTGGCGCCGTTCGTGCTCTACCCCGTCTTCCTGATGAAGGTGCTGTGCTTCGGGCTGTTCGCGCTCGCGTTCAACCTATTGCTCGGCTACGGCGGCCTGCTCTCCTTCGGGCACGCCGCCTATTTCGGCATGGCGAGCTACCTCTGCGCCTACGCGGCCAAGGTCTGGGGGCTGACCCCGGAGCTCGCGATCCTCTGCGGCACGCTGACGGCGGCGCTGCTCGGGTTGGTGTTCGGGGCGCTGGCGATCCGGCGCCAGGGCATCTACTTCTCGATGATCACGCTGGCGCTCGCGCAGATGGCGTTCTTCTTCTCGCTCCAGGCCAAGTTCACCGGCGGCGAGGACGGGATCCAGGCGGTGCCGCGCGGCGCCCTGTTCGGCACGATCAGCCTCGCCGACGACCGGGCGCTCTACGGCCTCGTGGCCGTGGTGTTCCTCGGCGGCCTGCTGCTGATCTACCGCATCATCCACTCGCCGTTCGGGCAGGTGCTGAAGGCGATTCGCGACAACGAGCCCCGCGCGATCTCGCTCGGCTACCGGGTGAACCAGTACAAGCTCGCGGTGTTCGTGCTCTCGGCGACGCTCGCCGGGCTCGCCGGCTCCACCAAGGCGATCGTGTTCCAGCTCGCCTCGCTCACCGACGTGCATTGGGCGATGTCGGGCGAGGTGGTGCTGATGACGCTGGTCGGCGGCATGGGCACCGTGTTCGGGCCGATCGTCGGCGCGCTGGTGATCGTCACGATGGAGACCTACCTCGCGCAGTTCGGCGCCTGGGTCACGATCATCCAGGGCGTGGTCTTCGTGCTCTGCGTGCTGCTGTTCCGCGAGGGCATCGTCGGCCTCGTCGCGCGGATCGCCCGGCGCCCGCTGTGAGCCTGGGCGGCCGAGGGAACCGGGGGGAGGGCGGGCGCGCGAGCCCGTTCGAGACCGGGCTCGACCGCTCGGCCGCCAACCACGTGGCGCTCACCCCCGTGAGCTTCCTGGCGCGCGCCGCCGACGCCTTCGCCGACCGGATCGCGGTGATCGACGGCGACCGGCGCCTGACCTACCGCGACCTCGACGCCCGTTGCCGCCGCCTCGCTTCGGCACTGCGGGGGCGCGGCGTCGGCCGGCTCGACACCGTGGCGATCCTGGCCGGCAACGTGCCCGCGATGATCGAGGCGCACTTCGCCGTGCCGATGCTCGGCGCAGTGCTGAACCCGCTCAACACCCGCCTCGACGCGGCGACGCTCGCCGCCTCGCTGGCGCATGGCGAGGCGCGGGCGCTGATCGTCGACGCGCCGTTCCGGGCGCTCGCCGAAGAGGCGTTCGAAGCCCTCCCGGAGCCGATCCTGGTGATCGCCGTGGACGATCCCGGCGGCGGCCTCGCCTACGAGGACCTGCTCGCGGAGGGCGACCCGGACTTCGCCGGGCCGGGGCCGGACGACGAGTGGCAGTCGCTCTGCCTGCTCTACACCTCGGGCACCACCGGGGACCCGAAGGGCGCGGTCTACAGCCACCGCGGCGCCTACCTTCAGGCGCTCGGCAACGCCCTCGCCTTCGGGCTCTCGGCCGACAGCGTCTACCTCTGGACGCTGCCGATGTTCCACTGCAGCGGCTGGTCGTACCCCTGGGCGGTGGTGGCGGCCGGCGGCACGCAGGTCTGCCTGCGCAAGGTCGAGCCGGCCGCGATCTACCGGGCGATCGCCGAGCAGGGCGTCACGCATCTCTGCGGCGCGCCGATCGTGCTGTCGATGATCGTCGACGCGCCGGACGCCGTGCGCGTGCCGTTCCCGCAACGCGTGCGCTGCGCCACCGGGGGCGCGGCGCCGCCCTCGACGGTGATCGCGGCGATGGAGGCGCTCGGCTTCGCGGTGACCCACCTCTACGGCGCCACCGAGAGCTACGGCCCGGCGACGATCTGCGTGCCCGGCCCCGACTGGGACGCGCTCGCGCCGGCCGAGCGCCACGGCCGCATGGCCCGCCAGGGCGTGGCGCTGCCGACCGTCGCGGCCGCCCGCGTCGTCGATCCCGCGACGCTGGCGCCGGTGCCGCGCGACGGCGCCACGGTCGGCGAGATCGGCTTGCGCGGCAACACGGTGATGAAGGGCTACCTGAAGAACCCCGAGGCGACGGCGGCGACGCTCGGCGCCGGCTGGTACCTGTCGGGCGACCTCGCGGTGCAGCACCCCGACGGGCAGATCGAGATCAAGGACCGCGCCAAGGACATCATCATCTCCGGCGGGGAGAACATCTCCAGCCTCGAGATCGAGGAGGTTCTGACGCGGCACCCCGCGGTGATGCTCGCGGCCGTGGTGGCGCAGCCCGACGCCACCTGGGGCGAGAGCCCCTGCGCCTTCCTCGAGCTGAAGGCCGGTGCGCCGCAGCCGAGCGAGGCGGACGTCGTCGCGTTCTGCCGGGCCGGGCTCGCCCGCTTCAAGGTGCCGAAGCGGATCGTGTTCGGCCCCCTGCCGAAGACCGCCACCGGCAAGATCCAGAAGTTCGTGCTGCGCGAGCAGGCCCGCGCTCTTTAGGATCTCACAGGCTCTCATGGGTCGGAACCCGCGAGGTCCGGCGGAAAGCCCCTCCTGCCGTCACCTGCCGTATGCGCGCATCTCGCCACGCATCTTGAAGGAGTTGCGGGTCCCCTCTCCCGTTCGGGCAGGGCGATCGCCGATGGCGATCGGCTCTTCGGAAACCCGCGGGCAGCACCTTCGTCATCCCGGGGCCGCGCAGCGGAGCCCGGGATCCGGAAACGCAGGTCGCGCAGGACCTTGCACGGTCGGCGGCTCTGGATTCCGGGCTCGCCTGCGGCGCCCCGGAATGACGGCGTGGTGCCATCTACGATCGCCCTGCCGTGGGGACGGGGCCGCGCCGTGCTCCGCATGATCGGTCCGGGCCGGGCTCGCCGACAGGTGTGGATCCGATGGCGGCGGTCGCTGGGGCCGGACCCTGAAGGCGAGATCATCGCGGGCTGGTGGACGCCGTGCGAAACACGCGGACATGGTCGTTACGCTTCGTTAACCATCCGCTCGCCATCCTGTGCACTTCAAGCCGGGAGCGAACGTGGTGACCAAGACCCTGACCCTCAGCTTCGACGACCCCACCGCCGAGTGCCCGCTGCCGCCGGACGCGCTCGGCCGCATCTCCCGCGCCGACCCGGAGACGGTGTCGGCGATGGTCTGCGAGATCCCCGAGGCGACCCGCGCGCGGCTCGCGGTCTACCTCTACGGCCGCAGCCACACCCACGAGCTCGGCATCCGGATCGCGGCCACCTGCGACGGTGCCGTGCTGCGCCGGGCCGCCGGCCTCGTCGGCAACACCCTCTACGACCTGTCGCGCCGGCCCTACGCGCCCCCGAGCTACGGCAGCCACCGCGCGTCGGGCAGCCGGATCAGCCTCGGCGGACCGCGCCTCGACAGCCGTCGCGCCTGAATCCGCGGGACGTGGTAGGCACGGCCCCTCTTCGAGGGATGCCGGCATGTCGTGGATCAGCCTCACCCGGTTGCGGCTTCGCGGCTGGCGCTTCGTGCCCGGGTTCGCGTGGTACGCGGTCCGGTCGAGCCGCCAGGCCGCCAAGGCCGCCGGCTACCTCGACGGCGCGCTGCTCAACGACGCCAAGCTGACCTTCTGGACCGTGACCGCCTGGGCCGACGAGGCGGCGATGCGCGCCTACGTTCTGTCCGGCGACCACCGCGCGGCGATGGGAAAGCTCAGCCGCTGGTGCGACGAGGCCTCCGTCGCCCACTGGAACGGGACCGGCCTGCCGGACTGGGCGGAAGCCGACCGGCGGATGCGCGAGACCGGGCGGCCCTCCAAGGTCCGCCACCCGTCGCCGGTCCACGCCGCGCTCGCCTACGCTCCGCCGCGCACCACGCGCGGCGGCCGCCTCCCGCCCGCAGCCGGCTGAGCCGGACGGGTCAGCCCGGCTTCCGCTCGTCGCCCTTGAGTTCCGCAAAATCGGATTGCGCGAAGGCCAGGCCCCGGAACGGGTCGTCGGCGGTGCCGTCGTGCTCCAGGCGGCAGAGCTGGACCCGGCGGATCTTGCCGGAGATGGTCTTGGGCAGCTCCGCGACGAACTCGATCGCGCGCAGGCGCTTGAACGTCGCGAGCCGGGCGTTGGTGAAGCGGAAGATGTCCAGCGCGGTCTCCCGCGTCGCCTCCGCGCCGCCGACGAGCGACACGTAGGCCTTCGGGATCGTGTAGCGGATCGCGTCCGGCGCCGGCACCACCGCGGCCTCGGCCACCGCCGGATGCTCGATCAGCACGCTCTCCAGCTCGAACGGGCTGATGCGATAGCCGGACGACTTGAACACGTCGTCGGCGCGCCCGACGAAGGTCAGCGTCCCGTCCGGCTCGACGAAGGCGACGTCGCCGGTGCGGTAGAGCGGCCCGTCCGCGCCGGAGAGGTGGCCTGCGCCGTCGTCGTAGCCCTGCATCAGGCCGGCCGGTCGGTCGGCGCCGAGCGCCAGGCAGACCTCGCCCTCGGTGGCCGGCCGGTCGTCGATGTCGAGGATGCGGACCGTGTAGCCCGGCAGCGGCCGGCCCATGGCGCCCGGCTTCACCGTCTGGCCGGGCGTGTTGGCGACCTGCGCCGTGGTCTCGGTCTGGCCGTAGCCGTCGCGGATGGTCAGGCCCCAGGCGTCGCGCACCCGCTCGATCACCTCCGGGTTGAGCGGCTCGCCGGCGGCGCACACCTCGCGCAGCGCCAGGTCGTGCCCGGTCAGGTCCTCCTGGATCATCAGCCGCCACACCGTTGGCGGCGCGCACAGCGTGGTGACGCGGCAGCGGGCGAGCACCGCCAGCAGGGCGGTGGCCGAGAACGGCGCCTGGTTGACCACGAACACGGTGGCGCCCGCGTTCCAGGGGGCGAAGATCGAGGACCAGGCGTGCTTGGCCCAGCCGGGCGAGGAGACGTTGCAGTGGACGTCGCCCGGCTGCAGCCCGAGCCAGTACATGGTCGAGAGGCTGCCGACCGGATACGAGCGGTGGCTGTGCCGGACCAGCTTCGGCTTCGCCGTGGTCCCCGAGGTGAAGTACAGCAGGAACGGGTCGTCGGCCCCGGTCTCCGCGTCGGGCGCGAACGTGTCGGCTTGCGAGAACGCCGCCGCGTAGGCGTGCCAGCCCGGCGCGTCCGGCCCGGTCGTCAAGCGCACGACCGATCCCATGTCGAGGCTCGCGGAGTCGAGGCCCGCGAATTTCGGCACCTGATCGGGCCCGGCCACGATCAGCCGCGGCCGTCCGCGCTCCAGGCGGTCGGCGAGTTCGCCGTCGGTGAGCAGCGTGGTCGCCGGGATCACGATCGCCCCGAGCTTCATCGCCGCCAGCATCGTCTCCCACAGGGCCGGCACGTTGCCGAGCAGCAGCAGCAGGGTATCGCCGCGCCGCAGGCCCAGCGACCGCAGGTGGTTGGCGACCTGGTTCGAGCGCCGGCTCATCTCGGAGAACGAGATCCGGGTCTCCACCCCCGAGGCCGCGTCGACGATCCACAGGGCCGTCCGGTCGCGGCTTTCCGGGTCGGTCGCGAGGCCGGCGTCGAACCAGTCGAGCGCCCAGTTGAACACCGTCTCGTCCGGCCATCGGAAGCCCGCATAGGCCGCCGCGTAATCGGTGCGGTGGGCCAGCAGAAGGTTGCGGGCTTCGCGAAAGCTCGGCATCGGCGTTCTCCCTGGATTTTTGGTGGCTGTTCCGTTTTCTTGTTTTTGATCGGTGTTTTACGGAAACGAGGAACCGGATGCGCCTCTCCCTCCCCCTCTGCGGGGGAGGGGATGGCGGCCCTACCCGTGCGTGAACTTGGCCGCGCGCTTCTCGACGAAGGCGGCCATGCCCTCCTTCTGGTCCTGCGTGGCGAACATCGCGTGGAACACGCGGCGCTCGAAGCGGACGCCCTCGGTGAGCGTGGTCTCGTAGGCGCGGTTGACCGCCTCCTTGGTCATCATCGCGATCGGCTTCGACATGCCGGCGATGGTCTCGGCGACTCGCATCGCCTCCTCCACCAGCCCGTCGGCGGGGACGACCCGCGAGACCAGGCCGGCCCGCTCGGCCTCGGCCGCATCCATCATCCGGCCGGTCAGGCACATCTCCATCGCCTTGGCCTTGCCGACGAACCGGGTCAGCCGCTGGCTGCCGCCGATGCCGGGCATCACGCCGAGCTTGATCTCCGGCTGGCCGAACTGGGCGGTGTCGGCGGCCAGGATCAGGTCGCACATCATCGCGAGCTCGCAGCCGCCGCCGAGCGCGAAGCCCGCCACCGCCGCGACGATCGGAATCCGCAGGGCGGTGAAGCGCTCCCAGTCGGCGAAGCGATCGCCGGCATACATCTCGGCATAGGTGGCGCTCTGCATCTCCTTGATGTCGGCGCCGGCGGCGAAGGCCTTGGCCGACCCTGTGATCACGATGCAGCCGATCCCCGGGTCGGCGTCGGCGGCGCTCGCCGCCGCGATCAGCTCGCGGGTGAGCTGGGCATTGATCGCGTTCAGCGCCTTCGGCCGGTTCAGGGTGATCAGGCGGACGCGGCCCCGCGTCTCGGTGAGGATCGTCGAATCCCCGGTCGCATGGTCTTGCCCGGTCGCATGGTCTTGCCCGGTCGAATGGTCTTGCATGGTCAGGCCTCCTCGCTCGGTCCGCGCAGCATCCGGATGATCGCCGAGAAGTCCTCGCCGCCATGGCCGGCCTCGCCGAACGTCGCGTAGAGCCGCTCTGCCTCGGCGCCGAGCGGCGTCGCGGCGCCGGCGGCCGCCGCGGCTTCCTGGGCGAGCCGCAGGTCCTTCAGCATCAGGGCGGCGGCGAAGCCCGGCTTGTAGCCGGTGTTGGCGGGCGAGGTCGGCACCGGTCCCGGCACCGGGCAATAGGTGGTGAGCGACCAGCACTGCCCGGACGAGACCGAGGCCACGTCGAACAGCGCCTGCTGCGAGAGCCCGAGCTTCTCGCCGAGCGCGAAGGCCTCGCACACGCCGATCATCGAGATGCCGAGGATCATGTTGTTGCAGATCTTGGCGGCCTGGCCGGCGCCCGCCGCGCCGCAATGGAACACGCTCTTGCCCATGCGCCTCAGGATCGGCTCGGCGGCGGCGAAGGCCTCCTCCGCGCCGCCGGCCATGAAGGTCAGCGTCCCGGCCTTGGCGCCGCCGGTGCCGCCGGAGACCGGCGCGTCGACGCCCCAGCAGCCGCGCGCCTCGGCGAGCGCGTGGGCCTGGCGGGCGCTCGCGACGTCCACCGTCGAGGAATCGATCAGGAGCGTGCCGGCGGGAACCGCCTCGACGACCTGCGACCAGACCTCGATCACGTGCCGCCCGGCCGGCAGCATCGTCACCACCACGGCCGCGCCGTCCACGGCCTCCAGGACCGAGCCGACGATCCCGATCCCCTCGGCCTTCGCGGTCTCCAGCGAGGCCGGGGCGAGGTCGAACCCGCGCACCGAATGCCCGGCCCGGACGAGGTTGGCCGCCATCGGGCCGCCCATGTTGCCGAGGCCGACGAAGGCGATGGTTTGGGGCGTCGTGGTCATGGCTCCTCCGGTCGTGTCTCGCGCGCGGTGCTCCGCGTCGCATCTTGTTTCGTGGCCCTAATCCTCCGCCCGCATCCCGAGGTGCCGCGTCAGCGGGCGCCTCGGGATGCGGGGGCTGGGCGGGAAGCGTCGGCCGGCACCGGAAAGACCGGGGCCGCCCGAGGGGCCAGCCAGGCCTCGATCCGTTCGAGGTCGACCGCATCGAGCGTCGTCGGCGACCAGCGCGGCGTCTTGTCCTTGTCGATCACGGCGGCGCGGATGCCCTCGCGAAAATCGCCCTCGGCCAGCAGCGCCAGCGAGGCGTGGAACTCGCGTTCCAGGCAGTCCTCCAGCCGTGCGGACGTGCGGCCCAGACGCAGCAGACGCAGCGTCAGCACGAGGCTCGACGGGGATTTCTCCAGCAGCGTCGTGCGCGTCCGCGTCGCGAACTCGGACCCGTCGGCGGCGAGCGCCGCCAGGATGTCCGCGACGCGGTCGAAGGCGAAGCAGGCGTCGATCAGCGCCCGCGCCTCCCCGAGCGGGGTTGGCTCCGGCGTGACGGCGCGCGCGTGGATCGCCGCCCGGACGGCGGCATGTCCGGCCTCTTGTTTTGCCCCTTGGGGGAGGGCGGCGAGCGCGTCGACCAGGCCGGGCAGGGCCGCGGCCGGCACGAGGGCGTCGGCGAAGCCCGCGAAGATCGCGTCGGCGGCCCCCATCTGTGCCCCGGTCAGCCCGAGATAGGTCCCGATTTCGCCGGGCGCGCGGGGCAGCAGCCAGGTGCCGCCGACGTCGGGCAGGTAGCCGATGCCGGTCTCCGGCATGGCGATGCGCGAGCGCTCGGTGACGACGCGGTGGCGGGCATGGCCCGACAGCCCGACGCCGCCGCCCATGGTGATCCCGTCCATGATCGCCACGAACGGCTTTTCGAGCCGCGCGATGCGGGCGTCGAGGCGGTACTCGTCGCGCCAGAAGTCCTCGGCGAAGCCTGGACCCGCGCTCTCGTAGAGCAAGCGCAGGTCGCCGCCGGCGCAGAGGCCGCGCGCGCCCTCGCCGGTGAGCAGGATCGCGGCGACGCCCGGGTCGGCGCCGAACCGGTCGAGGGCCGCGTCGATTGCGCCGACCATGCCGTGGGTCAGCGCGTTCAGCGCCTTCGGCCGGTTGAGGCGGATGCGCCCGAGCGCGCCGGTCCGCTCGACGAGGATGTCCGACATCAGCGCCCCCCGAGCAGCGCGCGGGCGATGATCACCCGCATGATCTCGTTGGTGCCTTCCAGGATCTGGTGGACGCGCAGGTCGCGGACGATCTTCTCGATGCCGTACTCGGCGAGATACCCGTAGCCGCCGTGGAGCTGGAGCGCCTCGTTGGCGACGTGGAAGGCGGCGTCCGTCACGTGGCGCTTGGCCATGGCGCAGAGCTTGGTCGCCTCCGGCGCCTTGGCGTCGAGGGCGGCGGCCGCATGGCGCAGGAACGCGCGGGCGACCTCGAGTTCGGTCGCCATGTCGGCGAGGCGAAACTGCAGCGCCTGGAAGTCCGAGAGTTTTTGGCCGAACGCGCGGCGGTCTTGCAGGTAGGCGAGGGTGCGGTCCAGCGCCGACTGCGCGCCGCCGAGCGCGCAGGCGGCGATGTTGAGGCGCCCGCCGTCGAGCCCGGCCATGGCGAAGCGGAAGCCCTCGCCCTCGGCGCCGAGGCGGTTCTCCACCGGCACCCGGCACTGGTCGAAGCGCACGGCACGGGTCGGCTGGGCGTTCCAGCCCATCTTGCGCTCGTCGGCGCCGAAGGAGAGGCCGGGCGTGCCCTTCTCGACCAGGATCGCCGAGACGCCTTTCGCCCCCTCAGCCCCGGTGCGGGCCATGACGAGGTAGAGGTCGCTGGCGCCGGCGCCCGAGATGAACTGCTTCTCGCCGGTCAGGACGTAGTCGTCGCCGTCGCGCACCGCGCGGGTGCGGAGCGCCGCGGCGTCCGACCCCGAGCCGGCCTCCGTCAGGCAGTAGCTGGCGATCGTGTCCATCCGGGTCAGCGACGGCAGCCAGCGCCGGCGCTGCGCCTCGCTGCCGAAGGCGTCGATGATCCAGGAGGACAGGTTGTGGATCGAGAGGAAGGCCGCCACCGTCGGGCAGCCCTGGCCCAACGCCTCGAAGATCAGGCTGGCGTCGACGCGGCTCAGGCCCGACCCGCCGACATCCTCGCGGATGGTGATCGCGGCCATGCCGAGGGCCGCCGCCGCGCGAAAAGTCTCGACGGGGAAGTGCTTGCGCGCGTCCCAATCGAGGGCGTGCGGCGCGATGTGCTCGCGCGCGAAGTCTTGGGCCATCTCCCGGATGGCGACCTGGTCTTCAGTGAGGCCGAACGTCATCGGGTGGCCTTTCGTCGTGCCGCTGCTGCAGCCCCGCGCCCGGCAGATGAGGCGCGGGTCCCCTCTCCTGTAGGGAGAGGGACAGGGTGAGGGGTATGACGGAGCCAGATCAGGCGCGGCCTGAACGCGCGTCGATGGCGGACTCAGGTCTGAGGCGTCATACCCCTCACCCCAACGCTCTCCCTATGGGAGAGGGGGCGTGTCGTGGTTCAGCGCATCGTCGGGATCGAGAACTCCGCGCCGCTCTTGATGCCCGAGGGCCAGCGCTGGGTCACGGTCTTGGTCTTGGTGTAGAAGCGGATCGAGTCCGGCCCGTGCTGGTTCAGGTCGCCGAAGCCCGAGCGCTTCCAGCCGCCGAAGGTGTGGTAGGCGATCGGCACCGGGATCGGCACGTTGACGCCGACCATGCCGACGTTGACCCTGGCGGTGAAGTCGCGCGCCGCGTCGCCGTCCTGGGTGAAGATCGCGACGCCGTTGCCGTACTGGTGGGTCGAGGGGAGGGCCAGCGCCTCCTCGTAATCCTTGGCCCGCACCACCGAGAGCACCGGCCCGAAGATCTCTTCCTTGTAGATCGTCATGTCCGGCGTCACGCGGTCGAACAGGCAGCCGCCCATGTAGAAGCCGTTCTCGTAGCCCTGCAGGGTGAAGCCGCGGCCGTCGACGGCGAGCTCGGCGCCTTCCCTCACACCGGTCTCGATGTAGCCCTTCACCCGCGCCACCGCCTCGGCGGTGACCATCGGGCCGTAATCGGCCGAGCCATCGTGCGAGGGGCCGATCTTCAGGCTCTCCACCCGCGGGATCAGCCGTTCCATCAGCCGGTCGGCGGTGCCCTCGCCCACGGGCACGGCGACCGAGATCGCCATGCAGCGCTCGCCGGCCGAGCCGTAGCCGGCGCCGATCAGCGCGTCGACGGCCTGGCCCATGTCGGCGTCCGGCATGATGATCATGTGGTTCTTGGCGCCGCCGAAGCACTGGGCGCGCTTCCCCGTCTGGGCGGAGCGGACGTAGATGTACTCGGCGATCTGCGAGGAGCCGACGAAGCCCACCGCCTTGATGTCCTCGTCGTCGAGGATGGCGTCGACCGCCTCCTTGTCGCCGTTGACGACGTTGAGGATGCCCGGCGGCAGGCCCGCCTCCAGGAAGATCTCGGCGATGCGCATCGGCACGCCGGGGTCACGCTCGGACGGCTTGAGGATGAAGGCGTTGCCGCAGGCGATGGCCGGCGCGCACTTCCACAGCGGGATCATGGCGGGGAAGTTGAACGGCGTGATGCCGGCCACGACCCCCAGCGGCTGGCGCAGGGAGTAGACGTCGATGCCGGGGCCGGCGCCCTCGGTGTACTCGCCCTTCAGCAGGTGCGGGATGCCGCAGGCGAACTCGACCACCTCGACGCCGCGCTGGATGTCGCCCTTGGCGTCGGGCACCGTCTTGCCGTGCTCGGAGGCCAGCAGCTCAGCCAGCGGCTCCATCTCGGCGCGGATCAGCTCGAGGAAGCGCATCATCACGCGGGCGCGCTTCTGCGGGTTGGTGGCCGCCCAGGCCCCTTGCGCGTCGCGGGCGTTCTCGACCGCCGCGCGAAGCTCGGCGCGGCTCGCCAGCGCGACGCGGGCCTGGACCTCGCCGGTGGAGGGAAGGAACACGTCCGCGAACCGGCCGCTGGTGCCCTCGACGGCCTTGCCGCCGATGAAATGCCCGATCGTGCGCATGCGCGCCTCTCCTTAGCTTCGTTTCCTCAGGACCGGCTTGCGCGAACGCGACCGGATTTTGGACGGACCATAGCAGCGTCGATCGGGCGATAAAGCTGGACCTGCTCGCAGCCGGTGTGCATCGATGCACAACGCAGCCGGATCGGACCCCGCCCGTGAGCCTCAAGCGGACCCGCAACTGGGACGACCTGCGCTACTTCCTCGCCGTCGCCCGCACCGGCACGCTGACGGCCGCGGCGGTGCAGACCGGCACCGAGCACACCACGGTGGCAAGGCGCATCCTGGCGCTGGAGGAGGGGCTCGACCGGCGGCTGTTCCACAAGAGCAACCTCGGCTACGCGCTCACGGAAGCCGGCGAGGCGCTGCTCGGGACGGCGGAGGCGATGGAGAGCGCCTTCGTCTCGGGGTCGGCTTCCGGCGGGACGGGGCGGAGCGTCTCGGGCACGGTGCGGATCGGCGCGCCGGACGGGTTCGGCAGCGTGTTCCTCGCCCCGCGCATGCACCGGCTGACGCAAGCCCATCCGGGGCTCGAGGTCGAGATCATGGCGACCGCGCGGATCTTCAGCCTGTCGAAGCGCGAGGCCGACATCGTCGTCAGCCTGTCGGCGCCGCAGCAGGCGCGGGTGGTGACGCGCCGGCTCACCGACTACCGGCTCTTCGTCTACGGGTCGAAAGGCTACCTCGACGCGGCCGAGCCGATCCGGACGGTGGCCGACCTCGGGCGGCATCCGTTCGTCAGCTACATCGAGGACATGCTGTTTGCCCGCGAACTCAACTACCTCAACGTGATCGGGCCGGGCGCCTCGGCGCGGCTGCGCTCGACGAACCTCCTCGCCCAGGTCCACGCGACGCTGGCCGGCGCGGGGCTATGCATCGTGCCGGGCTTCATCGCCGCCGCCCATCCGGGGCTCGTGCCGGTGCTGCCGGACGCGCTGTCGCTGACGCGGGCCTTCCACATGCACATCCACGAGGACCACCGGCAGGCCGCCCACATCCGCGAGGTGGCGGCGTTCATCGTCGGGGCGGTCGAGGCGGCGCAGGCGCTGTTCTCGCGGGCGGGATAAGGCGGGCCGGATGTCGCGCCGGCCGTTCCGAACGGGCTTGTCCTGGCGCCTGCGCAACCGCTAGCCTGCCTTGCGTATGATGGGTTCAATCGCGCGCCCCCGCGCCGCCCGCGTCCCTCGAGAAGACGGATCCAACGCCATGATCAGCGCCATCGCCCTGCCGCGGCTGATGCGGATCGGAGCCGGCGCGTGCGGGCTGTTGCCGGAGGTCCTGGGGCAGCTCGGGCTGTCGCGGCCGTTCGTCGTCACCGATCCCTACCTCGCCGACAGCGGCCGGGCCGGGCGGCTCGTCGAGCGGCTGGCGGCGGCCGGCATCCAGGCCGGGCTGTTCTCGCAGACCGTCCCGGACCCGACGGTCGCCTCGGTGGAGGCGGCGCTCGCGGCGCTCAAGGCCGGCGACCACGATTGCGTCGTCGGCTTCGGCGGCGGCAGCCCGATGGACACGGCCAAGGCGGTCGCGGTGCTGGCCCGCCACGGCGGGCACATGCGCGACTACAAGGCGCCGCACAGCCAGGAGGCGCCCGGCCTGCCGATCCTGGCGATCCCCACCACCGCCGGCACCGGCTCGGAGGCGACGCGCTTCACCATCGTCACCGACGAGGCCACCGACGAGAAGATGCTCTGCGCCGGCCTCGCCTACCTGCCGGTCGCCGCGCTCGTCGACTACGAGCTGACCCTGAGCAAGCCCGCCCGGCTCACCGCCGACACCGGCATCGACGCGCTGACGCACGCGATCGAGGCCTACGTCTCGCGCAAGTCCAACCCGTTCTCGGACGGGTTCGCACTCGCCGCGATGCGGGCGATCGCACCGAACCTGCGTCGGGTCTGGACCGATCCGGGCGACCGCGGTGCGCGCGAGGCGATGATGTTCGGCGCGACCCAGGCGGGGATCGCGTTCTCGAACAGCTCGGTGGCCCTCGTTCACGGGATGAGCCGGCCGATCGGCGCGCATTTCCATGTGCCGCACGGGCTCTCGAACGCGATGCTGCTGCCGGCCGTCACCGCGTTCTCGGCGCCCGGCTCGCCCGGCCGCTACGCCGCCTGCGCCCGGGCGATGGGCGTGGCGCGCGAGACCGACGACGACGCGCGCGCGGTCTCGCGCCTGATCGCCGAGCTGCAGAACCTCAACGACGACCTGCAGGTGCCGACGCCGGGCGATTACGGCATCGACGAGGCAAGGTGGAACGGGCTGATCCCGACCATGGCGGCGCAGGCGCTGGCCTCGGGCTCGCCGGGCAACAACCCGGTCGTGCCGGAGATCGAGGCCATCGCGACGCTGTACCGCCAGGTCTGGGCCGCCTGAGCGGCCCAGCCGGGGCAGGGGTGCGGCGAGCCGTCGTGCCCACGCGTCTCCGCTTCCGGCTGAACGGTCGGCGCGCATCCCCTCGCCCCGCCTGCGGGGAGAGGGCTTTGCCGACCTCGTCGTCGACGAAGCGAGGCGGCTGCCGAGGGTGAGGGGGCCGAGCCGAATGAGGCTCCTCCGTCGGCCCCCCTCACCGCCGCTTCGGCTTCGCCTTCGCTTCCCGCACCGACGACGAGGTCGGTGCGGGCCTCTCCCCGCCCGCGGGGAGAGGGGGCCCCGCGCCTTCCCGGATAAAGCGGTCGCCCGTTGGATCGCGGGACGGCGTCGTGCGGCGTGCCGGCTCAGGCGGCCTTGCCGCCGTAGGTCGCAAACGAGGTCTCGACCTTGTCGGCGAGCGACGGGTCGACGTCGGCCGAGACCTTGAGGCGGCCGGCGAGCTTGGGCTCGCCGTCGGTGTGGGTCTTCGCGACGCGGCCGTCCTCGATGTCGGCGCCGGCGGTCTCGGTGCCGGCGCTGTTCTCGTCCGAGACCGGCGCGATGGTCACGGCCTTGCGGTCGATCTTGTGCTCCTGGACGAGGTGCTCGACCGCCATCTCGGCGTCGCGGCGGGTCTCGAACGTGGCGGCGATGGTCTTCGACATGGTTCCGGCTCCTGTGGCAGGGCGGTTCGGCCCCTCAATTCGGCCCCTTGGGGGGTTCCGCCGTCAATCGCAGGCGCCGCGGACCGTTCCGGTCGGCGGGGTCGCGGCTCAGTACATCGGCGTGCCGCCGGTGACGGGCACGAGCGCGCCGGACATGTAGCTGCCCTCGCGCGACGCCAGCAGCACGTAGGCCGGGGCCAGCTCGGCCGGCTGGCCGGCGCGGCCGAGCGGCGTCTCGGACCCCAGCGACGCGATCTGCTCCGGGCTCTTCACGATCGGCTGGATCGGCGTCCAGACCGGGCCGGGCGCGACGCAGTTCACCCGGATGCCCTTGGGCGCCAGCAGGTTCGACAGCCCGATCGTCAGGCTGGCGATCGCCCCCTTGGTGGCGGCGTAGATCAGCATGGTCTTGTCGGCGACCTTGGCCTGCTGGCTCGTGGAGTTCACGATCGCCGAGCCGGGCTTCATGTGCGGCACCGCCGCCTGGCACAGGTAGTACATGGCGAAGACGTTGGCGCGGAACGAGCCTTCGAGGTCCTTCGCCGTCACGTCGTCGAGCCCGTCGTTGACGGTCTGCGCGGCGGCGTTGTTGACCAGGATGTCGAGGCGCCCGAATTCGGCGACCGTGCGCGCGACGAGGTCGCGGCAATGGGCCTCCTCGCGCAGGTCTCCCGGCAGCAGCAGGGCGCGGCGGCCGGCCCGCTCGACCCAGGCCTTCGTCTCCTCGGCGTCCGTCTGCTCGACGGGCAGGTACGAGATCGCCACGTCGGCGCCCTCGCGGGCGTAGGCGATCGCCACCGCCCGGCCGATCCCGGAATCGCCCCCGGTGATCAGGGCGACGCGATCGGTCAGCAGGCCCTTGCCGACGTAGCTGTGCTCGCCGTGGTCGGGGGCGGGGGTCATCCGCGAAGACAATCCCGGCCGCGCCTGCTGCTGGTCGCCGGGGAAGGGGGGCCGTGCTCCGGCTTCGCGGGGGTCGTCGGTCATGGCTGCCTGCTGTCGCTGTCGTTCTCCACCCAGGTAGGGCGGGGCGCCGGCGAAGGACCCGCGACCCGATGACCGCGACCCGATGACTGCGCCCCCGGCGGCTCGGCGGGGGCCGTCAGATCGCCAGGCCGAGCTGCAGCGGCTCCGGGGATTCGCCGTGGTCGAGGGCCGAGAGCGCGACGCCGAGCAGCCGCACGCTGCGCCGGAGCGGGTAGAGGTCGCGCAGCAGGCCGAGGCTGATCGCCTCCAGGCTCGCCCGGTCGCCGACGGGCGAGGCCAGCGAGCGCGCCCGGGTCACCTGCGCGAAGTCCGAAAACTTCACCTTGAGCGTCACGGTCCGGCCGCGCAGGCCCTTGGCGGCGCAGGCGCCCGCGACCTTGTCGAGGATCGGCGCGAGGCGCTCCGCGAGGACGTCGAGGTCGGCGCTGTCGTCGGAGAAGGTGTTCTCGGCGCCGATCGACTTGCGGATGCGGTGCGCCCGCACCGGGCGCTCGTCGATGCCGCGCGCCACCCCGTGGTAGTAGGGCGCCGCGCTGCCGAGGATGGCGGTCAGCTCCTCCAGCGAGCGGGCCTTGAGGTCGCGGCCGGTGTGGATGCCCAGCCGGCGCATCTTCGTCTCCGTGACCGGGCCGATGCCGTGGAAGCGGCCGATGGCCAGATCCTCGACGAAGGCCGGCCCCATCTCCGGGGTGATCACGAACAGCGCGTCGGGCTTGCGGTAGTCGGAGGCCACCTTGGCCAGGAACTTGTTGTACGAGACGCCGGCCGAGGCCACGAGCCCGGTGCGTTCGCGGATCGCGGCACGGATCGCGCGGGCGACCAGGGTGGCGGTCGGCAGCCCCTGCAGGTTCTCGGTGACGTCGAGGTAGGCCTCGTCGAGGGAGAGCGGCTCGATCACCGGCGTGTGCTCGGAGAACACCGTGCGGATCTCCTCGGAGATGCCGCGGTAGACCTCGAAGCGCGGGCGCACGAACACCAGGTCCGGGCAGAGCCGGCGCGCGGTCACCGAGGGCATCGCCGAGCGCACCCCGAAGACCCGCGCCTCGTAGCTCGCCGCCGCGACCACGCCGCGCTCGCGCGAGCCGCCGACCGCCACCGGCCGGCCGCGCAGGGCGGGGTCGTCGCGCTGCTCGACGGAGGCGTAGAACGCGTCCATGTCGACGTGGATGACTTTTCGCACCGGGGCGGTCACTGCGCTGTCCCGTTTGAGCGATCCGTCCGCAGCGCGATCGCAGGCGGATCGATGTTCGACCTTTGTTCCGATCTTCCCGCACCCCGGAGGTCGGTTCAACCCGCAGGTGTGCCACCGTCCACCGCCGAGCGCGCGATCGGGCGGCGCGGCAAAGGCTTTGTTAACCCTCGCCGCCGATGGTCGCGGCATGGTCGTCCGTCGCCGCGTCAGAATGGTCGTGTTGCCCCTCAGCCTCTGGACCCTGTCCGGGCTGGTGGTCGGCTACTTCGTGTATCAGGCCGAGAACGGCAACCGCGGCCTGGAGGCCAAGCGCGCCCTCAAGATCCAGGCCTACGGGCTGACCCGGGACCTCGCGGCCGCCAAGGCCGAGCGGGCGACCTGGGAGCACCGCGTCGCGCTGCTGCGCAGCGAGCAGATCGACCGCGACCTGCTGGAGGAGCGCGCCCGCGTCGTCCTCGGCCGGGTCCACGCCAACGACGTGGTCGTCATCGATCCCTGAACGGCGCTTCGACGCCCGAACGGCCCTTCCCGCGAAGCTCCGAAGCGCCTGACAACGGCCGGAACCTGTCAGAGCGTAGGCCCTCGCATTCCCGGGGCGCGTGTCCTAAACCGACAGGGAAGAGACGCCAGCACGGGAGCACGCCGATGGATGCCGCGAAAGATGCGGGGCAGCCCAACCCTGCCGCGGAGGCGCCGGAAGCCGTGGCGGCCGAGCACCAGCCCGCTCCCAACGCGCCGCAATTCACCCGCGAGGAAGACCTCCACGCCTACCACCAGATGCTGCTGATCCGCCGCTTCGAGGAGAAGGCGGGGCAGCTCTACGGCATGGGCCTGATCGGCGGCTTCTGCCACCTCTACATCGGCCAGGAAGCGGTCGTCATCGGCATGCAGATGGCCTCGGTCGACGGCGACCAGGTGATCACCGGCTACCGCGACCACGGCCACATGCTCGCCTGCGGCATGGACCCGAAGGGCGTGATGGCCGAGCTCACCGGCCGCCGCGGCGGCTACAGCCGCGGCAAGGGCGGCTCGATGCACATGTTCAGCCGCGAGAAGCAGTTCTTCGGCGGGCACGGCATCGTCGGCGCGCAGGTCTCCCTCGGCACGGGCCTCGGCTTCGCCGACGCCTACCGCAAGAACGGCAAGGTCAGCCTGACCTACATGGGCGACGGCGCGGCCAACCAGGGCCAGGTCTACGAGAGCTTCAACATGGCGCAGCTGTGGAAGCTGCCCGTGGTCTACGTGATCGAGAACAACCGCTACGCCATGGGCACCTCGGTCGCCCGCGCCTCGGCGCAGACGGACTTCTCGCGGCGCGGCATCTCCTTCGGCATCCCCGGCGAGCAGGTCGACGGCATGGACGTGCGGACCGTGCGCGAGGCGGCGCAGCGCGCGATCGAGCACGCCCGCACCGGCGCGGGCCCCTACATCCTCGAGATGCAGACCTACCGCTATCGCGGCCACTCGATGTCCGATCCGGCCAAGTACCGGACGAAGGACGAGGTCTCGAAGATGCGCGACGAGCACGACCCGATCGAGATGGTGCGCAAGCGCCTGATCGAGCTGCACGGGGTCGCCGAGGCCGAGCTGAAGGCCACCGACGCCAAGGTCCGCGAGACCGTCGCCGACGCCGCCGAGTTCGCGACCCACGATCCCGAGCCGGATCCGTCCGAGCTGTGGACCGACATCCTGCTGGACGCGCGCGCCTGAGGGCGCGCCGCCTCTCCGACGCCCCCTTCAAGGCCGCCCCGCCCGCCTCACCGATCAGAGACCCTTCATGGCGACCGACATCCTGATGCCCGCCCTGTCTCCGACCATGGAGGAGGGCAAGCTCTCCAAATGGCTCAAGAAGGAGGGCGACGCGATCAAGTCGGGCGACGTGCTCGCCGAGATCGAGACCGACAAGGCGACCATGGAGGTCGAGGCGATCGACGAGGGCACGCTCGCCAAGATCCTGGTCGCCGAGGGCACCGAGGGCGTCGCCGTCAACACCCCGATCGCGATCATCGCCGGCGAGGGCGAGGACGTCGCGGCGGCCGCGGCCTCCGGGGGCGGCGGCGGAAAGCCGAAGGGTCCGGCCGAGGGCCATCCCGCCCCGACGCCGGACATGCAGGCGGAAGGGCTCGCCCCGGCGCCGGCGCCCACCGCCAAGACCGGCGACGACGCGCCCCGTGCGCCGGCCGCGCCCGCCGTGATCACCAACAAGGCCGCCGCGCCGGTGATGGAGGAGTTCCCGGCCGGCACCGAGATGGTGACTATGACCGTGCGCGAGGCGCTTCGCGACGCCATGGCCGAGGAGATGCGCCGGGACGAGGACGTCTTCGTCATGGGCGAGGAGGTCGCCGAGTACCAGGGCGCCTACAAGGTCACGCAGAACCTGCTGCAGGAATTCGGCGCGCGGCGCGTGGTCGACACCCCGATCACCGAGCACGGCTTCGCCGGCATCGGCGTCGGCGCGGCCTTGTCCGGCCTGAAGCCGATCGTCGAGTTCATGACCTTCAACTTCGCCATGCAGGCGATCGACCACATCATCAACTCGGCGGCCAAGACCCTCTACATGTCCGGCGGCCAGCTCGGCTGCCCGATCGTGTTCCGCGGCCCCAACGGCGCGGCAGCCCGCGTCGGCGCCCAGCACAGCCACGACTATTCGGCGTGGTACTCGAACGTGCCCGGCCTGAAGGTGATCGCGCCCTACACCGCCTCCGACGCCAAGGGCCTGCTCAAGGCCGCGATCCGCGACCCGAACCCGGTGATCTTCCTCGAGAACGAGATCCTGTACGGCCAGACCTTCCCGGTGCCGAAGCTCGACGACTTCGTGCTGCCGATCGGCAAGGCCCGCATCCATCGCGCCGGCACCGACGTGACCATCGTCTCGTTCGCCATCGGCATGACCTACGCCCTCAAGGCGGCGCAGATCCTGGCCGACCAGGGCATCGAGGCCGAGGTGATCGACCTGCGCACGATCCGCCCGATGGACACCGAGACGGTTCTCGAATCGGTGAAGAAGACCGGCCGCTGCGTCACGGTGGAGGAGGGCTTCCCGCAGAGCGGCATCGGCGCCGAGATCTCGGCCCGCCTGATGGTCGACGCGTTCGACTACCTCGACGCGCCGGTGCTGCGCGTCACCGGCAAGGACGTGCCGATGCCCTACGCGGCCAACCTCGAGAAGCTGGCGCTGCCCAACGTCGCCGAGGTCGTCGAGGCGGCCAAGGCCGTCTGCTACCGGTGAATGCGATCCGCCTTCGCGCCTGAGGGCGGAACCGGGCCGATCGACGGGTCATGACGTGGTATGAGTGAATCCTTCCAAGCCCTCGAGATCCCGCCCGACGCCCTGGAACAGGGCGGCATCGAGGTGCTGCGCGCGGCCGTGGTCGACGGGGCCGTCAGCGTGGCGCTGCGCCGGTCCTTCGACGACCCCGCCACCTGGGGCCGCCTGATGGTCGACCTCGCCCGGCAGGCGGCCCGCGCCTACGCCCTGGAAACCGACATGTCGGAAGAGGAGGCGTTCGACCGCATCCGCGCGGGGTGGGAGGCCGAGGGCCTCGATCCCGGCGGCCTGAACTAGCGGGGCCCGAGCGCATGGCCGAGCCCGCACTGCGTGTCGCCACCTATGCCGACCTGGAGGCCGTTCCGGCCGATCGCGTGGCCGAGATCGTCGACGGGTCGCTGGAGACGCATCCGCGGCCGCGGCCGCGCCATGCGATGGCGGCGGTGGGCCTGGCCACGGAGCTGAACGCACCCTTCGGCCGCGGGCGCGGCGGGCCGGGCGGCTGGATCTTCATGGTCGAGCCCGAACTCCACCTCGGCGTGCAGGTGGTGGTCCCCGACCTCGCCGGCTGGCGCCGCGAGCGGCTGCCGGCCGAGCCCAAAACCGCCTTCGTCGAGACCGTGCCGGACTGGGTCTGCGAGATCCTGTCGCCGGCCACTGCGCGGCTCGATCGCGGCCCGAAGCGCCGCATCTACGCGGAGGCCGGCGTCGGGCACCTGTGGCTGCTCGATCCCGCCGACGGGGTGCTCGAAGCCTTCGCGCTCGCCGGCTCCCAGTGGCTGCTGCTCGGCACGGTGGCGCGCGGCGAGACCGTGGCCCTGCCGCCCTTCGACGCGGTTCCGTTCCCGCTCGACGACCTGTTTCCCTTCGCCGACCCCTCGGCCGACCCTTTCGCCGATCCCCGCGCCGAACCCGACGCTCCCTCCCTGCCCACGGACGAGACCTGAAGCCATGCCCGTCAACGTCCTGATGCCCGCCCTCTCGCCGACGATGGAGAAGGGCAACCTCGCCAAGTGGCTCAAGAAGGAGGGCGACGCGATCAAGTCGGGCGACGTGCTCGCCGAGATCGAGACCGACAAGGCGACCATGGAGGTCGAGGCGATCGACGAGGGCGTGCTCGCGCGTATCGTCGTGCCCGAGGGCACCGCGGACGTGCCGGTCAACGACCTGATCGCGGTGATCGCCATCGACGGCGAGGATCCGGCCGGGGTCCAGGCGGGCGGCTCGGCCCCTGCCGCCGCCCCCGCGGAGGCGCCCAAGGCCGACGCGTCGTCGGCGAACGAGAACGCCACGCCCGGCGGCGGGCACATGTCCTACGCGCGGGTGAACGAGGCCCCGGACGGGGCCCAGCCCGCCGCCAAGGCGGACGCCGCCCCGCAGGGCGGCTCGGGCGAGCGCGTCTTCGCCTCGCCGCTGGCCCGCCGCATCGCCAAGCAGGAGGGGATCGACCTCTCCGCCGTCCAGGGCTCGGGCCCGCGCGGCCGGGTGATCGAGCGCGACGTGCGCGCAGCCAAGGCGGCCGGCACCGGCAAGGTGGCCCCCACGGCGGCCCCGCAAGCGGCCGCGAAGGCGCCGGAGGCCGCAGCGCCGAAGGCTGCGCCCGCCACGGCGCCCGCGACCAGGGCCGCCGGCCTCACCACCGACCAGGTCCGCGGCTTCTACGCCAAGGACAGCTACGAGGAAGTGCCCCTCGACGGCATGCGCAAGACCATCGCCAAGCGCCTCACCGAGGCGATGCAGGTGGCGCCGCACTTCTACCTGACCGTCGATTGCGAGATCGACGCGCTGATGGCGCTGCGCGAGCAGCTCAACAAGAGCGCGGCCAAGGACAAGGACGGCAAGCCGCTGTTCAAGCTCTCGGTCAACGACTTCGTCATCAAGGCGATGGGCCTCGCCCTGACCCGGGTGCCGATGGCCAACGCGGTCTGGGCCGAGGACCGGGTGCTGCGCTTCAAGCACGCCGAGGTCGGCGTCGCGGTGGCGATCGACGGCGGGTTGTTCACGCCCGTCATCCGCCGGGCCGACGAGAAGACGCTGTCCACCATCTCCAACGAGATGAAGGACTTCGCCGCTCGCGCCCGCGCCAAGAAGCTGAAGCCGGAGGAGTACCAGGGCGGCGTCACCTCGGTGTCGAACCTCGGCATGTTCGGGATCAAGCACTTCACCGCGGTGATCAACCCGCCGCAATCCTCGATCCTGGCGGTCGGCGCCGGCGAGAAGCGGATCGTGGTCAAGGACGGCGCCCCCGCCGTCGCCCAGGTGATGACCGCGACGCTCTCCTGCGACCACCGCGTGCTCGACGGGGCGCTCGGGGCCGAGCTGGTCGCCGCCTTCAAGGGCCTGATCGAGAGCCCGATGGGGATGCTGGTCTGAGGACGGACCGGCCGCGCATCCGCGCGCGGCCGGGTCCCGCCGCCCGGGCGACAGGGTCCCGCTGAACGAGCAACCGGCGCGCAACACCTTCTGAATACATTATCTCTCGGCGTTGAGCCGGATTCGCCGCTCTGCTAGCACCGCCTCCAACGGCCCGCGGATCAACCCGGGCCATCGGAGGACTACGCCCGTGGAACCCGTCCAAACCTGGAATCAGGTCTACGATCCGTTCGGCAACCCGTGGCTGTCGACGCTCGCCGCCTCCGTGCCGGTGATCGCGCTGCTCGCCATGATCGCCAGCGGCCGGGTCAAGGCCCACGTCGCCGCCGTCCTCGCCCTGATCCTGGCCTTCGCCATCGCCGTCGTCGCCTTCGGCATGCCGGTGGGCCTCGCGACCCGCGCCTCCCTGCTCGGGATGGTGACCGGCTTCTTCCCGATCGGCTGGATCATCCTCAACGTCATCTTCCTCTACCGGCTGACGGTGGAGAAGGGGTGGTTCGCGACCCTCCAGCAATCGGTGGCCGGCATCACCAGCGACCGGCGGCTGCAGCTGCTGCTCGTCGCCTTCGCCTTCGGCGCCTTCTTCGAGGGCGCGGGCGGGTTCGGCACGCCGGTGGCGGTCACCGGCGCGATCCTGATCGGGCTCGGCTTCTCGCCGCTGGCCGCATCCGGCCTCTCGCTCATCGCCAACACCGCGCCGGTGGCCTTCGGCGCGCTCGGCGCCCCGATCCAGGGCCTGGCCTCGGTGACGGGCTACGACCCCTACGTGCTCGGCGCGATGATCGGCCGCCAGCTGCCGGTGTTCTCGCTGATCGTGCCGTTCTGGCTGATCTGGGTGTTCGCGGGCTTCCGCGGCATGATCCAGGTCTGGCCGGCGATCCTGATCTGCGGCGGCGCCTTCGCGGCGGCCCAGTTCGGCATCTCGAACTACGTCAACCCGTGGATCGTCGACATCGGCGCCTCGATCGCGGCGATGGGCGCGCTGGTGCTGTTCCTGAAGGTCTGGAAGCCGGCCGCGATCTGGACCTCGCCGGCGCTCCGCGGCAACGACCCGTCGATCGGCTACGGCGAGCCCCGGCCCGTGGCGCTGGGCGCCGGCGTCCCGTCCGACCTGCCGCGCGCGCCGGTCTCCACCGGCCGCACCGCCTCGTCGTCGGAGATCGCGCTCGCCTGGCTGCCGTGGGTCATCCTGTCGGTGGTCGTGGCGATCTGGGGCACCGGCTGGTTCAAGGCCATCGTGAACCCGATCTTCACCTGGAAGTACGAGGTGCCGGGCCTGCACAACGTGATCATGAAGGTGCCGCCGGTGGTGGCCAAGGCCCACCCGGAGGGCGCCGTCTTCCTGTTCACCTACATGTCCTACACCGGCACCGGCGTGCTGATCGCGGCGTTGATCTCCGGCGCGATCATGCGGTTCTCGCCCCTGCGCCTCGTCACCGCCTACGTCGAGACGATCTGGGTGCTGCGCTACTCGCTCGTCACCATCGCGGCGATGCTCGCGCTCGGCGTGCTCACCCGCTACGCCGGCGTCGACGCGACGCTCGGCCTAGCCTTCGCCGGAACCGGCATCCTCTACCCGTTCTTCGGCACCCTGCTCGGCTGGCTCGGCGTCGCGCTGACCGGCTCGGACACGGCGTCGAACGTCCTCTTCGGCGGGCTCCAGAAGATCACCTCGGAGCAGCTGGGGCTCTCGGGCGTGCTCATGGCCTCGGCGAACTCGTCGGGCGGCGTGATGGGCAAGATGATCGACGCCCAGTCGATCGTCGTCGCCTCCACCGCCACCGGCTATTTCGGCCAGGAGGGCAAGATCCTGCGCTTCGTGTTCTGGCACTCGATCGCGCTGGCCTGCCTCGTCGGCGGCCTGGTGATGCTCCAGGCCTACGTGCATCCCTTCACCGCGATGGTGATCCACGTTCCGTAGCCGCCGACGCGGGCTCCCGAAACGAAGAAAGCCCGCCCCCTTCGACGAGGGGGCGGGCTTTTCCTTTGGCGGCTCCGAGCAGGGCCGGGCGGGCCTCAGGCCGCCCGCACGCCGGCCAGGAAGTGATCGACGGCGCCGCGCAGGTCGCCCGCCTGGCTCGACAGGGCGCTCGCCGCCGCGAGCACCTGGGCGGAGCCGGAGCTGGCGGTGCCGGCCGCCTCGCTGACGCCGCCGATATGCTCCGAGACCGCGCGGGTGCCGGCCGAGGTCTGGGCGGTGGTGCGGGCGATCTCGCCGGTCGCCGCGCCCTGCTCCTCGACGGCGGCGGCGATGTCGCCGCCGATCCGCGCCAGCCGGCGGATCACGTCGGTGATCCCGGTGATCGCCTGGACCGAGGCGTCGGTGGAGGCGCTGATCTCGACGACCTTGGTCGTGATCTCCTCGGTCGCCCGGGCGGTCTGGCCGGCCAGCGACTTCACCTCCTGGGCCACCACCGCGAAGCCGCGTCCGGCCTCGCCCGCGCGGGCCGCCTCGATGGTGGCGTTGAGGGCGAGCAGGTTGGTCTGGTCGGCGATCTGCGAGATCAGCCCGACGATCTGCGCGATGCTGCCGGCCGCGGCGGCGAGGCGCCGGACCTCGCCGGCCATGCCCTCGGCGTCGCGCTCGGCCGCCGCCGCGAGGTCGGCCGACGCGGTGACCTGGGTGCCGATCTCGGCGACCGACGCCGAGAGCTCCTCGGTCGCCGCCGCCACGGTGTCGGCCGACAGCGCCGCCTCGTGCGAGGCGTGGGCGACCTGCCGGCTCAGCGACGAGGCGTCCTCGGCCGCCCGGGACATGCCCTGCGCCGCCGCCTCGAGCTGGGTCGCGGCCGCCGAGACCGCCTCGACGATGCCGCCGACCCGGTCCTCGAAGCCGTCGGCAAGCTCCAGTGCGGCGGCGCGGCGGGCCGCCTCGGCGTCGGCCGACATCCGCTCCTGGACCGCGCGGCTGCGGCGGCGCTCGGCGACGTTCTCGCGGAATTCGACGGCGGCGGCCGCGATGGCGCGGACCTCGTTCGGGCCGCCCTGCGGGATCTCCACGGCGTCGTCGCCGCGGCCGATGGCGGTGAGCGCCCGCGACATCCGGGTCAGCGGCCGGGCCACCGCGGTGCCGAGGGCGAAGGCGAGGGCGCCCGACAGCAGGAAGATCGCGAGCGCCGCCCCCGACCAGATCGCCAGCGCCCGCTCGGCGAGCGCGCGGACGCCGCCGGCCTCCGCGGTGAGGTCGGCGGTGAGGCGGTCCTCGACCGCCTTGAGGCCGTCGATGCGCTGGGTCGCGAGGCGGAACCAGAGCGGGGCGTCGCGGAAGGCCAGCGGCTCGCCGGGCATGGTGTCGAGGGCGGCCTTGCGCAGGCGCGCCACCTCCTGCGCCGGGGCGGAGGCCTCGCTGGCGTCGAGCAGGGCGCCTTGGGCTGGCTCCGCCCGCGAGCGGAACAGGGTCTCGTAGGTGGCCTGGTCGGCCAGGAGCGTCGCGAGGCGGCGGGTCCCGGCGAGGTCGAGGCTGCCGGAGGCGAAGGCGGCGGAGGCCGCGGCGCGCTCCTGGCCGGCATACTCCTTCATCGTCAGGAAGGCGGCGTAGGACGCGGCGTGGTTGGCGATCCCGACATGGCCGATCACGCCCGACATCGCGCGGACCAGCCCGAGGCCTTCCCCGATCACGACGGTGTAGGCCGCGGCCGCCTGGGGCGCCGTCGGCCGCAGGGCGTCGACGCCGCCGCGCTGCGCGTCGAGGCCTTCGAGCGCCTGCGCGAAGGCGGCGGCCCGGGCGGTGAAGGCGGGGCCGTAGGCCGCCGCGCCGGCGGTGACGGCGGCGGCCAGGCCCTGGCGGGCGGCGTCGGTGCGCGCGCGCTGGGCGACGAGCTCGGCCTTGAACTGCGTGCCCTTCGAGGCGAGGAACAGGCTGGAGCCGCCGCGCTCGCGCTGGCCCTCGTGGACGAAGGCGCTGATCCGCGAGGCGAGGCCGACCAGGTCCTCGACCTGGACCACTTCGGCGCGCTGCGCCATCCGGTCCGCGATCGCGACCCCGGCCACCGCGGCGAAGGCGAGGCAAGGTGCCAGCGCGACCGCCACGATGCGGCCGCGCAAGGACATCAGAACACCGGTCGTCATCCGCTTGCCAATCCTTCATTCGCACAAGGCTTTGACAAATGATAAAGCCGCAGGTGGTAAACAGGCGGTTGCAATCTAAGATCAGCTCGATATTTCAGCACACCAATCGATACAACCGCAGGCTTCCTCAGTCCGGCAGGCCGGTTTGGGACGGGCCGTCATGCTTTCCGGACGCCTGGGCAAGGTCGGCGACGGACGCCGGGTGCGGTGTCGTCCTACGGAGGAGTCGCTCGCGACCGCGCGACGGTTCCGGGTCCGTCCAACTCCGAGGCGATCATGACCCGTACCCTCCTCGCAGCGAGCCTGCTGATCGCCGGCCTCGCCGCCGCCCAAGCCCAGACCGGCGACATGAGCTGCGCCGACTATCTCAAGGCCGACGCGCAGGCGCAGGCCTCGCTCAGCCCCGCCGACAAGGCGATGATCGCCGCCGACCCCCAGGCCTCCGCGCTCGACGCCAAGATGCGCGCCTACTGCAAGGCCAACCCGAAGGCCTCCTCCTCCGAGGCGATGACGAAGGCGATGCAGTAAGCCGGGAAGCGGCCACGCCTCGGCGCCGGGCCCAGGCGGGCGTGGCGTGCGCGGCGGCGGCCCGGAACGGCTGGCGAGTTGCCCGCGTACGCGTTTCGTTCTAGCAGACGCGCAAGCATGCCGGGCCTGCGTCCCGCCCGCCGCACCTTGCCGAAGGCTTCGGACGGACGACATGACCCGGCGCGGCGGTCGCATTCGCGATCGCCGGATCCCGCCCGCGTCGACGCCTCGAAAGACCGCCCCCGCCATGGCCAAAGCCGTCGCCGCCAAGACGCCCGCCGGGAAGAACTCCGCCGGGAAGACGCCTGCCGGCAAGACTTCCGCAGCGACGACTTCCGCAGCGAAGCCCCCCGCAACCAAGGCGCCGGCGGCCGGGAAGCCCGCGAAGGCGAACCCGGCCGTCGAGGCCGAGGCCGGCATCGACGCGAAGCTCGAGCGCCTGTTCGACCGCGAGACGCCGGCCGAGCGCGACCGGCGGGTGATCTCGGTGCGCGGCGCGCGCGAGCACAACCTCAAGAACGTCGACCTGACGATCCCGCGCGACAAGCTCGTGGTGTTCACCGGGCTCTCGGGCTCGGGCAAGTCGTCGCTCGCCTTCGACACGATCTACGCCGAGGGGCAGCGCCGCTACGTCGAGTCGCTCTCGGCCTATGCGCGCCAGTTCCTGGAGATGATGTCCAAGCCCGACGTCGACCAGATCGACGGGCTCTCGCCGGCGATCTCGATCGAGCAGAAGACCACCTCGAAGAACCCGCGCTCCACCGTGGGGACCGTCACCGAGATCTACGACTACATGCGCCTGCTCTGGGCGCGCGTCGGCATTCCGTACTCGCCCGCCACCGGCCTGCCGATCGAGAGCCAGACGGTCCAGCAGATGGTCGACCGCGTCCTGGCGCTGCCCGAGAAGAGCCGGCTCTACCTGCTCGCGCCCGTCGTCCGCGGCCGCAAGGGCGAGTACCGCAAGGAGATCGCCGAGTTCCAGAAGAAGGGCTTCCAGCGCCTGCGGATCGACGGGGAGTACTACCCGATCGACGACGTGCCGAAGCTCGACAAGAAGCTCAAGCACGACATCGACGTGGTGGTCGACCGGATCGTGGTGCGGGCCGACATCGCCGCCCGGCTCGCCGATTCCTTCGAGACCGCGCTCGAGCTCGCCGACGGCATCGCCGACATCGAGTTCGCCGACGTGCCCGAGGGCGAGAGCAGAGAGAAGATCACGCTTTCGTCGCGCTTCGCCTGCCCGGTCTCGGGCTTCACCATCGCCGAGATCGAGCCGAGGCTGTTCTCCTTCAACAACCCGTTCGGCGCCTGCCCGACCTGCGGCGGCATCGGCCACGAGATGCGGATCGACGCCGAGCTGGTGATCTCCGACGAGGCGCTCACCCTCAAGCGCGGCGCCATCGGCCCCTGGGCCAAGTCCACCTCGCCCTATTACGGGCAGACGCTCGACGCGCTGGCCCGGCATTACGGCTTCAAGACCGACACGGCCTGGTCGCGGCTTCCCGAGGCGGCCCGCGCGATCATCCTCTACGGCTCGGGCAAGCAGACGATCCGCTTCGACTACGACGACGGCATGCGCAAGTACGCCGTCAACAAGCCGTTCGAGGGCGTGATCCCGAACCTGGAGCGCCGCTACAAGGAGACCGAGAGCGACGCCGCCCGCGACGAGATCTCGCGCTTCATGAGCGAGACCCCCTGCGCCGCCTGCGGCGGCAAGCGGCTGAAGGTCGAGGCGCTGGCCGTCAAGGTCGCGATGGAGGATGTCGGCGCGGTCACCGCGCTCTCGGTGAGCGAGGCCCACCGCTGGTTCTCGGAGCTGCCGGCCAGGCTCACCGCCAAGCAGAACGAGATCGCGGTGCGGATCCTGAAGGAGATCCGCGACCGCCTGTCCTTCCTCGTCGACGTCGGCCTCGAATACCTGACGCTGGCCCGCGGCTCGGGAACGCTGTCGGGCGGCGAGAGCCAGCGCATTCGGCTGGCCTCGCAGATCGGCTCGGGCCTCACCGGCGTGCTCTACGTGCTCGACGAGCCCTCGATCGGCCTGCACCAGCGCGACAACGAGCGCCTGCTCGGCACGCTGAAGCGGCTGCGCGACCTCGGCAACTCGGTGATCGTGGTCGAGCACGACGAGGACGCGATCCTCCAGGCCGACTACGTCGTCGACGTCGGGCCGGGCGCCGGCATCCACGGCGGCCGGATCATCGCGCAGGGCACGCCCGCGGAGGTCCTGGCGCATCCCGAATCGCTCACCGCCAAGTACCTCACCGGCGAGAAGTCCGTGCGGACCCCGACGGCGCGGCGCAAAGGGCGCAAGGGCAAGCTCGGCGTGTTCGGCGCCCGCGGCAACAACCTGAAGAACGTGGACATCGAGATTCCGCTCGGCACCTTCACCTGCGTCACCGGCGTCTCGGGCGGCGGCAAGTCCACGCTGATCATCGACACGCTCTACAAGGCGGTGGCCAAGCGCCTGAACGGCGCGCTGGAGCACCCGGCGCCGTTCGACCGGCTCGAAGGCCTGGAGCACCTCGACAAGGTCATCGACATCGACCAGTCGCCGATCGGGCGCACCCCGCGCTCGAACCCGGCGACCTATACCGGCGCCTTCACCCCGATCCGCGACTGGTTCGCCGGCCTGCCCGAGGCCAAGGCCCGCGGCTACCAGCCGGGGCGGTTCTCGTTCAACGTGCGCGGCGGCCGCTGCGAGGCGTGCTCGGGCGACGGCGTCATCAAGATCGAGATGCACTTCCTGCCCGACGTCTACGTCACCTGCGACGTGTGCAAGGGCAAGCGCTACGACCGCGAGACGCTGGAGGTGAAGTACCGCGCCAAGTCCATCGCCGACGTGCTCGACATGACCGTCGAGGAGGCCGCCGACCTGTTCAAGGCGGTGCCGACGATCCGCGAGAAGATGGAGACCCTGAAGCGCGTCGGGCTCGACTACGTCAGCGTCGGGCAGCAGGCCACCACCCTGTCGGGCGGCGAGGCGCAGCGGGTGAAGCTCTCCAAGGAGCTGTCGAAGCGCTCGACCGGGCGCACCCTCTACATCCTCGACGAGCCGACCACCGGCCTGCACTTCCACGACGTCGCCAAGCTGATGGAGGTGCTCCACGAGCTCGTCGACCAGGGCAACACCGTCGTGGTGATCGAGCACAACCTCGAGGTCATCAAGACCGCCGACTGGGTGATCGACATGGGGCCGGAGGGCGGCGACGGCGGCGGCGTGGTGGTGGCCGAAGGCACGCCCGAGCAGATCGCCGCGTCGAAGGCGAGCCATACCGGGCGCTTCCTGCGCGACGTGCTCGCCCGCCGCCCGGCCGGGAAGCCGCCGGCGTCCCGCGGGGCGGTCGCGCAGCCCGCCGCCGAGTAGGTGCGCCGTAAGCGACGGGGCGCGCCGCCGCCCCCGCCGAATGCCGGAAGCGGTCGGCAAGATCTGCCGAGTGGCCGCGCCGCGCCGCGCACGATTCGGCGGGCGGCGCGGCGGCCGCACGCGTCCGGGCACGGTCCGGCGGCTCGATCGAGGCCTTCGCGGCGCAGTCGAAGGCCTCGGACCGCGTCGGCGCCCGGGCGAACCGTCCCGCCCGCCTTGCCGAATCCTCCCGCTCCGCTTCCTCCGCCAAGGCGCTGAACGGCATGCGCTATTCTGCCGGATAGCGATCCCGTCCGCTGGGTTCCGGTCACTGTTGCGCCGCGACAAGATTGCGGCATTTGAGCAACGGTTCGGCTCTCGCTGATCAGATTCGAGGCATTCCACTGTCTTTCGCCGACGCTCTGTAGAATAGTTATCAGCGTTGAGACACGGGCCGGCTTCGTAGGGGGCGCTTGGCACATCTCGCACGGGAGCCGCGCAGACGGCAGACCGGCAAGGTAGTGCAGAGGCGGCGGGACGAAGCGCGGAAATCCTTGGGAAGGAACGAGAAAATGATCAAGAACTGGCTTGCCGCAGCAGCGGTGATGCTTTCGGTCGGCGTGACCGCGACGGAAGCCTTCGCCCAGACCACCACGATCCCCGGCGAGCAGGTCGGCCTG
>NZ_BPQG01000069.1 GCF_022179125.1 Methylobacterium cerastii
TGGAACCGGGGGAGGATCAATCAGGCGGTTTTCGATGGAGCACGTCCGGTTGGCGCTCGGCGATCACTATCCTAGATACCAAATCCGATGTGGCTGTTCGCGACGGCCCATCAAGGGTTGTAGCTTCTTCGAGCCTCGCGACAAAGTTTGGGTGAAAGGCAATGCCACAGGCAAGCGACGACCTTTACAAGGCTGCCCCGCCCGGCGACGGCAGAAGTACCAATCCCCTGATCTTGAAGCTGGAAAGCCTTGCCACACTCGCTGACGAAGACCGGGCGGTGCTTGAGCAGATCAGCGCGAACCCTCAGGTCATCGAACCTGGGATCGATTTGATCAGCGTCGGCGACAAGCCGGACGGCGTCTACCTGATCATGGACGGGATAGCCTGCCGATACACCCTGCGGGCCAACGGTGCCCGCCAGATCATGGCCTACCTCATTCCGGGCGACTACTGCGACCTCGACGTGGCCCTGCTTGCCCGGATGGACCACTCGATCGGCACCCTGGCCACCTGCAAGGTCGTGCGGATCGATCTCGCGACCATTCTCGAATTGCTACGGCACCATCCCGGCATCGCTCACGCGCTGCGGCTCGCCACGCTCGTGGACGAGGCGACGTTGCGCGAGTGGGTCGTCAACCTCGGACGGCGGTCCGCCCCGGAGCGCATCGCCCACCTGATGTGTGAGCTTTTGCTTCGCCTGCGCGCGGCAGGACATGCCGCCGATGAGGGCTATCCCCTGCCGATTACGCCAAACGACTTGGCCGACACCACCGGCCTCACGACCGTCCACGTGAACCGAACGCTCGCGGATCTGCAGCGGCAAGGGCTGATCGCGATGTCCGGCGGGTATCTGCGCATTCTCGATCGAGCGCGGCTGGAGGCTCTGGCCGAATTCAGGCCGGAATACCTCCACCTCGGCGGGAGGGTTGCAGCATGAACCTGCGTCTTCAGCCGGTGCAGGTGGCCACCGGCAGCAACGATCAGGAGAGCCGGCTGGTCTTCCACGACGGGTTCCTGGTCGCCATCCTGGTCCAGCTCTCGGACCTTCACGAGACGGACGCGGGCAAATGGTTCCTAGAGGCTGGGTTCGGCCCGGTGGGCGACGCGCACCCACCGTTGTTCAAGGATCTCGACCGTGCGCAGGCCTGGATCGCCGAACAGCTGCCATGATCGCCGGACGCGGCGTGTCATTCGGGCGACCAACCACACGATCAGGCGCACGGCCGTCACCCGCCGCGTCGGCCTCACAGCGGTCGCCGCCTCTCCCATGATAAGCATCGTGCTGACGGGTGTCGCCCGTTCACGCGCCGGCACGATGCCCTTCACGGTCTGTCATGGCAGAGGTCTGGCCTCGGAGAAGTGGTTCTCGATAAGGTGTGGTTTCGAGCCATGCGGCTTACCTCTCGCCCTATGAGAAGTATCGCGCAATGGCAGGTGCCGTGCATGGATCGCGCGGCGAGGCGTCCTTTCCCATGTGCGAGGGTGGAGGGGGGATCGGTGTCTCCTTCTGGGGCGTGTCGTCTCGATCCCCTCTCTGTTTCGAGCGTGCCCGGCTTGAACACCAAACGCACGGATCTCGGGCAAGCCTGGGATCCGTTTGAGAACGAACTGCCGCCTCATCCGAACGTGCGGTTCAATTCAAGAGCGCCCGTTGCCGAGCGCCGCGCGCAAACGCGTCGCGTAGCGCTCCACCGAGCGCGCGTGGCGTGCGGCTTCGTTCGGATCTCCGGTGGCGGCCTGCGCCATGTTGGAGAAGCCGAGCTGGAAGGCGAGGTAGCAGGGGGTCAGCAGCGCCAGGAGGTCGGGGTCGACGCGGGTTCCCGCCCTGTCGGCGAGCGTCGGCAGCAGGGCGTGGGGGTCGAGGGCGAGCTCCACGGCCGCGCCGGCCACGTCCCAGGCGATGTCCTGGCAGCCGACGAGGTCGTGGCCGGCATGGTGGTCGAGGGCGTCGGCCTTCAGGAGCCGCCCGTCCGGGAGTACCAGCCACTCCCAGGCGTGCAGGCGCCCGTCGACCTCGACCGGGCGGACCCGCCGGGCGAGGGATTCGATCTGCGCAGGCGTCCAGGCGTCGAGGGCGCGAGCGATGTCGGGGCCGAGCGCCTCCGCCGTGTTGTGGCGCGCCATCGCGACCAGGTCGGCGAGCGACGCGCCCCGTCCGGCCTCGCGAGCGAAGGCCCGCGCTCGGAACCCGAGATAATCTCCGGCCCGTTCTCCAAGGTCCGGTAAGGCGAGGTGCGGGGCCGGGGCGCCTACGTCGCGCGTCCAGCGGTCGAGGGGCCGCGCCTCCGCCATCCAGCGTTCCACGAGGAAGCCGTGGCGGTAGCCGGCCGGCTCCGGCGTGAAGCCGGCCGCGTGCAGGCTGCGGGCGCGGTCGAGCCTGCGCCGGGCCGCCGGCCCGAGCCCGGCGAACTTGGCGAGCCACGGCCCGCTCGGGGTTCGCGCCAGGACCTTGCGCCGCTCCTGCGCGGTGTTGGCCGGCGGCCAATCGGCCTCGCTCGCGTAATGCCGGCGCCGCCAGGCTCCGCCCGAGAGGTCGTCGAGGGGCCCTACCAGCGGGCCGGTCAGGTCGGCGATCCAGCCGGCGAGCGTCGGCCGGTCGCCCTCGATCAGGTGGTCGGCCGACGGTGCGACGTGACGCGCGAGCCCGTTCCAGCGCGCGCGGTGGCGCGAGCTTGCCCGGTCGCCCGGTGCGCCGGGATGGCTCGGGAACAGCGCGATGCGGGCCTGCGCCACGCCCCAGGATTCGAGCGTGTCGACCACGGCACCGAACGAGCTTCCGGACAGGCCGGGTCCCTCGTCGACGACGGCGTAGGCCGGCGGATCGCCCGCGCGGAGGCGGGCGGTCAGCGGCGCGGAGAGCGCCAGCTCCCGCCGGAACGGGTGCCCGGTCGGCCGGACCGTCACCGGGTCTGCGGCGTCGAGGGCGGCGGCGACCATCGCCCCGAGCGGGGTACCGATGCTGCGGATGCCGACGACCCGCGTCGCCGCCGTCAGGCCGGAGGCGACGGCCGCCATCGCGTAGCCCTCGGGGTAGAGCGCGTAATGGGCGAACCCCTCCGCCCAGCGCGTGGCGATGCGGCCGGGCAGCGTCACGCCCGCGAATTCGCGCAGGATGTCCGGTCCAGGCATCTCGCCGTCGAGGCCGCCCCGCCACGAGGCCCAGGTGGCCCGGGCGAGCCGCATCAGCACGACCGTGGCGGCATCCGTAGCCGGCGAGGGCGCATCGGCGCAGAAACCCTCGAACGCCGCGTCGGCGATCCCCTGCGCCAACTCGCCGGCCTCGATCAGGGCCGCCGTCAGGGTGCCGTGGCGGAGGATCCCAGGCGCCGCGTCGGCGCCTTCGCGGAGCAGGGCGTCGAGCCCGGCGATCCGCGCCCGCGGGTCCCCGGTCCAGGTGGTCTCGCCGTAGACGAGCACCGGATCAGGCCGGCCCGGCGCCTCCAGGCGCGTAGCGGCGCACCATCGCCGCGCAGAAGTCGGCGTATTCGCGGAAATCGACGGGTGCGCTCGAGTGGTGGGGCGCGATGCCCCGGTGCTCGGGCGTGAAGCAGAACGTCACGGTCACCTGGAAGTCGACGAGCGCCTCCATCTGCCGGTCGAACCAAGCCAGCGCATCGGGGCGGAAGCTGTCGGCCCAGGACAGGCCGGTGCGCAAATGGGTGACGCCGAGGCGCTTCATCCAGTCCACCGCCGCGTCGAGCCGGTGGTCCTGGTAGTGGAACCACTGGCACAGGCCGAGCGCCGGGGTGTGCTTGGCGAATTCCTCCATCGCCAGCTTCGGGGTGCCGTCTTGGCGCAGCAGGCCCATGTGGAAGTGGCGGTAATACGAGGAGCCCTCCGCCTCGCGGTGGCGTGTGGTGGCCTCCCATTCGCGCGGCAGGTCGTAGAGGCTGTACCAGTGGATGCGCGGGGCGCGGCCGACGAGTAGCTCGGCCGTGCGGGCAAGGCCCCAGAGCTGCACCTCCTCGGCGCCGAAGGTCGAGACGCCGACTTCGGAAACCCAAACCGGCAGGTCGGTGACGGCGCGGATCTCGGCGATCTTCTCCGGCCATTCGTGGATCTGCCAGAGGTTCCAATCGAGGGGGAACCCGTGCACCGCCACGGCATCCACCGCGTCGAGGACGCCGGCCGCCGCCATGCGGCCGATGAAGAGCGGGTCGATCGGCGAGATGCCGCCGAGCACCCGCGTCAGGGTCGGGTTCTCGGCGCGGATCGCGAGCCCGGCGGCGCGCGCCATCTCGCCGAAGCGCACCCATTCCGGGTCGACCTCCGGGTCCCAGTGCGACTTGTTGTTGGGCTCGTTCCAGAGCATCACCGCTTCGATCACGGGGCGTCGTCCTTACGGTGTCAGCGGTCGGGCGGGATGGATCGCGCCCGCCCCTTCGGGCTGCGGCGCGCGGCGGCAGACGTAGACCTCCGCTTCCGGATGGCTCTCGATGCGGAAGCCGCTGGCGCGCAACATCGCCTCGGTGCAGGCGCGGTTGGGTACCCACCAGTTCGTGTGGTCGCCCGAGTAGGCGTTCTCGACGAAGTGCAGCTTCGGGTAACCGGGCGCGTCGAAGTGGTCCATGTCCCAGAAATCGTAATCTTGCGCCACGGGAGCCACCGCCTCCGAGCCGCGCTGCATCGATTGGAACACGAACAGGTCGTCGGCCACATGCTCGCGGATCAGGTCGAGGGCGAGCAGGGGGTGGCGCAGGTGGTAGAGCACACCCATGAACAGCACCACGTCGAACCGCTCGGCCAAGGCGCCGACGTCGTAGACGGAGAGCTGACGGAACTCGATCTCCTGGCCACAGCGCCCGGCCGCGAAGCGCGCCTGCATGAGATAGCGCTCGTCGGTGTCGACCGCGAGCACGCGTGCGGCTCCGCGCCGCTTCATCTCGATGGCGTAGAAGCCGCCGTTGCAGCCGACGTCAAGGACGGTCCGCCCGGAGAGGTCGTCGGGGATCGCGTTGGCGAAGCTGCGCCACTTCACCCGCGGATAGTCGCCGAGGAAGTGGTTCGGCGCGGTCGGCACCCCGTCGATGTCGATGTTGTGGAACCAGTCCCCGAGGGCGTCGATCTGCCGGCGCAGCTCGGAGGCGGGATCGGTCGTGTCGGACGGGTTCATGGCTCGGCCCCTGTTCGCGATGGAAGCGCCGTCCGCTTCTGGATCCCTACGCAGCGACGAGAGGGAACGGCGCGCCGCGGCGCCTGCCCGCACGCGATGACCGGCGCCCGCATCAGGCGTCCACGCAGCGGTTGAGCCCGACGAGGCGGCCGCCGCCGGGCCAGAGGTCGAGGCTGCTGATCGAGGCCGGGGCAACGGTAAGGCGGTCGTAGGCGTCGGTGGAGAGGCCGAGGATAGCGAGCAGCACGGCGCGGATCACGTCGCCGTGGCTCACCGCGACGCACGCCTTCGGCTGCCGAGCTAGGAGTGCGAGCGCCCGCGCGCCGGCCTCCGCCATGCTCTCGCAGGAGCCCTGTCCCTTTGGCGGACGGGCGGATGCGCGCGCCGTGTTCCAGGCGGTCCAGTCCGGGTCGCCGTCGAGGTCGGCGAAGCTCCGCCCGGTCCAGTCGCCGAAATCGATCTCGTCGAGCTCCGGGGCGATCGTCACCGCCAAGCCGAGGCGATCGGCGATCGGTCGGGCCGTGTCTAGCGCGCGATCGCGCGGGCTCGACAGCACGGTGGTGGCGCCCGAGCCCGCGAGCGCGTCGGCGAGAGCCGCGGCTTCCGCGTGCCCGGCCGGCCCGAGCCGAACGCCTGGCATGCGGCCGCACAGGATCGTGCCGACGCGGTCGTGCGTGGCGTGGCGCACGAGATGGATCCGGCTCATGCCGGCTCCGCCTCGTCCGGATCGGGCTCCCCGGCGATAAAGGCCTGCGTGCGCGCCCGCGCCTCCGCGTCGGTGAACTGGCGCGGCGGCGCCTTCATGAAGTAGCTCGACGGGCCGACCAGCGCCCCGCCGATCCCGCGGTCGAGGGCGAGGCGGGCGCAGCGCACCGCGTCGATGACGATGCCGGCCGAGTTCGGCGAATCCCAGACCTCCAGCTTCAACTCGATGTTGAGCGGCACGCCGCCGAAACCGGTGCCTTCCAGGCGGATCTGCGCCCACTTGCGATCGGTGAGCCAGGGCACGTGGTCGCTCGGGCCGACATGGATGTCGTCGTCGGCGAGCGGCACGTCGAGCTGGCTCGTCACGGCGCGCGTCTTGGAGAGCTTCTTCGATTCCAGGCGCTCGCGCTCGAGCATGTTCTTGAAGTCGGCGTTGCCACCGAAGTTGAGCTGGTAGGTCCGGTCGAGGCGCACCCCGCGCTCGCGCATCAGGTTGGCCAGCATGCGGTGCACGATGGTGGCGCCGATCTGGCTCTTGATGTCGTCGCCGACGAGCGGCAACCTGCGGGCCGCGAACCGCGCGCGCCAACCCCGGTCTGAGGCGATGAAGACCGGGATGCAGTTGACGAAGGCGCAGCCGGCGTCGAGGGCGCATTGCGCGTAGAACTCGGTCGCCTTCTGCGAGCCGACCGGCAGGTAGGAGACGAGTATCTGCGTGCCCGTCCGCTCCAGCTCGGCCGTGACGTCGGCGGCCGGCGCCTCGGACTCGACGACGCTGTCGCGCAGGTAGCGGCCGAGGCCGTCGAGGGTCGGGCCTCGCCGTACGGTGACGCCGGACGGCGGCACCGCGGCGAAGACCTGCGTGTTGTTCGGCGCCGCCAGGATCGCCTCCGACAGGTCGCGCCCGACCTTGGCGGCGCTGATGTCGAAGGCGGAGGCCACCGCCACATCCCGGACGTGGTAGCCGCCGAGGCGGACGTTCATCAGCCCCGGCACCGCCTCATCCGCCTCGGCGTCGCGGTAGTGGTGCAGGCCCTGCACGAAGGCGGAGGCGCAGTTGCCGACGCCGACGAGGCCGACGCGGATCTCTGAGCGCGTCATCACGACCGTCCTGCGATCGGCGCCCGTCGGGCCGCCGAGGGTGCGCGATCAGCTGACAAGGGCATGCACCTCCGCAATGCCCGTCGCACGTGCACCCGGTGAGACCTCGCGGGCGAACCATGCGGTGGTGGCCTCCAGCCCGGCCTGCAGATCCACCGTCGGCGCCCAGCCCAGCAACGCCGTCGCCCGGCCGATGTCGGGCTTGCGCCGCCGCGGGTCGTCCACCGGCAGCGGTCGCCGGACCACGCGGGACGGCGTGCCGGTGAGGCGCACCACGCGCTCGACGAGGTCGCCGATGCTCAGCTCGTTCGGGTTGCCGAGGTTGACCGGGCCGTGGACGTCCTCGCAGGCCATCAGGCGCATCAAGCCGTCCACGAGGTCGCTGGCGTAGCAGAACGAGCGCGTCTGGCACCCGTCGCCGTAGACGGTGATGTCGTCGCCGGCGAGCGCCTGGCAAATCACGTTGGAGACCACGCGCCCGTCGTCGGCACGCATGCGCGGGCCGTAGGTGTTGAAGATGCGCGCGACGCGGACCTGGAGGCCGTGCATCCGCTCGAAGTCGAACACCAGCGCCTCCGCCGCGCGCTTGCCCTCGTCGTAGCAGGCGCGCGGTCCCGTCGGGTTGACGTTGCCCCAGTAGGTTTCACGCTGTGGATGCACGTCGGGGTCGCCGTAGACCTCGCTGGTCGAGGCCTGGAGGAAGCGTGCGCCGTCGTCGCGGGCGCGCTCCAGCAGGCGGTGGGTGCCGGCCACGCTGGTCAGCATCGTGTGGACCGGATCGGCCTGGTAATGCGGCGGCGAGGCCGGGCAGGCCAGGTTGAAGATGCGGTCGAAGCGGTCGAGCTTAGGGAGCGACGCGACGATGTCGGCCTCGACGAGATCGAAGCGCGGCTCGCGGCGGAGGTGGGCGAGGTTGGCCTCGCGCCCCGTCAGCATGTTGTCGAGGACCGTGACGCGCGCGCCCGTCGCGAGCAGAGCGTCGACGAGATGCGATCCGATGAAGCCCGCACCACCGGCGACCAGGATGCGCAGACTGTTCTCACGCGTCATCGTCTTGTCCCTGACAGATCGAGCACAGTATCTCCCCCTTTGTCGCCAAGCAGAGAGCCGGCATCATTGTTCCTGGCGTCAGCGGCCCTGTGCCGCCCGGCCGCCGCGAGCAGGTGCGCCTCGAGCTCGGCGGCGCGGTGGGCGGCGGTATGGGCGGCCAGCACCCGCGTCCGGGCGGCGGCCGCGATGCGGAGCCGGTCGGCGTCCGGCATTCCTTCCAACGTGGCGAGCACGTCGTCGGCGCTGTCGGCGGGCAGGATTTCGGTGCCCGGAGCGAGCACCGTGTCGAGGCCCTCCCAGCGGTCGGTGAGGATCGGCGTGCCGCAGGCGGCGGCCTCGAACAGCCGAACGCTCGGGCTGTAGCCGGCACGGATCATGTCGGCGCGGGTGACGTTCAGGGTGTAGCGGCTGCCGGCGTAGAAGGCGGGGTGCTCGGCCGGCGGCACGTGCTCGATCCGCGCGACGTTGTCGGGCCAGTCGATCGCTGACGGGTATTGCGGGCCGGCCACCGCGAAGCGCAGGTGCGGTGCGCGCCGCGCCGGCTCGATCAGCAGGCGCTCCAGCGTCGGCTGCCGGTCGGGGCTGTAGGTGCCGAGATAGGAGAGGTCGAAACGCGTCTCGCGCGCGAGCGCCGGGTAGGCCTGCGGGTCGACCGAGCAGTAGAGCGCGCGCGCGGCCGGCGCGCCGTAGCGCGACTCCAGGAGCGCGAGGGTCGGGCCGCCGGTGAAGGACAGGTACAGGTCGTAGGCGCGGATCAAGTCCGGGGCGACGTATTCGTGGTCTCCGGCGGCGAGCTTGGCCAGCGTCACCGGCGTGTCGATGTCGTAGAAGGCGCGCACGCCCCGCGCCCAGGCGCAGACGCGCCCGCCCACTGCGACGCCCTCGGGAACGTAGGAGCCGACGACGACGGCGTCCGCCGCCGCGAGGTCCGGGCGGAAGCGGTCGAGACCCGAGAGGTCGCGGTAGAACGCCAGGTCGCAGAAATCCGGCTCGGCGAGGTCGCGGTGCTCGGCGTACCAGGGCACGTCGCGCTCCAGGAACAGGACCTGGTGGCCGCGGGCGGCGAAGGCCCGGAGCAGGGCGCGGTAGGTGGTGGCATGCCCGTTGCCCCAGGACGAGGACAGGCTGAGGCCGAGGACCGCGAGCCGCACTAGGCGGCGCCCCGGCCGCGCTTGCCGCCTGAGCGCTTCTCCTCCGCGACCCGGCGGAGGATCGCGTCCACCTGCGCGCCGCGGTGGGCGTAGCTGTGCTCGGCGGTGATCCGCGCGCGCGCGGCTGCGCCGACCGCGCGCGCGCGCTCCGGCGTCAGCGCGGCGAGGTGCTCGGCCACGTCCCGCCCGTCGCGGGCGACCAGCACCTCCGTTCCCTCGGCCAGGAACAGGTCGAGGCCGGTCCAGGCGTCGGTGATTAGGCACGCGTCGGCGCCGGCGGCCTCGAACACACGGGTCGCCGGCGAATAGCCGACCGCCGCCATGCTGTCGCGGGCGATGTTCAGGACGGCCAGTGGCGTCGTGTTGAAGGCGTTGTGCTCGCGCGTGTAGACATGGCCGAGGTGGCGCACGTTGGCCGGCATCGCCTTGTCGGCCCAGCCGCTGCCGCCGATCAGGAAGGCGCGCTGGGGCAGCCGCGCGGCGGCGTCGAGGAAGAACGTCTCCACCCGCGCCTCGCGGTCGGGCAGGCGGTTGCCGAGGAAAGCGAGGTCGCCGGCGAAGCGCGGCTCGGCCGGCACCGGGTGGTGCGTCGTCGGGTCGAGGGCGTTGTAGACCGGGATGCAGGCGGCTGCGCTGAAGCCCTCATAGGCGGCGATCACCGGCGGCCCGCCGCCGTAGGTGAGGACGAGGTCGAGCTCGGGCATCGCCCGGTGCAGGGGGTGGTCCGGCGCGGCCGCGAGCTCGGCCAGAGTGGCCGGCGCGTCGACGTCCCAGAAGATGCGGATCGCTTCCGGGCGCGAGGCGGCGACGACGCCGGCCAGCAGTTCGTCGTCGAACACGCCGACGCCGCTCGCCTTCACCACCACGTCGGCCGAGGCGGCCTCGGCCGCGACGGCGCGCATCGCCTCGGGCGTCGCCGGATACACCCGAACGGCGGCCCAGTCGGGCGGGTCGATGTCGCGATGCGCCTGGCGGTCGTAGGCGTCGGGCTCGTAGAAGGTGATCGCGTATCCGCGGGCGGCGAGGTCGCGCAGCAGGCCGCGGTAATAGGTGGCGGCCCCGTTCCAGTACGAGGACAGCAGGCTCGATCCGTAGAAGGCGATCTTCAAGCGGCGTGCTCCGGAGTGCCAGGACTGTCGACGGCGTCGGGACCGTAGCCTGCGACGGGGACTTCGTGTGCGCCGTAGATCTCGAACGCGGCTGGCGCTTCGTGTGCGTCTCGGTCTTCGTGTGCGTCGCCGCCGAGCCAGGCGGCGATCGCCAGAAGCTCGTCGGCGCGGTGGCGGCAGGTGTGGCGCGCCTCGATCGTGGCGCGGCCGCTGGCGGCGAGGCTGCGGCGAAGCTCCGGCTCGTTGGCGAGGGCGCGCAGGTGGGCCTCCATCGCCGGCTCGTCGGCGGCCACGAGGTAGTCCTCGCCCGGGGAGAACAGGCCCTCGGCGTCGTCCCAGGGCGCGCTGACGAGGGGGATGCCGCAGGCCAGGGCCTCGAACACCCGGATCGTCGGGATGCCGGGCAGCCGCTCGACGTAGAAGCGCCGGGGCACGTGCACGGTGGCGAGGTAGCGCGCGAACAGGTCCGGCGCCTCGGCGTTCGGGGCCCAGCCATGATAGCGCACGCCGTAGCGGGCCAGCGTCTCGCGCGCCGCATCGGGATAGCGCACGCCGTAGACGTCGAGGGGCAGCCCGACGCTGTCGGCCGGGCGGAACAGGTAGCGTTCGAGCTCGGCGCTGCGCTCGTCGTCGCCCCAATTGCCGATCCAGACCAAGCCGGCGCGGCGCGGCTCGTAGGCCTCCGGCGGCGGCCGGAACAGGCGCGTGTCGGCGGCCTCGTGCCAGACGAAGGTCCGCTCGCCCCAGCCCCCATCGCGATAGATCGCCGCCAGCGTCTCGCCGAAGGCGAGCACGCCGTCGTAGCCGGACAGGTCGTAGCGACGCATCGCCTCAGGGTCGCTCACGGCGCGGTGATGCGGGTCGTGGAACAGCAGGGTGTAGGGCGCGCCGTGCTTGCGTGCGGTGCCCAGCGCGGCGACGAGGGCCGGATCGTTCCACTCGTGCACCACGACGAGGTCGGCGTCGGCGACCGCGTCCACCACCGGCTCGATCGCGCCGTAGGAGGTGCCGTCGAGTTCCGGGTAGGCCCCGTGGAAGGCCGAGAGCCCGACCGCGCCGTGGTCGCGCAGCAGGTTCTGCAGGCTCCAGGCGCCGTCGGGCTCGTAGGCCATCACCGCGTGCCCGCGCCGGGTCAGCTCACGCAGGACGCCGCGCAGGAAGTGCGCGTTGCCGTGGTTCCAGCACGAGACCAGGGAATGGGTGAAGTAAGCGATCCTCATGCGGCGGCCCCTTTGCGGGCGGGGATGCGCCGGCGTCCTTCGAGCACCGCGTCGAAGACGCGGCGGGTGCCCGCGACCATCGCCGCCACGCCGTAGCGCCCGGCCCGGAGCCGTGCCGCCGCGCCGAGCGCGGCCCGACGCGGCCGGTCGGCGGCAAGGGTATCGAGGGTCCGGGCGAGGCTTTCCGAGTCGTCCGGGTCGACGAAGGCCGCGGCCCCGTCCCACAGCTCGCGGAAGGTCGGGATGTCGGAGAGCACCAGGGCGCAGCCAGCCTGCGCCGCCTCCAGCACCGCGAGGCCGAACGGCTCGTAGCGCGCCGTCGACACGAAGATCGGCCGCCGGGCGAATTGCGCCGCCAGCGCCGCCGCGTCGAGGGTTCCGAGGCGGTCGAGGTGGGGCAGCGCCACCCGGTCGCCGTTCGGCCCCTCCGTCGGGCCCGCAGCGCGGATCGGCAGCCGGGCCAGCGCTGCGGCGGCGTCGAGCGCAGCCGCGTTCTTCGCCCGGTCCCACAGTCGCCCGGCGGTGAGCGCGAACGGCGCGGGCTCGCGGTCGAAGGGTGCGGCACCCGCCGGCCGGCGACCGTTGTGGACCACCTCCGGCGCCCTGGTCAGGCCGTAGGCGCGGGCGGTGGCGGCGGCGAAGGCATGGCTCGGGGCGATCAGCGCGTCGGCCTGCCGACAGCTGTCGGCGACGAGGTCGGCGCGCCAGACGAGGTCGGCGGGCAGCGGCCCGGATTCGACCGACGCCCACCAGGTCGCGACGCAGGAATGGCAGACTGCGACGACCGGCCCGTCGATGGCGCCGGCGAAGGCAGGGCTGTGCAGGTGGACGAGGTCGGCCTTCGTCTCACGCGCGATGCCGTCCAGCGCCTGCCCGGCGAGGCGCAAGGCCTCCGGCGACGGCGCCGTCCAGTCGAGGGGCAGCCCGGTGACGCGGAGGCGGCAGCCGGCGGCCTCGGCTTGCGCCTTTTGCGCGTCGGACGGCGCCGGGCCGAGCACGGCGAGGGTCACGCCCACGCCATCCGCCGCCAGGCCTTCGGTGAGGTCGAGGGCGTAGGTCCAGACGCCGCCGACTGCGTCGGCCGTCATCAGGACGTGCAGGCCCGGCGCGCTCACCCGCATCCGCACCCCGCCTCAAGCTCGGCGAGCGGCAGCGGGCGCTCAGCCTGGATGTCGCTGAAGCCCTCGAACTGCCCGAGGTAGTGGGCGTGCGCCCGCTCCCAGGCCTGGTCGTCGGGTTCGCCCCACAGGGTGCGGTAGTCGGGTGAGCTCGGGTAAGGATAGAGCGGCACCGGGTCGTTCGCCCAGACGCCGTGGGCACGCAGGCGCTCGCGCCACGCGGCGACGAGGGCGGGGTCGTCGCCCGCCACCTTGATCAGGTTGGCCTGCACGAACGGCACCGTCCGCCGCGCATGAATCAGCCGGTCGGCGAGCTCGTCCGTGGTGGCGCGGCACTTCTTGTCCAGCGCCGCGCGGCCCGCCTCGGTCAGGCTCTCGACGCCGGCCTCGATCGAGACGCAGCCCGCCGCCCCGAGCAGGTCGAGCATCTCGGGCTTCCACAGGTCGATGCGGGTCTGGATGCCGAAGCGGACGTCTCGGGTGGCCAGGGCCTCGAGCAGGGGCTTCTGCGGCAGGAAGATCTCGTCGATGAAGTAGAGGTAGGTCACCCCTTGCGCGATCAGGCCGTCGATCTCGGCCAGCACCGGGGCGAGGTCGCGCCGCCGGTAGGCGTCGCGAAAATGGATCTTCGCGCAGAAGCTGCAGGTGTAAGGGCAGCCGCGCGAGGCCTCGACCTCGGCGCCAGGGCCGTCCGGCGACCGGTCGAAGCGGTGATGATGGTGATGGTGGCGCGCGACCCACGCTTCCGGCCAGCGCAAGGCCGGCAGGTCGACGAAGCGGCCGGCATGCGGGCCGCCGGTCACGACGACCTCGCCTTGCACGCGGTCGGCCGTGTCTTGCGCCCGGTAGGCGATGCTCGGCACGGCGGCGAGGGCGTCGGCTTGCGCCAGGGCCAGCACGATCTCCTCGCACTCGCCGCGCACCACGACGTCGCAGCCGAGCTTCTCCAGCGTCGGGCGCGGGGTGGCCGAGCCGTGCGGTCCGACGGCGACGGTGCGCCCACCGCGGCCGGCCAACGCGTCGAGGAAGGCGCGCGGCACCCGCAACTCGGGCGGGGCGCAGCGCCAGAACAGGTAGGTCGGCGCGGTCGCGACCACCGTCATGTCGGGCGCGAAGGCCGCGACCGCGTCGGCGCAGTCCGCGTTGGTCGATCCGCACAGGTGCGCGTCGAGGAGCAGCACCGCGTGCCCGGCCTCCTCCAAAAGCGCCCGTGCGTAGCCCAGCTCAAGCGGCAGGTGCGGCTCGCGGCAGCCGAAATAGATGCTGTTGCCGTAGTCCCAGGCCGGGTTGACGAGCGCGACCCTCATTCGGCCGCCCCCCGCATGGCGGCGGAGGTGCCGCGGTCGAGGCCGCGGGCCTCGATCAGCCAGTCGGCGAGGTCGGCCACGCCCTCGCGCCACGGACGCTGCGGCGCGAGGCCGAGGGCGGCCGAGACCCGGCGCGTGTCCGAGACGTAGTAGCGCTGGTCGCCGGCGCGCCAGTCGGCGAAGCGCAAATCGACCGGCCGGCCAGCGTCTCGATATGCGCCACCACCTGGCGCAGGCTCACGGCGTTGGCCGGACCGCCGCCGAGATTGAACGCCCGGCCGGCGACCCGGTCGATCCCGGCCCAGGCCGCGCGGTAGGCCTCCACCGCGTCGGCGACGTGGAGGATGTCGCGGACCTGGCGCCCGTCGCCGTAGATGCTGATCGGGCGCTGCTCCAGCGCGCTGATCAGGAAGTGCGCGACCCAGCCCTGGTCCTCCGTGCCCATCTGGCGCGGACCGTAGATGCAGCTCATCCGCATCACCACCGCTGGGATGCCGAAGCTGCGGGCGTAGTCGAGCACGTACTGGTCGGCGCCGCCCTTCGAGCAGCCGTAGGGCGTGTGGAAGTCGAGGCGCCGGTCCTCCCCGATGCCCCAGCGCCGGACGTCCGGGTCGCTCGGCAGGTAGGCGTCGCCGGAGGGCGCGAGGTCGACGTCGTACAGGTCGCCGTAGACCTTGTTGGTCGAGGCGAAGACCAGCGGCACCCGGCCGCCGCGTCGGCGCAGGGCCTCGAGCAGGTTCAGGGTGCCGCCGAGGTTGACCGCGAAGTCGGTCAGCGGCGCGGTCAGACTCGTCGTCACCGCGACCTGCGCGGCGAGGTGGAAGACCGCATCGACGTCCGCCACACATGCACCGAGCCGGTCCGCGTCGCGGATGTCGGCGACGACCGCGTCGATCCGGTCGGGATGGCTCGCCTGCAGCCAGGCGAGGTTCGCGGCGACCCCGGGGCGGCTGAGGGCGTCGTAGACGACGACGCGGTGCCCGGCCCGCGCGAGCCGGTCGGCGAGGTTCGCGCCGATGAAGCCGGCCCCGCCGGTGATCAGGACGGTGCGCGGCGCCTGCACCATCGCGGAGTCTCGCGCCGCTTCGGGCTCTTGCGCCGTCACGCAACCAGGCCCCGGGCTTCGAGCTCGCCGCGTGCCTCGTTCCCGCGGTCGATCGCCTCGCGGTCCGCGACCCAGGCCGCGAGCTCCGCCACGCCCGCCGCGAAGTCGCGCCGCGGCTGGTAGCCGAGCTCCGCCCGGATCTTGCCGATGTCGGCGATGCAGTGGCGGATGTCCCCGGTGCGCGCCTTGCCCGCGACCTCGGGTTCCAGCCCCGGCCGGCCCATGGCGCGGGCGAGGATCTGCGCCACCTCCCGCACCGAGCGGTCCTCGCCGCTGCCGACGTTGTAGACCTGGCCCGCCGCCGCCGGGTGCTCCAGCGCCAGAACGAAGGCCTCCGCGACGTCCTCCACGTGGACGAAGTCGCGGCGCTGCTCGCCGTCCTCGAAGATCATCGGCGGCTGCCCGTTGTGGAGCCGCGAGGCGAAGATCGCCAGCACGCCGGTATAGGGGTTCGAGAGGGCTTGGCCGGGCCCGTAGGCGTTCCACAGCCGCAGGGCCACGCCTTCCATGCCGTAGACCGGGCTCAGGGTCAGGGTCAGGCGCTCCTGCACGTACTTGGTGAGGGCGTAGACCGAGGCGAGGGTCGGCGCCTTCCATTCCGGGGTCGGCACCGGCACCAGCGGCCGGCCGCCTGCATCCAGCGGGTCCCACGGGTCTCCGGGCTTGCGCGCCCGGCGCACGGCGTCCTGGACGATGGTGCCGTCGTCGGCCCGATAGAGGCCCTCGCCGTAGATGCTCATCGAGGAGGCGACGACGACGCGCCGCACCGGACGCTCGATCAGCGCCTGGAACAGTGCGGCCGTACCGCAATCGTTGACCGAGACGTAGCGCTCGACCGCGTACATGCTCTGCCCGACGCCGACCTCGGCGGCGAGGTGCACGACGGAGTCGATGCCCCGCAGCGCCTGGGCCACCAGCGCGCCGTCGCGCACGTCGCCGGCCACGAACTCGGCCTCCGGGCTGAGTGCGGCCGGACGCGTCTGCCCCTGGCTTCCGTGCACCTGCTCGATCAGGCTGTCGAGGACGCGGACCTGGTGTCCGCGCTTGAGCAACGCGGCCGTCAGGTGCGTGCCGATGAAGCCGGCGCCCCCCGTGATCAGAACCCGCTCGCTCAAGATGCAGACCTCGCCAAGATGCAGACCTCGCTTCGATGAGCGGACGCCCCGGTCCCACCGCGGCGAGGATCGGGCGCCTCTGCCGGACGGCGTCCGGCGGGCTCGGCGAGGAACATGGCACACGGCGCGGTTGTGCCGCTCTAACCTATGACAGGTCCGATGACGGCGCGTCCGCCCGCTTCGTCAGCCGCTCGTGCGCGGGCGAGAGCCGTTGCCGATCATGTTGGGTCGACGGCATCGTCACCGGTGGCGGCAATGTCGTTTCGGCATTCATACCGGCGGAAGACTTTGAAAGCGTTTTGGATTGCGGCCCAGAGGTCTGGGACGGTGCGCGCCGCCGCCGTTCGCAGGAGCGCCTTCAGGTTGGCGAAGGCTTTCTCGATCGGGTTGAAGTCCGGGCTGTCGGGCGGGAGATAGAGGAGGTGGGCACCCGCCGCCTCGATTGTCTCCCTCACCCCGGCCACCTTGTGGACGCTCAAGTCATTGCAGATGACAGGATCGCCACGCTTCAGTATCGGGATTAGCATGTCAGAAACGTAAGCCAGGAAGCGCTCGCCGGTCGTCGCACCATTGAACAGGGTGGTGGCGACGAGGCCGCTCGTGCGAAGGGCAGCGGTGACGGTGGTGGTCTAGTCGTGCCCGTACGGCATGCAGATCCGGCAGCGCTCGCCCTGTCCGGATCGATCGTAGGGCCGCACCATGGTCATCGCGGCAGCGGTCTCGTCGATGAAGACGAGGCTGTCCGGGTCGAGATCGCGCTCTCCTTTGATAGCGCGCCATCGAACCAGATCGCTGCCCCCACCGCTACCCCCGGAACCAATCCGAACGGGAACGCCTCCAGGGGCGCGGGGTAGCTTCCCGAATCCTTCGTCCGGATCGGAATGAAAGTGGATCGCCATAAAAGGCAGTCCCGCAGCCCGAACCAATTACGGGCTGGCGGGACCGTCGTCCTTACTTACCGCTGGGAGCAGCGCCGCTTCCGGTCACACCGTTGCCACCCGTGCTTCCAGCCGGCGCTCCGGTGGCGGCAGTGGAAGCGCCACCGCTGGCGCCAGGTGCTGCCATGCGATCGGCACCCATCGCGGCTCCAGTCGCCGAACCTGTCGAGCCCTTTTCGGAATTGCTCTTCACACTGCCGGGGTTGTTCATATTGCCCTCGGTGCTTCCGCTCCCAGCAGCAGTCTGAGCCAATGCGGCACCCGAGAGCGACAGAACGAGCGAGGCTGCGATAGCGAATGTCTTGGTGCGCATATTGCGTTTCTCCGATCCTGGTAATCGGAGTTCAAACGCGGTTGATGCTGTCCGTGTTCAACACGGATCAAAAATAAAAAAGCCATTTCTTGCTGGCATTGCATTTCTTGCTGGCATTGCATTTCTTGCTGGCATTGCATTTCTTGCTGGCATTGATTGGGTTGCGATCGACGAAAACTTATCACCGACACCACGCAGCCGCTCCACACCAGCGCATGGGTGCGGGCTGTATCGAGCCGGTCGTGATCGGATCTCCGTCCGTCGTCCGCCTTGCTACCTGATCCGGCGGTCGATTGGCTTGCATCAGCATGACCGCTGCGAAACCGCAGAGGGTCAACGCCGCCATCCAGAGAAGGGCTCGTGTAGCTCGCTTGGTACGCTTCGACATGCGTCCAAGGGTGTCGGCTTGCAGTTAGCAGGCACTTAATGGAACGCTACCAAAAAAGCAGGCCCGCCCCCGATCTGATCGCGGGATGACGGGTGCTTCGTTCATCTCTCCAGAGAACCGGCCCCGAGCCCGGTTCGAAAGCACGGTGCTCTTGATCTGTCACCGGCAGGTCAACGGTGTCGCGACTGGAGCCCCCTTGCTGTCTCACGGTCCGACATCGGAGTCCCGACCCGGCGCAGACCAAGCGTCGAGCGGCCTCAGTAACCCAGCGCGCTGCCATCCTTGCGGGGGTCCGAGCCGGCCGCGAGCATGCCGGCTTCATGGTCGATCCAGATCACCTGACCGCCGCCGAGCGGCAGGGGCGCGGGGAGTGCGTCGTGGCCGCGGCCCTTCAGCTCGGCGGAGAGGCCGGAGAGGCCGCCTTCGAGTTCCAGGGTACCGCCGTAGGCGAAGCTGCGTGGTGCATCGAGCGCCTCTTGCGGGTCCAGGCCGCGGTCGATCAGCCCGGTCAGCAGCTCGACGTGGCCCATCGCCTGGTAGTGCCCGCCCATCACGCCGAAGGGCGCGACCGCGCGACCGTTCCGCATCAGCATGCCGGGGATGATGGTGTGCATCGGGCGCTTGGACGGGCCGATCGTGTTGGGGTGGCCGGCTTCCGTGCGGAACGAAAGGCCGCGGTTGTGCAGCAGCACGCCGCTCGACGGCCCGAGGATGCCGGAGCCGAAGCCCTGGAAGATCGAGTTGATCAGCGAGATCGCGTTGCCGTCCCGGTCGACCACGCAGAGGTAGACCGTGTCCTTGTGCGCGCGGGCCGCGACCTCGGCGCGGATCTCGGGATAAAGCGTGGGCGCCTGCGCCCGGCCCATGTCGATCGCCCCGTGGGCGGCGGCCTGCCAAGCGTCGGATAGCAGGTGCTCCACCGGGATCGCCTGGAGGGCCGGGTCGCCGAATAGCGCGTCGCGGTGGTGGTAGCCCTGCTTGCAGGCTTCGGCGAAGAGGTGGACCCGGTCGAGGTCCGAGAGCCCCGCCACGTCGAAGGGCTTCAGCACGTTGAGCATCATCAGCGCCGCGAGCCCCTGGCCGGCGGGCGGGCACTCGTAGACGTCGTAGCCGCGGTAGCGCGTGCTGATCGGGGTGACCACGTCCGGTGCGGCGCGCGCGAAATCCTCCAGGGTGTGGAGGCCGCCGAGTTGCCGCAGGCGGCCGACGAGGTCGTCGGCCACCGGCCCCTCGTAGAAACCGCGCGCGCCCTCGCGGGCGATCCGCCGGAGCGTCGCGGCGAGTTCTTCCAATCGCACCACCGTGCCGATCGCGGGCGCGCGGCCGTCGACGAGGTAGGTGGCGGCGGCGTGGGGATCGCCTGCGACGCGGGCGACGTTGCGCGCCCAGTCCCAGCCGACCCGCGGCTGGACGGGAAAGCCCTCCTCGGCCAGCCGGATTGCCGGCTGCAGCAGCTCGCCGAGCGAACGGGTGCCGTGGTCTGCGACGAGCTTCTGCCACGCCGCCACCGCGCCGGGCACGGTCACCGCGTGCGGGGAATCCGGCTCGATCGCGACGCCGTGTTCGCGGTACCACGCGGCGTCGGCCGCCGCCGGGCTGCGGCCGGAGCCGTCGATCGCCACCGGCACCGAGGCGCCCTTGGGCGCATACAGCGCGAAGCAGTCGCCGCCGATGCCGGTCATCAGCGGGTCGACGACGCATTGCACCGCCACCGCCGCGATCGCCGCGTCGACGGCGTTGCCGCCCGCGCGCAGGGTCTCGATCGCCACCAACGTCGAAGCCGGATGCGAGGTCGCGACCGCGGCCTGCGCCGCGTAGACGGGCGAGCGGCCCGGTCCCTCGAAATTCCTCATGGGCGATCCTCAGGTGGGGTGGCGACCCAATGGCCGGGCGCGACCTCGACGAGGTCGCCGCCTTCGGCGATGGCGGAAGCCGGTGCGGCGCTCTCGGCGGCCAGGCGCGCCCGCTCGACCGCCGGCACAGGCACCGGTACGGCGCCGAGCAGGCGGCGAGTGTAGGGATGGCGCGGGTCGTCGTAGAGCGCGTCGCTCTCGGCCAGCTCGACGATGCGGCCGCGCCAGAGCACGGCGACCCGGTGGCACAGGTAGCGCACCATGCGCAGGTCGTGGGAGATGAACAGGTAGGACAGGCCGAGCTCGGCCTGCAGGTCCTGCAACAGGTTGACCACCTGGGCCTGGATCGAGACGTCGAGCGCCGCGATCGGCTCGTCGGCGACGATGAAGCTCGGTTTGAGCGCGATGGCTCGGGCGATGCAGACGCGCTGGCGCTGGCCGCCGGAGAACTGGTGCGGGAACCGCCCGGCGAAACGCGGTTCCAGCCCCACCCGCTCGAACAGTCCGGCGACCGCCTCGCGGCGCTCGGCACGGCTCATGTCGGGCCGGTGCAGCTTGAACGCCTCGGAGACGTAGTCGCCGACGCTCATCCGCGGGTTCAGAGCCGCGTAGGGATCCTGGAACACGGTCTGGATCCGGGCGCGTTTCGCGCGCATCGCCTTGGCCGAAAGCATGGACAGGTTCGTGCCTTCGAAGGCGACGCTGCCTTCGGTCGGCGGGTTCAGCATGGTCACGGCGCGACCGATCGTGGACTTCCCCGAGCCGGATTCGCCGACGAGCCCAAGGGTCTCGCCGGGGCGGATGTCGAAGCTGACATTCTCCACCGCCCGGAACACGGACCCCTTGCCGCCCCACCACGACCGCAGCGGATAGTGCTTCGACAGGTTGCGCACCGAGATGATCGGTTCGTCCGAAGCCCGCATCACCGCGCACGCTCCGCTTCGTCGGAGAGGATTTCGGGAAGGTCGTACCAGGCGGCCACGAGATGACCCGGCGCGGCGCCCTTCGCCTGGACCAGCGGAGGCATCTCGGAGCGGCAGCGGGCGGTCGCGTAGGCGTTGCGCGGCGCGAACGGGTCGCCGGGCGGCGGGACGCGCATGTCCGGCGGAGCGCCCTCGATCTGGCGAAGGCGCCCGCGCCCGGCCCGCCCCCGTGTGAGGTCGGGCAGCGAGCGCAGCAGACCGAGGGTGTAGGCGCTGCGCGGGTCGGCGAAGATGTCGTCCACCGGGCCGCGCTCGAGGATGCGCCCGGCATACATCACCTGCACCGTGTCGCTGATGCCGGCGACGACGCCCAGATCGTGGGTGATCCAGATGATCGCCATGCCGATCTCGCGCTTCAGGTCCTGGACCAGCGCGACGATCTCGGCCTGCACCGTCACGTCGAGGGCCGTCGTCGCCTCGTCGGCGATGAGGATCTTCGGCCGGCATGCGATGCCGACGGCGATCATCACGCGCTGGCGCTGGCCGCCGGAGAACTCGTGCGGGTACTGGTCGAGGCGGCCGGCCGCATTCGGGATGCGGACGAGGTCGAGGAGCTCCCGTGCCCGCGCGCGGGCGGCGCGGCGGTCGAGGCCGAGATGGATGCGCAGCGGCTCGATGATCTGCGCCGCCACGGTCATGCCGGGGTTGAGCGAGCTCATCGGGTCCTGGAACACGAACCCGATCTCGCCGCCGCGCACCCGGCGCAGGGCCTTCTCGGGAAGGCTCAGGAGGTCGCGCCCCTGGAACAGCACCTGCCCGCCGGTGATCCGGCCGGGCGGGCGCGGGATCAGCCCGAGCATCGCCAGCACGTGCACGCTCTTGCCCGAGCCGGATTCGCCGACGATTCCCAGCGTCTCGCCCTCGCGAAGCGCGTAGGACACGCCGTTGACGGCGTGGACGGCACCGCCGTCGGTGTCGAAGGCGACCGCGAGGTCGCGGACCTCGAGGAGGGGGGCGCCGCCCATCTCCGCCGCCATCAGGTCCTGCCTCTCGGATCGAGGGCGTCGCGGAGCCCGTCGCCGAACAGGTTGAAGCCGAGCACGGCGAGGAAGATCGACAGCCCGGGCCAGATCGCCATCCACGGCGCCTGGTCGAGGAAGTTCTTGGCGACGTTGAGCATCGCGCCCCAGCTCGGCTCGGGCGGCTGCTGGCCGAGCCCCAGGAACGACAGGCTCGCCTCGGCGATGATCGCCGCCGCGATGGTGAGCGTCGCCTGGACCAGGATCGCCGGCACGATATTGGGCAGGATGTGCACCAGCGCGATCCGCCAGGGCGGGTTGCCGACCGAGCGCGCCGCCTCCACGAACTCCTCCGCCGCCAACGCCTGGACCTGCGCGCGGGTGAGCCGGACGAAGGTGGAGGTCGCCGACAGGCCGATCGCCACCATGGCGTTGGTCAGGCTCGGACCGAGGAAGGCTGCGAGCGCGATCGCCAGGATCAGGAACGGGATCGCCAGCAACGCATCGGTGAGCCGCATGATCGCCCCGTCGACCCAGCCGCCGGCATAGCCGGCGACGAGCCCTAGCGGCAGGCCGAGCGAGACGGCGAGCGCCACCGAGACGAGGCCGGCACCGAGCGAGGCCCGCGCCCCGTAGACGATGCGCGCGAGCACGTCGCGCCCGACCTCGTCGCCGCCGAACGGGTGGGCGAGCGACGGGGCGGCTCGCACCGCGCCCCAATCGGTCTCCGTCGGGTCGTAGGGCGCGATCCATGCAGCGAACACCGCCATCAGGACGAGCCCGACGACGATGACCAACCCGACGACGGCACTCCGCCGCGCCCGCAGCCGACGCCAGAAAGCGCGGAGCGTACCGGGCTCGCGGGGCAGAGGCACCCGTCGTCCCTCCACCACCGTGGGGGACGGCAGGAGCGCGGCGCCGTCGCGATCGATCCCGCTCATGCCCGCCTCAGCTTCGGGTTGACGGCCGCCGCCAGCACGTCCGCGGCGAGGTTGAGGCCGACATAGGTGGCGGCGGTGCAGATCACGACGCCCTGCACGGTGGCGAAGTCGCGATTGAACACGGCGTCGACCATCAGCTTCCCGAAGCCCGGCACCGAGAAGATCTGCTCGGTCAGAACCGCGCCGGACAGCAGCTGCCCGAACTCGAGGGCGCCGAGCGTGATAATCGGGATCGCGGCGTTGGGGAGCGCATGCCGCAGCACGAGCCGCAGGGGCGAGACGCCTTTGGCGCGCGCCGTGCGGACGTAGTCGGAGCCGAGCACGCCGAGCATCGCCGCCCGGGTGTGGCGCATCATCACCGCGCTGATCGCGTTGCCGAGCACGAAGGCCGGCATCGCCATCGCCTTGAGGTTCTCCCACAAGCTCTCGGAGGGCGGCACGTAGCCGGAGGCCGGCAGCCAGCCGAGCTGCACCGAGAACAGCAGGATCATCAGGATGCCGAGCCAGAAGTTCGGGATCGACAGACCCCAGAGCGCGACGCCGTTGGCCAGCGTGTCGGCCCAGGTGCCGCGCCGGACCGCCGAGAGGATGCCCATCGGCACGCCGATGGCGAGCGCCACCAGCATGGCGAGGCAGGCGAGCTCCAGCGTCACCGGCAGCTTCTCGGCGACGAGTTCCGAGACCGACTTCTGCAGGCGGATCGATTCGCCGAGATCGCCGCCGAGGACGCCCGCCGCCCAGTAGCCGTAGCGAACGGGGAGCGGCCGATCGAGGTGGTACTTGTCGCGGATGAACGCGATCACCTCCGGGTCGCGCTCCTCGCCGGACAAAGCGGTCGCGGTGTCGCCCGGCAGCAATTGCTGCAGGGCGAAGATGATCATCGAGGCCAGGATCAGAGTCGGGACCGCGAGCGCCAAGCGTCTTGCGAGGAACTGCAGCATCAGTTCAGCTTCAACCCCGTGAACCGGGCGAGCCCGTCCGGGTAGGCGACGAACCCGGTGAGCTTGTTCGCGTAGGCCCAGAGCAGCTTTCGGTGCAGCAGGTAGACGACCGGACGATCGGTCAGGACCCGGTCGGCCAGGCTCTTCCAGGCGGCCTGACGCTTGGCCGTGTCGACGGTGCCGCGCTCGGCCTGGAGCGCCGCGTCGGCGTCGGCGTTGCAATAGCGCGTGTAGTTCAGCGGCGTCTTGCACCCGAGGAAGCTGAAGGTGTTGCCGTCCGGGTCCGGTCGGCCGCTCCAGGAATAGAGGTAGGCCTCGAAGTTGCCCTTGTCGGCCATATCGAGCAGCGTGGTGAAGTCGGCCGCCTGGATCTTGATGTCGAAGCCGGCCTCCTTGGCCATGGCCTGGATCACCTGCCCGACCTGCGGCGCCTCGCTATTGGCGTAGACCGAGAGCGTGATCTGCGGCTTGGGCTGGCCGGCCTCGGCGAGCAGGGCCTTCGCCTTGGCGACGTCGCGCTTCGGCACCGGGTATTCCTTGACGTAGTTCGGATGCTTGGGCGAGACCCACTGGTTGCCGGCCAGGAACTCGCCGTTGAACACCACCTGGTTCAGCGCGTTGCGGTCGATCGACAGCTCGAGCGCCTGCCGCACGCGCGGGTCGCCGAGCGGCGAGCCGGCCTTCGCGGGGTTGAGCAGCAACGATTGGAAGCCGAGCTCGTAGACCGAGCCGAGCTTCAGCTTGGCATCGCGGGTCACCTGAGGGACGTCGGTCGGCGCCAGGCGCTCCAGCAGGTCGAGCTGGCCGGCGCGCAGGTTCGTCAGGCGTACCGTGGCATCGGGGATCGGGCGGAATTCGATCCGTTGGATGTGGATCTGGTCCTTGTTCCAGTAATCCGGGAAACGCTCGACCACGATCCGGTCCTGCGGCACCCGCTCGACGAACTTGAAGGGGCCGGCGCAGACCGGGGCGGTCGAGAACTTGTCGCCGAGCCGCTCGGCGGCCTTCGGCGAGACCATCATTCCGGCGCGGTCGGTGAACTGCGCCATGAGCGGGGCGAACGGCGCCTTGAGGACGATCTTGAAGGTCAGGTCGTCGACGACCTCGACAGCGTCGATCGGCGCGATCTCGCTGCGGCGCTGCGAGCCCGGCATCTTGAGATGGCGTTCGATCGAGAACTTGGCGGCCGCCGCATTCAAAGGCTCGCCGTCGTGGAATTTCACGCCCGGCCGCAGATGCATCGTGAGCGTCTTCTCGTCGGACGAAAGCTCCCACGCGGTCGCGAGCTGCGGCACCGGCTTCAGGTCCGTGCCGATGTCGACGAGCTTGTCGCAGAGCGCGGTGAAGACCATTCGGCTGGCGAAGGTGCGGGCCAGCGTCGGGTCGAGCGCATCCGGGTCCTCCATCATGCCATAACGCAGGGTCTGGGCGGAGAGCGGCGTGGACAGGAGAACACCCGCGATCAGGCAGGCAGCCGACAGACGCAACATCGAGACTTTCCGTCACGGGCGGCCCGGGGCCGGGGCGCGAATGATGTGCCGCCGCGAGATCGGGGGCAACTTGTGTTTTGAATGCAGTGCACCAACCATGCCATCTTGATGCCGGGGAACGGATTTCGCACCCCCTCCTGGGCATGGGCAATTCAGAGTGAGATCAGCGGGCATGCATCGTGAACCGGCGATGCGCGAGTGTCCGCTTCACGAGCGCGGGATAGGACTCTTTGACAGACATGCGCGCGTGGTGAGACGTACCGCGCTTCTCAGCTGCGGCATCCGTGCCGTGTGCTGTGTCAGTAGCGGGGGCGGACGGAGGGGCTTGCCCTCGCGGACCTGACCGTCGCACGGTGCAGGCATGTGCAACCTCTACAGCCTCAACAAAGGTCAGGACGCGATCCGGAAAGCCTTCGGCGTTCAGCGCGACGAGGCCGGCAACCTGCCGCCGCTGCCGGGCATCTTTCCGAACACGATGGCACCGGTCGTGCGGATGCGGGAAGGAGAACGCACGCTGGCGATGATGCGCTGGGGCATGCCGTCGCCGGAGTTCGCACTGAAGGGCAAGAAGGTCGATGCAGGCGTCACCAATGTCCGCAACACCCGGTCGCCGCACTGGCGGCGGTGGTTGAAACCTCATCATCGCTGCCTCGTGCCCCTGACCTCCTTCAGCGAGTTCAACGTGAAAGCCGGCGGTGACATCTGGTTCGCGCTTGGGGAAGACCGCCCGCTGGCGTGTTTCGCGGGCATCCTGCTCGACGGGTGGAAATCCGTCCGCAAGGTCAAGGACGGCGAAACCGTGGACGACCTGTATGCCTTCCTGACGACGGAGCCGAACGCCGAGGTCGGCGAGATCCATCCGAAGGCGATGCCGGCGATCCTCACAACTGCCGACGAACACGAGACGTGGTTGTCGGCGGAATGGCCGGAAGCCGCCAAACTGCAACGGCCTTTGCGCGACGGCGCTCTCAAGGTCGTTGCGCGAGGCGCGAAGCGGGACGGAGCTTGAAGGCGCGGTCCCTACTGGAACCGCATTATCACAGTACCATCGCGAGGATCGAAGACCTCGACCCGCGGCCCGCGCGCATTGACAGGTGCCACTACATCGGTGACGTGCGAAGGCGGCACGCCGAAGTCGGCGCCTGGCGCGACGGGAGGGGCAAGTCCCTCACGCAGTAGCCAACCTTGGACAACATCACCGCCGAACTGCAAACGATGCAGGTGGTGTTATTGCAAATCGTGGCACGTTGACCTGATCAGATGACTGCCGACAAGTCTCTTAGTCCACGACTGAGCCGGGGGGAACGGCAGACCTCAATCAAAGGTCTGACGATCGCGGGTATGATGCGGTGCCGCACGATCAAGAGACCACCATGCTCAAGACCATCGGCCTTGCTTCGATCTTCGTCGTCGGGTCAGCTCTCGGTCTAGCCGGAACCGCGTCTGCCGTGCGTCTGACGTCAGCGCTTACTGTGGGAGGATCTGCCGCTTCAAACGTTGAAGCTGTCCGCATGCATCACCGTATGCACCGTATGCACCGTATGAAGCACATGCGCCGCGGCAATCCCTCCGCCCGTGGGTGGAAGAAGAACTTCTGATTCCCTCGATCGTATCGCGCAGGTCGTTTTTGATCCAGCAGCAGCCCTTGCGTACCGGTTAGGTCCGCGAGGGCAAGCTCCTGCGCCCGTCGCCACCCTCGACGCCGATCGCGGCGCGGCAAGTCTGACCGAACTGGTTGGGCTCGCGCGATCCGACTGGCTTCTGGTAGCGGTACGCCTGCGTCAGCCGCGGGTACACGTCGGAAAGGCCGGCATGATCGCCGAACCGCTGTCGGGACCGCGCTAGGTTGTAGGTTCCGCGCCGCTTGCACGGCGGGCACTCTACGACGAGGCGGCGCCCGCGCAAGTCGCACAGGCGCTCCATCAGACCGCCACCGCGATCGGCAGCTCGCTGACCTGCGTCGTGCAGCGCGGCGTCCGCATCTCGAACTTCGTGCTCCACGTCCGCTTCTCCACGAGGCCGGCGCGGGCTGGAATGACGCTGCCGCGGCCGAAGCGGCCGAAGCGGCCGAAGCGGGCGTTGCAGGCGTCGACCGCTGCCATCAGCAGGCCGGAGCGCTCGCGGTCGAGCTGGCCGATCAGAGCGCGCGGGCTGGCGTCGAGCAGCATCAGGTCGGTGGTGACGATCCCGGGCTTGCCGAGCCGCCACGGTCGGGCGCCGGACTCCCGCCTGGCGCGATCCTCGATCGGAATCGAGAACGAGCGGGTCACCGCGCAGCCCTTACGCTGGGCCGGGAGCGCGCCGAGCGGCAGGCAGGACAGGCCACGCAGCTCGTGGATGTTGGGCTCGCCCACCACCGTCAGCGCCTCGCGCACTGGACGCGGGTCGAGGTCGGCGAAACCTGCCATGCTTTCGACACCCATGGCTCGAACTTGGCGAGCGACGCCTGGCCGATACCGTGGACCTCGCCGGCCGGTCGGCCATGTTTCTTGTTGTTTCCAAGGAGATCGGCGTTGATATGTGCTGGGCTCAGCACACCGTTCGAAGCCGCAGCGATGCTTGACCGCCCCCGCCGAGATTTTGCCGCCGCCATCGCGCCGGCACCGCCCGCCGTGCCGATGCAGGCGGGGCCCGCGGTCACCGGGATCGCGCGTCCGGGTGGGGAGATCGCGAACCTGCAAATTTTGCGGGCGTTCGCGGCTTGCCTCGTCCTCGTGCACCACGTCGCGGTGTACGGGCAGGCCCTGCGCGGGGCCGGGCGGCCGTTCGCGGCCCTGGACCACCTGATGGGCGTCTGGGGCGTGGCGATCTTCTTCGCCCTGTCCGGGTTCCTGATGGCCCGGCTCGTCACCCGCGACGCGCCGCTCGTGTTCCTGGCGCATCGGGTCGGGCGCATCTTCCCGACCTATCTCGCGGTCGTGTCCCTGTTCGCCGGCGTCTTCGCGGCTTTTGGCCTACCCTTCGGCGGCGTGTCGGTGCTGGCCCTGTCGCTTGCGCCGGGCGGCGTGCGCGGCTCGCCGCTCAACGTGGAGTGGACGCTCGCCCTGGAACTGTCCTTCTACGTCGGATTGTTCCTGCTCGCCGCGGCGGGGTGGGCGCGCCGCCTCGTTCCCGTCGCCGCCTGCTGGCTGGTCCTTCTGGCCGTCGCCTTCCCGCTGCTGCCCCCCGACAGCCGCAGCCTGATGCCGCCGCCGCTCTACCTCGTGCCGGTCACGGCGGCCTGCGCGCCCTTCGCGGGGGGCCTGCTGCTGCCGCGCCTGATCGCGGCGGGGTGGGTGCGTCCGGCGACCGCGCTGCTGGCCCTGCCCTTGGTGGTGCTTTGCGCCTTCGTCGACACCGCCGCCGCGCGCTGGATCGGCGGCGTCGCCGCAATCCTGATCGTGGGCGCCGCCGTCACCGCGCCCGCCCTCCCCCGGGATCGCCCGGCGGCGCGGGCGGTGATCGCGCTGGGGGATTGGAGCTACGTGCTTTACCTCGCGCATCCGCCGGTGCTGATGCTGGCGAGCTGGGCCTGCCCAACGGACTGGCCGGGCGCGGCTTACGCCGGCATCGCCGTCGCGGGCGCCCTGCTGGTCGCCGCCCTACTCGGCCCCCTCGACGTCGCGGTCTACCGGCGCCTCCGCCGGCGGATCGATGCCCTGACGCCGGCCGCGCTGAAGCGGGCGGTGGCCACCTTCCTCGTCGTCTTCCTCGGCTGCGCCCTCTGGGGCAGCGTGGAGACGGCGCGCGACGCCCTCGCCGAGAGCCGCGCGCGCACCGCGATCGGCGTTCTACCCGCCGGCGCCTGGACCGCGCCGAGGCAGGCCGAGCTGGCGATCACCGAGCGCGGTCTCGCCTTACCCTCCGCCCTGCGCGGGGCCGTCGAGTCGGTCGAGCGCCTGTCGCAGACGGAGTTCCTGATCACGGCTTACGCCTTCGATCCGGGCCGCCCGAGCCGCGGCCTGCAACTGGCCCTGTTCTGCGGAGGACGCCTCGTCGCCCTGGACAAGCCGCGGCGCCTCCGCCGGGACCTTGCCGCGCAGCCGGGCTTCGAGGGGATGGGCACGCGGCGCATCGGGTTCCGCACCCGCATTCCCGCCAAGGCCTGCGGCCCGGAGACGATCGTCGCCGCCCTCGTCGACGAGGGCGGCCTGATGGCGGTGCTGCCGGTCCCGCAACCCGCGCGATGACGCGAGAGTGAGCCGCCGCGGGCGGCAGCGGCGGATCCGCTCGCCCCGCCGCCCTCCCGCTTGCCAAGGCTTGGCAAGGGCGCTCGCTGGTTCGTTGATTGCATTGGCATCGCCCCGCACGGCGTCGGCAGGTGGAGCGCAGGATGCGCCGCCGGACCCGGCGAACCCAACCCAGGAGCGCGCATGCCGACGCATCACGAGATTCCGGCCGTCCCCGACACGATGGTGCTCGGATACTTCGACGCCGCGCTGCCGCCGGTGCTGGAGATCGAGTCGGGCGACACGGTCACGCTGCATTCCTTTCCCGCAGGTGCGCGGGCGACGCTGCATCCCGACCCCGCGCGGGTCTCGGCCGAGCACTTGGCGGTGCTCGATCAATGCGTCCCCGGCCCCGGCCCGCACTTCGTCACCGGCCCGGTCCACGTCCGCGGCGCCGAGCCCGGCGACGTGCTGCAGGTGGAGATCCTTGACCTGGCGTTCCGTCAGGATTGGGGCTCCGTCTCGATCCTGCCGCTGCTGGGGACGCTGCCCGACGAGTTCACCGAGTACGAGACCATCCACCCGGACATCGACGTGGCGCGCGGCGTCTGCGTGCTGCCGTGGGGCACCGAGCTGCCGCTCGATCCGTTCTTCGGCATCCTCGGCACGGCGCCGCCCGCCGCCTGGGGCCGCGTCGGCACGGCGGTGCCGCGCGGCTTCGGCGGCAACATGGACAACAAGGAGCTGAAGGTCGGCGCGACCCTCTACCTGCCGGTCTACAACGCCGGCGCCGGGTTCTACGCCGGGGACGGCCACGGCGTGCAGGGCGACGGCGAGGTCTGCATCACGGCGCTGGAGACCGGGCTCACCGGCACCTTCCGCCTTACCGTGCGCAAGGACCTCGGCTACGAATGGCCGTTCGCCGAGACGCCCACCGACCTGATGTCGATCGGCCTGCACGAAAGCCTCGACGAGGCGATGCGGCAGGCGGTGCGCGAGATGGTGCGCCACGTCTGCGCCCGCACCGGGCTCACCCGCAACCAAGCCTACATGCTGTGCTCGCTCACCGGAAACCTGCGCATCACGCAGACGGTCGACGGCAACAAGGGCGTGCACATGCTGATGCCCAAGACCGCGCTGTGAGTGCGGTCGGCTTCATGGTGGCGAAGACCGCGCTGTCAGCGAGGTCGAATTCGCGCGTGGGCCGAGAGCGGGGCGTGCTCAATGTCCGGCAGCGAGACCGCCCCCGAGGCGCAGGCGCATCAGGTCGAGGAAGGCTTCCAGCACGTTGGCGTAGTCGTCGGTCCACGGCCGGCGAGTCAGGTCGGGCGCGACCCGCGTCCAGCCGAGCCGCTCGGCCTCGCGCGTGATCGCCGGATCGCGGGTCGCGATCACCACCATCGCGCGCATGCGGTAGCGGCGCTCGATCGGCTCGTCGATCGCGTCGATGCGCTGAAGCAGCGTCAGGCCCTGCTCCGCCGCGGCTCGGGCCAGCGCCGGCCGCAGGTCGAAATGCTGGTTCGAGACGTGGAGCGCCAGCACGCCCTGCGCGTCGAGGCGGTCGCGGTAGAGGGCCAGCGCTTCGCCCGTCAGCAGGTGCATCGGGATCGCGTCGGAGGAGAACGCGTCGACGATGAGGACGCGCGTCGGCTCCGTTGCGCGGGCGAGCGTCAGGCGGGCGTCGCCCTGAACGATGCGGGCCGTGGGCGCGCAGGCTGAGAGGAAGCGGAACCGGGTCGGGTCACTGGCGATCCGGACGACCTCCGGGTCGATCTCGTAGAAGGTCCAGGCTTCGCCCGGGCGTGCCTGGCAGGCGAGGCTGCCCGCGCCGAGCCCGACCACCGACACGCGCGGCAGCGGCCCGTAGGCGTTGCGGGCGACTTCGAGCACGTCTGCGATCGCATGGCCGGTAGCGTAGTAGGTCGTCGGCTCCGGGCGCCCGAGGGCCGGGCGCCCGTCGTCCTCGCGGATGCGCATTGCCCCGTGCAGGGTCGTCCCGTGCGCGAGGAGGCGGAAGCGCCCCTGCGGGTCGGTCTCGATGCGGTGGACGCCGAAGAAGCTCCGCCGGTTCTCCACGTCCTGTGCCGACAGGAGCGGCATCGCCAGCACCAGCGCACAGAACAGGGCGGCACGGCCGAACGCCGCCCGCGGCGCGCGCCAGCTCAGCAGCAGGATCGTCATCATGATCGCGGCGGCCACGGAAGGCGCCGCCTCGGGCGCGAACCGCGCGAGGAGGGCGAGGCCGGCCGCGCCGGCCAGCGACACGGAAAGCCGCCGCAGGGCCGCCCCGGCGGCGAACCGCGGGGCGACCAGGGCGCCGGGCCGGCAGGCGAGCGCCGCCACCAGCAGGATCGGATATTCGGCCACCGTCGAGAACACTCTCGGCGCGATCAGCGCGGCGAACAGGCCTCCGAGCATGCCGCCGAGCGAGGTGCAGAGATAGAACTCGGTCAGCCGGCTCGGGGCCGGCCGCAGGCGGTAGACCGCCCGGTGGGCGACGAGGCCCGCGACGAAGCAGAGGCCGAGGCTGAGCGGCAGGTCGGCGGCGAAGGGCAGACGCCCGATCATGGCTGCGCCAAGGACGACGGCGGTCCCCGCCACCTGCACCGCCGCGAGGGGACGCTCGGGCCAGGTCGCGAGCGGGCGGAAGGTGATGACGAAGGTGAGGAGGTAGAGCGCCAGCGGCAGCACCCACATCAGCGGGATCGCGGCGACGTCGGTGGTGACGTGGGCGGTGACGGCGACGAGCAGGCCGGACGGCACGGCCGAAAGGCCGACCCAGGCGAGGCGGCGCGCCAGGCTCGGGGCGGTGCCAGCCACCTCGGGCGTCACTGCGACCGGGCCGCGACTGTGCGCGCCACCGAGGACGGTGAGCGCGCAGGCCGCGACCGCGCCGGCGGCTAGCGCGTAGCCGGCCGACCACAGCCGGGTCTGCTCGGCGAGCCCGAAGACCGGCTCGATCGCCAGCGGGTAGGCGATCAGCGCTGCGAACGAGCCGAGGTTGGAGGCGCGGTAGAGGAAGTACGGGTCCTGCGCCCGGGCGTTGCCCGAGCGGGCGTACCAGGCCTGCAGCAACGGCGCGCTCGCCGACAGGGCGAAGAACGGCGCGCCGACCGACGCGAGGAACAGGCCGACGAGCCAAAGCGCCTCGTCGCCGCCCTGCGCCGCGCCGGCCTCGGTCGCGACCGCGATCGGCAGGAACGTCGAGCCGGCGAGCAGCACGACGCCGTGCACGACGACCGAGGTGCGCAAGGACAGCTAGCGCGTCATCGCGTGGGCGTAGGCATAGCCGGCCAGCAGCAGACCCTGGAACACCACGGTCGCCACGGACCACACCGCCGGCGTGCCGCCGAGCACCGGCAGGACACGCTTGGTGAAGATCGGCTGCAGGGCGAACAGCAGGAAGGCGGCGAGCAGCAGGGTGCCGGCGAAGACCAGCGTCTGGGCGAGGTCGCGGCCGACCGGCGCGGCGGCCCGCGGCGCGTCGACGCCGATCGGATCGGCCCTGCCGGCTGTCATCGTTCGCGTTCCCTGGCCCGAGTTCGGTAAGGCGCAGAGCTTAGCGAAAGGTGCTTAACCGTCCCTCAAGCCACATGTTTCAGGCGGTCGGCATGGCGTCGGCACCGCCTGAGGGGCCTGCGTGTGCAGTAAATCCGGGCTGGTCGAACGCAGCCGGGATCACTCCCACTCGATCGTGCCGGGGGGCTTCGAGGTGATGTCGTAGGTGACGCGGTTGATGCCCTTCACCTCGTTGATGATCCGGGTCGCGACCCGGCCGAGGAAGGCCATGTCGAACGGGTAGAAGTCGGCGGTCATGCCGTCGACGGAGGTGACGGCGCGCAGCGCGCAGACGTGGTCGTAGGTGCGCCCGTCGCCCATCACGCCGACGGTCTTCACCGGCAGGATCACCGCGAAGGCCTGCCAGATCGTGTCGTAGAGGCCGGCCTTGCGGATCTCGTCGAGGTAGATCGCGTCGGCCTTGCGCAGGGCCTCCAGCTTTTCCGGGGTGATCGTGCCGGGGCAGCGGATCGCGAGGCCCGGTCCGGGGAACGGGTGGCGGCCGACGAAGGCGTCGGGCAGGCCGAGCTCGCGCCCGAGCACCCGCACCTCGTCCTTGAACAGCTCGCGCAGGGGCTCGACGAGCTTCATGTTCATGCGCGCGGGCAGGCCGCCGACGTTGTGGTGGCTCTTGATCGTCACGGACGGACCGCCCGAGAACGACACGCTCTCGATCACGTCCGGATAGAGCGTGCCCTGAGCCAGGAACGCCGCGCCGCCGATCTTCTTCGATTCCGCGTCGAACACGTCGATGAACAGCCGGCCGATGGTCTTGCGCTTCTCCTCGGGGTCGCTGACGCCGGTCAGCGCGTCGAGGAACAGGTCCTGCGCCTCCACGTGGACGAGGGGGATGTTGTAGTGGTCGCGGAACAGCCGCACGACCTCTTCGGCCTCGCCCATGCGCAGCAGGCCGTGATCGACGAAGACGCAGGTGAGCTGGTCGCCGATGGCCTCGTGCAGCAGTACCGCCGCCACCGAGGAATCGACGCCGCCCGAGAGGCCGCAGATCACCTTCTCGGAGCCCACCTGCTCGCGGATCTTGGCGATCGCCTCGGCGCGGTAGGCGCCCATGGTCCAGTCGCCCGAGCAGCCGGCGATGTCGCGCACGAAGTTGCGGATCAGCAGGGCGCCGTGCGGGGTGTGCGCCACCTCGGGGTGGAACTGGACCGCGTAGTAGTTGCGCGCCTCGTCGGCGACCGCGGCGAACGGCGCGTTCTTCGAGATCGCCACGGTGGTGAAGCCGTCGGGCAACTTGGTGACCCGGTCGCCGTGGCTCATCCAGACCGGGTAATGCTCGCCGACGTGCCAGACGCCCTTGAACAGCGGGCAATCGGACAGGATCTCGATCTCGGCCCGGCCGAACTCGGCGTGGTGGCCGCCCTCGACCTCGCCGCCGAGCTGGGCCGCCATGGTCTGCTGGCCGTAGCAGATCCCGAAGACCGGAACGCCCGAATCGAACACCACCTGGGGCGTGCGCGGCGAGGCGTCGCTCGTCACCGATTCGGGGCCGCCCGAGAGGATCACGCCCTTCGGCCGCGTCTCGGCGAAGGCCTCGGCCGCCTTCGTGAATGGCACGATCTCGCAATAGACCCCCTCCTCCCGGACGCGCCGGGCGATGAGCTGGGTCACCTGCGAGCCGAAGTCGACGATCAGGATCTTATCGTGGTCGGTGTTCATGCCCCTCGCGTTAGACGAGGCGATTGCGCCGTGCAACGCGGGCGCCGCATGCGGGCCGCGCCAGCCTGTTCACGGCGCGCATGGGCGCCGGACCCGATGCGGCACGGCGTATCCCGAACCATGGCGGCGCGCCCACATCCGGTTTCCGACCGACGACTTCGCCTGCGCGACGTTTTCCGGACGCCTGGAGCGCCAGCGGACGGTGATCCGGGATCCAGCATCATCAAGGGCCGCGTCAGCGGCTCGATCCGAACGGCGCAAGGTTTCGATGCTTCGCGACGTCTTCTGCTGAGTTCCGGATCGGGTTCCACTGACGCTTCACCCGTCCGGGAAAACGGGCACGGTGCTCACCGAGCCAATCGACCCGAAATCGTATCAGGCGGCGAGGAACCCGCGGACGTGGAGCCAGGCGAGGAACAGGCCGGGCCACGCCGCCACCGGCGTTCCGGGCGGCCCGAGGCCGAAACCGTGGCCGCCGCGCTCGAACAGGTGCATCTCGGCCGGGATCTTCGCCTTGCGCAGCGCGGCGAACATCAGGAGCACGTGGTCGCAGACCGCGATCGGGTCGTCCATCGCTTGCGCCATGAACATCGGCGGCGTGTCGGCGCGGACCTGCACATCGACCGAGTAGGTCCGCATCTCGACCTCGGTGACCTCGTCGCCGACGAGCACGCGCCGGGTCGAGGTGCCGTCGAAAGGCGCCTTCATCGTGATGACGGGATAGAGCAACCCGGCGAGCGCCGGCCGGTACGGCAGGGCGTCGTGCGCATCCACCGGCGGATAGAGGTTCTGGTTGCCGACCGCGGTCTCGCCCATCAGGTGGCCGCCGGCCGAGAAGCCCAGCACGCCGACGCGGGCCGGATCGATGCCGAGCTCCGTCGATTGCGCGCGGACCAGGCGCACGGCGCGCTGCGCGTCCTGCCGCGGGGCGTCGGGGCCGTTGTCCCAGCCCTCGCCGGGCAGCCGGTAGATCAGCAGGAAGACCGTCACGCCGACGGCCGTCAGCATCTGGCCCACCGGCACGCCTTCGTTGCCGATGTCGATGAACCGGTAGCCGCCGCCGGCCGCCACGATCATCGCCGACCCGTTCGGCTTGTCGGGGCGGATCACCAGAAGGCACGGGCGCTCGACCTTGGTGATGACGCCGCGCGCCGTCTCGTCGAAGCGGTAGCCGTTCGGATCGGGACCCTCGCCGCCGCCCGGCGGGTCGCCCGGCCAGAGGTCGATGACCTGAAGCTGCGCGCCCGGCGCCGTCCGCGGCAGGGCGGGGACCAGCTCGCCCGGCGGTTTGACCGCCCCCTGTGCCCGCGCCGCGCCCTGCCCGGCCATCGCGGCCGCGGTCGCCGCCAGGAGCGTTCTCCGATCCAGGCCCATCGGTCTCCTGCGGTGTCTTCGAGGCGGCGTCTTGAGAGGCAGCGTCTTCGGGATCGCTCGGACAACGCCGGCTGGACGGAGCGGTTGCGGCCCTCAGCCGGCCCGGGTCAGGGTGGCGACGTAGAACCCGTCCGTGCCGGTGCGCGCCGGGCTCATCTGCAGCCCGTGCGCAGTGAAGCGAAGCGCCTCGGCGAGGCCGGGAGCGTGCGCGTCCGCCACCTCGCGCGCAGGCACCACCGCGAACGCGCCGCCGCCGCGTGCGAGGAAGCCCGCCACGGCGTCGTCGTTCTCCGCCGGCAGCAGCGAGCAGGTGACGTAGGTGATGCGGCCGCCGGGGCGCACGAGGCTCCCGGCGCGGTCGAGCACCGTCGCCTGCTCGGCGACCCGGGCGGCGAGGCTGCCGGGCCGCAGGCGCCACTTCGCGTCGGGGTTTCGGCGCCACGTGCCGGTGCCGGTGCAGGGGGCGTCCACCAGCACGCGGTCGACGTGCCCGTCGAGGTCGCCGAGCACGTCCGTGCGCATCCGGCCGCCGCGGGGCGTGCGCACTTCGGCGTTCGCGCCGGACCGGCGCAGGCGCTCGTGGATCGGCGCGAGGCGGCGCGGGTCGTCGTCGGTGGCGACGAGGCGGCCGCCGTTGCCGGTGAGCGCGGCCAGCGCCAGGGTCTTGCCGCCGCCGCCTGCGCAGAGGTCCACCACCGTCTCGCCCTTGCGGGCGCCGGACATCATCGCGGCGAGCTGCGAGCCCTCGTCCTGGATCTCGTACCAGCCGTCCAAGAACTCCGGCTCGACATGCAGGGCCGGCCCGCGCCCGTCTGCGCCGATCGGCACGCGCAGGCCCATGGGCGCATGCGGCGTCGGCGCGGCGCCGTGGTGGGCGAGGCCCGGCATCGCCGCCTCGCGGTCGCCCTTCAGGGCGTTGACGCGGATGTCGAGGGGCGCGCGCCGGGCGAGCGCCTTCAGCTCGGGCAGGAGTTCGTCGCCGAGGATCGCCTCGAGCTGCGGCAGCACCCATTCCGGCACGTCGCCCGCGACGTGCGGCGGCGCGTCGGCGAGGTTGCCCTCCGACAGGCGCCGGCCCTCGTTCTCGGCGAGTTTTTCCGGCGCGAAGCCCTCGCCGTTGAACAGCGCCGCGATCGAGGGTGCGGCGAGGCCCTGCTGCAGGCGGAGCGATCCGAGCAGCACCGCGCGCGGGCTGTCGTCGCCCATGATCCAGGCGGCCGAGGACCGCCGCCGCAGGGCGTCGTAGACGAGGCTGGCGATGCCGCCGCGGTCGCCCGATCCGGCGAAGCGGTGGTTGAGGCCCCAATCCTTAAGGGCGTCGGCGGCCGGCCGTCGGCGGCCGGCGATGTCGGCGAGCACCTCGATGGCGGCGGCGCAGCGGGCGGCTGGAGTCAGGACGGTCTCCTCTTGCGGATCAGCAGGTGTCGCGAGCGCGATAGACCCGGCGCCCACCGCCTGTCGAAGGAAATCGGCGACGCCACGATACGGCCACGCTTAGCCCGCGCGGCGGACACGATACGGCCGAGCTTCCGGCGCGATCAGCGTCCAGACCCGCAGGCTGCGACGCGTCCCTGCGTCGCGAAGGCCGGATGAACCCATGTCGCCCGTGATCCACCTCACCCTCGCCGGCATCCTGATGCTGGCGGTCGCCGCCTGCTCCACCGCGCCGGCCGCACCCGACCTCACGCCGCCGCCGCGCCGCCCGCTCGATGCGAAGACGCAGCTCGAATACGGCAACCCGCCCCCGCCGCCCGGCCCGCGCTACTGATCGGTCCCGTCCCTCGGCTCATCGGGGCCGAGGTCTCAGGCGACCGTTTCGCGGGCGCGGCGATGTTCGTAGGTCTTCAAGCCGGTGAACACGCGCTCGAGGTGCGGAAGCTTGCGCTCCGTCGCGCGCCCGCGGGCGATCAGGTCGCCGACGACGTGGTCGGCCTCGATCCGGCCCCCGCCCTCGATGTCGCGGAGCATCGAGGCGGTCAGCGGCGATCCGTCCGCGGTCAGCATGACGCGGGCCTGGGTCGCCACCTTCTCGCGCGGCGCGAACCCGTTCGCGTCGGCGATGGCGAGGCATTCGTCGTGCAGGCCGGCGATGAAGTCCCGGCCGCCCTCGGCCGCGACGACGTCGCCGATCGCGCCCCGCATCAGCGTGGTCGCGCCGGCGAGCGTGGCGAGGAACACCCACTTCTCCCACATCTCCAGCACGATCCTGTCCGACAGGCGCGGCTGGAACGTCGCGCCCTGCATCATCGCCTCGATCGCGGCGCAGCGCTCGGAGCGGGTGCCGTCGCGCTCGCCGTAGGTCAGGGTGCAGAAGTCGCTCATGTGGCGGATCTCGCCGTCCGGCCCCAGCGTCGCCGCGATGGCGCAGGAACCGCCGAGAACGCGGTGTGCGCCGAAGCGCGCGTCGAGCGCGTCGAGATGGGCCAGCCCGTTGAGGACCGGCAAGATGGCGGTGCCCTCCCCCACCGCGGGGGCGATGTCGTCGAGGGCGCTGTCGAGGTCGTAGGCCTTGCACGAGAGCAGCACGAGATCGAAGCCGCCGGCCTCGGCCAGCGCGTCCGCCGTCACCGTCCGCGGCGCGCCGAGGTGCAGGTCGCCGAGCTTGCTCGTCACGACGAGCCCGTTCGCGGCGAGCTTCTTCGCCCGCGCCGGCCGGACCAGGAACGTCACGTCGCGCCCGGCCTCGGCGAGCCGCGCCCCGTAATAGCCACCGGTCGCCCCGGCCCCGACCACCAGCACCCGCATCACGTCTTCTCCCGAGCAGCGTTCACCTGACGATCCCATGCGTGCGCCGAACGCGCGGCGCAACGGCCGTCTCGGATCACACACCGTCGATCCGCGCGTTCAGCCCTCATGGACCCCGAGGTTCAGCCGACCAATCCGTGAGGCCGACGACCCGGGGCGGCCCACGGTGTGCCCGACATCGTGCGGACGAGATGCAGATCGGCCGTGACGACGCGCGTGTTCCAGCCGGCCGCCGCCGCGACGTAGAGTGCGTCGTAGAACGAGGTCCCTGCATCGACCGCCACCGCGATCGCTTCGGCATGGAGCACGCCGAGCGGGATTGCGGACGCCGTGCGGGACAGCCCTGCGAGCGCCGCGGCCGTCTCGTCCCGAGGCAGCGCCCCGGCACGCACATGGCGCGTGAGGACATGCCCGATCTCGGCGGCCGCATGGGTCGGTGTGACGAGCAAGTCCGGTCCGGACAGAAGGCGACGGGCGCCGTCCGACCCTTCCTCCCGGATGTACCATTTCACGATGACGCTCGCGTCAACGACGAGGATCACGTTCCGTCACGCAACCGCCGGATCATCAGCGTGCTGTCTTCGAGCCGATCGCCGTCGGCGGGGTCCCGGGAGGCGGCTCGGATGCGATCGGCGTGTGCGAGGCGCTCTGCCGGCGTCCACATCAGGCCGCGGAAGAGGGCGTCCTTGGCGATCTCCTCGGGCGCGCGCCCATCTTCGGCCGCTCGCTCGAGCAATAGCGCCATCAGCATCTGATCGACAATCGTCAGATTCAGGTCGCCCACGATCCCAACTTCGCGCCTCGCTGCCGGTGAGATCGCACAAGGGTCGGCGAGAAGAACAAGGGACGGCCGGTTTCAGCCAAGCCTTAGGTCCGCGAGGGGTAGTTCGGGCTCTCGCGCGTGATCGTCACGTCGTGGACGTGGCTTTCGCGCAGACCCGCATTGGTGATGCGGATGAACTGCGCCCGCTCCTGGAAGTCCGGCACGGTCGGGGCGCCGACATAGCCCATCGCGGCGCGCAGGCCGCCGGCGAGCTGGTGCAAGACCGCCGCCACCGGGCCCTTGTAAGGCACCTGCCCCTCGATACCCTCGGGCACGAGCTTGTGGGTGTCGTTGACCTCGGCCTGGAAATAGCGGTCGGCTGAGCCGCGGGCCATCGCGCCGACCGAGCCCATGCCGCGATAGCTCTTGTAGGAGCGACCCTGGTACAGGAACACCTCGCCGGGTGCCTCGTCCGTGCCGGCCAGCAGCGAGCCGAGCATCGCCACCGAGGCGCCGGCGGCGATCGCCTTGGCGAGGTCGCCGGAATACTTGATGCCGCCGTCGGCGATCACCGGGATGCCGGCGTCGTGGGCGGCCTCGACCGCCTCCATGATCGCGGTGAGCTGCGGGACGCCGACGCCGGCGACGATGCGGGTGGTGCAGATCGAGCCCGGCCCGATGCCGACCTTCACCGCGTCCGCGCCTGCGTCGATCAGCGCCTGCGTGCCCTCGCGGGTCGCGACGTTGCCGGCGATGACCTGCACGGCGTTCGAGAGCTGCTTCACCCGGCGCACGCTGTCGAGCACCTTGATCGAGTGGCCGTGCGCGGTGTCGACGACGATCACGTCGCAGCCGGCGTCGATCAGGCGCTCGGCCCGCTCGAAGCCCTGGTCGCCGGTGGTGGTGGCCGCCGCCACCCGGAGGCGGCCCTGCTCGTCCTTCACCGCCTTCGGGTAGGTGACCTGCTTCTCGATGTCCTTGACCGTGATCAGGCCGATGCAGCGGAAGTGGTCGTCGACGACGAGCAGCTTCTCGATCCGGAACTGGTGGAGGAGGTGCTTGGCCTCGTCCTGCGTCACGCCCTCGCGCACGGTGATCAGCCGGTCGCGGGTCATTAGCTCGGAGACGGGCTGGGCCGGGTGCGTCGCGAAGCGCACGTCGCGGTTGGTGAGGATGCCCACGAGCTTGCCGCGCGAGCCGTTGGGGCCGCGCTCGACCACCGGAATGCCGGAGATGCGGTTGACCTTCATCACCTCGAAGGCGTCGGCCAGGGTCTCGTCGGGATGGATGGTGATCGGGTTCAGCACCATGCCCGACTCGTACTTCTTGACCAGCCGCACCTGCTCGGCCTGCTCGGCCGGCTCGAGGTTACGGTGGATCACGCCGAGGCCGCCGTTCTGGGCCATGGCGATGGCCATCGGCGCCTCGGTGACGGTGTCCATGGCCGAGGCTACGATCGGCAGGTTGAGGCTGATGGTGCGCGTCAGCTGCGTCGCGACGTTGACCTCGGTCGGCATCACCGAGGAGGCGGCCGGGCGCAGGAGGACGTCGTCGAAGGTCAGGCCCTCGATGATCGAAGCGGAGCTGATACGGGCCATGAGCCAACGGTCCTGGAGGGCTGCCGGGGCGACCGAAGGTCGAACGCGGCATGGAGCGGGTTGGCACGGGCCAGTATCATGCGGTGCGGTGCCCGCAAAGGCGGCAACCCCGCGCGGTGCGGGATAAACGCCGCGTGGGCCGGTTGCGTCCGCCGCATGGCGTCCGGGACGCCCCCGCCCGTCAGCGGGTGCGCGGCCCCTTGTCGGAATAGTCCGGCGGCAGGCCGATGTAGTCGGTGAGGATGCCGTCGACGCCGGGCGCCCGGCCGAACGCCTCGCAATCCGGGTCCAGCGGAGCCTCGCCCAGGGTGGTCACGCGGACGCGGTTCCAGGTCGGCAGGGTGAGCGGCGCCTTGAACGGGTCCTCGCCGGTGGCGAGGTAGAAGCCGAAATCCTGGCCGAAGTCGCCGGCGAGGTCGTAGGCGTCGCTGATCCGCGAGTAGCGCGGCTGGCTCGTGAACGAGTTCGCCGCCCCGCCCCACACCATCGCCGCCCGCTGCTCGTGGCGGCGGTCGAGCGCCTCGGCCTCGACCGTGAGGCTCCCGAGGCCGATCGGCACGCGCGGGATCGGGATGCGCCCGAGCCCCTCGGCGAAGCCGATGCCGATTTGCCCCGCCACGGTGACGGCGGCGGAGGTGCCGATGGTGGCGCCCGCGCCGAGCAGGTCGGTCGGGTCGACGCGGGTCACCTGCGCGCGCACCGTCAAGTCGGCGTTGCGGCTCGACACCACGTCGTAGCGCAGCGACAGCTCGTAGCAGAGCGCGCGGTCGGCGTTGTTCGCCACGAGCCGGCGCTCGGCCTCGCCGATGCCGACGGCGCCCGCAACGTTGGCGGGAAACTGCGTCGGGATGATCCGGACGGTCTTGGTCCGGGCGAGCGCCCCGGCGTCGGCGTAGAGGCGCGCCGTGGTCGAGGCCTCGGTGCTGGCCCGGAGGCGGTCATATCGGGAGAGCGAGCCGACGTCGTTGAGGAGGACGGTGCCGCAGGCGCCGAGCGCACACATCACCGCAGACGCGGCGGCGAGCCTTGTCACCGATCGGGGCAGGGTCGATGGACGAAGCATCCTGGCACTTTCGCGGGTCTCGCCGCGGCGTCCCGGGCGCCGCCGACGAACGTCGGGGCACCGCGCGGAAGCTCGGCATCGTTACCGTAAAGCTTAAGGCCGATCCCCCCGTCTCGGAAGGGTCGAGGCCGCGTTCAGCCATGTTCAGAAACAAAGCGTGGCCGATCCGCCACGGATCGACCGGGCGCACATCCCGTGTCAAGCGCTGCAGCGCACGCCCCGCCGACGCCACGAGGCAGGGCGCCCCGAACCTTCCTCCGGCCCGATGCGCGCATCCCAGATCGTCCCCCTCGTCGTCGCCACCGCCTTGTTCATGGAGAACACCGACTCCACGGTGATCGCCACGGCGCTTCCCACCATCGCGCAGAGCCTCGGCGAGGATCCGATCGCCTTGAAGCTCGCGCTCACCGCCTATCTGGTGAGTTTGGCGATCTTCATCCCGATCAGCGGCTGGATGGCCGACCGCTACGGCTCGCGCACCGTGTTCCGCGCGGCGATCGCGGTGTTCATGGCAGGCTCGGTCGCCTGCGCGGTCTCCAACGGGCTCGCCGGCTTCGTCGCCGCCCGGTTCCTGCAGGGTCTGGGCGGCGCAATGATGGTGCCGGTCGGCCGCCTCGTGATCCTGCGCAGCGTGCCGAAGGCCGAGCTGGTCTCGGCGCTCGCCTACCTGACGATTCCGGCCCTGATCGGCCCGATCATGGGTCCGCCGCTCGGCGGCCTGATCACCACCTATCTCGACTGGCGCTGGATCTTCTTCATCAACATCCCGATCGGAATCGTCGGGATCGTGCTCGCGACGCTGTACTTCGAGGACGTCCGCGAGCCCGAGCGGCCGCCGCTCGACCTCGTCGGCTTCGCGATGCTCGGGCCGGGGCTCGCCGCCCTGATGCTCGGTCTCGCCTCCACCGGCCGGCACCTGCTGCCGGGCTGGATGACCTGGGCGAGCCTCGGCGGCGGCGCCGTGCTGCTCGCGCTTTATTTCGGGCACTCGCGGCGGATGGCCCATCCGATCCTGCGCCTCGACCTGATGCGCCACCCGACTTTCCGCATCGCGGTGATCGGCGGTAGCCTGTTTCGCATCGGCACCGGGGCGATCCCGTTCCTGCTGCCGCTGATGCTGCAGGTCGGGTTCGGGCTCGATCCGCTGCAATCGGGGCTGATCACGTTCTCGGCCGCCGCCGGGGCGATGTTCGTGAAGACGGTCGGCCCCCGCATCCTGCGACGCTACGGCTTCCGACCGGTCATGGTCTGCAACGCGGTGTTCGCCGCGTTCTTCCTCGCGGTGAACGGCCTCTACACCGCGAGCACGCCGCATGGGCTGATGCTCGGCATCCTGTTCCTCGGCGGCTGCCTGCGCTCGCTCCAGTTCACCTGCGTCAACGCCATCGCCTACGCCGACCTCGAGAAGGCCGAGATGAGCGCGGGCACGAGCCTCGCCAGCGTCGCGCAGCAGATCTCGCTGAGCCTCGGCGTGACGCTGGGCGCGCTTACGCTGGAAGGGGCCGCCGCGTGGCACGGCCGCAGCGCGATCGCGGCCGCGGATTTCGGCCCGGCGTTCCTAGCCGTCGCGCTGATCTCGGCCGCCTCGGTCTTCCCCTTCCGGCAACTCGCGCAGGATGCCGGCGCCGAGGTGTCCGGCCGGATGATCGCGCGCACCGCGCCGACGGCCGCGCCGGGCCGGCAATAGGCCGTGCCCCCACCCCGTCGACCCGCCTGCGAAGGCCTCCCTTGAACGCCCTGATCCTGCAACCGGTGATGGCCCAGATCGGGCTGATGATGGCGCTCTACGTCTGGCTGTCGCTGGCGCGCCTGCGCGCGGTGGGGCGGGGCGAGGTCGGCTACGACGCCTTCGTGCTCGGGCGCGACGAGCCGCGGGCGGTCGCGCGGATCACCCGGAACCTCGCCAACCAGTTCGAGTTGCCGGTTCTGATGGTCGGCTGCGTCGCGCTGCTGGTCGCCCTGGGCGAGGTCGGCCGGTTCGACGTCGCCTGCGCGTGGCTGTTCGTCGCCGGCCGCCTCGCGCACACGGCGGTGCAGACCCTGACCGACGACGTGAGGCTGCGCGGCCGGGTCTTCGGGATCAACCTCGTCGGGTTCCTCGGGATCGCCGGGCACCTCGGCCTGATCGCGCTCGCAGCGCGGTAGCGCGGTCCGCCGCGAGCCCGTCTCAGGCCGCCTTGGCGCGGCGGGGGCGGTTTGAGTTGGCGCTGGCCTTCGCGCCACCTTTGGCCGAGGCTTTCGACGCGGATTTCGCGACGGGCCGGCCGGCCGTGCCGGCGCGCCAGCCCTGCCAGCTCCAGGCGCCCGGTCCGGTCAGCGCATAGATCAGGAAGCCGCCCGCGAGCCCGAAATCGGCCAGCATCAGGGTGCGCTCGGCTGCGGCCGCCGGGCCGGAGAACTGCCAGAAGGCGTGGAGCAGCACCGCCGTCAGGGCGGCGAACCCGGCCAGCGCGACGCCGGTGATCCGCGGCAGCACGCCGACGATCAGCGCCAGCGGCCCGAACACCTGGACCACGACGGCGAGCGTCGCCACCGTGTTCGGGGCCGGGACGCCGGCGCCGGCCAGCGTCAGCGCGAAGCCCGAGACGTTGAGGGCGCGGGCGATGCCGGTCGGCAGCAGCGCGGCCGCGAGCAAGAGGCGCGCAGCGAGGAGCAGTCCGTCCTGGGCTCGGGCGATCACGCGTGGACTCCGGTGGTGTGGGGCGAAGGCGGCATCGTCCCCCGCGCCCCTGAAGACCGGGTTAAGCGGCGGCCGCCCTCAACCGGAGACGCCGCCGCGAAACAGCTTTCCGCGCTCGGTCCAAGCCACCACCAGGAGCGCCGCGGCGCCGAGCCCGGCATAGCCGAAGGCGATCGGAAGGGTGGTGCCGTCGAAGCACTGGCCGATCACGAAGCCGCACAGCGCCCCGAGGATCGTGGTGTAGAATCCGAGGAACGACGAGGCCGTGCCGGCGATCGCGCCCAGCGGCTGCAGTGCCAGCGCGTTGAAGTTCGGCATCGCGAAGCTGATCAGGAACTGGTTGGCCGCCAGCACGGCCAGGAACAGGACCAGCGGCGGATGCCCGCGATAGCTGAGCCCGATCGCGACCTGTCCGAGCGCCACCGCGACGAAGGCCGTGAGGCCTGCATGCGACAGCGCCCGCATCCCGAGACGGCGGACCACCCGCGCGTTGACCAGGGTCGCCGCGCCCATCGCGCCGGCGACCAGGCCGAAGGCCAGGGGGAACAGCTCGCCGAGGTGGTAGAGCCCGGTGTCGAAGACCTGCTGGGCCGAGCCGACATAGCCCATGATGCAGCCGGTGAGCAGGCCGAGCGCGGTGGCGTAGCCGATCGCCACGCGGCAGCGGAGCGTCGTGCGCAACGCGTCCCAGGTCGAGGCGAAGGAGAGCGGCCGGCGGTATTCCGGGTGCAGGGTCTCGGGCATGCGCGCCGTGAACCAGACCGCGAGCAGCCCCGCGAGCCCGAGCATCGAGACGAAGACGTAGGTCCAGGAGCCGAGGGCGAGCATGGCCCCGCCGATCGCCGGCGCGATCATCGGCACGATCAGGAACACCATCATGGTGAAGGACATCACGCTCGCCATCTCGCGCCCGGCGAAGCGGTCGCGCACGATCGCGGTCGAGAGCACCCGGCCGCCTGCGGCGCCGAGCCCCTGGATCACGCGGGCGGCGAGCAGCCAGCCGAACGACGGCGCGACCATCGCCAGCAGCGTGCCTGCGACGTAGACGGCGAGCGTGCCCAGCAGCACGCGACGCCGCCCGAGCGCGTCGGAGACCGGGCCGTAGACGATCTGCGCCGCGCCGAACCCGATCATGTAGACGTAGATCAGCCATTGCAGGTGGTTCGGGTCGCTGACCCCGAATCTGTCCTGGATCGCCGGGAAGGCCGGCAGCAGGTTGTCGATCGAGATCGCGGTGACCGCCATCATCAGGGCGATGATCGCTACGAACTCGACGAAGCCCGGCCCGGTCCAGGGACGCTCGCGCGGGATCGCCTGACCGTCGGGGGGGTTGGGCCGGATCGGTGCTGTCACGGGGAACGCCCTCGGCGGCGCGGGGATGCCTTCGACGGGAAGGCGCGCGGGCCGCCTCATCGGGCGAGTTCACGGCGGGGATATGGCCGGCGCATGCGCGGAACGCCGGGGGATCCCCTGGCCGGGGCTGGAACGGAAACGGCCGAGCTTCGTTCCACCTGCGACAACGCCCGCATACCCGGAGTTCCCGTGTCGTCGCTCGTCCGCATCCTCCTCGCGATCTTCCTGCCGCCGATCGCCGTCCTCGTGACCAACGGCATCGGCCTGCAGTTCCTGCTCAACATCGTGCTGACGCTGATGTTCGGCCTGCCGGGCATGATCCACGCGCTCTGGCTGATGAACCGCGACCGCCCGCTGCTCTAAAAGTATCGCTCTGCGAACGAAGAGAGCCGCCGGTCCTGCGACCGGCGGCTCTCTTCGGTTCAGGTGGTCGACGGGCGATCAATCCTTGTCGGATTTGTCCGTGCGAAGCGCCGTCGTCACCTTGTGGACCGAGCGCGGCGCGACGTGGGCGATCTTCACGTTGTGGGCCGCCGCCTTCATCGGCTCGGCCACCACCGCGTCTGCGGTGGGCGTCGCCGGGACCGGCGCGGTCTCCTTGTTGAAGACCTTGCCGAGGAGCTTCTGGTAGGCGCTCGGGTCGTCGTCCGCGCCGGCGACCGCGATGCGGACGGGCTTGGCCTTCTCGGTCGCCTTGGCGTCGTCGTCGGCCGGGCCGGGCTGCTTGGCCATCAGCGTCCGGGCCTCGGGCTTCAACGCGCCGGGCTTTCCTGCATCGGGCTTTCCTGCATCGGACTTACCCGTATCGGACTTACCCGTATCGGACTTACCCGTATCGGACTTGGCCGCATCCGATTTGCCCCCCTTGCCGAGGGCGGCGGCGGCCTTCGTCGGGATCGGCGCCTCGGGGGCGGCGGCGAGCATCACCGGCCGGCCCTTGGCGTCGACCTCGATCTCGCGCGGGCCGGCGGCCAAGCTCTCTGGGCGGCTCACGTCGCCGAGGTTGTGCCGCCCGTAATCTTTGGCGCTGTAGGGCAGCTCGGTCTCGGTGCCGGACAGGTTGGCGAAGGCCGTACTCTGCTCGGCGCGAAACACCGGGTTGCCGCCGCCGTCGTCGTAGACCACTCGCGTCGCCGGCGTGCCCTTGGCGACGAGCTCTGCGATCTCGTGGTTGTCGTGGGCGCGCTTCTCGGCGACCAGCGGGTCGACCTTGGGCGTGCACGATCCGGCCGCCGCGTCGGCGCCGCCGAACACGTACTTCGTGCCGCAGACCCCGACCTTCGGCTCGTCGCGCAGGGCCTCGAAGTAGTCGGCCCCCTCCTTGAGGTTGCGCCAGAACGGGGCGTTCGGGTCGTTGCGGTACTTGGTCATGTTCGAGGCCGTCATCCGGAACGGATACGACTGGAACTGGAAGGCGCGCTGCCCGCCGGCGAAGGCTTCGCGGGCGACGGCATAGATCTCCGACATCGACGCGTCGGTCATCGCGAAGCACCCGGCCGACGAACAGGTGCCGTGGACCATCAGGTAGTTGCCGGTGCTGCCGTTCGCCCGGTCGTAGGCGTTCGGGAATCCGGTGTCGAAGGACAGGTAGTAGGACGAGTTCGGGTTCATCTGGGCGGGGGTGATCGTGTAGAACCCCTCGGGCGCCTGGCGGTCGCCCTGCTTGCGCTTGGGCCCGAGCTGGCCCGACCAGCGGCAGATCGGATAGGTTTTCAGGAGCGCGTAGCGGCCGTCGGTGCCGCGCTTCCACACCTCCATCTCCGCTTCCTTCTTGTAGGCGCGGATCAGGATCGGATCGCCCTGCTGCATGCCCTTGGTCTGCATCAGGGACAAGGTCTGCGGCGGGATCGGCGTCAGCGAGCGCGTCGAGGCGCCGTTGATCATCCCGTCCTGGCAGCCGCCGAGGGTCAGGGCGGCCGCGACGACGACGGGCGCGAGCAAACGGGACGCGCGATCGAGACTTGCAACGGCGAACCGGCGCACAGCCATGGGGGAACCTCGTCCTCGAACACACCGCGCGCGGGCCTTGGCGGCAACCGTCGTGCGTCACTCCCCCACTCTCTAGCTTTGGTAAACTTACCCCTCCGTTACCGCAAGGATCGGCGTCCCGCCGCCCTGCCCTGCACGGCCAACGTGGGGATCACGGGGATGGCGGCACCGGGCGCCGCGACTCCGCCGCGATCACGTCGACGAGGAAGGCGTCGTCGGCAGGCTCGGCGAGCCGCAAACCGATTGATGCGGAAGGGGTTTCCACCGCAAGCCAACGCAGGTCCGGCCGCGTCGCCTCGCCGGTGACGACGCGGCGTTCGCACGCCCCCGGCAGGTGTTGCAAAAACGTTAAATGGTTCCGTGACCCAGACTGTGCCAAAGCGTCGCAGATGGATTGTACTACATCCATCGGGGTGTGGAGGTGCGTCAGCAGCCAGAATCGGTTCGCGGCGGCGGGGTTCGCCAAAGCGATCCGCAGGCGCCGGACGCCGTCGGCAAGGAAGCGGTAGTCGGCGTCGTCGGCGGCCGGGTCGTGGTGGTTGAACACGCATTCGAGGCCGTGGCGCTCGCGGTACAGCCTGTGGCGTCCGCGCCAGATGCCCTCGCCTTGCCGCTCGGCCAGGGGGATCGTCTCGAGCTGGGTCCGGTCGAGGAGGTCGGCGAAGTCGTCGGCGAGGCAGTCGCGGACCATTCCCGGCATGGTGAAGATCCAGTCGAACGGCCCCGACCAGGTGCGCAGCCCGAGCGTCTTCAGCACATGCGCCATCTGGCAGTGGGCGCCGAGCGAGACGTGGTTGACGAGGCCGGGCTCGCGCTCGCTGGCGAGCAGACCGCCGAGCCTGCGTCCGAGCCCGCGCAGGAAGCCGGTGCCGTAGGGGCCGCCGGGTTCCTGACCGCTCACAGGCGCCGGCCGATCTCGAGGAACTTGCGGGCGCGCCGGTCGCGGATCTCGTCGGCGCCAACCCCGTCGAACTCGGCGAGCGCGCCGGCCAGGGCGTCGCCTGCGGCCGCGATGGCGCCTGAGCGGTCGCGGTGGGCGCCGCCGGTCGCCTCGGGAACGATGGTGTCGATGATGCCGAGGCGCATCAGGTCCTGCGCGGTGATCTTCATCGCGGTGGCGGCGTCGGGCGCGCGGCCCTGGTCGCGCCACAGGATCGAGGCGGCGCCCTCCGGCGAGATCACGCCGTAGATCGCGTGCTCCATCATCAAGACGCGGTTGGCGGTGGCGAGCGCGATGGCGCCGCCCGAGCCACCCTCCCCGATCACCAGGGCGACGTTGGGCACGCCGAGGCCGAGGCAAGCCTCCGTCGAGCGGGCGATGGCCTCGGCCTGCCCGCGCTCCTCCGCTTCGATCCCGGGGAAAGCGCCGGCGGTGTCGACGAAGGCGAGCACCGGCAGACCGAAGCGGTCGGCGAGCTCCATCAGGCGCACCGCCTTGCGGTAGCCTTCGGGCCGCGCCATGCCGAAGTTGTGGCGCAGGCGCGTCTCGGTGGTCGCGCCCTTCTCCTGGCCGAGCACGCAGACCGGACGGCCGCGGAAGCGTCCCATGCCGCCGACGATCGCCGCGTCCTCGCCGAAACCGCGGTCGCCGGCCAGCGGCGTGAACTCCTCGATGAGCCCGGCGCAGTAATCGACGAAATGCGGGCGCTGCGGATGCCGGGCGACCTGCGTCTTCTGCCAGGGGGTGAGGTTGGCGTAGATCTCGGCGAGCGCCTGCGCCGCCTTCGCCTCCAGCCGCCCGACCTCCTCGCTGATCGCGACCGCGCCGTCGCGGGCGCCGACGGCGCGAAGCTCTTCGAGCTTCGCCTCCAGCTCGGCCACGGGCTTCTCGAAATCGAGGTAGGAGCGCATCGCCGCCATCGTCGTCACAGGACTCCCATCCGAAGGCCGGAGCGGCCGCGGGTGCAGGTGCCGGCGGCCCCGGCCGCGAACGGCGCGAGGTGTTGGCGAAGCGCGGACGGGTGTCAACCGGCGGTGCGGCGACGTCGGGGCGAGCGGAGGCGGCTCGGCCGAGGTCGGCAGGTGTCAGGCCGCCTGGGCCTCGACACGGTTCCGGCCCGAGGCCTTGGCGCGGTAGAGCGCGAGGTCGGCCCGCTTCAGCATCTCGCCGGGGCCGACATCCTCGGGCCGCCGGTTCGCGACGCCGATCGAGACGGTGACGGCGACGCTGCGGGTGTCGCGGTGAACCTGAAACGGCGTGCCCTCGATCCGCTCGCGGATGCGCTCGGCGATGGCGTAGGCCTCGGCGAGCCCGGCGTCGGGGAGCAGGATGACCACCTCCTCGCCGCCGTAGCGGGCGACGATGTCGATGGTGCGGGTGTGTAGGCGCACGCGGTCGGCGAAGGTGCGCAGCACCTCGTCGCCGGCCTCGTGGCCGTATGTGTCGTTGATCGCCTTGAAGTGGTCGATGTCGAGGATCAGCCCGGCCACCGGGCGCTCGCGCAGCCGCGGATCGGCGAACAGGCCGGCGAGGTGGTTGTCGAGGTAGCGCCGGTTGTGCAGGCCGGTGAGCCCGTCGGTGACGGCCATCTCCATCGAGGCCTGCACGGCACTGCGCAGAACCTCGGAGAAGCGCTTGCGGCGGATCTGCGTGCGGACCCGCGCCACCAGCTCGTTCCGGTCGACCGGGCGCAGGAGGTAGTCGTGCACCCCGAAATCGAGGCCGCGCACGATCCGGGCGCGGTCATGCGCCTCGGCCACCATGATCAGCGGCACCTGCCGGGTGCGCTCCAGGCTGCGCAGCTGGCTGCACAGGCGCAGCCCGTCGAAGCCTTCGAGGTCGAGGCTGACGAGCACGAGGTCGAAGTTGCCCTCGGCCGCCACGTGGATCGCCGCCTGCGGGTCGGCCTCGACCGTGACCGTGTGGTACTGGCCGAGCGCCGCCGCCATCCGCTCGGCCGAGCCGCGCCGGTCCTCGACCAGCAGCAGGCTGGCGTTGAGGCCGGTCTCGGCGGTCGCGAGCGCCAGCGGGTCGCCCATGCCGAACTCGCGCGAGGCCAGCGCGCGGCTGCGTAGCTCGTCGGTGACGGCCTTGAGGCGAACGAGGCTGCGCACACGGCTGAACAGGGCGGTGTCGTCGATCGGTTTCGTCAGGAAGTCGTCGGCGCCGGCGTCGAGGCCCTTCAGGCGGTCCGAGGGCTGGTCGAGGGCCGTGACCATCACCACCGGCAGGTGCGCGGTGAGCGGGTTGTTCTTGAGGATGCGGCAGACCTCGAACCCGTCCATGCCGGGCATCATCACGTCGAGCAGGACGATGTCGCACAGACCCTTCTCGCAGATCGCGATCGCGTCCGGGCCGTTCATGGCCGCGACGGTGTCGAAATATTCCAGCGCGAGCTTCGTCTCCAGAAGCTTCACGTTCGGGAAGAGGTCGTCGACGATCAGGACGCGGGCCGACATCGTTCCTCGCACAAAATTTCAGCGGGCGATCGAAGGCGCCGGCGAGGGCTCGATCCGAACCCTACTTGTCGGCAAGATACGTGCGAACTGTTGCCAAAAACTTCGCGACGGAGATCGGCTTGGACAAATAGGCCTCGCAGCCCCCTTCGAGGATGCGCTCCTCGTCGCCCTTCATGGCGAAGGCGGTGATCGCGACGACCGGAATGTGCTTGAGGTCGTCGTCCTCCTTGAGCCATTTGGTCACTTCGAGCCCCGAGACCTCGGGGAGCTGAATGTCCATCAGGATGAGGTCGGGATGGTGGGCGCGGGCGAGCTCGATCGCCTCGATGCCGTTGGCCGTCTTGAGGGTCGCATAGCCATGGGCCTCCAACAAATCGTTGAAGAGCTTCATGTTCAGTTCGTTGTCCTCGACGATGAGCACCGTCTTCTTCATCACGCTTCGATCCCGGTGCCGCCGCGCGTCCTTTACGGGACGTTACCCGACTTCCCTCCTTTGTAAGCGCCAGATGTTGATGAATCGCAAATCACTTCAAGACGATGGGTCCGGGCGAGCCACCGGCGCGGACCACAACCTGGCCGTGGACGTGCTCGGCTGGATCGTCGCCGACGAGGACCGGCTGTTCCCGTTCCTGAACGCCACCGGCCTGTCGCCCGAGACCGTGCGGGCGTCGCTGTCCGACCCGGCGTTCCTGGCCGGCGTCCTCGACCACGTCATGGGCGACGAAGGTGTCCTGCTCGCTTGCGCCAAGGGGCTCGACGTCAAGCCCGAGCGGATCGCGGCGGCGTGGGGAAGGCTCTCCCCGCGCGGCTCCGACGAGTTCTGACAGGCGCCGCCGCGCCGCTCACGGGGCGCAGGGCTTGTCCGGCGCCTTGTCGAGGTCGAGGCGGGTCATGTCGCCCAGGATGGCGAAGTCGCCGTAATCGAGCTTGAGCGCGCCGCTGACCCCGTTCTCGTAGAGGTCGAAGGTCAGGGTGTAGATCGGGGTGCGCTCGCCCTCCCCTTGGGTGAAGTAGCTCAAGGTCACCGGCCAGTGCGGCACGGTGGCCATCGCGCCCTCGTGCAGGGGCTTGTCGCGGTCGGACGCCGCGGCGTTCGCCGGCCCCGTGGCGCGGCGGCCGATGATCGCGAGGGTGTCGTAGACTTTCTTGCCGTCGTCCGAGCCGTCGAAGACCTTCGCCGACATCGTGGTCTCGCCCGCCCGCGCGGCCTGGACGAGGCGGCGCATGTGCAGGCTCGGGAACAGCACCGGGCCGGCGGCCGAGACCTGCTCCTTCTTCGGCTCCTTGAGCCGGATCTTGAAGGCGTCGCCGTTCGCATCCGCCGTGCCGTCCACGGCCGGGCTCGGCTGGCCGTTCAGCACCGTCACGGTGCGGAAGCGGAAGTCGTGGGCTTCGCCGCCCTCGAAGGTGGTGTTGCGCAGGTCCGAGGTGCGGCCGCCGCTCTCGCCCGATTCGAGCACGGTCACCTGCCGCGTCTGCATGGTGTAGCCGCGGCACGCGTCGCCCTTGAAGTCGATGACGATGCGCCCGCGCGCGCTCTCGACCGACCGCGTGCCGCCGCTGGAGGCCAGCGACAGGTCGTAGACCGCCTTATGGTTGGCGAGGATCACCGGCTCGGGCTTTTGGGACTTCGGACTCTCGGGCGCCGGCTTGGTCGCGGCATCCGGGGTCGCCGGCGCCGCGTGCGCCGTTTCGCCGAAGCAGGCCGCGCCGGCGAGGAGCGCGGCGACGAGGGCGGTGGCGTGACGTGGCATCGTGGAAACTCCCGAGGCGGCGACCGCCGAGGTGAAAAGTCAGGCGCAGGCGCAGGCTGCAGGTAGTGGGTGCCGGGCGCGGAGCAATGCCAGGTCCGGAGCAATGCCGAGCCGGATCAGCGGTAGCCGGCCGCCTGGAGCTCGAACAGCTCGGCGTAGCGGCCGCGGCGGGCGAGGAGCGCGTCGTGCGTGCCGGCTTCGAGCACCTTGCCGTCCTCCAGCACGAGGATGCGGTCGGCCATCCGAACGGTGGAGAAGCGGTGCGAGATCAGCACCGCCGCCCGGCCCGCGCTGAGATCGCGGAAGCGGCGGAACACGTCGTACTCGGCGCGCGCGTCGAGCGCCGCCGTCGGCTCGTCGAGGATCAGGATCTCGGCGTCGCGCATGTAGGCGCGCGACAGGGCGATCTTCTGCCATTGGCCGCCGGAGAGGTCGACGCCGCCGTCGAAACGCTTGCCGAGAGGCTGGTCGTAGCCGCCCGGCAACCGCGCGATCACCGCGTCGGCGAGGCCGCGCACCGCCGCCCGGCCGATGCGCTCGGAATCGTCCCGCGCCTCGATCCGTCCGACGGCGACGTTCTCGCCGGCGGTGAGGTCGAAGCGGACGAAGTCCTGGAAGATCGCGCCGATGCGGGCGCGCAGCGCGTCGAGGTCGTAGGCCGGCAGCGGCAGGCCGTCGAGCAGGATGCGCCCCTCGGTCGGGTCGTAGAGACGGGTCATCAGCTTGACGATGGTGGTCTTGCCGGCGCCGTTCTCGCCGACGAGCGCCAGGGTCTCGCCGGCCGCCAGCGTGAAGCTGAGGTGCCGCACCGCCCAGGCCTCCGAACCGGGATAGCGGAAGCCGACATCCTCGAACGTCAGGCCCTGCCGGATCGGCGCCGGCATGGGCACGGGGCGGTCGGGCGAGTGGATCGACGGTTCGATCGCGAAGAACGAGAACAGGTCCTCCAGGTACTGCGACTGGCCCGCGATCTGGGTGAAGCCGATCAGCAGGCCCTCGATCAGCCCGCGCAGGCGCTGGAAGGCGCCGGCGAGGAAGGCGAGGTCGCCGATGGAGAAGCCGCCCGCCACCGTGCGCCAGACGATGACGGCGTAGGCGGCGTAGTAGGCCAGCGTCCCGAGCGCGGCGAACGCGCCGCCCCAGCCGGCGCGGCGGATCGCTAAGGCGCGGTTGTCGGCCACCACCTTGTCGGCCAAGCCGGCATAGAGGTCGGTGATGTAGCCGTTCAGGCCGAACAGCTTGACCTCCTTGGCCGATTCGACGCTGGCGCCGAGGTAGCGCAGGTAGTCGATCCGCCGCCGCTCCGGGGTTCGCATCCAGGCCAGGCGGTAGCCGGCGCGGGTGAAGTGCGCCTCGTTGAGGAAGGCGGGGATCAAGGCCGCCGCGATCAGCACGATCAGCCAGGGGGTGTAGACCGCGACGCCGGCCGCGAACGACAGCAGCGTCACCAGCGCCTGCCCCTGCCCGAACACCTGGCCGATCAGGCTGGTGCGACCGGTGACCTGCCGGCGCGCCCGCTCGAGCCGGTCCTGCTGCGCGCTGTCCTCGAACTGGGCGAGGTCGAGGGCCGCCGCATGGCGCATCAGCCGCAGCGAGGCGGCGTTGGAGTAGAGGTCGCCGAGCAAGCCGTCCACGAGCGTGCTCAGGCGGCCGATCAGGTCGGCGAGGATCGCCAGCGCGAGCTCGGCGGCCACGAGGGCGGCGAGCCGCGACAGGTGCGGGTCCGAGAGCCACGCGTCGAGGCTCATCGGGGTGGCGCGCGGCCGGGCGTGCTCCGCCACGATCGCGTCGAGGATCAACTTGGCGAGCCATAGGGTCGCCACCGGGAGGCCGGCGCCGACGAGGCGCAGGGCGAGGCTTGCGGCGAACAGGCGCGGGCTCGCGGCGCGCACCTGCGCGAACAGGGCCGGCAGGTAGCGCACCGATCCGAAGCGTTCGGCGAGATGGCGCCGCGCCGCGGCGACGGGGGCGGCGAGGACGGTGTCGAGACGGGTGGTCGGCATTCCGGCCGGTATGGGCCGCCGAGGACCCGGCGTCGATGCCAGAGGCTGGATGCGCGTCGGCCCCCGGCGGGACGTTCGATCAAGTTCCCGCCGTTGGCGTCGTCGGAAGGCGATGTCTCGATGGTGATGTCTTGGCCCCGACACCTGTTGACGACGCCTCGATCGTCGACGCCGCGCTTTGCTCAAGCAGCGTGAAGTCCCTATCCTGGCAAGAGTTTGAAAAATCACAGGGATGGGAGAGGAGATGCTGAGCGGTTCGGCGATTCTGCGGATTTCGCTTCTGCTGGTCGTCGCGGGCTGCCTCGCCGCCCTGGTCCAGTACTTTTTGCCGCACGGCGCAGCCCCCGTGGACGAGCGGCCCGTCGCGACGCCGCCCGCGGCGACGGCCCCGCCGCCGCGACAGGTCGGGCCGCCGGTGCCGGTGCCCTCGACGGCGCCGCGGCGCGACACGGCCGTGGCACGTCCGCCTGCACCCGCTCCCATGCCTGCGCCGGCAACCATGCCGACGCCCGCGCCTCAGCCGACGGCCGAGGCACCCGCCGTCCAGCAAACGCCCCCTGAGCCGCGAACCGTCTCCCCCGAGTTGGACGCCTCCCAGCCTGCCGGGCGGGCGGAGGTGGACGCGGCCGCCGACACCGCCGGCCCGAGGGCGTTGGCGCTCGTCGACCTCAACACCGCGTCGGTCGCGGATCTGAACGGTCTGCGCGGCGGCGGCAGCATCGGGCGGGCGATCATCCAGCGGCGGCCCTACGCTTCGGTCGACCAGCTGCTGTCGAAGCGCGTGCTCAGCCGCGCCACCTACGACAAGATCAAGGATCAGGTCACGGTTCGTTGATCTGGTTGGGAGCGAGACCGGCGGTCGCCTGTCAGGCGTCGCAGCCTCGGGAGCCGTCGCGAGAACTGGCGCAGTCCGCGTCGGTTGCCTATTGTGGCCCTCGACGGAGGGATCGTCCGCGCTGGCGATCCCCGATCGAAGTGCGAGGAGTTGCGCATGTTCACCCAGACCGGCAGCGCGATCCTTCGGGACGACCTCGGCGTCGAGGAAACCACCGAGACCGACAACATCGTCCGCTGGGACGGCGAGCGGCTCTACGTCGAGCACGACGTCTACCACAACGGTCAGCTGGTCCACCGCAGGTATCGCCGCAACGTCACCGAGCCGGTCGCCCGGGCGTTGCTGGCGGTGATCAACCGCACCAAGCAATGAGGCGTCTCGCGCTCGCCGCCCTGGCGGGGCTGGCGCTCGCCGGCCCGGCCGTCGCCGAGGTCGGCGTGCGCTACGTGGCGCCCGAGCGCTTCACCGACGCCGAGGACCGCTGGGGCGCGTCGGGCCGGAGCCTGCGCACGACGCTCGCCGAGATGACGCGGATCTTCCAGGAACTCGGCAGCCGGCGCCTCGGCCCGGACGAGAGCCTCGACGTCACCGTCCTCGACATCGACCTCGCCGGATACGAGCGGCCGGGCTTCGGCACCCCGGGTGGGCTGCGTGTGGTCCAGGATTCGACGCCCCCGCGGATCCGTTTCGCCTACGCGCTGCGGCGGGGCCGGCGTGTGGTCGCCAGCGGCGAGGACACCGCCACCGACATCAACTTCATGCTGACGGCGAACCCGCGCTTTGCGACGGGCGGCCTGTACTACGAGCGCGCGGTGCTGCGCGACTGGTTCGCGCGCCGCTTCCCCGGCCCCGCGGGGCGCGGCTGAGGCCTCACGCCGGCCAGATCGGGGTGCGCTTCTCCAGGAACGCGTCGATGCCTTCGCCGGCCTCGGCAAGCATCATGTTCCGGGTCATCACCTCGGCGGCGTAGGCGTAGGCCTCCTCCAGGCCGAGCTCCTCCTGGCGGCCGAAGGCCTCCTTGCCGATCGCCAGCACCCGCGCCGACTTCTCGGCGATGCGGGACGCCGTCGCCCGCACCGTCGCGTCGAGGTCGGCCGCGGGAACCACGCGGTTGACGAGGCCGATGCGGAAAGCCTCCGCGGCGTCCACCGGCTCGCCGAGCAGCAGCATCTCCATTGCGACCTTGCGCGGCACGGCGCGCGAGAGCGCGACCATCGGCGTCGAGCAGAACAGGCCGATGTTGACGCCGGGCGTCGCGAAGCGCGCGTCGTCGGCGCAGATTGCGAGGTCGCAGGTCGCGACGAGCTGGCACCCGGCGGCGGTGGCGATGCCGTGCACCTGGGCGATCACCGGCTGCGGTAGCCGGGTGATCGCCAGCATGAGGCGCGAGCAGGCGCGGAACACCTCGGCGGCTGCCTCGCGCCCGGGATGGGCGCGCATCTCTTTGAGGTCGTGCCCGGCGCAGAAGGCCGGGCCGGCCCCGCGCAGCACGACGACGCGGACGGCCCGGTCCTCGGCGATCGCGTCGAGGGCGTCCTGCAGCGCCGCCATCAGCCCGAGCGAAAGCGCGTTGCGCGCCGGGCCACGGTTCAGCGTCAGCGTGGCGATGCCGCCGGCATCTTCGCGCAGCAGAAGCGGCGCGTCGGCGCGTGCGGTCTGCGTCGCGGTGGAGGACATGCCGTGGCTCCCGTGTCGGTGGTTTCCCAACCTAACACGGTCTCGCCGGGTTTCGCGGATCTCTCAGGCGCGCCGCGGGGCCGATTCCTGCGGGTCGAGCGGGGCGTCGTCGTATTCGGCGATCTCGAGGTCGATCCGGGCGAAGTCGGCGCCGCCGTGCCACCATACCAGCGGCTGCACCGACACGAGGCCCTGCACGCCGCACAGGATTTCCGCGAGGCCGGCATCGACGAAGAGGTGGCGCGGGCCGATCGCGTCGAGGCTGCGGGCGAGCGCCGCCCCGCGCAGGGTCAGGTCGAGTGGCGCCACGGTGACGCCGACGGAGCCGAGGCCCTGCCAGATCGCCAGCAGGTCGGGCTGATTGCGCATCAGCAGGGCGACGACGTCGCCCTCGCCGAGGCCTTCATGCAGGGCCCAGCGGGCGTAGCGGTTGCGGCGCTCGCCCGAGGGCGTTCCGCCGGCATCCGCCAGGCGCAAGGGGGGCGGGGCGAAGGCGGGATCTGGTTCTGCGCGGCGGTCGAGGGCGAAGTGCATGCGGCGTCCGGTCCGGCTCTGTGCGGAAGAGGTCGAACTCCGATCTGCGCGTCACCGGTTAATAGTAGGCTTCGCATGAGCGCGCCGGGCGTGATCAAGTCGAAACAGGTCCTGCGACCGTCTGGTGCTGGACAAGGGGGCGGAATGCCCAATGCCGCGCTGGCAGTGCACGGCACGATTGCAACGCAGGTAACGCTTAACCGTCTTTTTGCGGCGGCCTTTGCCGTGATCGTCCTGAGGCAATCCGCCGGGTCGGTCCCCCTGTGCGGCGCTCACCGTTCGGCGTATCCCGCCCCTCTCAGAGACTCGCAAGAAGTCGTCGCCCGGACATCGAGGAAACCTACGCCCATGCGCCTGCTCGCAACCCTGGCCGCCTCGGCCGCCCTGCTGACCGCCACCCTCGCTGCGGTGCCCGCCGAGGCGCAGATCCGCAACGCGCCGGCGCCGCGGGCGCTGGAATTCGCCGCCTACATCTTCGCGGCCTCGAACGTCTGCGGCTACCGCATCGGCACCGACACCTTCGAGGCGTTGCTGGTCAAGCAGGGCACCCGCTCGGCCGACGTCAGCCCGCGCGGCCCGTTCGGCGGGCGGGTGCAGTCGATCTTCGCGCTGATGTCGAACGACATGGCGCAGAACCGCGAGAAGGCCTGCCTCGCGGTCGCCGGCGAATACGGCCCCGAGGGCACGGTCGCCAAGAACGTGCTGCTGCCGGCAGGCGCCGACGCGGCCCCCGCCCCCGGTGCCGACAAGCCCGCCGAGCCGGCGCCTGCGCCGAAGCCGGCCCAGTAGCCTTCAGGGCAGGCGCCATTCGATCGGCGCCAGTCCGCGCTCGGCGAGCCAGGCGTTGGCGCGTCCGAACGGGGCCGAGCCCGGGAAGTCGCGGGCGCGGTTCAGCGGCGATGGGTGCCCGCTCTCGAACACGCCGTGGCGGTCGCGGTCGACCAGCGCGGCGCGCGCCCGCGCCTGCGCCCCCCAGAGCAGGAACGCGGCGGGCGTCGCGCGGGCCGACACCGCCGCGACCGCCTCGTCGGCGAGCGCCGCCCAGCCGTAGCGGAGATGCGCGCCGGCTTGGCCGGCCTCGACGGTGAGGGCGCTGTTCAGGAGCAGAACGCCCTGCCGCGCCCAAGGCGTGAGGTCGCCACGCGTCGCCTTGTCCGGCTCGACCTCGGCGAGGATCACCTTGAGCGAGGCCGGCAGGCGGCGCGCGCCGACATAGGAGAAGGCGAGGCCGTTGGCGTCCCCCGGCGTCGGGTAAGGGTCCTGCCCGAGGATCACGACCTTCACCTCGGGGAGCGGCGTCAGCGCCAGGGCGGCGAAGATGTTTTGGGGCGCCGGCAGCACCTCCGCGCCCGCCGCGATGCGTTCGTCGACGCGCGCCGCGACCGCGTCCGCCGCGCCGCCGGCGAAGAACGGCAGAGCGAGCCACGGGGAACCGCTCGCCCGGAAGTCGGCGAGGGCTGCGGAGGCGGAAAGCTTCGTCATCGACCGACCAGGATGCGCTCGCCTTCGCGCACGGCGATCGGCGCGTGGCGGGCGACATAGTCGATCACCGCGTTGGCGACGAGCCCGCCATCGGTCGCGCCGACCAACGTCCGCCCTTGCGCCAGCATGCCGTAGCCGTTGCCGCCTTCGTACAGGAAGTTGTTGGACGCGACCCGGTAGAAGCGGGCCTCGTCGAGGGGCGCGCCGCCGACCTGCACCGACACGATCCTGGCGCCGGCCGGCGCGTCGGGGTCGACCCGCACGGTCAGCCCCGAGACCTGCACGAAGCGACCGGCCGGGCGGCCGAACTCGCCGAGACCGGTCTCCAGCAGGGCGCGGACCTGCGCGCCGGTGATCGCCACCGAAACGATGGTGTTGCCGAAGGGAAGCTCGGTGAGGATGTCGCGCCGCGTCAGCACGGTCCCGGCCGGGTAGAGCCGGTTGCCGCGGATGCCGCCGCCGTTCATCACCGCGACGTCGGCCTGCGTCGCCTCGCGCAGCGCGTCGGCGACGAGGTTGCCGAAGCTCGCCTCGCGGGCGCGCACCGCGGCGATCCGGCTGTCCAGCGGGCGCGCCGTCTCGCCGACGGGCACGTCGAGCCGGCGCGACAGGTCGGCTTCCAGCCGCCGGACCAACGCCAGGGTCTCGGGATCGGGCACGACGTAGCTCGAATCGTGGATGCGGAAGCTCGGCCGCCAGGAAACGGCGCGCGTCTCTCCCTGGACCGAGATCGTCGCAAAAAGGTCGATGGCGGTGACGTAGTGCGCGTCGCTGCTCGACTCCGCCAGCACGCGGCGGCCGTCGTAATGCACCACGAGGTCGTGGTCGTGCCCGGACAGCACGATGTCGGCATAGCCCGCCTCCAGCATCGCCAGATCGGTCGGACGCGCCGTATGGGTCACCGCGACGACGAGGTCCGCCCCTTCGGAGCGCAGCGCCTTCTCCTGCTCGGCGAGGGTCGCGAGTTCGGGGCCGAAGCGCAGGTCGCCGCTCTGGGACTTCTCCGGCGTCGATGCCAAAGCGATGCCGACGATCCCGACGCGCACGCCGCCCAGCGTCAGGATCGTGCGGTCGCGGATCCCCGGGATCGCGCCGCCCGCCCCGTCGCGGAGGTTTGCGGCAAAGCACGGAAAGGCGGCGGCGCGCATGCGCTCGAGGAAGGTTTCCGGCCCGAAGTCGAACTCGTGGTTGCCGGGCACGAACACGTCGGGGGCCGCGATATTGAGCAGGTCGACGATGTGGCCGCCCTTGTCGGAGCCGGACATCAGCGAGGGCGAGAGCGTGTCGCCGGCGTGAACGTAGAGCACGGGGACGCCCCGTGCGCGTTCGGCCTTCACGATGGCGTTGAGCCGCGCAAAGCCGCCGCGGCCGGCCACCTCGCCCATCAGGTAGACGTCGTTGACCAGGAGCAGGGTCAGCGTCGGCTCGGGCGACGCTTCGGCGGCGCGGGCTGGCGTCGCCAGCCCGGCGGCCAGGCCGGCACCGAGGCCGAAGGTCTGGCGGCGATTGGGTGGGGGCATGGCGCGGCTCGACCGTGGCGGATGGCTTGCCCTACGCCGCGTCCCGTGACGCGCGCGCGACGCCCGCTATCGGTTCGAGAAGGTCTCGCGCACGGCCTTGGCGTTGCGGCGGACCATCGGCCAGATCCAGGCGCCCGACGCGAGGTAGGCCGCGGCCGGCATCGGCTTCAACTCCTCGGCGAGGCGCTGGGCGAGGCCCGGCGAGCGGATCGCGACCGGGGGCGCGTCGGTCTTGCGGTAGACCACCGTCGTGTCCTCGCGCCAGTACCCGGTATGGGGCACCAGGCCGGCGCGGCGGGCCGTGAGGTCGAAGGTGTCGCGCACGAAGCCGTGGACGTGGGCGAAGTGGAAGCGCTCGTGCGGCGGCTTGCCGGTGGCGGCCATGTTCGGCACCGCGGCGTAGAGCACGCCGTCGGGCTTGAGCCAGCGGGCCAGCCGCTCCATCACGTCGGCCGGGTCGCGCAGGTGCTCCATCACGTGGTGGGTGGTGATCACGTCGAACGTACCAGGCTCGAACCGGTCGTCGCCCGCGTCGTCCAGCACCTCGACGCCGTGCGTCGTGCGGGCGTAGGCGGAATAGTCGCGGCCCGGCTCGACGCCGATCGCCTCGCAGCCGCGCGCCCGGGCGGCGGCCAGGAACTCGCCGGAGCCGGAGCCGAAATCGAGCAGGCGCGCGCCCGGCACGAGCTTCGGCGCCAGCAACTCCGCCCGGAACGCGGCCTCGCGCGCCGAGCGCTTGAGGTGCACGCGCGGCGGGCCGCCGGCGAAGGCGAGCTGGTAGTCGGCGCGGTAGGCGTGGGCGTAGTAATCCGCCAGCTCGGCTGGCGTCGGCATCGGGTCGGTGCGGATCAGGCCGCACTCGGCGCAGGCGATCGACTTCAGCGTCTTCAGCCGGCGGTCGGTCTCGGCGACGGTGACGCTCTCGGTCGAGCCGCACAGATTGCAGGCCGTGGGCGCCCCCGTGTAGGGGTAGCCGGTGAACGGCATGAAGTGGTTCAGGAAGTAGCGGGGAGACTGCATGTCGCGCTCTCGTCGGCCGGATCTTCGCTGGCAGGCTTCGTGCTCTAGTTAGATATCCGATCCCGCACAACCGCAGCGCCGTCGTGCGGCCGCGCGGCCCCACGAAGCCGCGCCCCCGGCGGCTCTAGGACAGGAAGCGGCCGCCATGGCCGAGAACCTTACCATGAACGAACGCGTCGCACCGACATCCCTGTCGGCCGTCACCTCCGTCGAGCCGCAGCGCGCCGCCGGCTCCGGCACGCTTCCGGCCGAGCACCCCCCGGTCCGCTGGGGCCGCGTCGGCGTGCTGCTGATGAACCTCGGCACGCCGGAGGGGACCAGCTACTGGCCGATGCGCCGCTACCTGAAGGAATTCCTGTCCGATCGCCGGGTGATCGAGGTGCCGCGCCTGATCTGGTGGCCGCTGCTCAACCTGATCATCCTCACCAAGCGTCCCGGCCCGAAGGGCAAGGACTACGCGAGCGTCTGGAACAACGAGCGCGACGAAGGCCCGCTCAAGACCATCACCCGCGGCCAGGCCGAGCGGCTGCAGGCGGCGATGGGCGACAGCGTGGTGGTCGACTGGGCGATGCGCTACGGCAAGCCCGAGGTCTCCCTGCGGATCCAGGCGCTGCTCGACCAGGGCTGCGACCGCATCCTGCTGGTGCCGCTCTACCCGCAATACGCCGCCGCGACCTCGGCCACCGCCTGCGACCAGGCGTTCAAGGCGCTGATGCAGATGCGCTGGCAGCCGACCGTGCGGGTCTCGCCGCCCTACCACGACGACCCGGTCTACATCCGCGCGATGGCCGATTCGATCCGCGAGGGGCTGGCCAAGCTCGACTTCGAGCCGGAGGTGATCCTCACCTCGTTCCACGGCGTGCCGAAGAGCTACCTGCTCAAGGGCGACCCCTACCATTGCCAGTGCGTGAAGACCGGGCGGCTGATCCGCGAGGAGCTGGGCTTCTCGACCGAGCGGATGCGGACCACCTTCCAGTCGCGCTTCGGCAACGAGGAATGGCTGAAGCCGTACACCGACGAGACCGTGCAGACCCTCGCGAAATCCGGCGTGAAGCGCATGGCGATCGTGGCGCCGGGCTTCACCGCCGACTGCCTGGAGACGCTGGAAGAACTCGACGGCGAGAACCGGCACTACTTCGAGGACAACGGCGGCGAGCGCTTCGCCTACATCCCCTGCCTCAACGACAGCGACCTCGGGATGAAGGTGATCGAGACCGTGGTGCGGCGCGAGCTTCAGGGCTGGGTCTGACCGCCCGGCCCGTCCGGGCATCGTGGCCGGCGTGTCGGGCCGTCAGCTCGCCCGCCATCTTGCGAAGCTTCGGCGCGCGGCTATCATCGCGCTCTCGACGCCGGGCAGCCCGGGTCCGCAAAGGTCCGGATAGCCCCGGTCCGCAAGGGTGATGAGATGGCGTTCTTTATCGGTATCGCCTGTCCCTGGCTCGTGATCGCCGTGCTCGACATCCTGGCGTCAAACCGGCGCACGAACGAGCTGACCGCGCTCGGCATCCTGCCCGAGGCTCAGACCACCACGGCGGAATCGGCCTACCTGTTCGCCGCGCCGAACTAGACGGGGGCCGGTCGCGCGGACGCGACCGGCGGCACCGGGCCTCAGGGCTTCTTCGGCTCCTCGGGGGCCGGGGTCGGCGCCGGGGCCGCGATCGGCTTGCCGTTCTCGTCGAAGCGCTCGACCTTCGCGTCCGCGCGCAGCTTCAGGATCAGGTCCTGCTGCGCCTTGCGGATCAGCGCCTGGTCGATCTGCTCCTTGAGCTCTTCGAAGGTCGGGACCGGCTTGTTGCGCTTCTCCTCGACCTTGATCACGTGCCAGCCGAACTGCGACTTCACCGGATCGGAGACCTGACCGGGCTGCAGCTTGAAGGCCGCGTCGGCGAACTCCTTCACCATCCGGTCCTTCGAGAACCAGCCGAGGTCGCCGCCCTCGGCCTTCGAGCCGGCGTCCTTCGTGGTCTCGGCGGCGACCTTGGCGAAGTCCTCGCCGCCCTTGATCCGCGCGGCGATCTTCTTGGCGTCCGCCTCGTTCTCGACGAGGATGTGCCGGGCGTGGATCTCCTCCTCCGGCTTCATCAGCTTGGCCGACTGGTCGTAGAGGGCGCGGGCCGCCTCCGGCGTCGCGGCCTTGCGGGCCTCGCGCTCGAGGTACTCGTCGAGGAGGAGCTTGTCGCGGAAGTAGGCGAGCTTGCGCTTGAAGTCCGGCGTGTCGCCGATCTTGGCGGCGTCGGCCGCCTGCGCGCCGACCTTCAGGTCGAGCATGTAATCGACGAGCAGGCCCTTCTTCTGCGCGTCGTCGACGCCCGGCAGCGACAGGGCCGGGTCCTCGGCGGCGACCGCGATGTCGCCGGCGGTGACCGGGATGCCGTTGACTTTGGCGACGACGCTGTCGGGCGACGGCAGCACCGAGGCGGCGACGGAGGGCTGGGCCGCCGGCGTCGGCGTCTGCGCGATGGCGGCGCCTCCGAGCGCGAGCACCAGGGCGAGCGCGCTCGCGCCGCTGAGGGTGTGGGTCTTCGACATGGCGTTGGCGTTCCTGGCGTGTTTCGCCCCGACCCGCCGCGGCCGAGGGCCGGACGTCGTCGCACGAGGCGTCGAGGAAGCGGCGTCGGAAGCCGCGGGAATCGGGCAGACAGGTGGATCGCGCGACGCCCAAAGGCAAGGCGCAAAGGAAGTCCGCAAAGGCGGCCGCGTGTTCGCGACGGCGTCACGCCGTCCGTCCGGTCGAAGGCGCCGGATGCGTTGACTCTGTTTCTTGAGCTTTCGTGAACGCGCTCCGCGGCAGGCTTGCCCGATCGATGGAGGCACGGATGCGCAGGATCTCGCAGATCGGATGGATCGCCTTGGCGGCGTCGGCTGCCTGCGCGCTGGCGGCGACGCCCTCGATTGCCGAGGCGCGCGGGTTCCGCTTGCGGCTCGGCGTCGGCAGCGCCGCCGCGGCGACGCCGGCTCCGGTCCCGCCGCACGCGACCCAGCGGATCGCGGCCGCCGCCATCCCGCTGCCCGTCGCAACCGCGTCCGCCAGCGCCGCAGCCATGATCGCAACGGCGCGACCCACGCCGGAGGCGCCCGCCCCGGTCTCCGGGCTGACTCCGGTGACGCTGCCGAACACGTCGCAGCTTGCGAAGCCGTCCCGGTCCCCTGTGCGCGTCGCCGGCCCCTGGTGCCCGCCGGGCCGCGTCGTCGGCGCCGGGGCCGGGTTCTGCGAGATCAACTGAAGCCGCGGGTCCGACGCCGGAGCGCACCGGGTCGCCGAGCGTGGGCCGGGGCTGCCCTGTGAGGCGCCTCTGCGCAGCCCATCGCGCGCCGGCCTCTTTTAGATGCGGCCTGCGATATTTACCTCTATAAGCCCGACCAACTCAGCCAAGGCCAGCCGTCTGCGGGAGACCGCAGACGGGCTTTCCCGTTTGCAGGTTCACGATGCTCGGTGCCCTCGCCAAGAAGATTTTCGGCTCGTCGAACGACCGGCGCGTGAAGGGCTATCGTCCCCGCGTCGCCGCGATCAACGAACTCGAAGCCGAGATCCAGGTCCTGTCCGACGAGGCCCTGCGCGCCCGCACCGACATGCTGAAGGCGGAACTCGCCGCCGGCAAGAGCCTCGACGACATCCTCGTTCCCGCCTTCGCCACCGTGCGCGAGGCGGCCAAGCGGGTGTTCGGCCAGCGCCACTTCGACGTGCAGTTGATCGGCGGCATGGTGCTGCACGAGGGGGGCATCGCCGAGATGAAGACCGGCGAGGGCAAGACTCTCGTCGCGACGCTGCCGGTCTACTTGAACGCGCTGTCGGGCAAGGGCGTCCACGTCGTCACCGTCAACGACTACCTCGCGGCCCGCGACGCCGAGTGGATGGGGCAGGTCTACCGCTTCCTCGGGCTCACCGTCGGCACGATCGTGCACGGCCTCGACGACGAGCAGCGCAAGGACGCCTACGCCTGCGACATCACCTACGGGACCAACAACGAGTACGGTTTCGACTACCTGCGCGACAACATGAAGTACGAGATGTCCCAGCTGGCGCAGCGGGGGCACAACTTCGCGATCGTCGACGAGGTCGACTCGATCCTGATCGACGAGGCGCGCACGCCGCTGATCATCTCAGGCCCGGTCGACGACCGCTCGGAGCTCTACGTCACCGTCGACGCGCTGATGCCGATGCTGGTGCCGGCCCACTACGACCTCGACGAGAAGCAGCGCACCGTCTCGCTCACCGAGGAAGGCAACGAGTTCATCGAGGATGCGCTCCGCGACGCCGGCATCCTCAAGGAGGGCGACCTCTACGACGGCCACAACGTCACCATCGTCCACCACGTGAACCAGGCGCTTCGCGCCAACACCCTGTTCACGCGCGACAAGGACTACATCGTCAAGAACGACGAGGTGGTAATCATCGACGAGTTCACCGGCCGCATGATGCAGGGTCGGCGTTACTCGGAGGGCCTGCACCAGGCGTTGGAGGCCAAGGAGCGGGTGACGATCCAGCCCGAGAACCAGACGCTGGCCTCGATCACCTTCCAGAACTTCTTCCGGCTCTACGACAAGCTCGCCGGCATGACCGGCACGGCCTCGACCGAAGCCGACGAGTTCGCCGAGATCTACAAGCTCGAAGTCGTCGACATCCCGACCAACAAGGAGGTCGAGCGCGTCGACGAGGACGACCAGGTTTACCGGACCGTCGAGGAAAAGTACGCCGGCATCATCGAGGAGATCGAGACGGCGCATGCGCGCCACCAGCCGATCCTCGTCGGCACCGGCTCGATCGAGAAGTCGGAGCTGATCGCGGAGCTGCTGAAGAAGGCCGGCTTCACCCTGCTCGATTATTCCGACCCGAACGCGCTGACCGACGTCTACGCCGCAGCGCGCGAGGGACGCGTGACCAAGCGCTTCGCGGTGCTGAACGCCCGCTTCCACGAGCAGGAGGCCTACATCGTCGCCGAGGCCGGCGTGCCGGGCGCGATCACCATCGCCACCAACATGGCCGGCCGCGGAACCGACATCAAGCTCGGCGGAAACGTCGAGATGCGCGTCGAGAAGGAGCTCGCCGGGCTTGAGGACGGCCCGGAGCGCGACGCCCGGGTCGCCGCGATCAAGGCCGAGATCGCCGAGAACCGCACCAAGGTGCTGGCGTCGGGCGAGCCGGCCAACCCCGAGGCCGGCCGCAAGAAGGCGCTTCCGGGCGGCCTCTACATCATCGGCACCGAGCGCCACGAATCGCGCCGCATCGACAACCAGCTTCGCGGCCGCTCCGGCCGCCAGGGCGACCCCGGCCGCTCCAAGTTCTTCCTGTCGCTGCAGGACGACCTGATGCGGATCTTCGGCTCCGACCGCATGGACGGCATGCTGCAGAAGCTCGGCCTGGAGCAGGGCGAGGCGATCATCCACCCCTGGATCAACAAGGCGATCGAGAAGGCGCAGCAAAAGGTCGAGGCGCGCAACTTCGACATGCGCAAGAACGTGCTCAAGTACGACAACGTCATGAACGACCAACGCAAGGTGGTGTTCGAGCAGCGCCGCGACTTCATGGGCCAGGACAGCGTCGCCGAGACCGTCGAGGAGATGCGCCAGGCGACGATCGACGACCTCGTCGCGACCCACATCCCCGAGAACGCCTACGCCGAGCAGTGGGACGTGGTGGGCTTGCGCGAGCGCGTCACCGAGGTCCTGAACCTTCAGGAGCCGATCGAGGATTGGGCGAAGGAAGAGGGCATCGCCGACGAGGAGATGCGCGAGCGCCTGAAGAAGGCGGCCGACGCCGCCTACGCCGCGCGCTCGGAGAAGAACGGCGCCGAGGTGATGACCTACATCGAGAAGCAGGTGCTTCTCCAGACCCTCGACCACCTTTGGCGCGAGCACCTCGTGACCCTCGACCACCTGCGGCAGGTGATCGGTTGGCGCGGCTTCGCCCAGCGCGACCCGCTGAACGAGTACAAGTCCGAGGCCTTCGACCTGTTCAATGGCCTCGTCACGCAGCTGCGCGAGCAGGTCACCAGCCAGCTCTCGCGCGTGGAGATCATGTTCCAGGAGCCGGAGGCGCAAGCGAACCCGTTCGGCCAGTCCCCCGGCCTGCCGCAGATGTTCGCCCAGCACCTCGATCCGGTCACCGGCGAGAACGAGATGGCCCGTGACGGCCGCGGCTCCGGCAGCGACGGCGGCGGCGGACCGGCCTACGGCTACGCGGCGCAGGGGCTCTCGGCCGACGGCGCCGTGCTGGAGCGCGACCCCGACGACGCCACCACCTGGGGCCGCGTCGCCCGCAACGAGCCCTGCCCGTGTGGCTCGGGCAAGAAGTACAAGCACTGCCACGGCAGCTACTCGGCCTGAGAGGGCGATTCTCCCTGCGCCTCTGCGGCAAAGGGAGAATCGCAGCGGGTATCCATGACGACCGTCTTCATCGCGGGCGCCGGCACCGAGATCGGCAAGACCTACGTCACGTCGGCGATCGTGCGGCGGCTGCGGGCCGACGGGCGTGACGTGCGGGCGCTGAAGCCCGTCGCGAGCGGCGTGCCGCCGGTGGGCGACCCCGGGTTCGCGGACAGCGACACGGCGTGGCTTCTGGCGGCGCAGGGCGTCGCAGTGTCGGAAAATTCGGTCGCGGCCTGCTCGCCCTGGCGCTACGCGGCGGAGCTCGCCCCTGACCAGGCGGCGGCGCTCGAGGGCCGCACGCTGGAACTCGAGGCGGTCGTCGCCTGGTGCCTCGAGCGGATGGAAGCCGAGGCCGGCACGCTGCTGATCGAGGGCGTCGGCGGCCTGATGAGCCCGGTCACCCAGGAGGCGACCGGCCTCGGCTGGCTCTGGTCGCTGGCCTGCCCCGCCATCCTGGTCTCGGGCAGCTACCTAGGGGCGATCAGCCACACGCTCACGGCCTACGAGACCTGCCGCGCCGCCGACGTGCCCGTGCTTGCGATCGTCGTCAACGAGAGCCCCGGCGCCCCGACGCCGCCGGAGACGGTCGCCGAGGCGATCGGCCGCCATGTCGAGGTGCCGGTGATCGTGATCGCTCGCGACGCGCCCTGCCCCGACGCGCTCGCCGCCCTGGTCTGACGCCCGGCCGACACACATCCTCGCGATCGTCGGCCACGGCGCACGGTTCCGATGGACGGGCGACCGGCGCCTGCTAGCGTCGCGCCAAGAAACGACGAGGGCGCCCGGTGAGCGAAAGTCATGACCGCGCGGAGGGCGGCGCGAAGCCTTCCGCCGCGCAGGGGTTCCGCCCCGCCCTGCTGCTCGGCGCGCTCGGCGTCGTCTACGGCGACATCGGCACCAGCCCGCTCTACGCCTACAAGGAGGCGGTCCGCGCCGCGAGCGGCGGCGGCAACGCCGACCCGATCGCGGTGGTCGGCGCCGTCTCGCTGATCCTGTGGGCGCTGATCCTGATCGTCTCGCTGAAGTACGCGGTGCTGATCCTGCGGGCCGACAACGGCGGCGAAGGCGGCATCGTCGCGATGCTGGCGCTGCTCGGCGCCCGACACGCCAAGCCGCACTCGTGGCAGGCGTTGCTGCTCGTCGTCGGGCTGATCGGCGCGGCCTTACTCTACGGCGACGGCGCGATCACCCCGGCGATCTCGGTGCTGTCGGCGATCGAAGGCCTGAAAGTCGATGCTCCCGCGCTCGGCCGCTACGTCGTGCCGATCACCATCGCGATCCTCGTCGCGCTGTTCCTGGTGCAGAGCAAGGGCGTCGCCTTCATCGGGAAGATCTTCGGGCCGGTGATGCTGCTGTGGTTCCTCGTCCTCACGCTGATGGGGCTCGGCGGAGTCCTGCACAAGCCGGAGATCCTGGCCGCCGCCAACCCGCTGAAGGCGGTGGAATTCCTGTTCCATGCCGGCTGGCACGTCAGCTTCGCGATGCTGGGCGCGGCCTTCCTCGCCGTCACCGGCGGCGAGGCGATGTATGCCGACCTCGGTCATTTCGGCGCCCGGCCGATCCGCATCGCATGGTTCGCCCTGGTGCTGCCGGCGCTGGTGATCAACTATTTCGGCCAGGGCGCGCTGCTGCTGGCCTCGCCCGATGCGATCGAGAACCCGTTCTACCGGCTCGCGCCGGGCTGGGCGCATTACCCGCTGATCGGGCTCGCCACGATGGCCACGGTGATCGCCTCGCAGGCGATCATCTCGGGCGTCTTCTCGCTCACCCAGCAATCGGTCCAGCTCGGCTTCCTACCGCCGATGCACATCGTCCAGACGGCATCCGAGGAGCGCGGGCAGATCTACGTGCCGGCGGTGAACTGGCTGCTCGCGGCGGCCACCATCGCCGCCGTCGTTGTGTTCGAATCCTCGGACGCCCTCGCCGGCGCCTACGGCATCGCCGTGTCGCTGCTGATGGCGATCACCACGCTGCTCGCCGCGCTGATCGCCCGCAAGTGGGGCTACAACCTCGTCGCGATCCTCGCGGTGAACGGTTTCTTCCTGGTGATCGACCTCGTCTTCCTCGGGGCCAACAGTGTAAAGCTGTTCGAGGGCGGCTGGTTTCCGCTGGTCCTCGCCGGCATCGTCGCGCTGATGATGCTGACGTGGCGGCGCGGCAACCAGCTCGTCGAGGAGGCGCGCGCCGGCCTGCGGCAGCCGGAGGACGCGTTCCTCGCCGGGCTCCAGCACCGCGACCTCGTCCGGGTGCGGGGCACCGGGGTGTTCCTGTCGGCGGCGACGCACGGCATCCCGCTGCACCTGTCGCGCTTCGTCGAGCGCAGCCATGCCCTCCCCGAGCGGGTGCTGATCGTCTGCGCCCAGTACGAGGAGACCCCGACGGTGCCGCGGGACGAGCGCGGGCACGTCACGATCCTGGCCCCCGACTTCTACCGGGTGACCCTGCGCTACGGCTTCATGGAGGACGCCTCGATCCCCGACGGGTTGGCCTGCGCCGTCGAGCACCGCCGGCTGCCGCCGCAGATGCTCGACGACCTCACGGTGTTCATCGGCCACGAGACCATCATCCCGAAGAACGACCACCGTGGCATGCAGCCCTGGCGCGAGAGCCTCTACGCCTTCATGCAGCGAAACGCCGAGCGCACAGGCGCCTTCTTCGGCGTTCCGACCCGGCAGGTGGTGGAGGTGGGGACCGAGATCGAGATCTAGCAGGCTGCTGCAGAAG